>DASZAN010000077.1:0-6164 GCA_035945115.1 Allostellaceae bacterium
GTATTCGCGCGTGCGACCCCCCCCCCCAACCCTCCCCCTCCAGGGGGGAGGGGTTTTCCTTCTGTCGCGATGAAGAGCCTGCCGTGCTGACGAATCCCCTCCCCCCTTGAGGGGGAGGGAGGGGTGGGGGGAGCCGCGTGAAACTGTTTGCGCGCAAGTGACCCTCACGCGCGCACAACCTCGCCGTGATGCGCGCAATCCACCGCCGCCAGCATCACGAACGGCTCCGTCACATCCTCGGGTGAGCGGAGCTCGCTGCGGTTCTCGCCGGGGAAGGCTTGGGCGCGGAGCTTGGTGCGGACGATGCCGGGATCGACGAGGTTCACCCGCACATTCATCTTCGCCATCTCGCCGGCGTAAATCTTCGCCATCGTCTCGAGCGCCGCTTTGCTCGCGGCGTAGGCGCCCCAATAGGGCGTCGCCTCGTGTGCGGCGGCGCAGGTGGTGAAGATGACGCGGCCCGCCTCTGAGAGGCGCAGCAGCGGATCAAGCGCGCGGATGAGGCGCCAATTGGCGGTGAGGTTGACGTCCATCACCTCGGCCCAGACCTTGGGCTCGAAGTGACCCATGGGCGAGAGCGAGCCCAAGACGCCGGCATTACCGACGAGCACGTCGAGGCGGCCGAAGCGCTGATAAAGCGCCGCGCCCATCTGGTCGATCTGCTCGAATTTTCTGAGATCGAGCGGTAGCAAGGTGGCGGTGCCGCCCACGGCGCGAATGGCGTCGTCGAGTTCTTCGAGACCGCCCACCGTGCGGGCGAGCGCAATGACATGCGCGCCCTCTTCGGCAAAGCGCTTTGCCACCGCCGCGCCGATGCCGCGTGACGCACCGGTGATGAGTGCGATGCGGCCGGCGAGGCGGCCGACTGCAGTCACGCCCCCTCACCCTGTCCCTCTCCCCGGCGGGGAGAGGGGACGCACGGCGCGGTTCTTGCCCCTCTCACCTTGGGGAGAGGGAGGGGCCCATCGCAAAGCGATGGGAAGGTGAGGGGGATGCGCACGAACGATCAGATCACGCCGTCTCGGCCAGGAGCGACAATTGCGTCGAGACTTTGCCGGCGTCGTGATCGACGAGCGGAATGGGGTAGTCGCCGGTGAAGCAGGCGTCGCAGAATTTGGGCTGCGCCGGATCGCGCCCTTTTTCGCCCATGGCGCGGTAGAGCCCGTCGATCGAGATGAAGGCAAGGCTGTCGGCGCCGATGAAGCGCGCCATCTCCGCGACGTCCATGCGCGATGCCAAGAGCTTGTCCCGCTCCGGCGTGGCGATGCCGTAGAAGCAGGAGTGGCTGGTGGGCGGGCTCGAGACGCGCATATGCACCTCGCGCGCGCCCGCTTGTCGCACCATCTCGACGATTTTGGTCGAGGTAGTGCCGCGCACGATCGAATCGTCGACGAGGACAACGCGCTTGCCCGCGATCTTCACGCGGTTGGCGTTGTGCTTGAGCTTCACGCCCAGATGGCGGATCTGGTCGGTGGGCTCGATGAAGGTGCGGCCGACATAGTGGTTGCGGATGATCCCGAGCTCGAAGGGAAGGCCGCTCTCCTCGGCATAACCCAGCGCCGCCGGCACGCCCGAATCCGGCACGGGGATGACCATGTCGGCGGCAACGTGGCTCTCGCGCGCGAGCTCGGCGCCGATGCGCTTCCTCGCGTCATAGACGCTGACGCCGTCGACGACGCTGTCGGGCCGCGCGAAGTAGATGTATTCGAAGACGCAGAAGCGCTTCTTCGCCCGCTCGAAGGGCCGGCTCGACTGCACGCCGAGCGCATTCAAGGTCACGAGCTCGCCCGGCTCGACATCGCGCACGAAGTCGGCGCCGATGATGTCGAGGGCGCAGCTTTCCGATGCGAGAATCCAGGCATCGCCGAGCTTTCCCAACACGAGCGGGCGCACGCCCAAGGGATCGCGCACGCCGATGACGCCGTCCTGCGTCAACGCCACCAGCGAATAGGCGCCTTGCACCTGGCGGAGCGCGTCGATCATGCGCTCTTCCACCGTGTGCTTGAGGCTGGTGGCGATGAGATGGACGATCACCTCGGTGTCGCTCGTCGATTGGAAGAGGCTGCCGCGCCGCACCAGCTGGCGGCGGAGATGATAGGAATTGGTGAGATTGCCATTGTGGCAGATGGCGAGACCGCCGAATTCGAAATCGGCGAAAAGCGGCTGGACGTTGCGCATCGCCACCTCGCCGGTGGTGGCGTAGCGCACATGGCCGATGGCGGAATGGCCGGGAAGCCGCCCCATCACCTCCTTCGAGCTGAAGATCTCGCCGACGTGGCCCATACCGCGATGGACGTGGAACTGCTCGCCGACATACGTGACGATTCCGGCCGCCTCCTGGCCGCGATGCTGGAGCGCGTGGAGGCCGAGTGCCGCCAAGGCGCCCGACTCGGCGTGGCCATAAACGCCGAAGACGCCGCACTCCTCGCGGAGATGGTCGTCATCGAGGGGATGGGTGGTCAGCATCGGGGAGCCCCGTTCAGCCTCGCGCTAGACATGGGGAGCGCGGGAAGCGTCGTCCATTGGCCACCTTCTTCTACACGCAAGAGCGCCTCGCCGCCAGTCCCGGGTGCATCACTGATCATCCTCTTGTTGCTGCTGGATCAAGCGGTTGAGGCCCCGTTGGTCATCCGGCGTGTAAACAGGCGCGCGGTCCCGCCCAGGTGGCACGGGGGCGCGCGGCCGGGTCAGCGCGCCCATGGCGCCCGCCGCTTCCTTCAGTTGTTCGGCGGCGCGGCGCGTCTCGCTCGCCGTCGCCTGCGCCTTCTCGCGGTATTGCGCGGGCAGGAGCTGGCGCAGGCGCTCGGCGCCGTTGGCGAGGAGCGGCAAGGTGCGCGCCCCGGCAATCCATTGCGGTTGCGGCTGCGGCTTGTCGGCGGGCCACACCCAGGAGAGCGCGATGTAGGCGAGGCACACCAAGACTACGCCGCGCACGAGGCCGAAGATGAGGCCCAAGGTGCGGTCGACGGCGGAGAGCGCGCTGTCCTTCACGCGCCGCGAGATCGCGGAGGTGAGAATCGAAAGCGCGATCAGCGCCACCAGGAAGATGGCGAGGCCGGCCGCACCTTCGGCGACCGCGCCCGGCGGCACGAAGCGCGCGGCGACGGGGGTGGCGTAAGGGAGGGCGTAAAGCGCGGCCAAGCCGGCGCCAATCCAGGCGCCGACCGAGAGCACTTCCTTGACGAAGCCGCGGGCGAAGGCGAAGAGGCCCGAGAGCAGGATGACGGCAATGACGACGATGTCGAGCGCGTTCATCGCCGTACCGCCGACGTCCGAACGTCCCGCTCCGCGCGCGGTCGCGGCATGTCGAAGAGCTCGACCAAATGCCTGACATGGCGGAGCTCGCGGAGCGTCACGCCGCCCGTTGTGCCCGTGCGGCCACGCTGCTGTGGCAAGAGCGCCGCGGTGAAGCCGAGCTTCGCCGCCTCCTTGAGCCGCACCTCGGTTTGCCCCACGGGCCGCACTTCGCCGGAAAGCCCGATCTCGCCGAAGATGACGGTCTCGCTCGGCACCGGCTGCTGGGCGAAGGCCGAGACGAGCGCCGCGGCGACGGCGAGATCAGCCGCCGGCTCGCTGATGCGCATGCCGCCGGCGACATTGAGATAGATGTCGTTGAAGCCGATCTGGAGGCCGCAGCGCGCTTCGAGCACGGCCAGGATCATGGCCAGCCGATTGCCGTCCCAGCCGACGACGGCGCGCCGCGGCGTGAGCGGCGAGGGGGCGACCAGCGCCTGGATCTCGACGAGCACGGGACGCGTGCCTTCGACGCCGGCGAAGACGGCGGCGCCGGAAATGTCGCCGTGACGCTCGGATAAAAAGAGCGCGGAGGGATTGGGCACTTCGACGAGCCCGGCATCCGTCATCTCGAAGACACCGATCTCGTCGGTGGGGCCGAAGCGGTTCTTGACCGCGCGCAAGATGCGGAACTGATGGCCGCGCTCGCCCTCGAAATAGAGCACGGTGTCGACCATGTGCTCGAGCACGCGGGGACCGGCGATCATTCCTTCCTTGGTGACGTGACCGACGAGGACGACGCAAAATCCGCGCTGCTTCGCCAGCCGAATGAGCTCCTGCGCCGTGCCCCGCACCTGGCTCACCGTGCCGGGCGCACTGTCGAGCGTGTCGAGATACATGGTCTGGATCGAATCGATCACGACCACCTCGGGCGCGTCGCCCGCATCGAGCGAGGCCGCGATATCCCGGATGCTGGTGGCAGCGGCGAGCGCCACCGGTGCGGCGGCGACGCCGAGGCGCGCCGCGCGCAACCGGATCTGGTCGAGCGATTCTTCGCCCGAGACATAGGCGGCGCGGAGCTTGCTGGCGGCTTTGCCGAGTGCCAGCGCCGACAACACCTGCAGCAGCACTGTCGATTTGCCGATGCCGGGATCGCCGCCCACGAGCAAGGCCGAGCCCGGCACCAAGCCGCCGCCGGTGACGCGATCGAACTCGGCGATGCCCGAGAGCCGGCGCGTCAGCGCGGCGGGCGCGCTTTCGAGCGTGGAGAAGGCGAGCCTCTTGCCCTTGCCGCTGCCCAGTCCCTTGGGCGCACTCTCGCGCGCCGCTTCCTCGACGAGCGAGTTCCACCCGCCACAGGCATCGCACCGCCCCGCCCAGCGCGGATGCGCCGCTCCGCATTGCTGACAGACGAAGCGCGATTGCGCGCGGGCCATCTCAGCCGCCGCTCGCCATCCCCTCCCCCCTTGAGGGGGAGGGTAGGGTGGGGGGTGCCGCTGCTCGATGATTCTTGTGGCGCGCTTCGCGCGCGCCCCCCTCCTGTCCGATGCCCTCCGGGCCTCGGACACCCTCCCCCTCAAGGGGGGAGGGGCATACATTGGCGCGCGGACTGCCTTGTTCCAATCGCTGGCTCACAACGCGCGCACCTCCATGCGGATGGGGCCTTCGGCGCGGCCGTGGATGAATTGATCGACATAAGCGTTGCCGGAGCGGTCCATCTCCTCCTTGCGGCCCGACCAGATGATGCGTCCCTTGTAGATCATGGCGATGCGGTCGGCGATCTTGCGCACGCTCGCCATGTCGTGGGTGATGGAAATGGCGGTGGCGCCCAAATCATGCGTGCATTTCACGATGAGCTCGTTGATCACGTCGGCCATGATCGGATCGAGACCAGTGGTGGGCTCGTCGAAGATGATGATCTCCGGCTCGGCGGCAATCGCGCGGGCGAGCGCTACGCGCTTCTGCATACCGCCCGACAGCTCCGAGGGGCGGAGCTCGCCGACATCGGGGGTGAGGCCGACGGCGCCGAGCTTTTGGATCGCCACCTCCTTCGCATGATGGCGCTCGATGCCGCGTCCTTGAATGAGGCCGAAGGCGACATTCTCCCAGACCGGCAGCGAATCGAAGAGCGCCGCGCCTTGGAAGAGCATGCCGAACTTCGCCATGAGCTTCTCGCGCTCGCGCCCGGGAAGGCCCATTGCTTCGATGCCGTCGATCTTGATCGAGCCGCTATCGGGCTGGAGCAAGCCCATGATGCATTTCACCAGCACCGATTTGCCAGTGCCGGAGCCGCCGATCACCACCATGCTCTCGCTGACGCCGATATCGAGATCGATGCCGTCAAGCACCACCTTGGACCCGAACGACTTCTTGAGGCCGCGGACGGAAATCTTGGGCGCGGCGCTCATGCTCAGAAGAGCACGCTCGTGAGCGCGGAATCGAGCAGCAGGATCATGATCGAGGCAGACACCACGGAGTAGGTCGTGGCGGTGCCGACGCCTTCGGCGCCGCCGCGCGAATGATAGCCGTGATAACAGCCCATGAGCGCGATGGTGAAGCCGAAGACGGCCGCCTTGATGAGGCCCGAGACCACGTCGTCGCTGTGAAGATAATCGGCGGTCTGGCCGATATAGCTGCCGGGATTGAAATCGAGCTTGTAGACGCCGACGAGAAATCCGCCGAAGACGCCGATGATGTCGGCAATGACCACGAGCAGCGGCATGGCGATGGTGCCGGCGACGAGGCGCGGCACCACGAGATATTTGTAAGGGTTGGTCGAAAGTGTTGAGAGCGCGTCGATCTGATCGGTGACGCGCATGGTGCCGATCTCGGCCGCCATGGCGGCGCCGATGCGCCCCGCCACCATGAGCGAAGCGATGACCGGCCCGAGCTCGCGCGTCACTGAGAGGACGACCACGAGGGCCACCGCA
>DASZAN010000078.1:0-2403 GCA_035945115.1 Allostellaceae bacterium
AGAAACCGGAGAAGATGGCACGATCGTTCGGCGAGAGCGTGAGCGATTCACCAATGAGCTGACGCTGGCGTACGCGTCGGGAGAAACCGCCATATTGCGGTGATCGCTTCCGCCATACAGACCTGGGCGCGAACGGTAAACGCTACGCGACTAGGCCGAAGTTCCCGCTAATTTGAGTGCCATTTTCCCCGTAAGGCTTTGAAGAGTTTGCAGATCCGTGTTTTTACGGTGCAATAATGTACCCATGTATATAGGATATTTTAGTCTTGTATTATCGCCTCGCTAGCCGTATCATTGACCCATGTATGTCGAGTCCGTCCCCAATCGCAACTCCCCTCCTGCCATCCTCCTCCGCCAGTCGGTCCGCGTCGGCTCCAAAGTCCATAAGCGCACCCTCGCCAATCTCTCCGCCTGGCCCGCCGCTCAAGTCGACCTCTTACGACGCGTCCTGAAGGGTGAAGATCTGGTCGCCCGCGATCAGACCCTCCAGATCCGCCGCTCCCTTCCCCATGGTCATGTCGCCGCAGTTCTCGGAACCCTTCGTCATCTCGGCCTGCCTGATCTGCTTTCCCGCACTCGATGCCCCGAGCGCGATCTCATCTGCGCTCTCATCGCCGCCCGCATCCTCGATCCGCGTTCCAAGTTGGCTACGGCCCGCGGTCTGGATGAGGGAACCGCCTCCAGTTCGCTGGCTGAGTCGCTCCATCTGGCCTCGGCTACCGCCGATGATTTGTACGAGGCCATGGATTGGTTGCTGCCGCGCCAGCAGCGCATCGAGCAGGCTCTTGCCAAGCGTCACCTCTCCGATGGTTGCCTGGTGCTCTACGATGTAACCTCGACTTACTTTGAAGGTCGTCACTGTCCGCTGGCCCGCTTCGGTCACTCGCGCGACGAACGCAGTGGCAACCTGCAAATCGTCTGTGGCTTACTCACCAACGCGGAAGGCTGTCCCGTTGCCGTGGAGGTGTTTCCGGGCAACACGGCCGACCCCAAGACGGTCGCCGCGCAAGTGCTCAAACTGCGCGAACGTTTTGGCTTGCAGCGATTAGTCCTGGTAGGGGATCGCGGCATGCTCACCAGCGCCCGGATTCGCGAAGATCTCAAGCCGGTGGCTGGCATCGAGTGGATTACCGCGTTACGCGCGCCGGCCATCAAGAAACTGGCGACCGACGGCGCGCTGCAACTGTCTCTGTTCGACCAGACGGACTTGGCCGAGATCACTCACCCCGCGTTTCCCGGCGAACGATTGATCGCCTGTCGCAATCCTCTGTTAGCGGCCGAACGTTCGCGCAAGCGAGGAGAGTTGCTGGCCGCCACGGAAAAGGAGTTGGAGAAAGTTAAGGCCGCTACGAAGCGGAACAATCGACGACTGAGCGGTAAGGAGCGGATCGCCGTCGCCGTCGGCAAGGCGCTGGGACATCACAAGATGGCCAAGCATTTTTGCTATCGCATCCAGAGCAACGGATTCACCTATGAACGCAATCAACAGAATATAGAACGGGAAACCGCGCTGGACGGGATCTATGTCATCCGCACTACGGTTCCCACGTCATCAGCATCCAGCGAGCAAGCCGTCCGTCACTATAAGGAGTTATCCAAAGTCGAGCGTGCGTTTCGCAGTCTGAAGAATGTGGACCTCAAGATCCGGCCCATTCATCATCACCTGGAGGAACGAGTGTGTGCGCACGTGTTCCTCTGCATGCTCGCGTATTACGTGGAGTGGCACATGCGTCGCGCGCTCGCCCCCATGTTGTTTGACGATCACGAGCCGGCGGGAGGCGAGGCGCTCCGCCGTTCGATTGTGGCGCCTGCCAAACGGTCTGCCGCGGCGGAAGACAAAGCACAGAGCAAATGCACCGCCGACGGGATGCCGGTGCACAGCTTTCAGACTCTCCTGCAAGATCTCCGCACCATCGCCCTCAACACCGCTCAGATGGGCGAGGAAACCTGCCAAATAGTCACTGTCCTCACGCCGGTGCAGCAACGTGCATTCGACCTCCTCAAGGTCCCCTGCCGAGCGTAACGTACCCAGTAATCTACAGCCGCTATTGAGCCTATCCCCTGAACGATCAGTCGCTTCCTGCCTATCGGGATCGGGAACTTCGGACTAAACCGTGGGACAGACGATCGGTGTGTGTCGTCTGTCTTGCTCCTTTTATTGCACGTTGACGGCTACAAAATTCCCGCCAAGCGAGAGATAAGCCACCCTGCTGGGCATGTTCTCCGGAACCTTCACGATCACCTGGTACAGCCCCGCCGAACCGCCACTCAGCCCCGCAAAAATAGGGGTAACTGGCAGAGACAGAGACGAAAACGATACCGTCGGCACCTTCACAGCCACCGCCGGAGGACTCAGTGGTGCCGGCACCCCCGCGTCCACCGGCGGATTTGTCGCCCCAAGCC
>DASZAN010000079.1:0-36876 GCA_035945115.1 Allostellaceae bacterium
AGAATCACGATCCGCCCTAAACTGGAATCGCAAATTGCAAGAAACCGCGGTCCAACCAGCGCTTTCTTGCAAATTCGATTACTTCACCCTTCGCACTTGTCCGCACCAACCAGCAACTTCGGCATTCTTCACGGGCGACTACCGAAGTCCAGACCGGACTTCCTCATCACCTACCAGAGCAATCTAGCCACACTCGACGTGCTCTCCACCGGCGCTCGAGTTAGGGCAGGTATTCGGCAAGTCGGTGTTAGCAGCATCGACCCCGATGTCTTGATCCCTGCCCGCCAGGTCTGAATGGAGACCCAGCCCTTAATCCTCTGGTCTCCACCCCTACCAACCTCTAGCAAGGAAGTACGCAAGCTATGACTAACGATACGGACAGCACGAATCTTGTGAGTAGCGACGCAGACAGACAGTTGAATGTAGCCGCGAGCCTTGACTGGTTCACCGATGCGCCGCCCCCGGAAATGACGCCCGAAAGCATCGCTGCGCTCAGGTCGGCATTCGAGGACGGAGATATCGTCGTGGTGCGGTGGTATGACCCTCGCCTCGCCTCTCGCATGTCAAAATGCACGGATGAGAACACGATCAATTCCGTGGACCGGCTCTCGGCCGGGCAAATCTACGAGCTGGAGGACAACGCGGTTTGGGTGCAGCCGTTCTCGCCAGTGCCGTACAGTGAGGATGAAGTGATCGCCTATGAGCGAATCCGTTCTATCCACCCGCTCATGTCCGGCGCTGAGACATTCAGTTGCTACACGAGCGGCAGGTCACAGCCAGTCGCGGTGAGCCGACACTGAGACCGGCGTCAGCAACGACAATCGCTGAGCCACTTTCGGTGACACCGTAAGAGGCACTGGAGGAGGCACCTGGGCTCCGCTGCAACGGGGCTCAGGTCGCCGCCTTGGGCCGACCTGGAGACCCAGCCCTCGATCCCCTGGTCTCCACCCCTAGCAACACAGATCTAACGAGGAAAGCAAACACGCAATGAGTAAAAACATGAACAGCACGAATCTTTTCGACAGTGTGGCGCCTCAGCGCTTCAACTTGGCACCACCTGAGATGACGCCCGCCAGAATCGAAGCCCTGAGATCGGTAATCGGCGGACTTGTCTGGGTCAGATGGCATGACCCACGCAGCATCAGTCACGCTCCCTGGGACTCGTACTCCTGGCCCGAGGATATGAAGCCCGACGTCGGTTATTCGGTTGGGATGAGTGACGATCTGCCGGACCAGATGGCCATCCTGGTTCGACCCCATTTTGTCTCTGACTTATTCGAGGACGACGAAGGTCGGGACCAAGGAGGGATCGTGATTCCCTACCGCTCGATCCAAGCGATCCGCACGCTGGTTGCCGACGAGGAGAAGTTCAGTTCCTCCAATGTCCCGATGGCAACCGGCGACAACGATGGCGAAACGGGCTCCGATGGCACCACTCACTGAGGCGCCTTCAGTGACACCGGCTGAGGCACTTTCGGTGACACGGTAAGAGACACGTTAGAAGGCACCTGGGCTCCGCGATGAGTGGGGCTCAGGTCGCCTTCCGCTCACTCCCGCATCCTTCAAGACGCAAGGAATTGACCGCGCATGAGACCCAATGCCGCACCTGACGTGACTCTTTCAGTGACCTCTGTGTCGTCCGCAGAAGCCTCTCCTCAGCGACACTCAAAGCTGCACTTGAGGTTGCACGAAAACAGCACGGAAGGTGAGACCGAAGACCTCACGCGCGGAGCCGACTTGCTGTCGCCATCAAGAGGTGATAGTGGTCGTACAGCCTTCGCGTCTGAATCTGTCGGCACCTTAGTCACACCGCACATCATCCCCACACAATGAAATCCCTGACATCCGACGGCTCTCGGACGGACTCCGCGCATACGCAACTCAGTCCTCCCGACCGATTGCCCCCAGAGGGCTCTCCCGAATTTCTAGCCGAGCGGAAGCGGCTATTTGATATCGTGGGAGAAAAGTACGCGTGGATCGCTCAGCGCGGAATGGTGCTGCGGCACGATCCCCTCAAGCTGCAGTACAAAGACTACGAATATCACCGTATCGCAATAGCCCACTACTCATTTCGCTATCGCGACCGGCATGGAAAACCAAAGCTCTGGTTCCCGTCAGTGGGCGAGATGCTCGGCGCGTTGGAGGAAGGAGAGGAGCTCCCGCTACTGGTAATCGAGCGACTGGACTTCATGCCAGGGCAGCCGGAAGTCACCAGGGAGGCGGACGGGAGCATCGTGATTAATCTGTGGCGCGCACCTTCTTGGCAGGTGCTTGCCGACGCCGAATCGCCGACGTTGTTCCTCGATCATCTCGCATATCTTTTTGACAACGACGATGCTGCTATCAATCACACGCTGAACTGGATGGCGCATCTCGTGCAGCAGCCCGCGTCGCGCATCGACCACGCTCTCCTCATCACGAGCGAGGCGAAGGGTGTCGGTAAATCCACAGTGGGTCAGATCGTTCGTCGGCTTGTTGGCGAGAGGAACGCGCGCACGGCTCAGACAAAGGACCTGAAGAGCCAGTTCGATGGATGGCTGGCGGGAAAGCTGTTTGTCCAGGTGGATGAGGTTTACGAGAGCGGCAACTGGGAGCTGGCAAACAAGCTGAAGTCCCTGATCACCGAGCCGATGGTGAGCGTGAACCTGAAGTACGGACCGCAGATCGAAATCAAGAACTATGCTCGTCTCATGATGTTCTCGAATCACACAGCGCCGTTGAACTTGGAGGATGGGGACCGGCGGTATTTTGTGTTCAACAGCCCGGCTCAGCCCCGTTCAGATGACTACTACGGCCGCCTCCATAGCTTTATCAATAGCGACGACGGTATGAACGCGATCTACTCGTTCTTGATGAGCCGCGACCTATCGGGCTTCAATCCCCATCGTCGACCCCCGATGACAGCGGCGAAGAAAGAGATCGTCGAGGTCAGCGGAAATCCCCTCTCGACGTACATCGCCGAGTGTTTGGCCAGCGGGCATCTTTTCGACGAGTTGAAAAGAGAATTCACCTACGACGCGCTGGAACGCCTCCTGCAGAAGGAAGGCTACGGCGCTCACGCGAAGAATCAGAGAGAGCTGGGACAAGCACTAGAGAAAGCTGGTATTAGGAAATTGCGCCGCACAATCGACCGCCAGAAGAGGCGCTTTTTCGTCTTGCCAGACTGGGCCTGCAAGGTCTCGGCGGACGAGGATGACCCTGCATCGGAAGACCCTACTTCGTTCTAACGGTGTGGTAAAAGTTTCTTGATCTCCCCGGCCCATCCCGGCCTGCCGCCGAAGTTGCAGGAATAGAGCCAAAAATGTTCCCGGCCAGCATGCGAGAGCTCACCCGGCCCCTGGCCGGGCTGACCGGGGTCCGCCTCCCCTGGGACCGCACATAAGGCGGCTATGGGTTCGCAGCTGACCCTGGCGCCCTTCTGGACCATGCCTCGATTTCGGAGTTCACCCTCTGCGTCCGGATCGCCCAGACCCCACGACCGCATACGGTGACTCTGGATTCGCAACTGGCTTCTTCGGCCCCACCCCATAGGCGCGGCTGGACCCCTCTCCTTGAGTCTCGAAGTGGCTCCTGTGAGTCGTCCCGGCGACAGCAGCAGCGATGCCCAAGGCAGCCTCCGTCGAGCGGTAAGTCCGTCCAAACCAGATGCTTACTCCTCCGTAGCTCGCGGGCAGTCAGATGCGCCTGACAACTCTAAAGATTTCCAACTCCTCAGCGATGTTCTTGAGTTTTCGATGTCCCTCGCTTGCAACCATGTGAGTTTGCGCAACGCGACGCGCAGTCTGGGGAGATATTAGAATCTGTCCGGCGTCCGCGATGCCCGCTAGACGAGCCGCCACATTCACTTCCCGACTGCTAGCAGTAAAAACCCAGCGAGCACCGTGGCGACCTTCGAATCGAGTTGCCCCCACAAGGGCAATGCCAGATGCGATTCCGAGATGGACCGCAATGGGATGTTCGTTGCCTTCGGCGTTCAGACGTTCTGTCACTTCGAGCAGCCCTAAAGCGGTATCAACCGCTTGAATCGCGTGTTGGATTCCATCAGCACGTTGGAAGACTGCCAGGAACCCATCGCCGACGGTCTCATTTACGTCACCTCCGCCATCGACTACCTGGTCGAGAAATGATGAGAAATACCTTTCAACAATCTGGTTGAGGGTTGACGGTGGTAACATCTCGCTGAGGCGTGTGTAGCCACTAATATCGAGAAAAAGAATCGAAACATCACGCTCCTGCTTCTGAAAATCTGACTGATCCGGATTCTGTTCAGCGAGGTGTTTCACAGCGGACGGAACGAATTTTGAAAAAAGGTCGCTCGTACGACTGAGGGTGCCGAGCTTCTTGTCCATTGCATGTTTGAGGCGAAGCGATGCCTCGATGCGTGCCAGCAGCTGCCGCTCATTTACCGGCTTTGTTAGAAAGTCGTCCGCACCGGCTTCAATGCCTTTGATGCGGTCCTGCATCGCATCGAGCGCTGTCATAATGATCACCGGAATAAACCGCGTTTCCTCCGACGATTTGAGTCGGCGACAGGTGGTGAACCCGTCCATCACCGGCATCATCACATCTAGCAGGATAAGATCCGGTGGACGTGCCTTCACAGCGGCAAGAGCTTCTGCTCCGTTTGTCGCGATTGCAGTTGCGTACCCGAGGCCTTCCAGTTCCTGTTGGAGATAGTCAACATTGTTTGGCTCGTCATCGACGATCAGAATGGTCGAACGGTTGGTCATGACCTGTTCCGTGAACGTACGGTCGTTCGTGCTCCGATCTTTCGGTGACTCACCGCTCATAATAGGCGTCCCAGAAGGTCATCAGGGTGCGCGGGGTGAACTGAAGCCGCGTATTCACACCGAAGACGGCCCGCTCCTGATATCCGATGAACAGTAGATTCTGTTTAGTCACATACTCCTCGAGTTGCCGCCACTTGCCATGACCTGTCCCTGGGTCGTAGGTACGGACACCGGCGAGATATAGGTCGTCTACGACTGGGTCACGAATAGCCGACTCGTTGGGCTCGCCTGAATAAAGCAACGTCATCGGGACCATCGCCGCATGATTGATCGTTCCCGCGGGAACACTTAGCAGCAAGATGTCGAAAGACGGCGGGGCACCTGCCTTAAATTTTGGGAGATACAGCTCGGCCAAAAATTCGGATTCGGGAACTCGCTTGACACTGACCGAGATGCCGATCGAATCGAGCGACACGGAAATGATCTTGTCGATCTGCGGCGGCACCGGCATGGCGACCATCATCGAGAGGGTGAAGCCAGCGCCATATCCCGCTTCCTTTAGCAGCTGCTGCGCCTCAATCGGTTTGTATGGATAAGGCGCCACGTTTGCCCCGTTGGGATCGTCCGGAGTCGTGTAGCCGCCGAGAAGTCGCCCATTTCCAATGGCGCCGTAACGAATCAAATGGTCACGATTGACCGCGAAATTGATCGCCTCTCGCACTCGTTCGTCGGCAAGCGGTGTTCCTGGTTTGAGCAGGTTGAAGCAACCGAGTACAAGCTGCGGCAGCCATGCTTTTGCGATCTTCCCGACGCCAAGTCGCATGAATTGCGTGGTTTTGCGTGGGTTCAGGCGACGGATCAGATCGAGTTTCCCATCGATCAAGCCGTCGAGCGCCTTTTGCTCGTCCATGTAAGCGTAGACGAGGCGCTCTACTTTGGGGTAGCCCTCTCGCCAGTAATTCTCATTGCGTTCGAGTACCACTTCACGCTTGGCTGCATCCCATGCAACAAATTTGAAAGCGCCTGTGCCGATGGGGTGGCGGCCAAACTCACGGGATCCAACGCGACGAAATTGTAACGCCGGGGTGACCAATCCGATATTTGCGAGGCGGTACAAGAATAGACTGTCCGGCTCGTTCAACACGACGTCGACAGTGTAGGGATCGATGACGGTGACATGGGCTATGCGCGGAAACCAGGCTGTTCCGCCATAGGCATCAGAAGCCCTTTCCAATGAGAACCGTACGGCCTCGGCGTCAAATCGCTCGCCGTTGTGAAAGCTAACGCCCCGACGAAGATCGAACCTAAATGTCACGCCGTCGAGCCTGGCCCAACTTGTCGCCAGCCGCGGCTCTATGAGTCGCTCCTCGGACGTTGCAACAAGCGGCTCAAAGATGTTGTGCAGTAGCTCGATACACGGTTGCTCCGCGCAAACCAGCGGGTCGAAGCTCACTCCCTCTTCATAAATCTTCGTGACAGGATTGATCGCGATCGGGGCGTCCGCTCCGGGCGAAAATCGAATCGTCTGTCCGTAGGTGGGAACCGAAAGGAAAAATAATGCAGCACCGGCGAGACTGGCCGCAAACCGCCGGAGCGCCGTAGCAAAACGCAGCTTGGGTTGAGCTACCGTCATTTGGTCGACGCTAGAAATTTTTTGATCTCGCGATTCATCGTATCAGTGGCTTGCGCGTCTGCTCCCACCGCAATGAGATGTCCAAGCGGCGACTGAATCTCGAGGAAAGTTGCGTCGCGCAACGCCTGTTTCGCCGACAGAATCTCCTCGCGTCGAACCAGCATATCGCTACTGGCTCCGATCAGCAGGGTCTTAGCTTTGATCGAGCGAAGTGCTGCATCTACATCCCCATTGAAGCCGGGTGTGTCGCCGAGATTGAATTCAGCCCATCCCTGGAGCTGATAGTAAAAATCGCGCGCATCCTGATGTAGCTGCTCGCTCCAAATCTTATGCCATTGGAGTTCAAATCCACGGACTGCTCCTGGTGTCGTAAGATTTTCGGCAAACCATTCGTAGGAATACCACCACGGTTCGAGCTCCGACGCGGCGACTTCGAGCCCCGTTTCTGGATTGCTCTCGTACATGCCGCCGTACCAGCCCGGGTCTAGCGCCAGCACGTCCCTAGCATGCCTGAGCACCCGCTGCGTCTGTGGATTGGTTTTGGGACTGCCTGCAATCGGGATTATTGCCGCCGGGAAGTCAGGGTAGCTAACGGCAAGCTGATAGGCGTTTATTGCTCCAATTGACGCGCCGATCGCCGCCACGACACGATCGATACCGAGATATTCCTTGACGAGCTTGTAATCCGCGCTCACCCAGTCCCTCGCTGTAATCCGAGGGAATGCCATTTTCAGGCCACTGTTCGTCGGCCCCGTCGTAAGCGGACTCCGAAGCCTCGCGTTCCCGAGGAAGTCGGTCGCGACGATAAAATATTTGTCGGGGTCGAGTGCCTTACCAGGGCCGATCAAAAAGTCCAGATCGTGATGATCCCCAACAAAGTGTTGCAGCGCAAGTATCACATTGTCGTGTGCCGCATTCAGCTTGCCATGAGTCACATATGACACCTTAAGATCGTCAATCGTTTCACCATTCTCGAACTTAAATTTGCCGAGTGAAGCGAGCTGATGTTCTGGGGTATGTGCCTCTCCTGTATCCGGTCGGGGTGCCGGTGCTCCAGCAAGAGCGCCTTCAGCAGAGAACACGAGCAAAAGTGCCACCGACATCGTCCGGCCCGTTGTGCTCGCGTAATTCGACCACACGGCCGAGGCTATCCACCGCGTCCACCGCGTTCTGATCCGTCGCATGATACCCCTCCGCGTTAGCGGTCTACCGTTCTCCGAGAAATTGCCGCAAAGTTCGAAAAAGCAGGTCTTCATCGATCGGCTTTGTGAGGAAGCCATCACAGCCGATCGCTCTTGCCTTCGCCTCATCACCACGCATCGCATGAGCGGTGAGGGCGACGATGGGGATCGCTTTCAATTCGCTGTTCGATTTGAGGCGCCGCGTCGCCTCCCAACCATCCACGACTGGCAGCGAGAGGTCCATGAGTATGAGGTCGGGCTTCTCGCGCGCCGCCATTTCAATCCCCGAGGCGCCATCCTTTGCTGACACAAGCTCAAAATCGTCTTCCAGCAGCTGCATCAGGAGGTCGCGATTAAAATCCACATCCTCTATGACGAGAATCTTTTTCATCTCGGCGACCCCGTCGAACGCTTGGCGACGTTGCTCCCTACGTCTTCAAATTCGGCACTCGGAAGATGAACCGGGACGTTTACGGTGAACGTGGACCCCTGTCCGAGGGTGCTGTCCACAACGATGTCCCCGCCCAGCAGACGGGCGAGATGCCGGCTGATCGAGAGCCCCAAGCCGGTACCGCCGTGCTGCCGTGTTGCACCGCCGTCAACCTGCCGAAACTCCTCGAAGATCAGTTCTAGCTTGTCCGCAGGTATCCCACTCCCAGTATCGGAAACGGAAATCGAGGCCCATCCCGCGCTGTGCTGAGCTGACACGGTGATGCGACCGCGTTCTGTAAACTTCACCGCATTGCTGAGCAAGTTGAGCAAGATTTGCTTCAGCTTGTCCTCGTCCGAAATGAATTCTGGTATGTCTTGATCTACCTTAGACAGCAGCTCGAGACCATCCGATCGAACCATCGGCTCGACTGTGCGCAGGCACTCCTCTACCAAGCCATCAAGACGGAATCGGCTCGCATATACCTCAAGTCGTCCTGCTTCGATTTTCGACAAATCCAAGATCTGGTTTATCAACGTAAGAAGATGCTCGGCGCTGGTTAAGCTCTTTTGGAGATTTTCGTATTGCCGGGGTGCCAGCTGATCTTTCGAACGGCGCATCACGAGGCGCGTAAACCCTATGATCGCATTCATTGGCGTGCGCAGTTCATGCGACATATTCGCGAGGAATTCCGACTTGTGCCGAGACGCTTCCTCCAGCTTTTCATTCAGCTCCCTTAGCTGACGCGTCCGGTCGGCGATCCGCGCCTCGAGTTGCTCAGCATGCTCCTGAACCTGCTGATAGAGCGTGGCATTATTGATGCTGATCGTGGCCTGCGTCGCTAGCGCCGCGAGTAGTTGTATGTCCTCTTCGTCGAATTTATGAGGAGCCGCGCTTAGCACGAAGAGCACGCCAATGACCTGCTGATCCGCCTTAAGCGGGACGGCCACAAACGACCTCAGGGACATTTCCCGGACGATCGGGACAAAGGGAGAATGCGAGTATTCCCCAAGATAGTCACCAACCCGCATCGGGGCACCGGTTGAAACGACTTGCCCGCCCAACCCTTCTCCCGGACGGAATCGGATCCCAGCGGCAGCTTCACTTCTGTCGCCCGTTCGTGCCCTGATCACGAATTCGTCGCTCCCATCCTCTCGAAGTGCGAGAAGACTGACCTCCGATTTCAAAAGCGTGCAAGCTCGCTTTACGATTAAGTCGAGCGTCGGTTGAAGCGTGACCTGAGCGCTTATCTCCTGGCCGATCTCGTAAAGAGCCGTCGTCTCGACTATCTTTCGCTGAAGGGCTTCCTCATTCCGCTTGAGAGCAGCGGCCATCTCATTGAATGAATGAGCCAGGCGTCCGACCTCGTCCTTGGTGTCGATGGTCACGTCGATGTCGCGCTGTCCCGCTGCGATCAGATTCGCCGCGTCGGCAAGGCGGCGTATCGGGTATGTAAGGCGCCGCACCCGATAGACAGTAAGTAAAATCGCCCCCGCAAGACTGGCGGAGGTGATTATGATGAAGGTCAACGCAATGACGCGCGAGCTCCTACGAAATTCCTCGATGGGATAAAGGAAATCGAGAATGACCGCCCCTTGAAAGATCGGGGCACCCGAACCGCCACTCGTCTCGTAGACCGGAATCGCATAAGTCATTTCCGGATCAATTGACGAAGCATAGATTTCGTTGGGTTGGAGCTGTTTGATGGCAAGAAAAATTGAGGATTGCCCAAGGTCTTCATGAACTGGTTCGACCACGCTACCTGTTATCTTTGCGATTTCGATTCCGTGATCGTCGACATACCGCACGGTCCGGTAGATCGTCTCGTTGCTGTTTAGGCGTTGCGCGAACTGTAGGAGCGATCGCTCGAGGTCACGACGATAGACTTCTGCTTCTTCGAGCAGACCATAATGACGATTGTCGAAGTAGTCTCGGATCGAGGGGTTATCAGCAATTGCCCGCAGATCGCTTCCACGCTCTTTAAGGTACCGAGCGCCGCTTGCTGTCGCCTCTCCAGCCGAGGAGATGTATCCAACCGCTCCCAAGATGATCATCGGGATGGCGATCAATGGAAGAATGATCGCCAGCATCTTGGTTCCGATGCTGAGGTCGCGAAACGGCCTGGTCAGGCCAACTCGCATGTGCGACGCCCTTTCGCGAATTCCGAAGCCACGCCGCTCTGCCTGCTCCCTGATAATCCTGCGGCGGCACCTTACCCCGACGGACGTTCGTCTCTTATATCATAAAATGAGCGACTTAGGGCGGCGGGCTACCCTGATAGCGCGGTAGAGGTGCCGACGCCCATATCCACCTCCGCCTCTGTCCAGCTCGATCTGTCGAGGACGATGTCCCCGCTTCTGGGACCGTCTACATTGTGAAAGGCACGGCGAGATTCGCAAGTCGCCTCTTCCGCTACCCACCCAGCGGCGCGACCGAACGCTGCTACGCGGCCACGTAGAGCTTGACGAGACGTACATCGGTGACCGTCGCCCCGGTGCATATCGGTCGCAGCGGGATTGGTAAGACCATCGTGTTCGGGATGACGGAGCGGGGTGGCCGGATGGCAACGGAAGTGATCCCGGACGTGAGGAAGACGACGGTACGCGAGATCGTCAACGAGCGTGTCGAACCCGGCTCAATCGTCTCGACGGATGAACTGCTGAGCTACGGTTTACTGGAAGGCGACGGCTACAAGCACGGCACGGTGAAGCACGGGCGAAGGAGTGGGCCTACTACGACTATCGCCACGATGCGACCCACCACACCAATTCGGTCGAGAACTTCTGGCGGCTGTTCAAGAACGCGATCCGGTCGACGCACATTCACGTGTCGCCCAAGTACATGGACCGCTATCTAGGAGAGTTCACTTTCCGCTCGAACCACCGCGTGATGCGGAACGCGATGTTCGACCTTTTGATCGCGGCGCTTTGACAAAGCGCGCAATCGTTCGGGCTAACTTGGCCCTGTCGATCGGACCAATCCCTCGCGCCTCCTCCTGTCGGATAAACTCTTGTAATCGCCCGGTTTTTAGCGCTTTCGCCAGCGTTAACATGCTGGATTCCTTGACAATTTCGGCCTCAATGTTAGTATAAAAATGCGCAACGGCGCACCCGGTATGGACCCGACAGCGCGCCGTTGCTCCTTGCCCTTCTGGAAGGGGCAGGCAGGGGTTAGCCGCCTTACTGGCGGCTTACCGGTAACGTCCGGGCCATGTACCACATGGCGCTCCTCCTTCCTCTCCGGGGTTAGGCCCCGCGTGCCGGTCGGAAGCTTGGTCACGCGGTGCATCGGAAACTTTGGTCATGCGGCGGATACCTCTTTGGTGTCCGCCGCAGGCTTTTGAGAATCGGAATCCTTTGGCGGTTCAGCCGCGTTGAGATCGACGACATTCTCGGCGAGCGGCTTAGCCTTGGGCGGTCTGCCCCGTTTCTTCTGCGCGGTTTTTGCTGGCCGTCCCCGCTTACGCTTACCGCTTGACGAAGAAGCAGACGAAGACTCGTCATCATCGTTCTTTTGCGGCTTGGCATTCGGATACCACTCGAGAAGGCCATAAGCGCCGCTCGGCACGCGATAGAACGTTTGCGAGTTTTTAGTGAGCGCGATGCGGAGACCGCGCTTTGCATTCTCAATATCGTCCGTTTCAGGTTTGTACCCGCCGTCGATCAACGCATCGAAAATCTCGTTGGTAGTTGCCGCACCCAAGCCGCCACGGTTAGAGGGACCGCGTTGCTCAAGATACTCACGAACAACCGTCGCAAGGGGTTTGCCGAAGAATTGATCCCGGCGGAACACCATAGTCCCGGTCGTCCTCTCACTTTCAACATCGGGATAGCGGATGGGCAATTGCGCGAGTTCGCATAGCCGATTGACCATGCGCTTATCGTCGAAGATCGGCTTCATCCTCTCGTCGATTTTTGCGACTAGATCGGCGATCGCACGCGCATACGGATTGTCGCTATCAGTCATGTCCCGCCCTCCTGTTGCGAAGGCAGGCGGGATTTTACATTTGTTCGAGGGTTTAGGTCAACCCGGCCGGAATTACGCGCCGGAAAGTGTCTTGAATTAATCGCCTTTATATTGATATATCAAACGCTTATACGACGGAAAATAAGAGCGTATTCTTTTCCTATGATATCGATTAAGCGCTCAAACGACCGGCGACTCGTGGCGTCCTACCTGCGTCACGGGGATAATCCCCTTTTTGTTTGCTCGCGCGCTCCTCTTACGGGATATTCCCGACAAACTCAAAATTGCGTCCCAGCCGCCTCGACGCTCAACGATCACCTGGCACAGGGCTTGGAAGCTTGGTAATAGCCTCGGCAAGAACCCGCAAGGGGTAGCCATCGCTCCCGTAGCCGTCGCCCACATCGCTGCTCGCGTGTCCTTCGATAGCGAACCGCAGCTCGCGCGGAATGCCAACTTTCCTGCATTGATCCGCGAACCTGTGCCGCCAGCTATGGTTTGGCGCCTTGCGCTCGTCCGTGATGCCCACCTTGTTTCGCACCCAGCGCCCGATGGTCTTCGAACCGTTCCCTCCACGCTTGCCGAACCTGTCCGACGTTACCTTCGGGAACAGCGGGCCGTCCTTCGGGAGGCTCGCCACATACTTCAGAAACCCTTCGGCAATGAGCGCGGGATGTAGGGGTACGCTGCGGATAGAGGCGCTGTTCTTAACGCTGCCGCCTTCTTCGCGATTGGCTACATCGATCCTAATGATGTTGATGCCGTCCTCGACACGCACGTCGGCAACCATCGCGCCGCACAGCTCATCGCACCGCGCCCCCGTGAACGCGGCCATCCAGGGCACCCATCGTTTGTGAGCCTCCTTTTCCTTGCGCGCCGCGCTCAAGATGAGGCGTGCGTCGTCATCTGAATAAGAAACACGCGCCTTCGCGGGATCGCACTTTGCTCGATACACCACCTCCGCCGCAGGATTACTGGCAATACGCTTGTTCCGTGACGCCCACCGGAAGAACGTGCGGATGATGGTCAGATGGTTCTCGATTGTCTTCGGTGACAGAGCAGATGCGACGAGCGTGTCCTTCCACCTAATGATGTCTGTGTCGGCGATCTTTGCGGCATCGCCATGCCCGAGGTGCACAACGAGCTTCTTGATGATCCGGTCCCACGAATAGCGTGTCTTCTCCGCGAACCGTCGTTCCGCTGCCCAAGCCTCGAAGAGGTCCGAGATCAACGCCCCTTCAGTTTGCTTCTTCGACGCGGCCTGGACTCCCTGCCACTCCGGGATTGTGGCCAGGAACTCGTCTGGGCTGTAGTCGCCCTGCGCACGAGCGATGAGCTTGTCTGTCAGCTCGATTGCGTTGACGAGCACGGCCTCATCCAGACGTTCGCGGCTACGCGCGTCGATGACGAGCCCCTCGGTCTTGAGAAGATTATCGACGAAGGGCCGGATAACCGTTGCGACCTGCTCTTCGTGATATGCCTCGCGGAGCTGATCGGCCCATACCTCCCACCCGACTTCGTCGCAGGGGTTGGCTTCGTACTTGTCGAGCATCTGGCGATACCAGCGGCCTGCGAGCGCGATAGTCTGCTGATGTGTGAGGACAACCGGGCCGCCGGCAGCTTGTGCGAGCCTTGCTTCAACCTCTGCCGCTTTCTCCGGATAGAGACGCTTTGCTTCGCGCGAATCCTTCGTGCCGAGACTGATCCTGAACTCGGTCTTGCCGAGAGTTTGGCGAAGATGCTGGGGCACGACGCGGCGGTAGTAGTAGACGCCGGACTTGGGGTGCTTGAACGGCTGAGCCATAAGGTGCGTGACCACGACTTTGTACCTCCGGTTTGTACCACCTCGGAGGTCAAAAAGGCCAGCTTTTATGCGGAACCCAGGCCGCGCCTAGACTTTTTCTTCTCGTGGCGGAGAGGGAGGGATTCGAACCCTCGGTACCCAGTAAAGGGCACAACGGTTTTCGAGACCGCCCCGATCGACCGCTCCGGCACCTCTCCGCGAGGCATCACTGTCGGAAGGGCGGAGGTTCGCTCGCGCCAGGTCGAAAAGGCGGCGGAGCCTAACCTAAGCGCGGCCCTGCCGCAACCGCGCGAGCAAGCCGCGCAGACCGCGTGGCGCATACTGGGATGTACTTGACGAAGAAGCGCCGCGCTCGTTCAGCGCCTCGATGACGATGACGATGGCGGCGGCCGCCGCGACCGCGGCGGCATAGCCCACGACGTGAAGCAACGCTTCCATGGAGCCTCCGAGCAACGTGCTTTGGCCCGAGTCAGCGAAGAGAACGGCAAGATATTCGCGCTTATTCCGCTCTCCCCGGCCAATCCTGCCACGAAAATTGCGGCAATCCGCAAATATCGGCAGGGGGTCGAGTGATATTTGTCAGGGCTTTTATTGACCCACCGAAATTGCCCGTTCTCCAGCCTGGCGGGCGGCCCATCGATCCGCCGGGAGAACGTTGACAGGGCGCCTTTCCTCGCTATAGTGCGCTTCCTCCGGAGGGCTTGGCCCTCCGCTCGATTTTCAGCGCAAAAGAACGCCCATGTTCGCAGTCATCCGCACCGGCGGCAAACAGTACAAGGTTGCCAAGGACGACGTCATAACCGTCGAGCGCCTTTCGGGCGAGCCCGGCGCCAGCGTGACGCTTGGCGAGGTGCTGATGATCGGCGACGGCGCCGAGGCCAACTTGGCGCCGGCGGGTGCCGCGGTCACCGCCGAAGTGGTGCGACAGATCAAGAGCGAGAAGGTGCTGATCTTCAAGAAGCGGCGGCGGCACAACTATCGCCGCAAGAACGGCCATCGCCAGGCGCTCACCGTGTTGCGCGTCACCGAGATCCGCGCCGGCGCCTGAGGGAATGAAGGGGACGGGTCATGGCGCATAAGAAAGCAGGCGGCTCCTCGCGCAACGGGCGCGACAGCGCCGGACGGCGCTTGGGCGTGAAGAAGTATGGCGGCGAGTTCGTCATCGCCGGCAACATTCTCGTGCGCCAGCGCGGCACCAAGTACCATCCCGGCCGCAACGTCGATATCGGCCGCGACCACACGCTCTTCGCCAAGGTGCACGGCACCGTGGGCTTCCACACCACCACCAAGGGACGCACCTATGTCTCGGTCGCGCCGCTGCCGCCGGAGGCCGCCGAATAGGCCCTTCCGCCCGGCGCACGCGCCACGAGGACGAACCCGGGGGGGAATGGCGACATTCCCCCTTTTCATTTGCGCTTTGACCGCTTCATCGAACGCTGAGCCATGAAATTTCTCGACCAAGCTAAGATTTACGTGCGGAGCGGCGATGGCGGCGCCGGCATTGTCGCGTTCCGGCGCGAGAAGTTCATCGAGTTCGGCGGGCCCGATGGCGGCGATGGCGGCCGCGGCGGCGACGTCATCATCGAGGCGGTGCCCAATCTCAACACCCTCATCGACTACCGTTATCAACAGCACTTCAAAGCCGAGAAGGGCCATCATGGCATGGGCGCCAACCGCAGCGGCGCCGCCGGCAAGCCGGTGGTGCTGCGCGTTCCCGTCGGCACCGAGGTGCTCGACGAGACGAACGAGCAGGTGCTGCTCGATTTGACCAAGCCCGGCGAGCGCCATGTCCTTTTGAAGGGCGGCGATGGCGGCTTCGGCAACGCGCATTACAAGAGCTCCACCAACCGCGCGCCGCGCCGCGCCGATCCCGGCTGGCCCGGCGAAGAGCGCTGGATTTGGCTGCGCCTCAAGCTCATCGCCGACGCCGGCCTCGTGGGCCTGCCCAATGCCGGGAAATCGACGCTGCTTGCCGCCGTCTCGCGCGCCAAGCCTAAGATCGCCGACTATCCCTTCACCACGCTTCGCCCGCAGCTCGGCGTCGTCGGCGTCCATGGCGAGGAGTTCGTTCTCGCCGATCTGCCGGGGCTCATCGAAGGGGCGAGCGAAGGCGCGGGGCTCGGTCACCGTTTCCTCGGCCACGTCGAGCGCTGTTCCGTCATTCTCCACCTCATCGACGGCACGGAAGAGGATGTCGTGGGAAATTGGCGCACCATCCGCCGCGAGCTCGACGCCTACGGCCATGGCCTTTCCGAGAAACCGGAGATCATCGGCCTCAACAAGGCTGACGCCGTACCGGCGGAAGAGCTCGCCAAAAAGCGCCAGAAGCTGAAGCGCACCAGCAAGCGCCCGGTGCTGGTGCTGTCGGGCGCGACGGGTCAAGGCGTCGGCGAAGCCATGGCGGCTCTTTACGCCGTCATCACCGAAGCGCGCGCCAAGGCGGCAGAGAAGCAACAGGCGGAGCCGGTTGCGTCATGAGCGGCAGCCTCGCCGAGGCGCGACGCCTCATCGTCAAGATCGGCTCGGCGCTGCTGGTGGACGATGCCACCGGCGACATCCGCCGCCCCTGGCTCGCGGCGCTGGTGGGCGATCTCGCGCGCTGCCGCAAGCGCGGCCAGGACGTGCTCATCGTCTCCTCGGGCGCCATCGCCGTCGGCCGACGCCATTTGGGCCTCATCGGCCGCAATCTCAAGCTCGAGGAGAAGCAGGCGGCCGCGGCCACGGGACAGATTCGCCTGGCGCACGCCTATCAGGAGGCGCTCGCGACGCACGGCCTCACCGTGGCGCAAATTCTGCTGACGCCGGAGGATACCGAGGAGCGTCGGCGCCACTTAAATGCGCGCGCCACCTTGGAGCAGCTCCTGGCGCTGGGCGCGGTGCCCGTCATCAACGAGAACGACACGGTTGGCACCGCGGAGATTCGCTTCGGCGACAACGATCGCCTCGCCGCGCGCGTGGCGCAGATGATCAGCGCCGACACGCTCGTGCTGCTCTCCGACATCGACGGACTCTACACATCCGATCCGCGACGCGATCTCACGGCGCGGCACATTCCCGAGGTGCGCGAGCTCACGCCCGAGATCGAGGCGATGGCGGGCGCTGCGCCCGCCGGCTTCAGCTCTGGCGGCATGGTGACGAAGCTGGCAGCGGCACGCATCGCCATGGGCGCCGGCTGCCGGCTCGTCATCGCCAAGGGCGACCGCCTCGAGCCGCTCACGGCAATCGAACAGGGCGCGGCCGCCACCTGGTTCATTCCCTCGGCCGAACCGCGCACGGCGAGGAAGCGTTGGATCGCCGGAACGCTTAATCCGACGGGTGCGCTCACCGTCGATGACGGCGCCGCTGCCGCGCTCCGCCGCGGCACCAGCCTCCTCCCCGCCGGCGTCGTGGCAATCGAGGGCAGCTTCGAACGCGGCGATGCCGTCCGCGTCCTGACCCGCACCGGCCGCGAGGTGGCGCGCGGACTCACCGCCTATTCGAGCGCCGACGCCCGCGCCATCGCCGGTCACAAGAGCGGTGAAATCGAAGCCATCCTCGGCTACCGTGGACGCGACGAGATGATCCACCGCGATGATCTGGTGGTGAGCTAGTGGCCTGCCCATGACAACGCGACGCACGACAACTCCCTCTCCCCGCCGGGGAGAGGGTCGGGGTGAGGGGGAAACGCCCGGTGCGAACAGTCCCCTCACCGATACCGTCTCCCCGGAGGGGAGAGGGTTAGAAGAAGAGATGCACGCGCTCGGCGCCGCGGCGAAGCGGGCAGCGGCCGTCATGGCGCAGGCGTCGGCGGCACGGAAGACGCGCGCGCTCGAAGCGGCTGCGGCGGCGATCCGTGACGACCGCGCCGCCATTCTCGCCGCCAATGCGCGTGATGTTGCGGAGGCGCGCGAGCTCTCGCCCGCCATGCGCGACCGCCTGCTGCTCGACGGGAAGCGCGTCGAGGCGATGGCGCGCGGTCTCGAAGAGGTGGCGGCGCTCCCCGATCCCGTCGGCCGCGAGCTCGCCCGCTGGACGCGGCCCAATGGGCTCGACATCGCCCGCATCACCATTCCCTTCGGGGTCATCGGCATCATCTATGAGTCGCGGCCCAATGTGACGGCGGATGCAGGAGGCTTGTCGCTTCGCGCCGGGAATGCCGCCATCCTGCGCGGCGGCTCGGAGAGCTTCCATTCCTCGCGCGCCATCGTCGCGGCGCTCCGCCGCGGCCTTGCCGAAGCGGGCTTGCCGGAGAACGCGGTGCAGCTCGTGCCGACGCGCGAGCGCGAGGCGGTGGGCCTGATGCTGCGCATGAGCGAGTTCATCGACATCATCGTGCCGCGCGGCGGCCGTTCGCTCATCGAGCGCGTCCAGCGCGAGAGCCGCTTGCCGGTGATCGCCCATCTCGAGGGCATCTGCCACGTCTATGTCGACCGCGCTGCCGATCTCGAAAAGGCGCGCAAGATCGTCCTCAACGCCAAGATGCGCCGCACCGGCGTGTGCGGCGCCGCCGAGACCTTGCTCGTCGACGCTGCCGTCGCCGCGACACATCTGCCGCCGATCCTCGGCGATCTCCATCGTGCCGGCTGTGAGATTCGCGGTGATGCCGCGACCCGCGCGCTCGACCGCGACGCCAAGGCGGCGACCGAGGTCGATTGGACGACGGAGTATTTGGACGCCATTCTCGCCGTGCGTGTGGTTGACGGCCTCGAAGCGGCGGTCGAGCACATCAACCGCTACGGTTCGCACCACACCGACGCGATCGTCACTGAGGACAAGCTGGCGGCCGAGCGCTTCCTCGCCGAAGTGGACAGCGCCATCGTGCTGGTGAACGCCTCGACGCAATTCGCCGATGGCGGCGAGTTCGGCATGGGCGCGGAGATCGGCATCTCCACCGGTCGCTTGCCGCCGCGCGGTCCCGTCGGCGCGGAGCAGCTGGTGACGTACAAATACATGGTGCGGGGGGACGGACAGATAAGGCCGTAACGGAGAGGGGGCCAGCGATGTTCAAGCGCATCGATCACACCGAGCTCGTCACAGATCAGCCGCAGCGCACGGAACGGTTCTACACCGAGATTCTCGGCTTCAAGGTGCGGGAGCGCGATCGCGTCGAGAAGTCCGGCGCCGGCGTGCCGCTCAATCTCGTCTACCTCGAATTGGGTGGAACGACGGTCGAGCTGATCACCTACGAAGGCTTGACCACGATCGGTCCCGCACCCAGCGGCATCCACCTCGGCTACAATCTCGTCGCGCTCGAGGTTGATGATATGGATAAGGTGCTGGCCTATCTAAAAACCAAAGGCGTCGAGCCGGTGTGGGGACCGATCAAGCGCCCGCGTTATGCTCGCGCCGAGATCCACGACCCGAACGGCTATCACATCGAACTGCGCCAGTGGTTCTAACCTGAGCTAGCGTGCCGCGACACGGCTTGCCCGCTCGGCGAGCGCACAGCTCTCCGCGTCCCGGCAGGTCTTCATTGCCGCGAGCGCGGCGGCAAGCGATGCTTTCTCAACCGCCGACAATGCGCCGAAGGTGTTCTTGAGCTCGTCGGGATCGGCGGCTAGGTCGTGGTACTCCTTCACCCCGTCGTCATATTCCACGTAGAGCGAGCGGCGCATGCGCATCGCCTCGTAGCTCGGCGGATTGCCCGAGCGCGCCATCGGCGCGTCGGGATCGCGAGGATCGCGATGGGGCCCACGATGCTCGATGAGCGCCGCGGCGCGCCAATCGGCGATTCTTTCGCCGCGCAGAAATGGCACGAGGCTTCGGCCGTCGACGGTGCTCGACATGACGGCGCCGCCAAGTTCGGTGAAGGTGGCGCACAAATCGACATTCTCGGCAACGTCGTCGACCACGCGGCCCGCCGGTACGCCCGGACCGGTGACGACGAGGGGCACGTGAATGTCGATGTCGTAGGGGGTCATCTTGCCCGGCATCATGCGATGCTCGCCCATGTGGAGCCCATTGTCGGAGCTAAAGATGAAATACGTCTCCTTGGCACGGCCGGTCGCGGCCACGGCTGCTTCGAGCTCGCCGATCATCTTGTCGATCGCCAACACCGATTGCGCGCGCATGCGGAAATCGCGGTCGATGCTGCTCCTGTCGGCATCGCTAAGCGCCGGCAGGCGGGCGAGCCAGGGCGGTGTCTTGGCGTCGGGCGCGGCGTTGAGGGCGGCGCTCTGCGGCGCGCGGAGAGCCGGCAGGGCCGCCGCATCGCGCAGCGCCGGGATGTAGGGCGCATGCGGCGCGAATGTCGCAACCTCGATGAAGAAGGGCGCGCTCCCGGACTCGCGGATGAAGCGCACGGCGAGATCCGCGAGCACATCCGTCAGATAATCATCGGGCCGGTCGCCATGGCGGACGGTCGTGCCGTTCTGATTGAGCTTGTAGCGGAATTCCTGATATCCGCCGCCGCCCGCCACCGCCCAGAAGCTCCAGCCCGGCGGCACCGGGTCCCGCGGGCCGTAGCCGTTCAAATATTTGCCGAGCATGGCCGTGCGATATCCCGCCGCGGCCAGCGCTGTCGCAAAGGTGCTGTGGTCGAGTCCACGATTGGTGAAGGCGGCGTAGCCGCCGTCCTCGCCGGTGTTGCGGAAAATGCCGGTGTTGTGCGGATAGCGCCCGGTGAAGATCGAGCTCCGCGAAGGACAGCACAGCGAATCCGTCACGAAGTAGTTGGCGAAAGTAACGCCGTCACGCTGCATCTTCAGCACATGCGGCATGTACTGGAGGAGATTGACGGCGAGATCGTCGGTGAGCACGAAGACGATGTTGGGCCGCCCGTCCGCCCCTGATGCCGCCCGCAGCGGGGCCGTCGGCGCGGGCACCGCGGTCGGCGGTGCAGCTCGCGCCGCACCGGCGTTCGGACGGCGCGCCCGGCAAGCCGCCACCACCTGCGCATCGACGGACGGCAGCGGCCTGCTTGCACGCGATGGCTGCGCCGTTCCCGCCATGATCGGCTCAACGCAGTCGCGCTGGAGCCCGTCGCCTTGGCGCGCGCCGCCGGGAACGAACCCCGCCGCCTGGCACGCCGCAACGATCGCTTGGCAGGGCCCTTCGCCCGCCGCGCCGGCACCGCCCGATACCGCAGCGAGCAAGAAAGCGAGAGCGAGGGACCACGAACGGTGCATCAATTCCTCCCGCGCGAGCCTGCACTGGGCCGCGGTACCTCTGCATGGTTGTCTCGACGCCCGCTTCAGCGCAACCGATTCGCCGCGGAAGCGAGGCGAGAGCGGAGACGGCAATGCAGCGGAGCACGGAGCGGTGCCTCGGCGAGTGCGCCCGATCGAAATGCGCCCGGACGGGCGCGTCTATTTGTCGGCGGTCGTCAACTGCGCGCCATCATCGGCGACAAAGACCGCGAGCAGGCTGGCGGGCTCTGTGGCGCTGACATTCTCGCTGACGAGATGCGCGCTGCCCGCCGGCTCGAAGAAGCCTTCGCCGGACTTGTAGACGACCGGCCCGCCGGTCGATATCTGCGAGCGGACCGCGCCCGAGAGCACATAGACGAAAACACTGCCGGCGTGATGATGCGGCGTCGACTTGCCGCCCGGTGGAAATGTCACGATGACGGCGGTCAAGCTCTTGCCGGGGACGTTGGGCAGCTTCTCCGCCAGCACCCGGTTCACCGCCGGCGGCTCGCCGGCAGCGCGGCAGACCGAGCCGGCGAGCAACGCTCCGGCGATGACGACGGAGATCGCCGCAAGCATTCGCCGCGGCGTCACCATAGCGGACATCATCAGCTCCTCCTGGATCATTGGCCCTTCGGATTGCGCTTCGCGCATCGCTTCGATGTCCCCGCCAGGCATCACACCATGACGTGGAACAAGTTGCCGCGCTTCGCAATACGCCGATACGATAGCCGAGAACCATGTGGGAGGGGACGATGCAACGGAGTACCGAGCGGTTTCTGACCACCCACACCGGGAGCCTGCCCAGGCCCGACGATCTCGTGCGCATGATGTACGCCAAGGAGGAGGGCGTGCCGGTCGATCGCGCCGCGCTCGGCGAGCGCGTGCGGCGCGCGGTGGCGGAAGTGGTCGAGAAGCAGGTCGCCGCCGGTGTCGATCTCGTCAATGACGGCGAGATGTCGAAGCCGAGCTATGCGACCTATGTGAAAGACCGTCTCGCCGGGTTCGGCGGCACGGGCAACACCTTCGTCTATGGCGATCTCGCGGCGTTTCCCAATCTTGCCCGCCGCGTCTTCGGCGATCCCGGCCGCTCCCGCCGCAAGACGCCGGCCTGCAACGCGCCGATCGTCGTCCGCGATCCCGGGGCCGCCGAAGCCGATGTCGCGAACCTCAAGGCCGCCCTGGCCGGAAAACCCGTCGCCGGCGCCTTCATGAGCGCGGCCTCGCCCGGCGTGATCTCGCTCTTCTTCCGCAACGAGCATTATCCGTCGCAAGAGGCTTATCTCTTCGCCATCGCGGAGGCGATGCGTCAGGAATACGAGACGGTCGCCACGGCGGGATTCGTGCTGCAGCTCGATTGCCCCGATCTCGCCATGGGCCGGCACATCCAATACGCCGATCTGAGCGTCGAAGAGTTCAAGAAGCGCGCGCGGCTCCATGTCGAAGCGCTCAACCACGCCGTCGCCAACATCCCCCCGGAACAGCTGCGCATTCATCTCTGTTGGGGCAATTATGAGGGTCCGCACCATTGCGACGTGCCGCTCGCCGACATCATCGACATCGCCTTCGAGGCGCGTGCGAGCGCCATCTCCTTCGAGGCGGCCAACCCGCGCCATGCGCACGAGTGGACACTCTTCGAGCGCGTCAAGCTGCCCGACGGCAAGGTGCTCATTCCCGGCGTGCTCGAATCGAAATCAAACTTTATCGAGCATCCCGAGCTGATAGCGCAGCGCATCGCCCGCTATGCGCGCCTCGTCGGCCGCGAGAACGTCATCGCCGGGAGCGACTGCGGCTACGGCACCTGGGTCGGGCAGGCCGCCGTCGATCCCGACGTCGTCTGGGCCAAGCTTGCCGCCATGGCCGAAGGCGCCCGCCTCGCCTCGCGCGCGTTTTGGAAGTGAGGCGAGGCGATCGTCGCGGCTAGCTATCGAGGAACACCCATGAACATCCGCATCGAAGGCGCCAAGTACGGCGCGAGCTTCGGCTCGGCCTTGGCGATCGCCGTTTCCTACAGCAATAATCATTCGCTCGTCTGGGCGATCGTGCACGGTATCTTAAGCTGGCTCTATGTCATCTACTTTGCCATCGTCCATAGTTAACACGTCGGCTAGAGCTTGAGAGCGATGCCTGTCACGAACTCCGCGGTCCGCGCCTTCTGGGAGCAACATCCCGTCGCCGCCGAAGCGATCGAGGCGCCGCTCGCCTCGCCCGAATATTTCGCCGCCTTCGATGGTTTGCGCGAAGCGGATGATTGCGAGCCTTACGCCTTCTCGAACCGCATCCACGGCTACGATCGGGCGGCGGGTAAGCGGGTCCTCGATATCGGCTGCGGCAATGGCTACGTCCTCTGGCACTACGCACGGCACGGCGCCCATGTCCATGGCGTCGACATCACCGAGACGGCGCTCCGGCTCTCGCGGCGCCGCTTCGAGCTCGGCGGGCTCAAGGCTGAATTCCGCCTCACCGATGGCAACCGGCTCCCCTACCCCGATCGCCATTTCGACATCGTCTGCTCGATGGGCGTGCTCCATCACATCGAGGACCCGCGCTCGATGCTGGCGGAAGCACGGCGCGTGCTGCGCCCGGGCGGCCGCCTCATCCTCATGCTCTATCACCGCAACAGCTGGAAGTACCGCGTCATCCTGCCGCTGCGGCTGCTCTTCGATCGGCGCTACCGCGGCAAGACGCTGCAGCAGGCGCTCAACATGAATGACGGCGACGAATGTCCGCTGGCGAAGGTCTACAGCCGCAGCGAGGTTAGGATGCTGCTCGCCGATTTCCGCGACCTGCGCTTCACGGTCAACCAGTTGAATTGGCGGCAATTGTTGCTCATCCCCCGGCTCGCCCGCACGCTCCGGCCCTGGCTGCCGCCGCTCAGCGACAGCCGCATTGCCCACACTGTCGGTTGGAACCTTTACGTCGAAGCGGTAAAGCCAGCCTAGGCGTTCGCGCCTCACTTGCAGGGTCGGCGCCGACCGCCCACAATTTCGCGCATGACGGCGAAACCATCGCGGGGTTCGCGCTCGCACTTTGATGCATGGCCAGAGGGCGGCCCGCGTCCTCGCCTCGAGCGGTTGCCGCCTCGGCGCGTCGGCCTCCTCGGCGGCTCCTTCAATCCCGCCCATAGCGGCCACCTCCATGTGAGCCGCGAAGCCTTGAAGCGCCTCGATCTCGACGAGGTGTGGTGGCTGGTGGCGCCGCAGAACCCGCTGAAGCCGGTGCGCGGCATGGCGGCCCTCGCGGAGCGGCTCGCCGGCGCCGCCCGCTTCGCCAAGGACCGCCGTATCCGTGTGCTCGATCTCGAGCGCCGGCTCGGCACGCGCTACACCGCCGACACCGTTGCCTCCCTTCGCCGGCTTTTTCCGAAAATCCGCTTCATCTGGCTGATGGGCGCGGACAACCTCGCGCAAATCCGCCATTGGCAGCGCTGGACGCGGATCTTTGCCGCCGTTCCCATTGCAGTCTTCGCCCGGCCTACCTATTGTTTTAGAGGACTGGCTGGGCTTGCGGCGAGACGGTATTGGGCCCGGCGCGTGGGTTCGCATGCGGCAAGAGGCCTTGCCGACGCGGCACCCCCCGCCTGGGCGTTCTTGCTGGTGAAGCTCGATGTGAGTTCGGCCACGGAAATCCGCTCGCACGCCCGCTCGCAAGGCAGGGCGCGCGGGCAGCGTAGCAACGTCCGATGAGGTGACCGCCATACCCCGCCGCAAACCCGAGCCGCGCCCCGCCGCGGCAGTGAAGCCCGCCCTTCTCGCGCTTGCCGAGAAGACGCTTGAAGACGGCAAGGCCGAAGACCTCGTCGTCATCGATCTCCAAGGCAAATCCACCATCGCCGACTACATGCTGATCGCCACCGGGCGCTCGCACCGTCAGGTAGTGGCGCTTGCCGAGCGCCTGCTCGAGGCGCTGCGCGCCAATGGCTATGGCCGCGCCCCCTGCGAGGGGCTGCGGCACGGCGATTGGGTGCTGATCGATGCCCGCGACGTGATCGTTCATCTCTTCCGCCCGGAGACCCGCGCTTTCTACAACCTGGAAAAGATGTGGGACGCGAGCTTCGGCGATATCGCCACCGTGCCGGCCTAGCCGACCATCGGACGGCAGGCGCATGCGCTTGCATGTGGTGGCGGTCGGCCGGCTGAAAACGGGACCGCACGCGGATCTCGCCCGCCACTATGCCGAGCGCCTCAAATGGCCGCTCTCGATCCGCGAGGTCGAGGAGCGGCGCAAGCTTTCGCCGGCAGAACTGACGGAGCGCGAAGCAGCGCTTCTCATTTCGGCCGTGCCGCCCGGCGCGCTCGTCGTCGCGCTCGACGAGCAGGGCACGCCATTGACCAGCGACGGTTTTGCCCAGCGGCTGCAGCGCTGGCGCAGCGAGGGGGTGGGCGATGTCGCCTTCCTGATCGGCGGCGCCGATGGCTTATCGGTCGCGGTGCGCGAGAAGGCAGCACTCCGGCTCTCGCTCGGCGCCATGACCTGGCCGCATCTTCTGGTGCGCGGCATGCTGCTCGAGCAACTCTATCGCGCGCAGCAAATCCTCGCCGGTCACCCTTATCATCGCTCCTGACCCCATCCGCGGAAACCATCAACACTTGATCAAGAAAAAACCCGATAAAGTGGCGAAAACCGCAGTCCGATCGCCAGCCATGCCTTGCGTTTGGGCCCGGAGCGCTACCTCTCGTCCATCCGTTCCTCTATAAGATCATGACTATGCAATCATCCTCTCGTCCCCGCCCCGTCGTGCTCTGCGTTCTCGACGGCTGGGGTTACCGCACCGAGCGCGACGACAACGGCATCCTGCAGGCGCGCACACCCAACTGGCACCGCTTCATGGAATCCGCGCCCCATGCCCTGCTGCAGGCAAGCGAGCTTTATGTTGGCCTCCCGAGCGGCCAGATGGGCAATTCCGAGGTCGGTCACATGAACCTGGGCGCCGGCCGCGTCGTCATGCAGGAGCTGCCGCGCATCGACCAGGCGATCGCCGATGGCAGCCTCGCCAAGAATCCAGCACTTGCCGATTTCATCGCGACCCTGAAAGAGAGCGGCGGCAGCGCCCACCTCATGGGCCTCGTTTCGCCCGGCGGCGTCCATTCGCATCAAGATCACCTGGTGGCGTTGGCGCGGCTCCTCGATGCCGCGGGCGTGCCGACCCAGGTCCATGCCTTCCTCGACGGGCGCGACACGCCGCCCAAATCGGCGGCCGACTATCTCGGCAAATTCGCCGCCGACGCGAAGGCCCTCGCGCAGGTACGGATCGCCACCGTGAGCGGACGCTACTATGCGATGGACCGCGACAAGCGGTGGGACCGCGTCGAGAAGGCCTACCGCGCGCTCAGCGAAGCGGCGGGAGATAAGGCGGCCGACGCGCAAGCCGCCGTCCGGCAGGCTTACGCGGCGGGGCAGACGGATGAATTCATCATGCCGACGGTCGTCGGCGACTACGCGGGAATGCGCGACGGCGACGGCGTGCTTTCCGCCAATTTCCGCGCCGACCGCGTGCGCGAAATTTTGTCGGCTCTGCTCGATCCCGGATTCGCGGGCTTTACCCGGCCACGCACGATCCGTTTCGCGGCGGCGCTCGGCATGACGCAATACTCGCGCGAGCTCAACCGCTTCTTGAAGACGCTCTTTCCGCCGGACGACTTGAAGGACACCTTCGGCGAGGTGATTTCGCGCGCCGGCCTCTCGCAGCTGCGTATCGCCGAGACCGAGAAATACGCGCACGTCACCTTCTTCTTCAATGGCGGGCACGAGGCGGAATTTCCCGGCGAGAGCCGCATCCTCGTCCCCTCGCCCAAGGTCGCCACATACGATCTGAAGCCCGAGATGGCGGCGCCCGAGGTCACCGATCAACTCGTTTCGGCGATCGACGACGGGCGCTTCGACGTCGTCGTCGTCAACTTCGCCAACGCCGACATGGTGGGCCATACCGGCAATCTCAGTGCCGCGATCAAGGCCGCCGAGGCGGTGGACCAATGCCTGGGACGGCTTGCGGACGCGGTGACGCGCGCGGGCGGTACGATGCTCATCACTGCCGATCACGGTAACATCGAGATGATGCGCGATCCCGCCACCGGCCAGCCGCACACGGCACACACGCTCAACCCCGTGCCGGTCGTCCTGGTGAACCCGCCGCCGGCGATCGCGGGATTGCGCGACGGCCGGCTCGCCGACATCGCGCCGACGCTGCTCGCACTTTTGGGCCTGTCCAAACCGGCGGCTATGACGGGAACGCCGTTGCTGATACGCGCCACCGAACGGGCGCGGGCTCAGGGCTAGGAATTGCCGACCGGTGGTGGCGACAGCCCCCTCACCCTGTCCCTCTCCCCGGCGGGCAGAGGGAACGCTCGGCGTCGTCCTCGCCCCTCGCCCCAACGGGGAGTGTGAGGGGGTGCGGCGGTGCCCGCCCCTTACCTTGATCGTATTCGCGTTGTTGCTATCCCTATCCGCGTCCCCCTCCTCCCGAGGCGCCGAGTCGCCGGAGCAGCAGCTCAAATCGATCGAGAAGCGGCTCGAGGAGAGCCGCGAGAAAGAGGCGCAATTCGAGGACCAGGCGACGACACTCTCCTCGGAGATCACGCGGCTGCGCGAGGAGAGTGTCGCCACCGCCAAGGCGGCGCAGGAACACGAGCGGACGCTCTCCTCGCTCGAGGACCAGCTCGCCGTTCTCGACGACGAGGAGGCGCGCAAGCTCGCCGAGATCAAGCGCCGCCGTGCCCAGCAGCGCGATCTCCTGATGGCGCTCGAGCGGCTCGCGCGTAACCCGCCGGAAGGGCTCGCGCTGGCACCGGGCGATCCGCTCGATGCCGTGCACAGTGCCATCTTGATGGGCTCGGCCGTGCCGCGTCTCGAGACCGAAGCGCGGCAACTCCGCATCGACATCGCCGCACTCGGCGATCTTCGCCGCCGCATCGCCGATGCGCGCGAGCACCATCGCGCCGAGCGCCTGGGCCTCGATCAGGATCAGACGCGGCTCGTCGCGCTCATCTCCCGCAAGGCCGCCCTCCAGGACCTGGCGCAGCAGGGCATCGACGAGATGCGCCAACGCCAACTCCAGCTCGCAGCGCAAGCGTCCGACCTGCAGCAACTCATCCAGCGGCTCGAAAGCGAGCGCAAACAGCGCGAGGCCGAGGCGCAGCGGCGGCGCGAGGAGGAGGCGCGCCGCGCCGAGGCGCAGCGCCTAGCGCATCGCGCCCCCCGCCCGGAACCGCGCGAGGCGGCGCCGGCCCCCGCGCCCGACCCCAGCAAGCCCGCGGTGATGCGTCCCTTCGCTAGGGCCAAGGGTACGCTCACGCTACCCGCGAGCGGGCCGCTCATCCACCGTTTCGGCGACGCCGACGAGGTGGGCGCCGCCACCAAGGGACTTGTCTTCGAAACGCGTGATGGCGCCCAGGTCGTGGCCCCCTTCGATGGGCGCGTGCTCTTTGCCGGACCCTTTCGCGGCTACGGGCAAATCTTGATCATTGAACACGGCGACGGATATCATTCGCTTCTGGCTGGTCTCGATCGGGTCGAGGGGACGGTCGGACAATGGTTGGTCGCCGGCGAGCCCGTGGGCACTATGCCCGCGGGTGAGAAGAAGCCGCATCTCTACCTGGAGCTGCGCCATGACGGCCAGCCCATCAACCCGCTACCGTGGTTGGCAACTCACGATGAAAAGGTCAGTGGATGATCCGTCTCGGTCTTAGCGCGGCCACCGCCGCCACGATTCTCGCCTTCCTCGCCGCTCCCGTGGCGGCACAGCAAAAGCAGCCATCGGCGCGCCCGTCGCCGCAATCGAACGCCGACACCTACCGGCAGCTCGATCTCTTCGGCGAGGTCTTCGAGCGCGTCCGCGCCGACTATGTCGAGGAGGTGAGCGATGAACAGCTCATCGAGTCGGCGATCAACGGCATGCTGAGCGCGCTCGATCCGCATTCGAGCTACATGAACGCCAAGAATTTCCGCGATATGCAGGTGCAAGTGCGCGGCGAGTTCGGCGGCCTCGGCATCGAGGTGACGATGGAGGGCGGCCTTGTCAAAGTCGTATCGCCCATCGACGACACGCCCGCCGCGAAGGCGGGATTGAAGCCCGGCGACTTCATCACCCATCTCGACGGCGAGCCGGTGCTCGGCTTGAGCCTCAATGAGGCGGTGGAGCGCATGCGCGGGCCCGTCAACAGCGACCTCAAGCTCACCGTCAGGCGCGAGGGCAAGGACCCGTTCGACGTCATGCTGAAGCGCGCGGTGATCAAGATTCAGTCGGTGAAGTCGCACCTCGAAGGCAACGACATCGGTTATATCCGCATCACCAGCTTCAACGAGCAGACCGACAGCGGCCTGCAAAGCGCGATGAAGACGCTCAAGAGCCAGCCCGGCGCCAAGCTCGCCGGCATCGTGCTCGATCTGCGCAACAATCCCGGTGGCTTGCTCGATCAGGCGATCGCCGTCTCCGACGATTTCCTCGAGCAGGGCGAGATCGTCTCGACCCGCGGGCGCCATGCCGAGGACGGCGCACGCTACAATGCCCATGCCGGCGACATCACCGGCGGTCTACCGATGGTGGTGCTGATCAATGGCGGCTCCGCCTCGGCCTCCGAGATCGTCGCCGGCGCGCTGCAGGATCACCACCGCGCCGTGCTGCTGGGGACGCGCTCCTTCGGCAAGGGCTCGGTCCAGACCATCATCCAGCTGCCCGGGCATGGCGCGATGCGGCTCACCACGGCGCGCTACTACACCCCCTCCGGCCGCTCGATCCAGGCGAAAGGGATCGAGCCCGACATCACGGTCGAGCCGGCGCGCATCGAGAAGCTCACCGTCGCCGAGGGTCGCCACGAGGCGGATCTCCGCGGCGCCCTCAAGAACACCGATCCCACGGCCGCGATCAAGACACCGAACGCGACCTCGCCCGCCAACGTGCCGCCAGGGACGGAGCCGGCGCAGCAGCCGCCCGAGAACACGGCGGTCGATCCCAGCGTCATGGGGACAGCGCAGGACTACCAGCTCGCCCGCGCCCTCGACATGCTGCGGGGCGTCGCACTCTTCACGGGCAAAGCTTCCAACTGAGGCCCGTTCCGCGGTGCTCACGCACGACGCCGGCGAGATCGAGTTCGTCCCGGCGCGCCGCGTGACCGTGTCCCGCATCGTCGCCGCGGCGGTGGCCGTCCTGGTCGCAGGCGGCTTTCTCCTCCTCTGGTCGGAGCGGCTGCCGCGACCGCGGCTGCCGCCGCCCACCGCCAGCGCTTCGATTCCGCCGATGCCCAAGGCGAAGCCGCCGCCGGCCGTTGCGGTGGCCCCGGTCGTGCCGAGCCTACCGCCTGCCCCCGCCGAGCCGCCGCAAGCGCATGCCGAGCCCGCGCCGCCGACGGCCGCGCCCACTCCGGCGCCTGCGCTCGCCGCGCCCACGGCACTGCCGAGCCCGCCGCCCGCCAAGCCCGGAACGGAGCGTGCGATCGCCGCCTTGCCACCGCCGCCCGCGGCGCCACCGCGCGACCGTTCCTCGGCGCAGGCGCTGTTGCCAGCGCCCGATCCGGCGCTGCTCGAGACGACGCCAAAGGGGCCGCTGCCAATCATCAGCGGCGATGGCCGCCAATCCTGGCGCGTCTATGCCCGCCCCTTCGACCGCGCCGATCAACGGCCGCGCGTTGCGCTCCTGATCACCGGCCTTGGCCCATCCGGCGCGGCGACGGAGACATCGATCAATGACCTCCCGGGCGCGGTGACGCTCTCGTTCGATCCCTATACCAGGCGGCTTGGCGAATGGATCGAGCTCGCGCGTGCGGCGGGCCACGAGGTGGTGCTGTCGCTGCCGATGGAGCCCGCCGAGTATCCGCGCTTCGATCCGGGGCCGCACACGCTCCTCACCTCGCTCAGTGCCAAAGAGAATCTCGATCGGCTCGATTGGGTGCTGAGCCGGGTCACCGGCTATGTCGGCATCACCAATATGATGGGCTCGCGATTCACCGCATCCGAGGCCAATCTCCTGCCGGTCTTCGACGAGCTCAAGAAGCGTGGACTCATGTTCATCGATGGACGGCCCTCCGAGCAGAGCGTCGCCGGGAGCCTCGCGCAATCCATGGGCCTGCCGCGTGTCGTCAGCGACCAGAATCTCGATGACGAGGCGACGCGCGAGGTGATCGACCGCCATCTCGCGGCACTCGAGGCGCAAGCGAAGCGCAACGGCAGCGCGCTCGGCGTGGGCTTCGCCTACCCCGTCACGCTCGAGCGCATCGCGCTTTGGACGAAGACGCTCGAGCAGAAGGGTCTCGTGCTCGCACCGGCAAGCGCGCTCGCGGCCGCCGGCGGGCAGAAGGGCGCGCAGAAATGAGCGACGAAGCCGGGATCTTGCGCGTCGAGGGCTATCGCCCCGGCGTCGGCGTCATGCTGCTCGATGGCGCGAACCGCGTCTTCGTCGGCCGTCGCGTCGACATCGCCGGCGACAATTGGCAGATGCCGCAAGGCGGCATCGACAAGGGCGAGACGCCGCGCCAGGCCGCGCTCCGCGAGCTGCACGAAGAGGTCGGCACCGACAAAGCGGAGATCATCGCCGAGAGCAAAGGTTGGCTCACCTATGACGTGCCGTCCGACATCACGCGCCGCCTGTGGCGCGCGCGCTACCGCGGCCAGCGGCAGAAATGGTTCGCGATGCGCTTCTTGGGGCGCGACGATGACATCGACCTCATGACGCATCATCCCGAGTTCGATGAGTGGAAATGGGTTTCGCCCGCCGAACTGCCGCGCCTCATCGTGCCATTCAAGCGCCAGCTCTATCTGGATGTTCTCGCGGAGTTCGCGGGGATTCTTCGGGCCGCTTAAGCGGCAGCGCGGGCGAGCCTCGCCGCGCGCCGCTGCATCCCCCACCAGGCGAGACGCGCGACGGCAAGATTGAGCCGGCCATGCGGCTTCAAGCCGACCGCGTTGAACACCATGGCGAGGCCGCGCTCCACATGGTGCCACCGATAAACCGCATAGGCGCGGCGCGCATAGGCATCGGCTGAGCGCCGACGATCATAGGGCGCCGTGTTCTCGTTGGCGGCGTGGTAGGCATAAGCGAGCTCGTCATCTTCCGATTCGGCGATGCGGCCCAATGCGATCTTGAGCCGACCCCAAAGGCCGATGCGGTCAGCGGCAAGATAGCGGCGCAGATGCGTATAGAAGAGCTTGTAATGACGGAACTCGTCGGCGGCGATGTGCTGGCAGATCGCCTTGAGCACGGGCTCGTTCGTCGCCTCGGCGAGTGCCGTGTAGTAGGAACTCGTGCCGGTCTCGACGATGCAGCGCGCCACCAGTTCGCCGGCGCGCGAGCCGCGCACCGATGCCTCCGCCTCGAGCGGCACGCGGAAACCGGCGGTAAAGCGCGCCGCCGCCGCAGCATGATCGAACGCCGGATCGGCCATCATCGCCCAGCGGCCGAGCGCTTGCCCGTGCTGGATTTCTTCCGCGCCCCAGCGCCGCGCAACCGATTGGAAATCGGCATCCTCGGCGAAGACGTTGCAGAGATAGACCGCGTAATCGCCGCCATTCTGCTCGACGAGGCTCGCCGCCTTGACGATGCGGAGAATTTCCGGATCGACCTTGCTGCGGTCGAACCGCTCCCAGGGAATATCGTCGAGCGTCCAGCTGCCCATGACCGCCATCCGTCGACGGTCATATATCATTCAAACTTCGCCGGTCAACACGTCTACGTCGGTAGATCAGTGCGCCGCGCCCGCGAGTGCGGCCAATTTTGCCGTGACCACCGCAAGCCGCCGTTCGACGCCGCCGAGCTCGGCAAGCGCGTTGTCGCGGTCGGTGCCCTGGAGGCGAGCCGCTTGGTCGCGGATGCTGGCCACGGTTGCTTCCAGCGTTTTCTGTTGCTGCTCGAGATCGCCGCGGTCGAGCGCGGAAAGCGGCAGCGCTTCGTCCGCCAGCACCGTGCAGCGCTCCGGCGTCACCTCGGCGAAGCCGCCGGCGACGAAGATGCGCTCGCTCACCTGGTTTTGCTCATCGGCATAGACGTCGATGACGCCCGGCCTGACCGTCGAGATGAAAAGCGCGTGCCCCGGCAGCACGCCGAAATTGCCTTCGCCGCCGGGCACCACCACCATCGCCACCGCTTCGGAGAGCAGCAGCTTTTCCGGCGAGACGAGCTCGAATTGCAGCTTCTCGGCCATCGCACTCAGGCCGCTTCGGCCGCCATCTTGCGTGCCTTCTCGACCGCCTCCTCGATGGTGCCGACCATGTAGAAGGCGCTCTCGGGAAGGTCGTCATAGTCGCCGGCAACGATGCCCTTAAAGCCCTTGATCGTGTCCTCGAGCTTTACGAGCACGCCGGGCGAGCCGGTGAAAACCTCGGCGACATGGAAGGGCTGCGACAGGAAGCGCTGGATCTTGCGCGCCCGCGCCACGGTGAGCTTGTCCTCTTCGGAAAGCTCGTCCATGCCGAGAATGGCGATGATGTCCTGCAGCGACTTGTAGGTTTGGAGAACGCGCTGCACGTCGCGCGCCACTTTGTAGTGCTCCTCGCCGACGACGCGCGGATCGAGCATGCGCGAGGTCGAATCGAGCGGATCGACCGCGGGATAGATGCCGATCTCGGTGAGCGCGCGCGACAGCACCGTGGTGGCGTCGAGGTGGGCGAACGAGGTCGCGGGTGCCGGGTCGGTCAGATCGTCCGCCGGCACGTAGATCGCCTGCACCGAGGTGATCGACCCCTTCTTCGTCGTGGTGATGCGCTCTTGCAGCGCGCCCATGTCGGTGCCGAGCGTCGGTTGATATCCCACCGCCGAGGGGATGCGGCCCAACAGGGCCGACACTTCCGAGCCCGCCTGCGTGAAGCGGAAGATATTGTCGACGAAGAACAGCACGTCCTGTCCTTCCTCGTCCCGGAAATACTCGGCGAGCGTCAGGCCGGTGAGGCCGACCCGCGCGCGCGCACCCGGCGGCTCGTTCATCTGGCCATAGACCAGCGCCACCTTCGAGCCCGGACCATCGGTGATGATGACTTTCGACTCCATCATCTCGTGATAGAGGTCGTTGCCCTCGCGCGTGCGCTCGCCGACGCCGGCGAAGACGGAATAGCCGCCATGCGCCTTGGCGACGTTGTTGATGAGCTCCATGATCAGCACGGTCTTGCCGACGCCGGCGCCGCCGAAGAGACCAATCTTGCCGCCCTTGGCGTAGGGTGCCAGCATATCGACGACCTTGATGCCTGTGACGAGGATTTCCGCCTCGGTCGACTGATCGACGAACTCAGGCGCCGGGCGATGGATCGGTGCGCTCGATTTCGTCTTCACCGGACCGCGCTCGTCGACCGGCTCGCCGATAACGTTGAGAATGCGCCCCAACGTCTCGGGGCCGACGGGAACCGTGATCGGACCCCCAGTGTCCACCACCTCGTCGCCGCGAACGAGACCGTCGGTGGTATCCATGGCGATCGCCCGCACCGTGTTCTCGCCGAGATGCTGCGCCACTTCCAGCACGAGCAGCTTGCCCTGGTTTCGCGTGTGCAGTGCGTTCAGGATCTGCGGCAGATCGCCGTCGAACTTCACGTCAACCACCGCGCCGATGACCTGCGTGATGCTGCCGACATTGTTCTTTGCCATGGTCTTCTCGTCCCTTGCCTGGCCGGCACCGCTCTAGAGAGCCTCGGCGCCGGAAATGATCTCGATCAATTCCTTGGTGATAGCCGCCTGACGCGAGCGGTTATAGGTGATGGTGAGCCGATTGATCATATCGCCGGCGTTGCGCGTGGCGCTGTCCATCGCCGTCATGCGTGCGCCCTGCTCGCTCGCACCATTCTCAAGCAGCGCGGTAAAGATCTGGACTGCGAGATTGCGCGGCAACAGCGCGCCGAGGATTTCGGTCTCTTCCGGCTCGAACTCGTAGATGGCTCCCGCGATCGACGAGGCGCTCTCCGCCGCTTCCGGTGGCGCGAAGGGAACGAGCTGCTGACGCGTCACGATTTGCGTCATCGCCGAGCGAAAACGATTGAAGATAATGGTGCAGACGTCGAACTCGCCGGCTTCGAACAGCTCGAGGACACGCTCAGCGATCTCTCGTGCCGACCCGAACGTGAGCTTCGGCCGGCCGACCTCCGTCCTGCTCTCGACGATGAGGCGGCTGAAATCACGACGCAGGCTGTCGCGACCCTTGCGGCCGATGGTGACGACCTTTACCGTTTTCCCCGCGCTTTGCAGGTGGCGGATCAGGCGCCGGGCGTCGCGCAGGATGGAGCTGTTGAAGCCGCCGGCGAGACCGCGATCCGATGTGGCAACGACGACGAGGTGCGTCGCCTCGCTGCCAGTGCCTGCCAAGAGGCGCGGCGCGTTCGCCTGCCCCTTGAGATTGGCGGCGAGCGAGGCGAGCATACGCTCCATGCGCGCCGCGTAGGGCCGCGCCGCCTCGGCTTGCTCCTGTGCCCGGCGCAAGCGCGAGGCCGCCACCATCTTCATCGCCGAGGTAATCTTCTGCGTCGATTTGACGCTGCGGATGCGCAGCCGCAATTCCTTGAGCGTGGCCATGACGGCGCCGCAGGCCCTGTTTTACGCGAAGCCAGCGGCGAATTTGTCGAGGAAGGCGACGAGCTCCTTCTCGATATCGGCAGACAATTCGCGCTTGCCACGGATCGCCTCGAGGAGGCCCGCCTTGCTCGCCCGCAGCTCGCCCAACATCGAGCCCTCGAAGCGGCTGATGTCGCCGAGCGCGATCTTGTCGAGATAGCCGCGGGTACCCGCGAAGATCGACACCACCTGCTCTTCGACCGCCATCGGCGCGAATTGCGGCTGCTTCAAGAGCTCGGTAAGGCGGGCGCCGCGCGCCAGCAGGCGCTGAGTCGCGGCATCGAGATCCGAGGCGAACTGAGCGAAGGCAGCCATCTCACGGTATTGCGCGAGTTCGAGCTTGATCTTGCCCGCCACTTGCTTCATCGCCTTGATCTGTGCCGACGAACCGACACGGCTGACGGAGAGGCCGACATTAATCGCCGGACGAATGCCGCGATAGAAGAGATCGGTTTCCAGAAATATCTGTCCGTCGGTGATTGAGATCACGTTGGTCGGAATATAGGCCGAGACGTCGCCGCCCTGCGTTTCGATCACCGGCAATGCCGTGAGCGAGCCCGCGCCGTGCTCATCGTTCAACTTCGCCGCCCGCTCAAGAAGGCGCGAATGGAGATAGAAGACGTCGCCCGGATAGGCTTCGCGGCCCGGCGGGCGGCGCAGCAGCAGCGACATCTGGCGATAGGCGACGGCCTGCTTCGAGAGGTCATCGTAGACGATGACCGCATGCATGCCGTTGTCGCGGAAAAACTCGCCCATGGCGCAGGCGGCATAGGGCGCCAGGAACTGCAGCGGCGCCGGCTCGGACGCGGTGGCCGCCACCACGATCGAGTATTCCATGGCGCCATAGTCTTGGAGCGTCTTGACGATCTGCGCCACGGTCGAGCGCTTCTGACCGATGGCGACATAGACGCAGTAGAGCTTGCGCTTCTCGTCGCCGGACGCGTTCACCGACTTCTGATTGAGGAAGGCGTCGATGGCGACCGCGGTCTTACCGGTCTGGCGGTCGCCGATGATGAGCTCGCGTTGGCCGCGGCCGATCGGCACCAGCGCGTCGATCGCCTTCAATCCCGTCTGCACCGGTTCGTGCACCGAGCGGCGCGGCACGATGCCGGGCGCCTTCACCTCGACCCGGGTGCGCGTGACGTCTTTGAGCGGACCCTTGCCGTCGATGGGATTGCCGAGCGCGTCGACGACGCGGCCCAGAAGGCCCTTGCCTACCGGCACGTCGACGATAGCGCCGGTGCGCTTCACCGTGTCGCCTTCGCGGATGCCGGTGTCGTCGCCGAAGATCACAACGCCGACATTGTCGCTCTCGAGATTGAGCGCCATGCCTTTGACACCGTTGGCGAACTCGACCATCTCACCGGCCTGCACCTTGTCGAGGCCATAGATGCGGGCGATGCCGTCGCCGACCGACAGCACCTGGCCGACCTCGGCGACATCCGCCTCGGCACCGATATTGGCGATCTGCTGCTTCAAGATGGCGGAGATTTCCGCCGCCCGGATTTCCATTA
>DASZAN010000080.1:0-14407 GCA_035945115.1 Allostellaceae bacterium
GAAGGCCGGCAAGGAAGTGAGCCCGGTCTTCGAGAGCCCGCTCGGCCTCTTCGACCCCCTGCGCATGGGCGACAGCCTCGAGCGGCACTACCGCATTCCGAAGCGGCGCCTGACCGGCCTTGCCTCGCCCTGGGCGATGAAGCGCCTCGACGAGTTCGGCGGCGACATCTCGAAATTCACCGTGGTGCGCATCCACCCCTCGCGCATCCGCCAGATCTGCATCGCCAAGACCGAGCCCGGCGACGAGAACAACCAGGACATTTCGAGCCTGGTCGGCAAGGTCGACATCAGGAAGCTCGAATTCTTCAGCCAAGCCGACTCCGATGCCTATGCCTTCTCGGGCGGTCTCAACCGGACGACGCAGGGCATCCTCGAATTCGTCGAGATGTTCAAGGCGCCGATCAAGATGCTGCATCCGCTGCTCACGGCGACGCAGGAAAGCAACTACATCGGCTCGGAAAACATCGGTGCCATTCCCTATCAAGGGATCATTCTCGCGCATTCGAACGAGGCGGAATGGCAGACCTTCAAGAACAACCGCAACAACGAAGCCTTCATCGATCGCATCTGCGTCATCAAGGTGCCCTACTGCCTGCGCTCCACCGAAGAGCGCAAGATTTACGAGAAGCTGTTCGCCAACAGCGAGCTCTCGGCCGCGCCTTGCGCGCCCGGCACGCTCGACATGCTGGCGCGCTTCTGCGTGCTCTCGCGCTTGAAGCCGCACGAGAACTCGAACCTCTACTCGAAGATGCGCGCCTATGACGGCGAAAGCCTCAAGGACAGCGATCCGCGGGCAAAGACCGTACAGGAGTATCACGACGCCGCCGGCGTGGACGAAGGTATGGAAGGCCTCTCGACTCGCTTTGCCTTCAAGGTGCTCTCCAGCACCTTCAACTACGACACGCACGAGGTCTCGGCCGATCCCGTCCATCTCATGTACGTGCTCGAGCAGGCCATCCGCCGCGAGCAGTTCCCGGAAGATGCCGAGAAGAAGCTCTTGGCCTTCATCAAGGCCGAGCTCGCGCCACGCTATGCCGAGTTCATCGGCAATGAAATCCAGAAGGCTTATCTCGAATCCTATGGCGACTACGGCCAAAACCTGTTCGACCGCTACGTCGCTTACGCCGACGCCTGGATCGAGGATCAGGACTACAAGGATCCGGACACGGGCCAGCTCATGGACCGCGAGCTCCTCAATCAGGAGCTCTCGAAGATCGAGAAGCCGGCGGGCATCGCCAATCCCAAAGATTTCCGCAACGAGGTGGTGAAGTTCGCGCTGCGCGCCCGCGCGCTCCATGGCGGCAAGAACCCGTCCTGGACCTCCTACGAGAAACTCCGCGAAGTGATCGAGAAGCGCATGTTCTCGCAGGTCGAGGACCTGCTGCCGGTGATCAGCTTCGGCTCGAAGAAGGACAGCGACACCGAGAAGAAGCACCACGACTTCTTGGAGCGCATGGTCTCGCGCGGGTATACGCAGCGTCAGGTGCGGCGCCTCGTCGAGTGGTACATGCGCGTCAACAAGGCAGGCTAGCCCCGCAACAACGAGAGCCCCCGCCCGATGAACATCATCGACCGCCGGCCGAATCCCAAAGGGAAGAGTCTCGCCAACCGGCAGCGTTTCATCGATCGGGCCCGCGGCGAGGTGAAGAAGGCGCTCGTCGACGCGTTGAAGCGGCGCAAGGTCGGCGAGACCGATGGTGGCGAGAAGGTCTCGATCCCGAGCCGCGGCATCGCCGAGCCGGCGTTCCACCTCTCCGGCCGCGGCGGCAAGCGCGACTACATCGTTCCCGGCAACAAGAAGTACATCGTCGGCGACCGCATCGAGCGCCCGCCCTCCGGTGAAGCCGGCGGCCGCGGCGGCGCGAGCCCCGAAGATGGCGGCGAACAGGATGCCTTTGAGTTCGTGCTCTCGAAAGACGAGTTCCTCAACCTCTTCTTCGAGGATCTGGAGCTTCCCGATCTCGTCAAGACCCGCCTCAAAGAGACCGAGGCGACGCAGCTCTCGCGCGCGGGATATTCCGTCACCGGGACGCCCGCCAACTTCAACCTCCGGCGCACCATGCGCAACAGCCTGGCCCGGCGCATCTCCCTCAGCCGGCCAACGGCGGCCGAGATCGCCGCACTCGAACGGCAAGTCGAGGCGGCGCTTGCCGCCGATGACGCGGAAAGCGCCGCGCAAGGCTCGCTTGATCTCGAGATCGCGCAGCGGCGCGCCCGCCGGGTCGCCTATATCGACCCCGTCGACGTCCGCTACAACCGGTTCGAGCGCATCCCCAAGCCCAACACGCAAGCGGTGATGTTCTGTCTCATGGACGTCTCGGGCTCGATGACCGAGGCGATGAAGGACCTCGCCAAGCGCTTCTTCCTGCTGCTCCATGTGTTCCTGACGCGGCGCTACAAGCACGTCGAGATCGTCTTCATCCGTCACACCAGCAACGCGCAGGAAGTGGACGAGGACACTTTCTTCCACAGCCGCGAGACCGGCGGCACCATCGTCTCGACCGCGCTCGAGGAGATGATGAAGGTGGTGCGCGAGCGCTACAGCCCAGACAACTGGAACATCTACGCGGCGCAAGCCTCGGACGGCGACAACTACACCGAGGACAGCGACCGCTGCAGCCAGCTTCTGGGCGGCGAGATCCTGCCGCTCACGCAGTATTTCGCCTATATCGAGGTGGGCGCCGAGGCGACGCTCCGCCACGGCTTCCCCTCGCCGCCCACCGACCTCTGGCGCACCTACAGTCAGATCGCCGAGCAACATAAGAATTTCGCCATGCGCAAGGTCGCCGACCAGACGCAGATCTTTCCGGTGTTCCACGAGCTCTTTGCCAAGCAGCGGGAGCACGCCTGATGGCGGCCGATGGCGGCGCCGGCACGCCGAGCCGGTTTCTCTTCGAAGGGCCGGAATGGGATTTCGAGAAGCTCCGCCGCGTCTATGCCGCGATCGAGGAGATCGCGCTCGGCGAGCTCGGCCTCGACGTCTATCCCAATCAGATCGAGGTGATCACCTCGGAGCAGATGCTCGACGCCTATGCCTCGATCGGCTTGCCGCTGATGTACCGGCATTGGAGCTTTGGCAAGCGATTTGCCCGCGAGGAGGCGCTCTACCGCCACGGCCTCCAGGGTTTGGCCTACGAGATCGTCATCAATTCGAGCCCCTGCATCAGCTACATCATGGAGGAGAACTCCATGATCATGCAGTCGCTGGTCGTCGCGCACGCCGCCTTCGGCCACAACCACTTCTTCAAGAACAACTACCTCTTCCGCCAATGGACGGATGCAACGGGCATCCTCGATTATCTCACCTTCGCGCGCGATTTCGTGTCGCGCGCCGAGGAGCAGCACGGCGTCGAGGCGGTGGAGCGTGTGCTCGATGCGGCGCACGCGCTGATGAATCACGGCGTGCACCGTTATGCGCGGCCGCCGAAGCTCAATCTCGAGGAGGAGCGCAAGCGCGCGGAAGAGCGCCGGCGCCATGCCGAGGCGAGCTACGACGACATCTGGCGCACCACACTTCTCGGCGAGAAGCGCGACGAGGACAAGGAAAGTAAGGAGAAGCAGATCGCCGAGGTGCGCCGCAAGCTCGGCCTCCCCGAAGAGAACCTGCTCTATTTCCTCGAAAAGCGCGCGCCGCGGCTCGAGCCTTGGCAGCGTGAGCTCGTGCGCATCGTCCGGCACATCTCGCAGTATTTCTATCCACAGAAGCAGACGCGGCTCATGAACGAAGGCTGCGCTACCTTCTGCCACTACGAGATCATCACCCGCCTCCACGAGAAGGGGCTCATCAACGACGGCGCCTTCCTCGAGGCGCTTCATTCGCACACCAGCGTCGTCTTCCAGCCGGAATTCGACGACCGCCGCTACAACGGCATCAATCCCTATGCGCTCGGCTTCGCCATGATGCGCGACATCAAGCGCATCTGCCTCGAGCCCGAGCCCGAGGATCGCGAGTGGTTCCCCGACATCGCCGGCAACGGCGATCCCTACGGCACGCTCCGCTACGCCTGGGCCAACTACCGCGACGAGAGCTTCGTGCTGCAGTATCTCTCACCGCGGCTCATCCGCGAGTTCCGTCTCTTCAAGGTGCTGGACGAGGAAGGCGCCGATGCGCTCGTCGTCGACGCCATTCACGACGAGCGCGGCTACCGTGAGATCCGCCGCGCGCTCGCCCGCCACTATGACTTGGCGCGGCACGACCCGGACATCCAGATCCGCGACGTCGACCTCGCCGGGGATCGCTGCCTTGTGCTGAGCCACGCTGTCCATGACGGCGTCGTCTTGGACGAGCCGGGCTGCCGCGCCGTTCTCGACCATTTGGGCGAGCTTTGGCGTTACGGCATCCGCCTCGAGGAAGTGGACGCGGCGACCGACCGCGTCATCAAGACGCACGAAGTCCCGGCCCGCCTTTAGCGCAACAACACGGGTGATTCGAATTTTTGGATTTGCGCTCTTGGCGGCCATCTTGCTTGCGCGCAACGTTGTTGCCGAGCCGGAGGTCAACGAGTTTGGCGACTGGCGCCTGCACGCTGCAGCTCGACGTACATATCTCGCCCACGAGCCGGCGCCTGGCACCGGTCTTAGGATTTCTTGCCAAGAAATAGACGGCTATTCCACGCCGCCATATGTGCGGACTGCGTATTTCTTGTCGGCGCGTCTAATCGCACCGGAATACGATCGCAGTCTGCCAACGCTGGACGTCAATTATACTATCGGACGGAACGGACAGCGGGTTTCAGATGAGTGGCGCATGCCCATGCTGAGCGAGCAGGGTCCGTCGATCGAGGCTACGAAGGTCCACGCTGAGGCGATCATCGAGCTGATGCGGCACGCGACGGGCCGCTTCGAGTTCGAGGCATTGGGACAGCGCCTGTCGCCCTCGCTCGAACAATTCGATGCCGCGATAAGCACGCTCGAGCGGCACTGCGATCGGCATCACTAGAGAACATTATGTGGGCAGCACTCATTTTGGCTTAAGCACAAGCGAGGCCGAATTTAAGCAATAGCGCAGACCGGTCGGCTTGGGCCCGTCTTCGAACACGTGTCCCAGATGCGCGTCGCAGCGGTGACACAGGACCTCGGTGCGCTTCATGAAGAAGCTGCGATCGGTTTCAGTGGCGATCCTCTGTTCCTCGATCGGCGCCCAGAAGCTCGGCCAACCCGTGCCGGAATCGAACTTGGTGTCCGAGGCGAAGAGCTCCTCGCCGCAGCAGATGCAGGCGTAGACCCCGGGCGTCTTGGTGTTCCAGTAAGCGCCGGTGAAAGCGCGTTCCGTGCCCTTTTTGCGCGCGACGTGATACTGCTCGGGAGAGAGCTGGGCGCGCCATTCCGCGTCGCTCTTGATGATTTTGTCGCTCATGTCTCGCCTCCTCTCCCTCTATCCTAGTCGACGCCAAGGCACGCGCAACCAAAGCGGCGGTTGTGTCGGCGTGCTGGCCTCCCCATCTCGTTCAGAGCGACCCTTGCCGCGAGGCGAGCCATGGCCGAGCGAAGCCCGATCGAGCGCTACCGCAACAATTTGCAAGGCGAGATGGACAGCGCCGTGCTTTATCGCGCGCTTGCCGATGCCGAAACCAATCCGCAGCTGAAGCAGGTCTATGGGCGGCTTGCCCAAGTCGAGGAGGCGCATGCCGAGTTCTGGCGCAAGCGCTTGGATGGTCTTGGCGCGGCGCATCGCGGGCGCGGTCCCGCCTGGCGCACGCGCCTGCTTGCGTGGCTGGCGCGGCGCTTCGGCCCGGCGACAGTGCTGCCGCTCATCAACACGCTCGAACGCGCCGACTTCGACAAATATGACGCACAGCCCGAGGCGGTGACGGCGGGGCTTCCCGGCGACGAGCGCTCGCATTCCCGCCTCATCGCGGCGATGGCGCGGCCGCCCCATGGCGGGCTTTCCGGCGGCGCGCTGGCGCAGCTTGAAGGCCGCCATCGCAGCGCCGGCGGCAATGCGCTCCGCGCCGCCGTGCTGGGCGCCAATGACGGGCTCGTCTCCAATCTGAGCCTGGTGATGGGCGTGGCCGGGGCCGATTTCTCCGCCCGCACCATCCTCGTCACCGGTCTCGCGGGCTTGCTCGCCGGCGCTTGCTCGATGGCGATGGGCGAATGGCTCTCGGTGAAGAGCTCGCGCGAATTCTACGGGCAGCAGATCGCCACTGAAGCCGGCGAGCTCGCCGAATTTCCCGAGGAGGAAAAGCAGGAGCTGACGCTGATCTATCAGGCGAAGGGATTGAGCGAGCCGCAGGCGAAGCTGCTCGCCGAACGCATCATCGGCAACAAGGAGACCGCGCTCGACACGCTCGCCCGCGAGGAGCTCGGTATCGATCCCGCGGAGCTCGGGGGCTCCGCCTGGACCGCGGCTAGCACATCCTTCCTGCTATTCTCCGGCGGCGCCGTGCTGCCGGTCATCCCGTTCTTCGCGCTCGCCGGCACGGCGGCGGTTGGCGCCAGCCTCGCCGTCGGCGCCGCCGCGATGTTTGCCATCGGCGCGGGGACCTCGCTCTTCACCGGTCGCGGCGTGCTGTTTTCCGGCTTGCGTCAGCTCGCCATCGGCGTCGCCGCCGCCGGGATCACCTTCGGCCTCGGTAAGCTGATCGGCGTTTCGCTCGGCGGATGATCAATTCGCGCAGTGCCGCCCTCCGGCCGTGGCGCAACTCTGCAACCGGTTCCAGTCATGGAATTGGACGAGGAACTCGTAGCAGAGAAAAGCCGCCATGATCGCGGCCAGGACGGCGATGAGCTTGAGACGGTCGGGCGACATGGCGGCGACACTATTGCGTTCGCCAGCGGCGCCGGCAAGCGGATGAGTGAAGGGTCAGCCGGCGGCGCATATGGGCACGGCGCTTGTCTCGGCCGGCAAAAGCCGCGAGGCCGGCAGCGTCACGGTGACGGTGGTGCCGACATCCCGCTCGCTGGCGATGCGAAGCGTGCCGCCATGCTTCTCGATCAACGCCTTGGCGAGCGGCAGGCCGAGGCCGGTGCCTTCATGAGTGCGGCTCAGCGCATTCTCCACCTGGCGGAAGGGCTGGAGCGCGATGCGGATATCGGCCGCGTTCATGCCGATGCCGCTGTCGCGCACGGCGATGGCGAGCTCGCCGCCGGGACCGAGGCGCGCCGACAAATTCACCTCCCCGCCCGGCCGCGAGAACTTCACGGCATTCGACAGCAGATTCACCACCACCTGCTTGAGTCGAAGCTCGTCGGCGCGCAGCCGCGGCACGCGCTCGGGCAAGTCGACGATCACCGAAACGCCGTGGGTGGCGGCTTGCGTGCTGACGAGGTTGATGCTGTCGACGACGATGTCTTCGAGCGCCACCTCGCTCTCCGAAATCTCCATGGCGCCTGCCTCGAGTTTGGAGATGTCAAGGATGTCGTTGACAAGGCGCAACAGGTGGTGACCCGACTGATGGATGTCGCTCAGATAATGCTCGTAACGCGGATTGCCGAGCGGGCCGAAGAGTTGATTGCGCACGATGTCGGAGAAGCCGATGATGGCATTGAGCGGCGTGCGCAACTCGTGGCTCATATTGGCGAGGAACTGCGATTTGATGCGGCTCGCCTCCTCCGCTGCATCGCGGGCCGAGCGGAGATCGCTGACCAAGGCGCTGTTTTCAAACTTGAGCTCGATGAGAGCGGTGACGCTGGCATTCGAGCCGCGGCCGATAGCGACAAGCGCGGCGAAAAACGCCGCAGCGACGCCCCCCATCAAGACAGCTGAGCTCGTCCCTTCGCTGCAAAATGCCGTTGCAAGTGGTACCGCCGCGCCGAGGAGAAATGCGAAACAGGCGGGAAGATACGCGGTGAAACTCACCAAACCGCCTGCCATTAGGCTGGTGACGACAAATAAAACGAAGATTCGCATCTCGACGTCGGGCACCTGAAACGAAGCAAAACCGAGCAAGCCCCACACCAGTCCCGCCATCGCCATGACGACCGTAATTGACCACCTCCATTTCCTCGTGACGAGCGCGCTCGAGGCAAGGTGCCGAATCCGGTGCCTCAGCCAATACCGCGCCGCCTGGATGTTGATGGCGAGGACAGCCCAGCCACAAAGCTCCGATGGCGGAAGCTGATGGCGCAGCACCAGCACCGCGAGGAACACCGTCGCCGAGCCCGCGTGCAGCGGGAGCGGCGAGCGGAGCAACATCCGAAGTTGCTCGGCGGCAATCATGTCTCGGCCGGTCGGCACGCGAACAACGCCCTCGCCAACGAATGCTCTCAACTCGCCGCACCATCGAATGATCGTTCTTTGCGGCGATCGACGGCGGAAGCTTCACCTACTTTCCTTGCGATTCGATTAGCGATGACCTCGTATCGGACGCGATTGTCTCCGACTCTATTAACTCCTAAGTTGTTGTTTTCATTTATAGATTCTGGCAGACTATTTCCCGCGTGCCACTCGATAGTAGGAGAGATCGATGTACTTGGCGGGGTCCTTGAGCGACTTCTTGGGCTCGCCGTATTCGCTGCGGAGCGCCAGCACGGCACGTACGCCCTTCGTGTCGATCGCGGCGTTGCGGCTGAAGCCTTGCTTGGGATCGAGCAGCACGTCATAGGACTTGGCGGCGAGCTCGGGCGACATGTTCGGCAGGTTCTCGCGGAAGAGCGCGATTGCCGCCTCCTTGTTCTTGGGGTCATAGAGCCAATCGAGCCCGGCCATGTAGCCGCGGATATATCCGACGAGCTCGGCCTTGTGTGCCTTTGCCCAGGATCGCCGCGTCGCCGCGACGAGCCCCTGATAGTGCCCGCCAAAGGCGTCGATGGCACTGCCCAGAAGGTTGAAGCCTTTCGCTCCGGCGGCGATCTCGAAAGGCGAGAGCAGCAATGTCGCAGCGTGCTTCTGCTGCATCAGATCTTCGAAGCGCGCCAGCACGCCCCCCGCTTTGACGAGCGAATAGTCGCCGTCCTTGAGGCCGTGCTGCTGCAGCATCTTCTCGAGCACGAAGGCATAGCCGGTGGTGCGCGCATCGACGGTGAGCTCCTTGCCGCGGAGAGACTGATAGGTCTTCACCTCGGGGATCGAAACAAGCCGGAGAAAGCCGTTGTCGCCGCCCATGATCGCGACGAGGTCCGGCTTGACGTCGACCTTCGCCTCTCCCTGCCCCTCCATGTAGGCGATGACGTTGTCGATCGCGGTCATGCCGATATCGAACTTGCCTTCGATGAGATTCTTGAGCTGGTACTCCGAGCCGGGCGTGGGCGTGAGATGCACGGCAACGCCGTTTTGCGCGAAATAGCCCTGCTTCTGCGCCGCCCAAATCGGCCAATTGAAGCCGCCGGCGAAGACGATGACCTCGAGCCTCGTCGGCTCCTTGGCCATCGCCGCAATCGGCAGAAGGACGAGACTGAAGCAGAGACAAAGTACGCGTTTCATCACCGCCGACCTCCTACGTTGAAAGTTGCGCGGACCGAATCTGCCAGCGCCTTACTCCTTGGCTGCACTATAAGGGTAGATCATCTTCCCCGAGACATAGGCGGCCGGCGCTAGAACCACTTGCGTTGCTGGGTTCTTGAATTGGTCGACGCCGTTTCCCTTGATGTGTTGGAACTGCGTCTGAAGGAGCCGCGGCTCCGCCCACTCGCCGTTCTCGCCGAACTTGATGTCGCCGATCACGGTCTTGAAGGTATGCTCGCGGAGATACGCACCGAGCTTTTCTTGATCGAGACTCCCGGTCGCGGTCACCGCCTCGCCTAGCACTTGCAGATAGGCGTAGGCATAAGGCGGCATGTAGTATCCGAGCGCGTCAACGCCTTCTTCAGCCGCTTTGGCCTGATACTTCCTCAGAAGATCGAGGACGCCCGGAAACTGCATCGTCGGCGCCGGGATCCAGAAATCATAGTCGACAATGCCGTTGAGCAGCGGCCCGAGCTGCGTCTTGAGCGCGGTCGATTGCAGCCCGACCATGCCGCCGCAGCAGAGCTTCGGCTGAAATCCCACCTCGTTGATGGCGCGCACCATGCCGGCCGTATCCGGCGGATATGAGCCGACGAAGACGATATCGGGATTGCTCGCCTGGATGGCGCGCACGATCGGCGTGTAGTCGACCGTGCTCGGCGGGTAGGTCTTGTCGTACACGATCTGCAGGCCTGCCGCCTTGGCGTTCTCGCGCGCGCCTTCGGCGGCGTTGCGCGCGAATTCGGCATCGGCGGCGACGATCGCGACCGTCTTCGGCCGCGGATTTTGCGCCATCGCGAGATCGAAATATCCCTTGGTGAACTCGCGCTTGGGCTGCGGTCCCATGGGAATCATCGCGAAATATTTGGGATAGTGGAACTCAGTGTTGACCGCCAATCCCATGAGGCCGAGGAAGGTCATCTCATGCTGCATGATGACCGGCATGGCGGGGGCCAGCATGTTGGTGGCATAGCCGCCCACCACCAGGTCCACCTTGTCGACATCGAGCAGCTTGGAGTAGAGCCCGGGAACCGTCGCGGGATTGCTCTGGTCGTCGTAGTAGACGAGTTGGACGGGACGACCGAGCAAACCGCCCGCCGCATTCACATCGCTCTCCCAGATCTTCATGGCGACGAGCGCCGATTTGCCGTTGGCGGCAAGCCCGCCGGTGAGCGCCATGCCAAAGCCGATTTTGATCGGCTCGGCAGCATGGACCTCGGCAAAGCCGAGCACTGCCGCAAGAGCACCCGCCGTGCCGATGAGGCGCGCGCAGAGTCCGAGCGTCCTGTACGCCATCACTCGCATCCTCCCTGTTTTCGCTCTTATGTTGCCCTTATCATATGCTCATCACGCTCGCTCTCGCCAGAGGAGGCCTGAGCCCAGGCGCGACGGCGGATTTGTTGAAGGGAGACGAAAGATGCGGCTGGTGGCGTTCGACGACAAAGGCGCGGCAAAACTCGGCGTGCTCACGGGCGAGGCGGTCGTCGACTTGACCCGCGCCGCGCCCGAGCTGCCGCGCGATCTCGTGAGCCTCATCAAGGCGGGAGCCGCGGCGTTCAGCGCCGCCGGTGAAGCCGCGCGCAAGGCGAAGGGGGATGCAACGTGGCCGTTGAGCGGGCTGCGCTTCCGCCCGCCCATCGAGAACGCCGGCAAGATCGTCTGTCTCGGCCTCAACTATGTCGATCACGCGGCGGAAGGCGGTCACGCCAAGCCCGAATATCCGAGCCTCTTCATGCGCTGCACCACCTCGCTCGCCGCTCACGGCGAAGCGCTGTGGCGGCCGAAGGCATCGAGCAAATTCGACTACGAGGCGGAGCTCGTCGCGGTGGTCGGCCGCACCGCGCGGCATGTAAGCCTCAAGAACGCGCTCGACCACATCGCCGGATATTCCTGCTTCAACGATGGCTCGATCCGCGATTATCAGCGCAAGACCTCGCAATGGACCATCGGCAAGAACTTCGACCGCACCGGCGGCTTCGGCCCGTGGTTCGTGACATCCGACGAGATGCCGCCCGGCGCCGCCGGCCTCTCGATCCAGTCGCGCCTCAACCGCAAGGTCATGCAGAACGCCAACACCCGCGACATGATCTTCCCGGTGGCCGAGACGGTGGTGCTGCTCAGCGAATGTATGACGCTGGAGCCGGGCGATCTTCTCGTCATGGGCACGCCCGCCGGTGTCGGCTACGCGCGGAACCCGCCGGTCTGGATGCAGCCCGGCGACACCATCGAGATCGCCATCGAAGGCATCGGCGTCCTCAGCAACCCCATCGCCGACGAACCGGCGCGGTGAAAAACTAGCCGACTGTCACTTCGCGGCCGGCTGATAGGCGACATCGGCCTCGCGCCAATCCTGATTGGGCGCGGTGTAGTGGAGGATCAGCACTGGCGGCGACCAGTTGTGCCAATAGACGTCGGGCGCCTTTGGAAATGTCACATCGCCGGCAGCCCATCCCTTGAACCTGCCGGCTTCCAGCGCCTTCGCAACCGCCGTCGGCTCCGTGCTCTTCGCGAGATCGACCGCCTGCGCGATGATAAGGACATCGCCGAACCCATTGAGCGCGGCATAAACAGGGGGCTCGTTGAATTTCTCTTGATACCGTTTCGCCAGCCAATCGCCTTCGGGAGAAAGCTTCTGCTTCGGCGAATAGTAGGCGATGAAATAGATCCCGGCACCGTTCTGAGGATGCAATTTCCAAAATTGCGGCCGCACCGGCTGATCATATGAGACGAGCATCGGCGTTGCGGGCAAGATCCCAAGCGTCGTCGCATCGTTGATCATGATGTCGACCAAGTTGCCAACGCCGATGTTGATGATGAGGTCAGGCTTGAAGGCTTTGACCTGAAGGAGCTGAGGCGTGAGATCGGTGACGTTGTGATCGAACGTCACGGCTTGGATCTCGAGGCCGTCATGCTTTGTGGTGTTTTGTTCCTCGGTCTCCTTCAAGAGTCCCATCCCGTAGTCGGTGGTCTCTGCCACGATGGAGATACGCTTCCACCCCTGCTGCTTGATGAAATCGAGCCAAACCGCGGCGCGGATGGGATCGATAGCGTGGGTGCGGAACGCCACCGCATAGTGCTTCGCCGTCACATCCGCAGCGCCGGTATATGTCGCGATCGTCGGAACGCCGATCTCGCGCGCGACCTCGTTGGCGGCGAGGATCGACGAGCTGTGCACGAAGCCCGTGATCGCCACGGCGTGCGCCTCTTGCGCCAAGCGGCGATAGCCCGCGACCGCCGACTCGGTGCGGCCCTGTTCGTCTTCGATCGCGAGCTCGATCTTGCGTCCGCCGAGAACGCCGCCCATGACCGTATTGACGTACTCGACCGCGAGCTCGGCGCCGCGTCGGATAAGCTGACCGAGCACGGGGTCGCCGGGCGGCGAGAACGGCGCCTCGAGGCCGACGACGACCGGTCCCTCATCGGCGGTCCGGCCCGTCATCGGCGCCACGACGCCAAGGCCGAGCGCGAAGAATCCCGCCGCAAGCCGCGCGACTCTCATGGACCCCTCCGGGTTTCTCGCATCATGCTCGAACGATGACTCCGCAAGGCTCGGTCGCGCAACCCGGATCGACTATTTCGCATGCAGGCGCTCGCCTTGACTCCCGGCGGCGCCCCCGACAGAGTTTTCTTTGCTTGGTCTCCCCTTGAGGAGGGTCAACCATGGCGAAGAGCGAATTTCGTCGCGAACTCGAAGCGGCCGTCCAACGCAAGCACTCGAGCGTCCACCCGTGGAGCGAAGCATGGGTCTCCGGGCGGCTCAACAAAAAGTTGCTGGGGGAATGGACGAAGCAGCACTATCACTTCGTGAGCCATGCCGCCGAATGGGTGGCGATGATCTTTGCCAATTGCCCCTACGAGGAAGTGCGCGAATTCCTGCTGGAAAACGTCTGCGAGGAAGAGGGCGTGACCGGCCAGGCGGGGTATGCACCCGTGCGTCACCCCAAACTACTCCTCGATTTCGCCGAACATTGCGGCATGAACCGCGCAGAGGTGGTGAATGCTCAGCTCAACGGCGAGGTTTTGGCCGAAACGCTGGGCCTTCAGGCATGGTGCGCCAATCAGAGCCGGCGGCATTTTACGGAGGCGATCGCCTCCATCCTGATCGGACTCGAATCCCAAGTACCGCAAATCTACGCCAAGACCACGCCGCCGTTGCTCGAGAAATACGGCTTCACCGAGGAAGAGGTCGTCTTCTTCCGGCTCCATATCGTCGCCGATACAGAGCATGGCGAGCGCGGCTATGAAATCGTCGATCGGTACGCGAACACGCCGGAGCTGCAAGCGAATTGTCTGCGCTTCGTCAAAGAAGCGACAATGATGCGCCGCCTCTATCTCGACGGCCTCTATCACAAGTACCTGGCACAGCCGAACGCGCAAGCCGCGGAGTAGTGAGGCGTCCATGGCCAAGGAAGCGGATCCTCGCGCCAAGGTTCCGGTTCGTGCGATGACCTCGGAGCTGGCCCGCCGGGCAGCGAATGCGGCGGAGGAGAAGGCGCGGGAATTCGGGCAGACCATCAGCGTTGCGGTGGTCGACGAATCGGGGAACCTCGTCTATTTCTCCCGCGGCGACACTTGCAGCTTCATCACCTTCGAGACTGCCAAGGGCAAAGCCGTGATGGCGGCAGGATTTCGTCGCCCGACCGGCGACTATCTTGCTGCTGCGCGTGACAATCCGGCCTTTTGGAGTGGGGTCGGTGCGAAGCTCGATATGATCATCGGCCCTGGCGGCCACCCGATCACCCAAAACGCCGTCCTCATCGGCGGCATCGGCTGCGGCGGTGCGCTCGGCGAGGAGGACAACCTGTGCGCCGCAGCAGGCGCCAAAGCCATCAGTACTTGAGCGACTCACAGGCCATCGCCGGCGAGCCGGCGCGGTGATGAGCTAGAGTCTGATTCGTTTGGGCGGAATCGCTTTTGAGGATTCCCAAGGGGCTCGATTTCTGATTCAAGATGCTGGCTGGAGTTGGGGGGCCAGCATGGATGGCGAGACCCTATTCGCTTGATCTTCGCGAGCGCGTCGTT
>DASZAN010000081.1:0-58246 GCA_035945115.1 Allostellaceae bacterium
CTCTGCCGTCTTGATCGCCACGAACCGCATCGAAGGCCGCCGCACCGCCTCGCAGATCGCTTCCGCATCCGCCGCATCGTTCTTGTTGCGCTTGACGTACGCCTTCACGTATTGCGCCGGCATCAGCCGCACCTCGTGCCCCACCGCCTGGAGCTCCCGCGCCCAGTAGTGCGACGTCGCGCACGCCTCCAACCCAATGAGGCAGCGCGGCAGGCCGGCGAAGAACGAAAGCACCTGGCTCCGCCGCAGCCGCTGGCGCAGAACCACCGCGCCCGCCGCATCGGTCCCATGCACCTGAAAAACATGCTTCGCCAAGTCCAGCCCAATCGTCTTAATCTCGTCCATGGATGGCTCCCCTCGATGGTGCGTTTCAACCACCACCATTCTGGCGCCTAGTGGATCGAATCTAACACTCGGAACCCAAACCAGGCGGACCAGCCCATTGAAGCGACTCACTTATCGCGGAATCCAATTGTCAGATTTTAACCACTAGATGCCGTACGGGGGCCATCCACCCCATCACCCGACATGCCGCTAAGAGCGATATCCCCCTGCTGGCCGATTTCTGGGCGCCCTGGTGCGGGCCGTGCCGCGCCATGGCACCCGCCTTCGAGCGGGCGGCGCGCCGGCTAGAGCCGGCCTATCGCCTCGTCAAAGTCAATGTCGACGAGGAGCCGTCGCTCGCGGATCAATTCCGCGTAAACACCATTCCGACGCTCGTCCTGATGCTGCATGGACGGGAGTTCGATCGAATCTCGGGCGCTCGCTCGGAGACCGATCTCGTGAACTGGGCGGAGCTCCATCGAGCCGCGTAAGCGGCCGCCTCCACTGGCAAGAGCGGGCCGCTTGCCGCGTCGAGGACTCAATCGATCGCCGCTTCTTGCGCCGAGCGGCGCGACGGCGGCGATTGGCTGACATCGTCGCTGGTTCCGCAATTGGCACTTCTGAGAAGCACGAGCCCGCTCGTTTCAGGTCCGGTCAAGAACTCCTCGAAGCAAAAGAAGGAGCGCCTCGCCCGGATGAGCTATCGCGATTTCTTGGCGAAAGTCGCCAGAGCCGATCCGGGCGTGGTGCCTTTTTTTCAAGCCAAGACCCATGGCGAGTGGGGCGTCGGGATCGATGCCGTGGGCGCGCTCGAAGTGTGGCCCTTCGAATTGCCGGGCTTCCAGGGGCTTGACCTCGAACCGGGTGCTGCGCCGCACATGGGGTTCACCGCTTCGGGTTATGCTGCCACTCGCGGCTCGTATAAGTTCCATTTTCCTGATGGCAACGCCTCGATCGCGCGGCTGCTGGTGCGCAGTCTCGTGCCGTCGTCGATTCCTGGCCGCTCGGCGGACGACATCGTCACCGCGGCGGTCGATTATGGTCAGCTCGATCGTCCCGGGGCACCGGTTCGCATCCGGCTCAACTGCATTGCGGTCGCCGCACGCAATCTTGGGGCACCAGCCACGGCGCAAGAGGCCGAAATCATCTACTCGCGGGGCGGCACGTTGGCCGCGGCACGAACCAAGGCCCTGGTGACTCGCCTGTTGGAACATGATGATCCCGTTTCTATGCCCAGAGCTGCCCGCTGCCCAGAAGGACGCCCTCCGTTACCTAGTGGTTAAAATCTGACAATTGGATTCCGCGATAAGTGAGTCGCTTCAATGGGCTGGTCCGCCTGGTTTGGGTTCCGAGTGTTAGATTCGATCCACTAGTCAAGGTTCCGCTCGTCTATACCAGCGTGGCGATCCGCAACTGGCACGCCTTCAAAGCGTTGGGCGTGCACGAGATCTACGCCCCCGGCTCCTATCATTCGAGCGTGCGACTTAATCAGACGGTCGACATCGGCGGCTACCTGAGCGTGCGGTCGCCGGACGATCCGATCCTCGTCCACATGGTACGCACGCCCTGCAAACCCGGCCTCGATGAGCGGGAGCAGCATCGCGTCGGGCGTGCCGAGCTGTTGGACACAAGCTTCGAGGTCTTCGAGCGAAACATCCGCGACCAGCTCGTGCGCATCTTAGGCCCGGGCGGCTTCAACCCCGCCGCCGACATCACCGCCATCACGGTCAATCGGTGGCCTCATGGCTACGCCTACGAGTATAATCCACTCTTCGATCCCGATTGGAACGAGCACGAGCAGCCGCACGTCATAGGACGCGCGCCCTTCGGCCGGATCACCATCGCCAACTCCGATTCTGGGGCAGGCGCCTATACCGATTCCGCAATCGATCAGGCACACCGCGCAATCGAGGAGGTGATGGCGATCGAAACATAAAGTCCGGCAACTCCGTATCAAGGCGCTCAGCCCGATCGACCCAGATCTCGCAAAGCACTGCCGGCGCAGAAAATTGCCATCGCTATGGCCCCGCCACCCTCTGACGCGAGATCGGTCACGCCAGGAACGCGCTGCCAAGGATGGCGCCGTTGATGCGCGGATCACACGATAAATTACGAGCGGGTATATGACGGAGAAAATGGCCAGTGAGCGAGTCGTCAGCGGGAGCGAGCTGGAGCGACGTGACCGGCTAGGGCTCGCCGACCACATCGACGCGAGCGTTGGACAGAGAAAGCCCAGGGGCGTTCCCCGCCGAACGTGACCGGAGCGACACCGATCTCCCCGACCTACCAAGAGGGCGGCGAAGGGGCTTAGGTCCACAGTTCCCCCGCTTCTCCTCGCCCGCGCCGATGAGGTGATTGAATAACGGACCGACTTCCGGTTATCGCACCTCTCGGACGTGCCGGGGCTATTTCGCGACGGCTGCTATCAGCGCAGAACCGAACATGGTCGAGCGTCATCGTTCTTCCGCGTTGGGCACCTTCCGGACGAAGCTTGTTCAGTGACCGATCGTCCGCACCTACAACGATTTCGGACTTTCTGAAGCGCGGAGCCGCGGGCGCGCATTGCCGGCGCGCCGAACCACGGTCTTCGAAATGCCCACAGTGCACTCGCCGCCATTCTGGCGTTGTGCCGTCCTTCCATCGTGACGCCGCCCCAGATTTTGCTCCGTCCTCGTTTCATCTCGGGCCCATTTCCCCTGCTCTTGGCCTCAGACCTATAGGCGCGCCCGGCCGTCGTGAAACCGTCGCGGCCAGGTTTTGTCCCCGCCTGCTGCGCAGCCTCCTCGCGGCCGCTTCGCTGCAAAAAACCTGTCCGCTCGAGTCCCCCGCTCTGCTCCGGCCCTGCGGGTTCACGGGTCCGGCTGCGCCCATGAACGGTCCGCCATCGCAGGGGAAATGGGTCCCCGCGACGACAAAGGAGTGAGAGCAATGCCTGCAATCGGATACGTCACCAAGCAAGCGAATGGCGGTTACAAGGGCCAGCTCAAGACCCTCGGCATCCGCGCCGACATCGAGATCGTGCCCAACACGAGCAAGGATCCCGCCTCCAATCAGCCCGACTTTCGCGTGCTCGCCAAAGGCTATGACATCGGTGCGGGCTGGCGTCGGATGAGCGAGAGCTCCGGCAATGAATATGTGAGCCTCAGCCTCGCTGCGCCGGAGTTCGGCCCGCGCAAGCTCTACGCGAACCTCGGCCACGCCACCGGTCAAGACGATCGCGACGTATTCGCCGTTATCTGGAACCCCGTCGACTGACGGGTATGGCTCCCGCGCTCGGGCGCGGGAGCCGCCCTTCCGCTCCCGGACCCGTCTCCCGTTGCGACGCTGCGGATGAGGCTGCACGCGAGCTGCGCCCCCGCAGCGGGGAACGTCGGATGGCCCGCCGCCGACGCAATGCCGGTCGATCCCGCCAGCGCGGATTCGCGACCACCTGGCGCTCCGCGCTCCGGACGGTGGGGCGCCTGGAAGGGCGCCCATTGGTCTCAAATCGGCATGGCGTTGCGGATTCCCGCCGGCCGGAAGGTCACGGATCTGCATCTTTGTGCCGCCGGCTCCCCGAGTCGGACGGTGTGCTCTCACCTAGTTCTTGCCAGCGCAGACGGCGCGCTCGCGCACGAAATCGCGTTTGCTGCTGGACAAAAAACCTGCATCGACGTGCCTAGTCGGCGCCTCGCGAGCACACTCTCGAGCCTCTTTCGGCGCCATTACGCGAGCAGATCGGCGGCGATGTAATGCAATTTTGTCGCTGGACATCGGCTACCTGGACGCGTCCGCCAAACTGCCCAGAGCGGTGAGTCCACTGCTCTGTCTGACTAGGATTCACCCGTCGGGCGCGCACAAAAATCGCTGTGTCGACCGCATCTGGGCTGAGCGACTCAGAGGGACTGCGCGCGAGAATAGGTGTGCTCAGGCGTATCTGGAAGCAGAGGACAAGCTGAGTTTCGGGGAGGGCTCTCGTAATCGGGCCTCGATGCCGGCCGTGAGGGGTGCGGTGGTGAAATTGAGGGCCTGTGGAACGCTTTTGCGCGTTCCAACCAGGAGGGCACGTTCATGGATCTCTATGCTGGACTCGACGTCTCACTCAACGAGACGAGCCTTTGCATCATCGATTCTGAGGGGAAAATCGTGCGCGAAAGCAAGGTGCCGAGCGAGCCCGAGGCGATCCGCTCCGCGTTTGAGGGCTACGCGGATCGCCTCGGGCGCCTTGGCATCGAGGCGTCCTCGCTCGGCATCTGGCTGCATCGCGAGCTCACCGCCGCCGGGCCGCCGGCGATTGTGGTCGAGGCGCGGCACATGCGTGCCTCGCTCTCGGCAATGCGCAACAAGACCGACCGGAACGATACCCGCGGCATTGCGCAAATGATGCGAATGGGGTGGTACCGCGCGGTGTATGTGAAGGGCGTCGAGACCCAACGGATGCGCACGCTGCTCGCCAATCGACCGCTCCTGAAGCGCAAGCTCATTGACCTAGAGAACCACATTCGGGGCGCGCTTCGGGCCTATGGCTTGCGCGTCGGCCAGGTGAGCCGGGGGAATTTCGAGGACCGCGTCCGCGAGCTCATGGAGCACGCCGACTACGTCTTCGAGGTGATGATCGCCACCCTACTCGAGGTACGCCGCACCGTGCTCGAGGGGTACAACAAGCTGCATAAGATCGTGCTGCAGGTCGTCATCCACGATCCGCTATGCCGCCGTTTCATGGCCGTGCCGGGCGTCGGCCCCATCGCGGCGCTCACTTTCAAGGTAGCGGTTGAGGATCCGCGACGGTTCGCAAGGGGCCGGACTGTGGGCGCCTATTTTGGGCTGACGCCGCGGCGCCACCAGTCCGGAATATCGATCGACTTCACCGGGCACATCTCCAAGATGGGCGACATCAACGCGCGCGGCGCGCTCTGCGAAGCGGCCGCCACCCTGTTGCTGCGGTCGCGGCGCTGGTCGGCATTGAAGGCCTGGGGCATGCGGATTGCCAAGCGCCAGAGCATGATGTGCGCGATTGTCGCCGTCGCGCGGAAGCTTGCGGCGATCCTGCATCGCATGTGGATCGACGGTTCGGAATTCCAATGGACCGCCGGCGCCAAGGTCATCGAAAAGGTCAGGTTGAAGTCGGCAAAGGCGTGATTCGGACCACCGCTGCCGTGGTCTGAACACGCGTTGAAAGGAGGATTTCAGGGTCCCGTCGCGCGCGGGACGCGCCCCTGCCGGGGCCGCGAAACAAGGTATGTCCGCCATCTTGCCTGCTCCGCCCGGCAACGAGACGAGAGCGCCGTTGAGCGCTTGGACCGCGTTGTTTTTGATCTGAACGAGAGCATGCGACGGCCATCGTGCCGAGCGCGAAGTAACGCATGGACCCCGCCGTGAGAGTGCGATCTGCGCTGCGACAATGAGCGGAGTCTGTCCGATGCACAGACGGAGAGGAAGTGAGCCATGGCGAAGAACAGCGTATGAAAGCGCTTGACGGTAACGGCCCGATTAGTAAGGCAAGATAAATAAGGCGACCCTCTTCAGGTCGCTCATGTCGTTGTCTGCACATCGGTTTTTATGGAGGGTCTGAGGCAAGTAGTCCTCCACATATCGTCCTGCATCCCTCCACGTAGTGCCCAAGCCGTTGCGCCGCCACGATCTCCATTCCTCCGACTTGTTTTCATGCATGCGCGTCACCTTGTCATCGGCGGTGACCAGGTGAAAGAGCTGGGACATGCAGCGGGAGGACGACTTCGTTCCCAAACTCGGCAGGATGCGCGAGCGCCGCGAGATTCGCAGCGGCTTTCTTCGCGAGGTCGAGCGCGCTGTCGCCCGCGGCGGCGGCCGCAAGCGCGGCGGCGCATCGTCACCCCGCCGCATCTTCTATGGCAACCGTATCGGTCGGGGCGCTGGTGTCGGGCGCGTGCTGGCGTCGCGCGATCGCCACGCCGCCTTGCGCACGCGGCGCGTCATCATCAAGACGCGGCTGATCAAACTGGCCCGCCGTAGCCTCAATGGTGCGCGTGTGCATCTGCGATATCTCCAGCGGGACGGCGTCACTCGCGAGGGATTGCCCGGCGATCTCTATGACGCGAAGCTGGACCAGGCCGACTGCGCCGCCTTCCTCGGGCGCTCTGAAGGCGACCGCCACCAGTTTCGCTTCATCGTCTCGCCCGAAGACGCGATCGAATACCAGGACCTCAAGGACTTTACCCGCCGTCTCATGCGCCGGATGGCGGAGGACCTCGACACCACGCTCGATTGGGTCGCGGTCGATCACTACAACACCGGTCATCCCCATTCCCATATCGTGCTGCGCGGCAAGGATGAGCGCGGCGCCGACCTGATCATCGCCCGGGAATATCTGAGCCAGGGGATGCGCGAGCGCGCCGCCGAGATCGTGACCCTGGACCTCGGGCCGCGGACCGATCGAGAGATCGAAACCCGGCTCCGCGCCGAGGTGGAGCAGGAGCGCTTCACCAGCATCGATCGCCGGCTGCTGCGGGAAGCCGAGCAGGGGATGGTGAGATCGGGCACAGTTGCCGGCGACAGCTTTCACCAGACGCTCCGGGCGGGCCGGCTGCAGAAGCTCCGGCGCCTGGGCTTGGCCGAGGAGACCGCGCCCGGACAATGGAAGCTCGCCGAGGACCTCGAACCCGTGCTCCGCCGCATGGGCGAGCGCGGCGACATCATCAAGACCATGCACCGCGACATGGGTCGCGAAGGGCTGGTGCGCGGCGCTACGGATCTCGCCATCTATGATCCGACCGAACCCAACGCAGGGCGGCTGGTCGGCCGTGTCGTGGCGCGGGGGCTCTCGGACGAGCTCAACGACCGTCACTACCTCATCGTCGATGGGGTCGATGGCCGCACCCACTATGTCGACCTCGGCCGGGCCGATACGGCCGAGCCTTTAGCCGCGGGCAGCATCGTCTCGCTGGAACCGAGGCCGACGGGGCCGAGAACGTCCGACCGAACCGTGGCCAAGATCGCTGCCGCCCATGGTGGCCGCTACAGTCTCGACATCCACCTCGATCATGATCGGACCGCGACGGCCGCCTTCGCCGAGACGCATCTGCGCCGGCTCGAAGCGATGCGCCGCGCCGGGGCTGGGGTGGAGCGCGAGCCCGACGGGACCTGGATCATCGCGCCCGACCATCTCGAGCGGGTCTCGGCCTACGAGCGGATGCAAGCGCGGATCAGCCCAGTCATTGTCCAGACGCTCTCGACCATGCCGCTGGACCGCCAGGTTGGCGCCGAGGGTGCCACGTGGCTCGATCGCGAGCTCATGGCCGATAACAAGACGGCGACCCGCGACGCCGGCTTCGGGCGCGATGTGCAGAACGCCCTCGCCCAGCGCCAGCAATGGCTGATCGCGCAGGAGCTCGCCCGTGAGGAACAAGACCGCGTGATCTATCGCGGCAACATGCTGGCCCTGCTACGCCGGCGCGAGCTCACTCGCGTCGGCGCTCAGCTCTCGGCCGAGCTTGGTCTGCATTACGCCGAACCCTATCCCGGCGAGCGGATCGAGGGCGTCTATCGCCGCCGGCTCGACCTCGACAGCGGACGGTACGCGCTCATCGAGAAGAGCCGCGAGTTCACGCTGGTGCCGTGGCGGCCAGCGCTGGAGCGCAACCTGGGCAAGGCAGTCTCGGGTATTCCCCACGGCGATACGATCTCCTGGACGCTGGGGCGTCAGCGGAGTGGGCCGAGCGTTTGAGCGAGAGCCCAGTCCAGGGAACGTTGGAGATAGTCCGCTCGGGCATGCGCCTCAAGGCGGACGCTGCGCCTCCCCGCGCTGCGCGCGGCTTCGGCCTTGACCCGCATGCCCGAACGGACTTGGTGCTTGCCATGCGGTCGACGCAGGGCGCCGACCGCTTTCCCCTGATGCGGGCTCGTTTGTACTTCTGAAACGCGCAGAAGCGTTGGAGAGCGTAAATAAAGGCGATTGTTCGTTTCCGAATTCCACCGTTTCATCAGGTGCATCGTTCGTGCGACGCATCCGGACCAACGATCGGGACGAGGACGACGCTCATGACCTTCCTTCTTGCCCAGTGGTCGACCTCGTTTGTCGTGGCGATCATCGTCGGATTGTTGCTCGCGGCTGGACTGGCCACCGCGAAAGTGCGTAGGGATCTCGCCTCTCTCAGCGCTCGTGTGCCAACCCACTTCGAAGCGTGGCATGAGGAGACCGCCGGCACACGATCAGTGCCCATCGAGCGCGTTTGTCGATCACGATGCATGCGCTTCAGCGTCAACCAGAGCCGCGATAGCCGAACTGCCTTGGCCCTCGTCGGGAGCGCGCGATGAAGCGGCGGCATGAGTTCTATCTGGATGAAGATCCCTCCGCTCGCTTGTCGACCATGGCAGAGAAGCCCGGGTCATCCAAAACTGCGATCATGACCGATGCGCTCCGGGCCTATTTCGATCGAGGCGCCGCCAGCGAACTCGACGAACGGTTCAAGGCGCGACTGGACAAACAATCGCTTCAACTCGCTCGCATCGAGCGTGATCAGCAGATTGTGGCAGAGAGCGTAGCACTACTCGCTCGCTTCCAGTTCATGGTGACCGCCCCCCTGCCGGAATCCGATCGTGCGGCTCGAGCGATGGCTCAGGAGCGCTTTAAGAGGTTCCTCGAACAGGTCAGCCGTCGTATCGCCGACGGTCGCTGCCTTATTGAAGATGTCCTCGCGCTCACCAGCGCCTCGGAGACAAAGCAATGAGCCAGGCTCTTCGTTGCTCCGAGCCCAAACGAGGCAGGCGGCCACGTTGATCAAGGCGGCGAGTACTGGCGGCGCCTTGGCAAAGGCTGCGGCGGGCCCCTCCCCGATAGCCGTGAGCACAATAACACTCCAACCCACCGTGAGCGGCCGGACCTTTCACCGCTGCCTCGCCGTCCACATCCGCTTCGCCGCGCCATGCTCAGCGTTCGAGGCGACGTCGCGCAATAGCCGGCCGTGGATGACGCGCCGAGCCTTTGGTGCGGCCATCATTTTCATCGCCCGCGCGGCAATCGCGCTCGTCTAGTCGCTGCACTTCCTGCTTCATGGCTGACGGTATCGATCTCCGCGGCATCCAGTCGCCAATTGAGCCAGAGATCCTCGAGCTCGCTCGCGCCGTTGCGCGTGGTCTCGCCCGCGAGCATCATGCGGCTGAGGCCAACGCGTCCCGCGTGAAGACCACGGAGGCCTCGGGGGAGGCCTGAACATGCGCGCCGCGATCTACGCCCGCTTCTCGAGCGACCGTCAGGACGAGCACTCGATCGAGGACCAGGTGCGGCTGTGCCGCGAAGTCGCCGAGCGCCTCGGCGCCACCGTCGTCGACACGTATGCTGATTACGGCATCTCCGGCGCACACCTGGGATCGCGGCCCGAGGCGCTGCGGCTCATCGCCGATCTCCGCGCCAAACGTTTCGACATGGTGCTGGCGGAAGCGCTCGACCGCGTCTCGCGCGATCAGGAAGACACCGCGCATCTCTGGAAGCGCATCACCTTCGCCGGCGCCAAGCTCGTGACATTCGCCGAGGGCGAGATCTCCGAGCTTCATGTGGGCCTCAAGGGGACAATGAATGCGCTCTTCCTAAAGGACCTGGCGCAGAAGGTGCGGCGCGGGCAGCGCGGCCGTATTGCGCAGAAACGCGCTGCCGGCGGCCTTAGCTATGGCTACAAGGTGATGCGCGAGCTCGACAGCCGCGGCGAACTCGTGCGAGGCCTTCGCGCGATCGACGAGCAGCAGGCGGCGGTGGTGCGCCGCATCTTCGAGCGCTATGTCGCCGGCGAGACCGCGCGCGCCATCGCCGCAGCGCTCAACTCCGAGGGCGTGGCTGCGCCCTTCGGCGGCCGCTGGAACGCTAGCTCCATCAACGGCCATGCGCAGCGCGGCAATGGCATCTTGTCGAACCAGCTCTATGTCGGCCGCCTCGTCTACAACCGCGTCGGAATGGTGAAGGACCCTGAGACCGGCCGGCGCGTGTCGCGACTTAATCCCCCAAAGGACTGGGTGATCGAAGACGTCCCGGATTTGCGCATCATCGAGGACGAGCTCTGGGAGGCGGCGCAAGCCCGGAAGCGTGCGGTCGCTGGTGCGCCTCTGGTGCAGCGCCGGCGTCCTCCGCATCTCCTCTCAGGAATCGTCCGCTGCGGTAACTGCGGCGGCCCGCTCGTTATCCATGACCGCGATCGCCTGGCATGCTCGCGCCGCCGCGAGCAAGGTACCTGCGCCAACGGTCGTACTATCGCCCGCGTCACGCTTGAGTGCCGTGTGCTCGAAGGTCTTAAGGCGAAGCTGCTGGCGCCGGCTATCGTCCGCATTGCGCTTGAGGCCTATCACGCTGAGCGCCAGCGGCTCGCCGGCGACCGCGCCACGCGGCGACGCGCGCTCGGCCGCGAGCTCGCACGGACCAAAGCTGAGATCGAGAAGCTCGTCGACCGCATCTGCGCCGGAACGGCGACGCCGGCGACCGATGCGCGCCTCCTCGCGCTCGATGGTGCCGGCGGCGAACGCGAGCGTCTCGAGCGGGAACTCAATGTGCTTGAAGCGGCCGACCGTATCGTCGACCTCCACCCTGGCGCGATCGAGGCGTACACCGCGGCTATCACGCACCTCGAAGCGACGCTCGCCGGCGATCGGCCTGCGCTCGCCGACGCCATGGCGACTCTCCGCCAGCTCATCGACCGTATTGAAGTAACGCCGCTCGGCCCTGGCCGCGTCGACGGCTTCTCGGTCATCGCCTACGGGCGCCTCGCCGCGCTCCTCGAGTTGCCTCAAAGGAACGCCGCGGGAACGCTTTGTGGGACATCGATGGTAGCGGGGGAGGGACTTGAACCCCCGACCTTGGGATTATGATTCCCCTGCTCTAACCAGCTGAGCTACCCCGCCACCGGAAGCCGGGGGATATAAGAAGCGGCGCCCTCTAGGTCAAGCAAATCGCGCGATTCACAAGGGCGCGGTGGCGTCCGCATCGACGGCGCCGAGGCGCGGCACGTCGCGGCGGAAATATGTGTCGATCGCCGCGACGATGGCACCGGCGGCGACACGCTCGCCGGGGACGCCGAACACGTCGGGATTGCTGAGCGCGGCAGCTGGCATGAGCCGCGCCGCCGCCACATGCGGGGTCGCAGCGGCGGCGGTGATGAGCCGTGCCGCCTGGGGGAGACCCAGGAAATGGCCGATATAGGTCTCGGCCGGCGTCACTTGGCGGCCCAGCAGATGGGCGAGCCGCCGCTCATTGTCGCGCGCGAGCTCCGCCGCCATGAGCGCGGCGATCGCCGGATCGTAGCGGCGCCGCATCAGCTGGGCGCGCGCCTCCCCGCGCGGCATGGAGACGCGGCCTTGCGCATCGACCTTGATCAGCGACGCATCGTCGGCAAGGCCGTGGCGCGCACCGAACACTTTGACGGCGCGCAGCCACGTGTCCTCGGTGAATTGATAAAGACCCGCCGCCGTGGTTCCCGGCGCTTTGGCTTCGGCATTGAAGCTCGATTCGAGTGCCGCCACGGCGACGAGATAGTCGCGCGCGACGCCGACGCGCGCGGCGGCCACGGCGATGGCGCGGCGCACACTCTCGCCAACAGCAAGCTCGGTCGGAAGCTTCGTTGCGGCAAAGCGCGGCACGGTCCAGCGCGCGCCGGCGTCTTCGATCGCGCTCAGCAACTGCTCGCTTGCGCCCGGTGTCCCCTCGATCGCGCCAAGCCGAGTCTCGAGAAAGTGGAGCGCCGCGGTCCACAGCACGGCACCCGCGAGCACGGCGGCGAGCGAGCGCGCGAAGACGCCGCCTGAATCAGCGGCGACCGCGCCCAGCAGCCAAGGCCGGCGGCGTGGCGCTGCGCGCGACAATCGGCGCGGAGACTTTGCCTCTCTCATCCTCACCCGGCGAAAAAGAGCGAGTGTCAGGCGCCGACTATGGCCTCGCCTTGGGTCATTATTGTGGCGAGAGCTGGGCGATTTTGGTGCGCCGGCGCGCGGCGGATCCAGCCGCCGCCAAGGAGGCGCGTGTCTTGGTAAAAGACGCAAGCCTGACCCGGCGCGACACCCGGGATGGGCTGGTCGAGCATGACCGTGGCGCCGTCATCGCTGAACGAGAGTTGCGCCCTGACCGGCGGTTGCGCCGAGCGCAGCTTCACCGCGAGCGCCATTCCATCCTGCGGCCGGCCGTTGCCGAGCCAATTAATCTCGCCGAGATCCACCCTTCGCGTGCCGAGCGCGGCGCGCGGCCCGACGACGACGCGGCGCCTCTCGGGCTCGAGGCGAAGCACGTAAAGCGGCTCCGCGGCAGCGACGCCGAGGCCTTTGCGCTGGCCCACCGTGTAGTGGATGACGCCCTCATGCGTGCCAAGCACGCGACCCTCCTCGTCCACCACCTCGCCGGGCTCCGCCGCGCCGGGGCGCAGCTTCTCGACGATCGCCGCATACTTGCCGCTCGGCACGAAGCAGATGTCCTGGCTGTCGGGCTTCGCCGCCACCGGCAGAGCAAAGCGCCGCGCGAGCGCACGCGTCTCGTCCTTGCCGAGGTCGCCCAGGGGAAAGCGCAAAAAATCGAGCTGCGCCGGCGTGGTCGAGAAAAGGAAATAGCTTTGATCGCGGCTCGCATCGGCGGCGCGATGAAGCTCGGGCCCGTCGACGCCTTGGACTCGACGCACGTAATGGCCAGTGGCGAGCGCCGCGGCGCCGAGATCGCGCGCCGTCGCCAGCAAATCGCGGAACTTCACGGTCTCGTTGCAGCGGACACACGGGATCGGCGTCTCGCCCGCCACATAGGAGCGCGCGAAATCCTCGATCACGGCACGACGGAAGCGCTCCTCGTAATCGAGCACGTAATGGGGAATGCCAAGCCGCTCGGCGACGCGGGCGGCATCGTGAATGTCTTGGCCGGCGCAGCACGCGCCCTTCTTGCCGGTGGCGGCGCCGTGATCATAGAGCTGCAGGGTGATGCCAACGACATCGAAGCCGGCTTCGACGAGCAGCGCCGCGGTGACTGAGCTGTCGACGCCGCCGGACATGGCGACAACGACGCGCGCGCCCGGCGCGAGATCGTCCATGGCTGGGGCGCTCATCGCTCAGCCATTCATCAGGTTGCGCGTCGCCTGCGGCAGCTTGACGGTGAGGCCGTCGAGCTCCTCGGTCATGATGATCTGACAGCCGAGCCGCGAGGTCTGCGTCAAGCCGAAGGCGAGGTCGAGCATGTCCTCTTCATCCTCGCTCGCCTCTTTGAGGAGCTCGTACCACTCCTGATCGACGATGACATGGCAGGTCGAGCAGGCAAGCGAGCCCTCGCAGGCGCCTTCGATGTCGACCCCGTGCTTGTGCGCGATCTCCAGCACCGAAAGGCCCAGCGGCGCGTCCACTTCGCGCCGCCTGCCGTCGCGCTCGATGAAGGTCATCTTGGGCATGCCGATCGAGTCCGAACTTGTACCTTCTCCTCTCCCCTCTGCGTGCGGAGAGGCAAAATATGGGCGCGCTCAGTGCCAGACAAGATCGCTATTCCGCTTTGGGAGCGAGATCTTCGGCGCGGATGGCGGCGCCGAGCACCGGCGCCTCGTCCGCCGCGGCGCCGCGCGCGAGCGTCGCCGCATCACCGCGCGTCACGAGGCCAAGCACCGTGATGCCGGCGGCGATCGCGTCTTCTTCGACCGAACCGGCCGCGGCCTTGTCGGCCGCGATCACCGCATGGGTGACCGGTCGCGCCAACTGCTTTTCCGCACGGCTGCGCAGCGCGAGCAGCAGGTCGCGGTGCGGCGCGAGCGTCAGCGTGCGATTGCCGTCTCCATCGGGGAGAATCTCGGCATTGCCGCCGACGGCGATGGCGATGCGGCCGACCCCGCCCGGCGCGATGTCGATGCCGACGGCAACGCCGGGCGCGTCGGCGTCGACCGGCGAGCCGTCGGGTTCTTCGATCTGAAAGAGCTTCATTCCCGCGTCATACGTGGAAGGATTCGCCGCAGCCGCACCGCCCCTTCTCGTTGGGATTGCGGAAGGTGAAGCCCGATTGCAGCTTGTCTTCGACGTAATCCATCTCGGTGCCGATGATGAACATCGTCGCTTTGGGGTCGATCAGGATGGTGACGCCGTTCGCCTGCACCACCTCGTCGAACTTGCCCTTCTCGTCGGCGTATTCGAGCGTGTAGGTGAGGCCGGAGCAGCCGCGGCTCCGAACGCCGACGCGAATGCCGACCGAGGGCTTGCCGCGCTTTTCGAGCAGCGCCTGAATCCGCGACGCCGCCGCTTCGGTCACCGTCATCGCTTGCCGCAACGCCATACCCTCACGCTCCTTGCTGTCTAACGCTCATTCTACCCGGTTCCGCCGGTTATATGGGGGCCGCCTCTGCCGATGTCACGCTCTCTCGCTCAACCGCAGCGCCCAGCGTTTCGACGGCGAAATCAACCTCGGGTTGGGTGGTCCCGCGGCCAAGACCGATGCGCAAGGTCGCGCCGGCCAGCGCTTCCGGCAGGCCAATGGCACGCAGCACATGGGAGGGCTCGACCGAGGTGGCGGTGCACGCCGACCCGGTCGAGAGCGCGAGGCCGGGGCAGGCCGCCATGAGCGACAGCGCGGAAACGCCGGGGAAGCTCAGATTGAGGTTGCCCGAGAGTCGACGTTCGGCATCGCCGTTGAGCCGCACCTGCGGCACCCGCGCCCGAATGCCGGCAAGGAAGCGCTGGCGCAGCGCCAGGAGGCGCTCGGTCTCGGCGGCCATGTCCTCGGCCGCGATTCGCGCGGCCACGCCTAAGCCGACGCACAGCGGTGTCGGAACGGTGCCGGAGCGCAGCGTGCGCTCCTGGCCGCCGCCGTCGAAGAGGGGCGCGATGCGCGCCCGCGGGCGGCGGCGGACGTAAAGCGCGCCGATGCCCTTGGGCGCGTACATCTTGTGGCCGGAGATCGAGAGCAGATCGATCTTCATCGCTTCGACATCGACCGGTACCTTGCCGACGGCTTGGGCGGCATCGCTGTGGAAAAGCACGCCCCTGGCGCGACAGAGCGTGCCGATCGCGGCCATATCCTGCAGCACGCCGATCTCGTTGTTGGCCGCCATGACCGAGACGATGGCGGTGCGCTCCTCGATCGCCGCTTCGAGCGCCGCCAAATCGACGAAACCGCGCGCATCGACGGGGAGCACGGTGAGGTGGAAGCCTTCACGCACCAAGGCTTGCGCCGATTCGAGCACGCATTTGTGCTCGGTGGCGATGGTGACGACGTGGTCCTTGCCAAGCGCGCGATGGAAGTGCGCCGCGCCCTTGATCGCGAGATTGTTGGCCTCGGTGGCACCCGAGGTGAAGATGATCTCGCGCGCCTCCGCGCCGATGAGGGCCGCCACCTCGGCGCGGGCGCGCTCGACGGCGGCTTCGGCCTCGCGGCCATAGACATGCGTCGTCGCGTGCGGATTGCCGAATTTCTCGGTGAAATACGGCAGCATCTCTTCGAGCACGCGCGGGTCGGTCGGCGTCGTCGAGTGATAATCGAGATAGATCGGCGGCGCATTCGGCCGCCGCATCTGGCGGGCAAAGGAAGCGGTCATGCGGCACTCGCACGGGTGCGCGCGTAAAGCGCACCCCAGGCGTCCACGAGCTGATCGATATCCGCCTCGCTCGTGCTCCAGCCGAGACTGACGCGGATGGCGCATTCCGCCTCTGCGGGCGGCACGCCCATGGCGTCCAGCACATGGCTGCGCGTCACTTTGCCCGAGGAGCAGGCGGCACCGGCACTCACCATCACACCGGCAAGATCGAGCGCCATCACCTGCGTCGCCGCCGGCACGCCGGGCATGGCGATCGCGAGGGTGTTCGGGAGACGCGGGGCGGCAGCACCACAGACCACCGCCTCCGGTGCCGTCGCGGCGAGGCGCTGCGCGATCCTATCCCGCAGCCGTCCCACGCGATCCCAATCGCCGAGCTGGGCGGCGGCGATTTCCGCCGCGGCACCGAAGCCGACGATGCCCGGCAAATTCTCGGTGCCGGCGCGCCGGCCGCACTCCTGGCGGCCGCCGGTCTGGTGCGCGGCGAGTGGAACATCGGCGCCCACCACCAGGGCGCCGATGCCCGGCGGGCCGCCGAGCTTGTGTGCCGAGAGGGTCAAGAGATCGACACCGAGGACCGCCATGTCGAGCGGCAGCTTGCCGGCCGCCTGGACCGCATCGCAATGAAGAAGCGCACCGCGCGCATGAGCGAGCCGCGCCGCCTCGGCGATCGGCTGGATCACGCCGGTCTCGTTGTTGGCGAGCATGATCGAGACGAGCGCCGGTTCGGCCGTCTCGTCGAGAAGACGCGCGAGGGTGGCGAGGTCGAGGAGACCGCTGCCGGTCACGGAAATGACGCGCGCGTGCGGCACGGCTTGGCGGACACTGTCGTGCTCGATGGCGGAGATGACCACCGCGCGGTCGCCCACGCCGCGCAGCGCCAGCTGATTGGCTTCGGTGCCGCCGCTGGTGAAGACGACGGAGGCGGCAGGCGCGCCCACCAGGGCCGCCACCTGCATCCGTGCCGCCTCGAGGGCGCGGCGCGCCTCCCGCCCGAAGCGATGCACCGAGGACGGATTGCCGCAGCGCTGAAGCGCGTCGATCATCGCCGCGATCGCTTCCGGACGAAGCGGCGCGGTGGCGTTCCAATCGAGATAAGCCGTGCGCGACATGAGCGGAACGAAATCGCTATTGTGCCGCGAGCGCCGCGGCGCGCTGCTCTGAATGGAGCGCGCCGGCTCGGCCCAAGACGCGCTGCGCCACCACATCGGCGAGCGTCACCGAGCTCAGATAAAGATGGATCTGGTTGCCGAGCTCTTCCCAGAGATCATGCGTGAGACACCGGCTCTTGCTGCCGCGGCAGCCAATGGGCGCGCCGGGCGTGCAGCGGGTGGCGCGGATCGGTTCGTCGACCGCGAGGATCACGTCGGCAATGCGGGTCTCGTCGGCGGCATGGCCCAAGAGATATCCCCCGCCCGGCCCGCGCACGCTCTTGACAAGCCCGGCGACACGCAGCTTGGCGAAGAGCTGCTCCAGATAGGAGAGCGAGATTTCCTGTCGCTCGGCAATCTCCGCGAGCGCGATCGGGCTCCCCTCGCTGTGCTTGGCGAGGTCGACCATCGCCATCACCGCATATCGTCCCTTGGTGCTCAGTCGCATGACGCCTTGTCCATCCTCAGCCCGACACCTTCTTGAGTGTCGGCTCGCTGCGTTCCTTCGCCAATTCCTGCTCGAGCTCTTCGACCCGCGTGCGCAAGCGGGCGACCTCCTCGACGAGGCCGTTGAGCGCGCGGGCGACCGGATCGGGAATGTCGCCGGGCGTGCCGTAGGGGAGGAATTCCTCTTTCGCGGCCGGCTCGTGAACCAGCGGTTTCGACGGCCGGGCGAAGACCCGCGCGCCCGGCGGCACGGCGGCGATGACGAGCGCGTTCGAGCCGATCCGCGCATTCTTGCCGACGGTGAAGCCGCCCAGCACCTTGGCGCCGGCGCCGACGATGACGCCATCCTCGAGCGTCGGATGGCGCTTGCCGCGGTTGAGCTTGGTGCCACCCAGCGTCACCCCTTGATAGAGGGTGACGTCGTCGCCGATCTCCGCGGTCTCGCCGATCACCACGCCCATGCCGTGGTCGATGAAAAGGCGCCGGCCGATCTTGGCGCCCGGATGGATCTCGATCCCCGTCAGCATGCGCGCCAGTTGCGAGATGAAGCGCGCCAGCACGAGCCAGCCTCGCCGCCAGAGCCAATGCGCCGGACGGTAGAGAAGCATGGCGTGGAATCCGGGATAGCACAACACGACCTCGAGCGCCGATCGGGCGGCAGGATCAAGTCGGAGGATGGTCTCGACGTCCTCGCGTAGGTTTTTCAAGCCCATGGAATCCGCTGTGCTATGATCTGTATAGAGACGCATGATCGCATCGCGGCGGAACCGCGCGCCGGGAGGCGGTCGTTTCGACTTTTGAGCCATATACGTTGCCCCAGTAAATCAGTCAAGTTTATGGGTCGAATGATGCAGGCGCCCGCGATGGAAGTCCTACTCGTTCACTTGGTCTTGTTGCCGGGCTCGTCCGGGCATGCCTGAGATCCTCATCAACGGGCCGGCGGGCCGGCTCGAGGGCCGCTATCACCACAGCAAGGACGCGAACGCGCCGATCGCGGTGTTGCTGCATCCCCACCCGCAGCATGGCGGGACGATGAACAACAAGGTGGTCTACACCCTCTTTCACGGTTTCGTGCGCCAGGGCTTCTCGGCACTGCGCTTCAACTTCCGCGGCGTCGGGCGCAGCCAAGGGACCTTCGATCGCGGCGAGGGCGAGCTCTCCGACGCCGCCTCGGCGCTCGATTGGCTCCAGACCTACAATCCCAACGCGGATGCCTGCTGGATTGGCGGCTTTTCCTTCGGCGCCTGGATCGGCATGCAGCTCCTGATGCGACGGCCGGAGATCGACGGCTTCATCTCGGTCGCGCCGCCCGCCAACATGTTCGATTTCGGCTTCCTCGCCCCCTGCCCCTCCTCCGGCCTCATCATCCAAGGCGATCGGGACCAGCTCGTACCGATGGAGCCGGTGCAGAAGCTCGTCCACAAGCTCATGCATCAGCGCGACATCCGCATCGACCACCGCATCGTCCGCGGCGCCGACCACTTCTTCGGCAACCACCTCGAGGAGCTGGGCGCGCTAGTGGAGGAATATCTTATCGGCCACCGCCGGCCGCGCGCCGCCGTGGCGGGGCGATAGGCGCGAGCCCAGGTGCGATTCAGGGTCACGCTGCGCATCATCGGCGACGCGCTTGTCCCGGACGAGATCACGCATCTCCTCGGCTGCGCGCCGACGCGCGCGCAGCGCAAAGGCGACATCATTCGCGGCAAGACGACCGGCCGCGAACGCAACGCGCTGACCGGCAGCTGGCTGCTCGAAACCGAAGCGCGCGATCCCGCCGATCTCGACGGCCAGATCGCCGGCATCCTCGATCGCGTGACTGAGGACCCGGATGTCTGGGCCCGCTTGTCCCAGGCGTTCCGTATCGATTTCTTCTGCGGCCTCTTCATGGCGCGCGCCAATGAGGGCGTGGCACTTTCGCCGAGCACATTGGCTGCGCTCGGCAGTCGCGGCATCGAGCTCGCATTCGATATCTACGACGCCATCGAAGAGGATACGGTCACCGATGCTTGACGCCGTCCGGCGCCGTTGAGTGTTCCAACCGGTCGGCGCGCAGCAGCGCGGGGAAAAGCCGCATCCACAGAAGCGCCACGACGATCGTGCCGATGCCGCCCAAGAGCACCGCGGGCACGGTGCCGAACCACGCCGCGGTGACGCCGCTTTCGAAGGCGCCCAACGTATTCGAGGCGCCGATGAACATGGAGTTGATGGCGCTGACCCGCCCGCGGAGCGCGTCGGGGGTTTCCACCTGCACCAGCGAGAAGCGGATGACGACGCTCACCGCGTCCGACGCGCCGAGCAGTGCCAGCACCGCGAGCGAAAGAACGAAGCTCGTCGAGAGCGCGAAGACGATGGTGGCGAGGCCGAAGGCGATAACGGCGCCGAACATGATGCCCCCGACGCGGCTGCGAAGCGGATGGCGCGCGAGAAAGAGCGAGGCCGCGAGCGCGCCCACCGCCAGCGCCGAGCGCAAGAGGCCCAAGCCCCATGGTCCCGTCACGAGAATGTCGCGGGCATAGATCGGCAAGAGCGCGGTGGCGCCGCCCAAGAGTACGGCGAAGAGATCGAGCGAGATGGCACCCAAGATTTCAGGACGCGCGCGGATGAAGGCGATGCCGGAGAGGAGTGAGGTGAGAGACGGCTTCTCGCGCGCGGGCGGCGGCAGCTCGATGCGGATGCGGGCGGCGAGCAGGCTCGCGGTCAAGAAAATGGCGGCGCTCAGCGCGTAGGCCGTGTTGGCGCCGACGCCGTAGGCGATCCCACCCAGCGCCGGCCCCAGGATGATCGCGGTCTGATTGGCCGAGGCGGAGCCGGCGGTGGCGCGCGGGATGAGCGCGGCAGCAACGAGCTGCGGCAGAAGCGCATGGATCGTCGTTGCCTCGGTGGCGCGCACCGCGCCCAAGACGAAGACGGCGGCGAGAATCGCGGGAATGGTGAGGGCACCGGTGGCGCTGCCCAGCGCAAGCAAGGCGAGCACCGAGGCTTCCACGATTTGACAGAAACGCACGACGCGGCGGCGATCGAAGCGATCGGCGATGTGGCCGGCGAAAAGACCGAAGGCGAAGCCCGGCACGAACTGCGCGAGCCCGATCAAGCCGAGCGCGAGCGCGCTCCCGGTGAGATCGTAAACCTGCCAGCCGATCGCCACCGCCTGCATCTCATAGGCGATGGTGGAAGCGGCGCGCGTCGCCCAGAAGGCGGCGAAAGGCGGATGACGACGCAGCGAAAAGGGCGCGCCCTCTGCCGCTGGCGCCGGCGTCGCCACGCGCTTCTCTCAGCCCTCGAAGGGATCGCGCACCAACACCGTGTCGTCACGCTCGGGGCTGGTGGAGAACAAGGCGACGGGCGCCTCGATCAATTCCTCGATGCGGCGGATGTATTTGATCGCGGGCGCGTTGAGCTGCGCCCAGGAACGCGCGCCGCGCGTGCTCTCCTGCCAGCCTTCGACGGTCTCGTAGACCGGCGCCAGTTCGGCTTGGATGCTGGCGCTCGCCGGCAGGTGATGCAGCGTCTCGCCGCGCCAGCGATAGGCGGTGCAGACTTTGATCTCCGGCAAACCATCAAGCACGTCGAGCTTGGTGAGCGCGATGCCGGTGATGCCCGCCACCTTCACCGCCTGGCGCACCATCACCGCATCGAACCAGCCGCAGCGGCGCTTCCGCCCGGTGACGACGCCGAACTCGTGGCCGCGCGCGCCTAGGAGCTCGCCCGTGGCATCGGTGAGTTCGGTCGGGAACGGGCCGCTGCCGACCCGCGTCGTGTAGGCCTTGGTGATACCGAGCACGAAGCCCACCGCGCCTGGACCGATGCCGGCGCCCGCTGCGGCTTGTCCCGGATGCGTCGTCGACGACGTCACATAAGGATATGTGCCGTGATCGACATCGAGCATAACGCCTTGCGCGCCTTCGAAGAGAATGCGCTTGCCGGCACGGCGCGCTTCGTCCAAACGAAGCCAGACGCTGTCGGCGAAGGGCAGCACCTTGGGGGCGATGTCGAGGAGCGCCTGGAGCAGCGGCGCCCGCGCCGCTTCCTGCGCGCCCAAGCCGCGCAAGAGCGCGTTGTGGTGGAGAAGAATGTCGTCGAGCTTTTCCCCGAGCGTCGCGGGATCGGCGAGGTCACAGAGCCGGATGGCGCGGCGGCCCACTTTGTCCTCGTAAGCGGGGCCGATGCCGCGGCCGGTGGTGCCGATCTTGCGCTCGCCGCGCGCTTCCTCGCGGGCGCGGTCGATCTGGCCGTGCGAGGGCAGGATGAGCGCGGCGTTCTCGGCGATCTTGAGATTGGCGGGCGTCACCTCGACGCCCTTCTCGCGCATCGCCTCGATCTCGCGCACCAGCGCCCAGGGATCGATGACGACGCCGTTGCCGATGATCGAGAGCTTGTCGGGCCGCACCACGCCCGACGGCAAGAGGCTCAGCCGATATTCGACATTGCCGATGACGAGGGTGTGGCCGGCGTTGTGCCCGCCCTGAAAACGCACCACCACATCGGCGCGTTGCGAGAGCCAATCGACGATCTTGCCTTTGCCTTCATCGCCCCATTGCGCGCCGATCACCGCGACATTTGCCATCTCAGAGGTGCTCCCGACGCTTCACTCTTCGCTGTTCATATTAGCGCGCCGGCGACACCCCCTCACCTTCCCAGCGCTGCGCGATGGGCTCCTCCCTCTCCCCGAGTAGAGAGGGGAAGAAAAGCGCCGTTCGTCCCCTCTCCCCACCGGGGAGCGGGACAGGGTGAGGGGTCGGCGGATCATCCGACCGCCACGACATTCGCGCCATCAAGCCAATGGCCGCAGCGCAAGCGCTTTGCCTCGGCCGCGTGATCGGTGACCCGGTCGAGGCCGGCGATGGTCGCCCAGCCTTCGCCGCGGAGTCGCGCGGCAACGCGGCCATCGGCGCCTGCCGGCACGTAAAGCCGCGGCATCGCCGCCTGCGGCGGCAGCGCGCGAAGGACGGTGTCGGTGTAGAGCGTGAAGCCGGTGGCGGGCTCGCCCGAGCCGTTGCCGGTGCGGTAGCGACCGCCGCGGCCGAGCTCACCGCGCGCACTGCGGGCATAGAGCGTGAAGCTCACGCCGGTGTGGTACTCGAAGCCGCGGTTCTCGACCGGATCGATGGTGACGGCAAGGTCGGGCGCGGCGCGGTGGAGGTCCGCGACGACGGCAGCGAGACGCTCGCGCTCAGCCGCTGCCTCGGCCGGGAGATCGAGCGCGGCGATGGTCGCGAGCGCCTTCTTGGCCGGGCCGGCGCTGGCGAGCAGGCGACTCAAAATGTCGGCCCCGCGGCCCCCCACCGCGGCCACCGCCGCGGCGTCCTTGTGATCGAGCGCGGCGCGCGCCGCTTCCGCCGCGGCGGCGTCAAGACCGAGCGCGGCGGCGACCGCCGGGACCAAGGTGGGCAAGCCCAAATCGACGGAAAGTCCGGCGATACCGCTGGCCGCGAGTGCCGCCGCGGCCAAGGCGATCACCTCGACATCGGCGGCGACCGCATCGGAGCCGATGAGCTCGGCGCCCACTTGCCCCACTTGCCGCTCGGGGCGGAGTTGGCTGCCTTTGACGCGGAGCACTTGGCCCGCATAGCAAAGCCGGAGCGGCCGCGGCTCGTTCTTGAGCCGATTGGTGGCGATGCGCGCCACTTGCGGCGTCATATCGGCGCGCACGCCAATCATGCGCTGCGAGATCGGGTCCATCAGGCGAAAGGTCTCTTTCGCCATCGCGGCGCCGGCGCCGGAGAGGAGATTCTCCTCGAACTCGACCAGCGGCGGCTTCACCCGCTCATAGCCGTGGCTTGCCAGCACCGCAATCTGCCGCGCCACCACTGCCGCCTCGATGGCGGCGTCGGGCGGCAAGAGGTCGCGCAAGCCCTGCGGCAGCAGCGCCGGATGAAGGCTCTCGGTCATGGCGCTGGGAATACCCTTTCTCGCCGGTGGCGGCAACCGGCGCCGCCTCCGGCGGGCCGGAATGGCCGCGACAGACTGGCCGTTGTGATGGGCGCGTGGCAAGCCGTAAAGTCGCCTCGCCAAGAGGCTGCCCAAAAGGAGTTCCGCGCATGCCGTCGATGGCCCGCCGCACCCTGCTTGCCGGCCTTGCCCTTCCCTTCCTCGCGCTTGCCACGGGCTGCGTCGTCGAGCGACCACCGCCGCGACCCGCCGGTGAGGTCGAGATCATCGCACCACGCTCACCGCCGGCGGCGCGCTATGAAGTGGTGCCCCCGCCACCGGCCGGCCGCGGCGAGGCGGTCGTTTGGGAGCGCGGCCACTGGCATTGGGACGGGCACGATTGGGAGTGGGTTCCCGGCCATTTCGTCGAGCGCCCCCATCGCACGGCGGAGTGGGTCGAGGGCCATTGGGCGGAGCGGCCCAACGGCAGTTGGGCCTGGATTCCCGGGCACTGGCGCTGACAGGAGAGGTGGGAACGGCCGCGAGCCCACCTGCCTATAACCGGCAGGTCCTCGACGGCATCTTGGAGCTTCCCATGGTTAACCGTGGTTTGCCGCTATTGCGGGTCGCCGCTGTGCTGGCCACGCTGGGCGCAAGCATCGCCACGAGCGCGGCGCAGATGAGCCCGCCAGCCGCGCCGCCACCTGGCTCTGCACCGCCGCCAGGCGTGGCTGCCGCGCCGCCCGTTATTCCCGCCCCACAGGCCGAAGTGGTCCCAGCACCGCCGCCCGGTCCCGTCGCCTGGGTGTGGCAGCCCGGCCATTGGCATTGGAACGGCTTCCAGTATGTGTGGCGCCCCGGCCGTTACGTCCGCCCGCATCCTCATCGTGTGGTGTGGATCGAGGGCCATTGGGCGCTCCGAGGCGGCGGCTGGGTGTGGATTCCCGGTCATTGGGGCTGAGGGTCGGGTAGCGAGAAGCACCAGCGGGCGCTAAAAGCGCCCGCCATGAGCGGCATTCAGACCATTGCCGTTGCCGCCGATGACGGCGAGATCAGGCTCGACCGCTGGTTCCGGCGGCATTTTCCCGGCCTCGGCCACGGCCGTCTCGAGAAGCTCTTGCGCACCGGCCAGATCCGGCTCGATGGACGGCGAGCCAGCGCTGGCGATCGGGTTGCGCCCGGCCAGCTCATTCGCGTGCCGCCGCTTGGCGATCTTTCATCGCCGCCGCCAAGACCAGCGGTTGCGCCGCGGCCGCGCGACATCGAGATGGTCCTGCGCGCGGTGATTCACCGCGACGACGAGCTTATCGTCCTCAACAAGCCCGCGGGATTAGCGGTGCAAGGCGGCACCAACACCGAGCGCCATTTGGATGCGATGCTCGATGCGCTGCGGTTCGAGAGCGACGAGCGGCCGCGGCTCGTCCACCGCCTCGATCGCGACACCAGCGGCGTGCTGGTGCTGGCGCGTTCCGCGGCGAGCGCCGCCAAGCTCGCGCAAGTCTTTCGCGACAAGCGCACGCGCAAGATCTATTGGGCGGCCGTCATCGGTTTGCCAAACCCGCGCGCCGGCCGCATCGACCAGGCGCTCGCCAAGCTGCCGGGGCCGGCCGGCGAGCGCATCGCCCCCGACGAGGATGAGGGAAAGCGTGCCGTGACTTATTACCGCACCGTCGCTCATGCCGGGGCGAAGATCGCCTGGCTCGCGCTGCAGCCGGTGACGGGCCGCACGCACCAGCTCCGCGCGCACTGCGTCTCGCTCGGCACGCCAATTCTCGGCGACGGCAAATATGGCGGCGGCGCCGCCCATCCCGCCGGCGTGCCCAACGCGCGGAAACTCCACCTCCATGCGCGCGCTTTGGCGCTGCCGCATCCCAAGGGCGGCGAGCTCGTCATCACCGCGCCGCTGCCGCCGCATATGAAGGAGACCTGGGCTTTCTTCGGCTTCGACGAGGCGGAGGAGCGCGATCCTTTCGCCGGGCTCGCGCCCACGCGATGAAGCGGTTTTATGACGATGTCGCGGTCCTCGCCGAGGAAGTCGGCTTTGCCGTGCGCCTCGATGGCAAGCCGCTGCGCACGCCGGCGAAGGCGCCGCTCGTCTTGCCAAGCCGCGCACTTGCCGAAGCGGTCGCCGCCGAATGGCGCGGCCAAGGCGTCACGGTGAAGCTCACGGAATTGCCGCTGACGCGGCTCGCCAGCACCGGCATCGATCTCGTGTCATCGCGGCGCGGCGAGATCGCAGTGGAAGTCGCGCGCTATGCCGGCACGGATCTCGTCTGCTATCGCGCGGAGCATCCGCCGGAGTTGGCGCGACGCCAGCACGTGACATGGCAGCCGCTCATCGATTGGGCGACGCTGCGCTACGACGCGCCGCTCGAAGTCACCGCCGGCATCGTCCCGGTGACGCAATCGCCGTCGACGCTCCGCGCGTTTGCACTCGCCGTCGAGAGCTACGGTCACCTCGAGCTCGCGGCCCTCCATCTCGCCACCTCGGCGGCGGGCTCGCTCGTCGTAGCGCTGGCGCTCCTCGAAGGGCGCCTCGATGTCGAGAGCGCCTTTGCCGCAGCACAGCTCGACGAAAACTTCGAGATCGAGCAGTGGGGCGAAGACGCTGAGCAGACGGAACGCCGCGCCGCCCTCATGGACGACATGGCGTTGGCGTACCGGTTCATCTCCTTGCTGCGGGTTGCAGATCCGCTCGTGCGTCCTTCGACAGGTTCAGGATGAGGAAGATCGAGAATGGCATCTCTTAAATGCCATAAGAAGAGATCTCATCCTGAGCCTGTCGAAGGACGCACCGTAGCGATGCCGCCCAACCGCGGTCTCCTGTCGCGGGAATGCCGGGGACTGGCATTGCGCGTGGGTTGGTGATATGCCCCGGCCCTGAGGTTGGATGCGAGGGCGAGATGCAGGAAATCCTTCGCCAGCTTGAGGAAAAGCGTGCGGCCGCCCGGCTGGGCGGCGGAACGCGGCGCATCGAGGCGCAGCATGCCAAGGGCAAGCTCACCGCGCGCGAGCGTTTGGAGCTGCTCTTCGATCCCGGCTCCTTTGAGGAGTGGGACATGTTCGTCGAGCACCGCAGCCAAGATTTCGGCATGGCCGAGAACAAAATTCCCGGCGACGGCGTGGTGACGGGCTACGGCACGGTGAATGGGCGGCTCGTCTTCGCCTTCAGCCAGGACTTCACCGTGTTCGGCGGCGCGCTCTCGGAAGCGCATGCCGAGAAAATCTGCAAGGTGATGGATCAGGCGCTGCAGGTAGGCGCGCCGCTCATCGGCCTCAACGACAGCGGCGGCGCGCGCATCCAGGAGGGCGTCGCCTCGCTTGCCGGATATGCCGATGTGTTCCAGCGCAATGTGCTCGCCTCCGGGGTAGTACCCCAGGTCTCGCTCATCATGGGGCCGTGCGCCGGCGGCGCCGTCTATTCGCCCGCGATGACCGACTTCATCTTCATGGTGAAGGACAGCTCGTACATGTTCGTCACCGGTCCCGACGTGGTGAAGACGGTGACGCACGAGAATGTCACGCAAGAGGAGCTGGGCGGTGCCATCACGCATACGGCGCGCTCCGGCGTCGCCGATCTCGCCTTCGAGAATGACGTGGAAGCGCTCCTGCAGCTCAGGCGCTTCATCGATTTCCTGCCAGCTTCCAATCGCGAGAAGCCGCCGGTGCGTCCCTGCGCCGATTCGCCCGACCGCCAGGAACTGTCGCTCGACACGCTCATCCCGGCCAATCCCAACAAGCCCTACGACATGCGCGAGCTCATCCAGAAGGTCGCCGATGACGGCGACTTCTTCGAGCTGCAGCCGAGCTTCGCCAAGAACATCATCATCGGCTTTGCGCGGATGGAAGGCTCCACCATCGGCATTGTCGCCAATCAGCCGATGGTGCTGGCGGGCTGTCTCGACATCGACAGCTCGCGCAAGGCAGCCCGTTTCGTGCGGTTTTGCGACTGCTTCAATATTCCCATCGTCACTTTCGTCGACGTTCCCGGATTTTTGCCAGGAACGGCGCAGGAATATGGCGCCATCATCAAGCACGGCGCGAAGCTCCTTTATGCCTTCGCCGAGGCAACTGTCCCGAAAGTGACGGTGATCACGCGCAAGGCCTATGGCGGCGCTTACGACGTCATGAGCTCGAAGCATCTCCGCGGCGACGTCAACTACGCCTGGCCCTCGGCCGAGATCGCGGTGATGGGCCCCAAGGGCGCGGTCGAGATCATCTTCCGGAGCGATCTCGGCGATGCCGCAAAAATCGAAGCACGCACCGAGGAATATCGTCAGAAATTCGCCAATCCCTTCGTCGCCAGCTCCCGCGGCTTCATCGACGACGTCATCATGCCGCACGGCACGCGCCGGCGGATTTGCCGCTCGCTCGCCATGCTGCGCGAGAAGCAGCTGAGCAATCCCTGGAAAAAGCACGACAACATTCCGCTGTGATGATGGTTTGCTGCGGAGTTTCCCCCCCACCCCAACCCTCCCCCTCACGGGGGGAGGGGGTCGATGGCGGGCTTGGTGGCATCCTCTCCCCCCTTGAGGGGGAGGGAAGGGAGGGGGGTGGCGCGAAAGCGCCAACCAGCGCCTAACCCATGTTCAAGAAGATCCTCATCGCCAATCGCGGCGAGATCGCCTGTCGCGTCATGCGCACGGCGCGGCGCATGGGCATCAAGACGGTGGCGGTCTATTCCGAGGCCGATGCCGATGCGCTGCATGTGCGCGAAGCCGACGAATCCGTGCGCATCGGGCCGCCGCCGGCGCGCGAAAGCTATCTCCAGATCGAGCGCATCGTCGAAGCCTGCAAGAGCACCGGCGCCGAGGCGGTCCATCCCGGCTACGGCTTCCTCTCGGAGAATGCCGCCTTTGCCGAAGCGCTGAGCAACGCCGGCATCGTCTTCATCGGCCCCGAGCGGCGCGCCATTGCCGCGATGGGCGACAAGATCGAATCAAAGAAGCTCGCGCGCGATGCCGGCGTCTCGACCGTGCCCGGCCATCTCGACGTCATCCCCGACGCGCAGAGCGCCGTGAAGATCGCGCGCGGGGTGGGATATCCCGTCATGCTGAAGGCATCGGCGGGCGGCGGCGGCAAGGGCATGCGGATTGCGCGGAGCGACGCCCAGGTGCGCGAGGGCTTTCGTTCGGCCACCAACGAGGCGCGCTCGAGCTTCGGCGATGAACGCGTCTTCATCGAGAAATACATCGAGGAGCCGCGCCACATCGAGATTCAGGTGCTGGGTGACGCGCACGACCATGTCATTCACCTGGGCGAACGCGAATGCTCGATCCAGCGCCGGCATCAAAAGGTGATCGAGGAGGCGCCGAGCCCATTCCTTGATGCCAAGACGCGTGCCGCGATGGGCGCGCAAGCGGTGGCGCTCGCGAAGGCGGTCGATTACCGCTCCGCCGGCACGGTCGAATTCATCGTCGACAAGAACCGCAACTTCTATTTTCTCGAGATGAACACGCGGCTCCAGGTGGAGCATCCCGTGACCGAGCTGGTGACGGGCCTCGATCTCGTCGAATGGATGATCCGCATCGCTGCGGGCGAGCGGCTGCCCTACCGCCAGGAGGACATCAAGCTCGAGGGATCGGCGGTCGAGGCTCGCATCTACGCCGAGGATCCTTTCCGCAACTTCCTGCCGTCGATCGGCCGGCTCGTGCGCTACCTGCCTCCTGAGGGCGACGGCATTCGCGTCGATACCGGCGTCTTCGAGGGCGCCGAGATCAGCGTCTACTACGATCCCATGATCGCGAAGCTGGTGGGCTATGGCGGCACGCGGCGCGAGGCGATCGAGCGGCTTGGCGGCGCGCTCGATGGGTTTGTGATCCGCGGTCTCTCGCACAACATCCCCTTTCTCGCGGCCCTGCTGAAGAAGGCGCGGTTCGCGGAGGGGCGGCTGTCGACCAATTTCATCGCCGAAGAATTTCCCGGCGGTTTCGCCGGCGTCGCACCCACCTCCGAGGGCATGGCTGCGGCGATCGCCATCGCCGGCGCGGCGCAGCACATCACCGCCGAGCGCGAGGCCGCGATCAGCGGGCAGCTCGCCGGCCACGAACGGCGCGTCCCCGATGAGTGGGTCGTCACCATCGGCGAGACGCGGCAGGCGATCGGCACGCAACGCGAGAGCGACGCTGTCGTCATCAACCATGGCGGCCGCCGGCACCGTGTCGTCACGGATTGGCGGCCGGGCGTGCCGCTCTTCTCTGGCACCATCGACCACGCGCCAGTCATCGCGCAAGTCGATCGCGACGGCATCGGTTTCCGCATGACCCGCGGCGGCGCCACGCTCGGCGTCAAAGTGCTGCCGCCACACGCCGCTGCGCTCTTGGCGCAAATGCCAGCGAAACAAGCGCCGGATCTCTCGCGTTATCTCTTGTCGCCGATGCCGGGTCTTCTCGTCTCGCTCGCGGTGGGTGAAGGCCAAGAGGTGAAGGCGGGCGAAGAACTCGCGGTGGTCGAGGCGATGAAGATGGAGAACGTGCTCCGCGCCGAGCGCGACGGCAAGGTGAAGGCGATCCGCGCCAAGGCCGGCGACAGCCTCGCCGTCGACCAGGTCATTCTCGAATTCGCCTGAGGGGGCGCGATGGCTGAGAGCGCCGTCCACCTCGTTATTTCCGGCCGCGTCCAAGGCGTCGGCTTTCGCGCCTGGGCCTCCCATGAAGCACGCCGCCGCGGCCTCCGCGGCTGGGTCCGGAACCGCCATGACGGCGGCGTCGAGGCGCTCCTCATCGGCGATGGGCCGGCGGTCGAGGCGATGATCGAAGCCTGCTGGCAAGGCCCGTCCATGGCGCGGGTCGACGACATCGCGCGCTCGTCTGGCGCCGATGATGGCTCGCCCGGATTTGCCGAGCGCCACACGGTCTGAGCGCGAGTATGGGAAAAAGCACACAAGAGAATTCGAGCGGGGCCGTCCCCCTCACGTCCTTCCCGTTCGTATAGAACATAATAATATTGTATAATTGACATGATTGACATATAGAAACGACAATTTATCTTCCTTCTACATTCCTTCCGTCGAGGAGCTTTCCATGGCCGAGATCGCAACACCCACTGCGCGTCGGTGGCTTTCGCTCGATGGCTGGGCGGTGCTGTTGTCGCTGGCATTGACCGCGCTCATCTGGGCCGATCTGTTGCCGGCGGTGCGATGGTAACGCCGTGGCCGACATCGCCCTTCCCCGGCCGCAGCGGCTCGATTTCCCGCGCCGCGCGCTCGAGCTAATCCCCGGCATCGCGCTGCTCGCCGCCATCGGTTATGCCGGAAAGCTGATCGAGCAATCCGTCGCCGCCTATGGCAAGGCGCATGCGCTTCATCTTCCCAACATCGAATATGTGCTCTGGGCGATCCTGATCGGGCTCGTGATCTCGAACACAGTCGGTGTGCCGCGTCTCTTCAAGCCGGGCGTCGCCACCTACGAGTTCTGGCTCAAGGCCGGCATCGTTTTCCTGGGCGTGCGGTTTCTCATCGGCGATGTGCTGCGCTTGGGCGGCGTGAGTCTGGTCCTGGTGGCGGTCGAGCTCAGCGTCTCCATCGCGCTCATGACCGTGCTCGGGCGCTGGTTCTGCTTGAAGCCGAAGCTCATCAGCCTGCTCGCGATCGGCTCTTCGATCTGCGGCGTCTCCGCCATCATCGCCGCCAAGGGCGCGATCGAAGCTGATGACGACGACGCCTCCTACGCCATCGCCGCGATCCTGGCGCTGGGCGCCATCGCCCTCTTCTTCTTTCCCCTCATCGGTCATGCCCTCGGCATGAGCGATCACGCCTTCGGCCTTTGGGCCGGCCTCGGCGTCGACAACACGGCGGAGGCGACGGCGACGGGCGCGCTCTACTCCGACACCGCGGCCAAATACGCCGTCCTCGCCAAGACCACGCGCAACGCCACCATCGGCTTCGTCGTGCTGGGCTACGCGATCTATTGGGCGAGCCGCGGTCGCGCGCAGCAGATCGACAACAAGGCGCAGTTCCTCTGGCAGAAATTCCCCAAATTCATCCTGGGATTTCTGTTCTTGTCACTGGTCGCTTCGCTCGGCTTTTTCAGCAAGGAGCAGGTGGCGAGCCTCGCCAATCTCTCGCGCTGGGCCTTCCTTCTCACCTTCGCCGGCGTCGGCCTCATGACCGATTTCCGCGAGATGCGGAAGCAAGGCGTGCGCCCCTTCATCGTCGGCGCCGTGGGCGAGGTGGCGATCGCCGTGCTGACGCTCGGCCTCGTCGTCGCCGCCGACGCGGTGTTCACGATCTAAGATCGAGCGGCGGCCCCCCTCACCCTACCCTCTCCCCGAGGGGAGAGGGAACGCGCGGCGCCAACTATCTCCCTCTCCCCACCGGGGAGAGGGTAGGGTGAGGGGGATGGCTCAGGCGATCCGCTTATAGTAAAGAATCGTCGCCACCAAGCCGCCAAGCGGCTTGTAGGCGTAATCGGGAATCATGCCGGCGCGGCAGTAGCCGAGGCGCTCGTAAAATCCTGCGGCGCCGTCCTCGGCGGCGGTGTCGAGCGTCAGCAAAGTGCGGCCGCGCGCGGCGGCGATGCGCTCGGCCTCGAGCATGAGGGCGCGGGCGATGCCGCGGCGGCGATGGGAGAGCGCCGTCATGAGCTTCGAGATTTCGCCGCGGTGCTGCTGATTGTCGGGCGTGTCGAGGCTGAGCGTCACCGTGGCAACGAGGCGGGCTTGCTCGCGGGCACCCAGGACGACGCGCTCGCCGCGCGCCGCTGCCGCGAGCGCGCTCTCCCAGAAACACTGCGCAATTTCGGGCGCGAGCGGGTGCATGAAGGTGACGGATGCGCCGCTCGCCACCGTCTCGATGAGGAGATCGGCGAGCGCGGCGACGGTCTCGGGCGCTGCGTCGAGCGGGGCGATGTCGAGGTCGGCGCCCATGGAGCTCAGCTCCGCGCGACGATGACGAGGTAGCCGCAGTCCTCGCCCGTCTCGTTCATGAAAGTGACATCCACCGGCGCACCGAAGGCGAAGCAGTCGCCCGCCGCGAGATCGTGACGCACGCCGCCTTCCTCGATGACGAGCCTACCGTGCATGAGCCAGAGGAGCTGGCGAATGCGGCGATAGGAGGAGGCGGGAAATCCCACGCGCGCGCCCGCGGGTAGCTCGACGCTCACCACCTCCACCGGATGATCGGCGCGCTCGAAGATCTGGCGGCGGAGATAGCCGCTGGCGGGGTCGCGCCAGAGCGGTTGCTGGGCGGCGCGCGAGAGACGCTCGCTCCCACCTTCCGCGCGCGCGAGCAATCCTGCGATGGTCAGATCGAAAGCGCCAGCGAGGCGGACCAGGATGACGGCGGTGGGGCTCGCCTCGCCGCGCTCGATCTTGCTGATGGAGGCGCGCGAGACGCCGGAACGCTCCGCCAGATCCGCCAGCGACCAGCCTCGCGCCTCCCGCTCCTGCCGGATCGAGGAGGCAAGCCGCGCCTCTGCTTCATCTACGATAGTGGACATAAATCCACGATAATGGATGTCCGGGAAACGCGCAACGCGCTTGACGTCATCATTCTCTCATCCTATAAGTGAGTGACTGTTCACTCACCTAACTCACGGGCCACCTCATGCGCGATGGCACAGCAACTCGCGAGCGGATCGAGGACGCGGCGATGGCGCTCTTCGTCAGCAAGGGCGTGACCGAGACTACGATCCGCGACATCGCTCTAGGCGCGGGCGTCGCCGAAGGTGCGCTCTATCGCCACTACCCCAGCAAGGACGAGCTCATCAACAACCTCTATCAACGGCACTACGCCGATTTTGCTAATCGGCTAAAGCGCGCACATGCGTTGTTCGAGAGCACGCGCGACAAACTCGCCGCGATGATCGAGGAATGCTGTCACGCATTCGACGAAGAACGGGTCCTGTTCAGCTTTCTGCTGCTCTTACAGCATCATTTCCGGCAGACCAACGCTTGGCGCGACAAGCCCGACGAGATCGTGCGCGCCGTGCTCGAGCGCGGAATGGCCAAAGGCGAGATTCCCGCGGCCGATGTCGATCTCGCCACCGCCCTGGTCATGGGCATCATCGTGCAGCCCGCCACCTTCAAGACCTATGGCCGCCTTCCCGGCCTGATGCGCCCCCTCGCCCCCGCGCTCACCGAGGCGTGTTGGCGCGTGTTGCAGTTCGATCGTGCCCCGCCACTCCAACGCGCCTGAGGACACCATGGCCGAGACGCAACTCACTCTGCTGCGCGAGCGCCGCTTCCTTCCGCTCTTCGTCACGCAGTTCCTGGGCGCGGTGAACGACAATCTCCTGAAGACTGCGCTCGTCACGCTCATCACCTACAAGGCCTTCGCCGATCCCACCACGACGAAGATCGTCGTCGCCATCGCCACGGCGATTTTCATCTTCCCCTACTTCCCACTCTCCGCCACCGCGGGTCAGCTTGCCGACAAGTTCGAGAAAGCGGCGCTCATCCGCTGGATAAAGCTCTGGGAAGTGGGCGTGATGGTCTTGGCGGCGCTCGGCTTCGCGCTGGGCGGCACCGCCTTCATTGTCTTCGAGCTCGCCGTGCTTTTGTTCTTGGGCGTGCAGGCGACGTTCTTCGGACCGGTCAAATACGGCATCCTGCCGGACCTGCTCGGCAGCGAGGATTTGATGGGCGGCAACGCGCTCATCGAGGCCGGCACATTCCTCGCCATTCTCCTCGGCACCATCGCCGGCGGCTTGCTCATCGTCGCGCCCTATGGCGAGGCGATCGTTTGCGCGGCGCTCCTCGCCTTCGCGACGGGCGGCTGGGCGGTGAGCTTCTTCATCCCCAAGACCGGCCGCGCCGAGCCGCAGCTGCGCGTCAATCCCAACATCTGGGACGAGACCATGGCGATCATCCGCTTCGCCACGGCACGTCGCGACCTCAAGCTCTCGATCATCGCCATTTCCTGGTTCTGGCTGGTGGGCGCGGTGTTCCTCTCGCAATTCCCCACCTACGCCAAAGTCACGCTCGGCGCCAATGCCGAGGTGGAGACGCTGTTCCTCGCCATGTTCTCGGTCGGCATCGGCGCGGGCGCCGTGCTGTGCGGGCGGTGGCTGCGGGGTGAAGTTAGCGCGCGCTTGGCGCCGGTGGGCGCGCTCGGCATGACGCTCTTCACTATCGATCTTTTCTTCGCGAGCGAACGCGCCGCCGGCGCGAGCGGCGATACCCTCATCGGCATCGTCCAGTTCCTCTCGCACCTCGGCAATTGGCGCCTCACCGTCGATCTCTTCATGATCGCGCTTTCCGGCGGGCTCTTCACCGTGCCGCTCTATGCCTTGATCCAGGCGCGGAGCGAGGAGAGCCACCGCTCGCGTGTGGTCGCCGCCAACAACGTACTGAACGCGCTCTTCATCGTGGCATCCGGCGCGGTGAGCGCGGTGATGCTGAAGCTCGGCCTCACCGTCACGCAAATCTTCCTCATCATCGGCGTGGTCAACGCCGCCGCCGCCGTGGTGGTGATGCGGCTCGTGCCCGGCATGATCCTGAAGGCGGCACTCGCCGCCATCTTCCGCCTCCTCTATCGCGTCGAATTGCGCGGCCTCGAGAATTACCGCAAGGCGGGTGAGCGCGTCGTCATCGTTGCCAACCATCTCTCCTTCATCGACGGCCCGCTCTTGGCGGCATTCCTGCCGGGACGTCCCGCTTTCGCCATCGACACGGCGCGCGCCAATGCCTGGTGGACGCGGCCCTTTCTTGGCCTCTTCGATGCGGTGCCGATCGATCCGACGCGGCCCTTCGCCACCAAGACCCTCATTCGCGCCGTCGAGGAAGGGCGACGCTGCGTCATCTTCCCGGAAGGCCGGATCACCGTCACCGGTGCCCTCATGAAGGTCTATGAAGGCCCCGGCATGATCGCCGACAAGGCGAAGGCGGCGATCCTACCGGTGCGGCTCGACGGTCCGCAATTCACGCCCTTCTCGCGGCTCAAGGGCAAGGTGCGGCCACGCTGGTTCGCCAAGGTGACGATCACGCTCTTGGAGCCGCAGGAGATCGCGCTCTCGCCGGAGATCAAGGGCCGCGCGCGGCGCCGCGAGATCGGCCGACGGCTTTACGACGTCATGTCGGACATGATCTTCGCCACCGCCGATATACGAAAGACGCTCTTCCGCACGCTTCTCGACGCGCGCGATCTCCACGGCGGCGCATGGCAGATGGTGGAGGACATCGAGCGCAAGCCCCTCACCTATGGCCGCCTGATCGCCGGGAGCTTCGTCCTGGCGCGGCGCTTGGCGGCGGTCACGCGACGCGGCGAGATCGTGGGCGTGCTGCTGCCCAATGCCAGCGCCGCCGTGGCGAGCTTCTTCGCGCTTCACGCCGCCTGGCGCGTGCCGGCGATGCTCAATTACTCGACCGGGCTCGGCAACATGCAGGCGGCCTGCCGCCTTGCCGGCATCGGCACCATCGTCACCTCGCGCCGCTTCGTCGCCGCGGCGAAGCTCGAGGCGACAGTGGCGGCGCTCGGCGACGGCCGGCGCATTCTCTATCTCGAGGATGTGCGCCAAGACATCGGTCTCTGGGAGCGCGTGCAGGGCCTCATCGCCGCGCGCTTTGCCCGCACCATCTACCGCCGCCATGAACCGAAGCCGAGTGATCCCGCCGTGGTGCTCTTCACCTCAGGCTCCGAGGGCACGCCCAAGGGCGTCGTGCTGAGCCACGAGAACATCGTCGCCAATTGCCAGCAGATCGCCGCGCGCGTCGATTTCTCGCCGAGCGACATCGTGCTCAATGCGCTGCCGCTCTTCCATTCCTTTGGCCTCACGGGCGGCCTCTTGCTGCCGATCACCCACGGCGTGCGGATCTTCCTTTACCCCTCGCCGCTCCACTACCGCATCGTGCCGGAGGTGGCCTACGACACCAACGCGAGCATCCTCTTCGGCACCGACACCTTCCTCACCGGCTATGCGCGCGCCGCCAACGCCTACGATTTCTACAATGTGCGCTACGTCTTCGCCGGCGCCGAGAAAGTGCGCGAGGAGACGCGGCGGGTATGGATGGAGAAATTCGGCCTCCGCATCCTCGAAGGCTATGGCGCCACCGAGACCGCGCCGGTACTCGCCACCAACACGCCCATGCATTTCAAGGCCGGAACCGTCGGCCGCTTGCTGCCCGGCATCAACTGGCGGCTCGAGACGGTCGACGGCATCGACGAAGGCGGCCGCCTCCACGTTGCCGGCCCCAATGTGATGAAGGGCTATTTGAGCCCCGTCGTGCAAGGCACGATCGACCCGCCGGCGGGCGGCTGGTACGACACCGGCGACATCGTCGCGATCGACGCGGAAGGCTATGTGCGCATCTTGGGGCGCGCCAAGCGCTTCGCCAAGATCGCCGGCGAGATGGTGTCGCTCGGTGCTGCCGAGAACCTCGCGACGACGCTGTGGCCCAATTTCAAGCACGCGGCGGTGAGCTTGCCCGATGCGCGCAAGGGCGAGCAGATCGTGCTCGTCACCGACAACGCCGACGCGACGGTGGAGGCCCTCCTCGCCGAAGCGCGGCGCCAAGGGTTGGCCGAGGTCACGGTGCCGCGCGTGTTGCTGACGGTGCCGGCGGTGCCGCTGCTGGCGACGGGAAAGGCCGACTATATCGCGGCAAAGGCGCTGGCGGAGGAGAAGCTTGGTGCGCGCGTCGCCGCCGATGTGAGCGGACGCACATGAAGCGAGTTTTCCGACGGGAAGCCCTTGCGATTGGAATCGGCAGTTTGTTCCCGGCCGGGTATCTCATCGCTTACGGCGCCGGCGTGGTGCAGGAGTTCCCGGTGTGGGGCCGATATCTTTGGCCGAGCAGCATCTTTCTGATGGCCACCGACGGTGCTGAAAATAATCGCCCCTTTGTGGCCGAAGTGATCGGACTTTCGTTGCTCGCGAATGCAATCCTCTGGCTTGTGCTGGGCCTCCTGTGCTTCGGGGTCTTCGATTGGTGGCGGCGTCGAGAAAGCCGCCGTCAGCGATAAACGAGCACCGGAATTTTCGAGTGGGTGAGGACCTTGACGGTTTCGCTGCCGAGGACGAGCGCCGAGACGCCGCGCCGGCCATGCGATGCCATGAGGATCAAGTCGCAATGATTGGCGGTGGCGGTCTTGATGATCCCTTCGTAGGGGTAGCCCTCTTCGAGATGGATCGTTTCGCACGGCACGCCGGCCGACTTCGCCGCTTTGGCGGCGGCGTCGAGGGTCTTTGCCGCGAATTCGGCAGCGTGCTTGCGATAGAGTGGCGCCGTGTCCGTCACCACCTTCGGATCGGTCGAGAAGACATGGAACGGCTCGGTCGTGGTGAGGATGGTGAGCTTCGCGTCGATGGCGCTCGCAAAGGCGACGCCGTGGCGAACCGCTTTCGCGGAGAGCTCCGATCCATCGGTCGGGATCAAGATGTGTTTGTACATGGCCACCCTCCTGCCTGTCCCCGGATCGTCAAGACTGGCTCGCCTGGTAAAGGCGTGCTTTGACGCAGATCAACGGACACGCAGGGAGTGCCGGAAATCCACCGTCGCCGGCCGCCCGGACAAATCGAGCCGCGCCGCCACCGCCGGCGTCAAGGCGATCACCTTGCCGCGACGAATGACAGAGAGGCGCGGCGGCCTGAGGCGGATGGCTTCGATGGGATCGCCGGCCTGCAGCACGACGAGATCGGCGTAGCAGCCGGGCGCCACGCCGTAACCCTCGAGGCCGAGGATCGCCGCGGCATTCTCGGTGACGGCGCGATAGCATTGCGCCATCTCGTCAAGGCTCGTCATCTGCCCGACATGGAGCGCCATCTGCGCCACCTCGAGCATGTCGCCGCTGCCCAGCGGATACCAGGGATCCATCACGCAGTCGTGGCCGAAGGCGACGGTGAGGCCGCGCGCCATCTGCTCCTTCACGCGCGTCATGCCGCGCCGCTTGGGATAGGTGTCGTGGCGGCCCTGCAGCGTGATGTTGATGAGCGGGTTCGCGACGACGTTGAGTCGCGCTTCGGCCATGAGGTCCAAGAGCTTGCTCGCATAGTAGTTGTCCATCGAATGCATCGAGGTCAGATGCGAGCCGGTGACGCGGCCGTGGAGACCCAGGCGCACCGTCTCGGCGGCGAGCGTCTCGACGTGGCGCGACATGGGATCGTCGCTCTCATCGCAATGCATGTCGACGGGAAGCCCGCGCCGCGCGGCGATCTCGCAGAGTGCGCGCACCGAGACGGCGCCGTCCGCCATGGTGCGCTCGAAATGCGGAATGCCGCCGACGACATCGACGCCGAGATCAAGCGCCCGCTCGAGCTGCGGCACGGCACCCGGCGAGCGGAAGTAGCCGTCCTGGGGAAACGCCACGAGCTGCAGGTCGAGATAGGGCTTGACCTGGCGCTTCACCTCGAGGAGCGCTTCGACCGCGAGCAGGCGCGGATCGCAGACATCGACATGGCTGCGGATGGCGAGGAGACCCTTGGCGACCGCCCAGTCGCAATAGGAAAGCGCCCGCTCGGCCACCGCCTCCACCGTCAGCTGCGGCTTCAACTCGCCCCAAAGCGCGATGCCCTCGAGCAAGGTGCCGGAGCGGTTCACCCGCGGCAGGCCGAAGCTCAGGGTGGCGTCCATATGGAAATGGGCATCGACGAAGGGCGCCGAGACGAGCAGGCCCGTAACGTCGACCTCGCGTGCCGCGGTGGCGGCGAGCCGCGGCTCGACCGCGACGATACGCTCGCCCGCGATGCCGATGTCCTGCTCGCGTCTCCCATCCGCCAGCGTGGCGCCACGCAGAATGAGGTCCATCGTCGCTCTCCTTTGCGAAGCCAATCATAATCGCGGCGAGGCGCGATCCGGTCATTTCTCCTCTCCGCCCCTCAGGGACGGAGAAGAATGGTGTCGCGACGCGTGACGGCGGTCGAAAGTTTATCGTGCACCGACTCGCCTCGTAACGGGATTGTCGATGGCGCCGGCCGGGGCAATCATCCATAAACCATGGCCGAGTAGATTGCGCCAATGTCCATCATTCGCTGGTTCGAAAAGCTGATCGAGCCCACCGTGCTGCCGCCGGGCGAGCCGCCGGCCGGGCTTTGGGCGTTTTATTGGCATCATGTGCGGCAGGTGCGGCATCTCATCGTCGCGCTCTTCGTCGCGGGCTCGCTCATCGCCCTCTTCGACACCGCCATTCCCGTCTTTATCGGCTGGCTGGTCCGGCTCGCCTCGACTCATGCGCCGGGCGGGTTCTTCCGCGAGGCGTGGCCGGCGCTCGCCAGCATGGCGGTGGTGGTGCTGATCCTGCGACCGGCGGCGCTTGCGCTCCACTATCTTGTCGCCCATCAGGCGATCAATCCTGGCCTCACCAATCTCGTGCGCTGGCAGAATCATTGGCACGTGGTGCGCCAGAGCTGGAGCTTCTTCCAGAACGATTTCGCCGGCCGCATCGCCAATCGGGTCATGCAGACCGGCCCGTCGCTGCGCGAGAGCGTCGTCATGGCCACGCACGCGATCTGGTACGTCCTCGTCTACGGCACGACGGCGATCGCGCTCTTGGCGTCCCTCGACCTCCGCCTCGCCCTTCCGGCGGTACTATGGTTCGCGGGTTACGTCGTGACACTCCGCTATTTCGTGCCGCGGCTCAGATCACGTTCGCGCGGGTTGTCCGAGGCGCGCTCGACGCTCACCGGACGCATCGTCGACAGCTACACCAACATCCTGACGGTGAAGCTCTTCGCGCGGCCTTCCGACGAGGACGCCTTCGTGCGCGCCGCCGTCGACGACCATACCGAGCTTTTCCGCCTGCAATTGCGGCTTATGACGGCGCTCAACCTGGTGCTGACGGGATTGAACGCTGCGCTCATGGTGGGAACGGCGGGCGTGGCGGTGTGGCTTTGGTCGTTGGGCCGCGCCGATGTCGGCGCCATCGCCACGGCGGTGCCGCTCGCCTGGCAGATCGCCAACATGGCGGGATGGATCGCGCAAAGCGTGACCTCGATTTTCGAGAATGTCGGCACCGTGCAGGATGGCATGCGCTCGATCGCGGTGCCGCGGCAGATGGTGGATCGCCCCGGCGCGACGGCGCTGCGCGTCAGCCGCGGCGCCGTGCGCTTCGAGGGCGTGCGCTTCGGCTACGGCACGGCACGCGGCGTGCTGCACGGCATCGATCTCGCGATCGAGCCCGGCGAGCGCGTGGGCCTTGTCGGGCCATCGGGCGCCGGCAAGTCGACGCTCGTCCATCTCCTGTTGCGCTTCTATGAGCTCGACCAAGGCCGCATCCTCATCGATGGCGAGGACATTGCGCACGTGACGCAGGAGAGCCTGCGCAGCCGCATCGCCATGGTGACGCAGGACACCTCGCTGCTCCACCGCTCGATCCGCGACAACATCCGCTATGGCCGGCCGGAGGCGAGTGAGGCCGAGGTGCGCGAGGCGGCGCGGCGCGCGCATGCGCTCCAATTCATCGAAGAGCTCGAGGATTGGCAGGGACGGCTCGGCTTCGACGCTCATGTCGGCGAGCGCGGCGTCAAGCTTTCGGGCGGTCAGCGCCAGCGCATCGCCCTTGCCCGCGTCATCCTCAAGAACGCGCCGATCCTGATCCTGGACGAAGCGACCTCGGCGCTCGATTCCGAAGTCGAGGCGGCGATCCAGGAGCAGCTCGACGAGCTCATGCGCGGGCGCACCGTCATCGCCATCGCGCATCGCCTCTCGACGATCGCGCGCATGGACCGCCTCGTCGTGCTGAACCATGGCCGCACCGTCGAGACCGGCTCCCATGCCGAGCTGCTGCGCCGCGGCGGCACCTACGCGCGCCTCTGGTGGCGGCAATCGGGCGGGTTCGATATCCGCGGCGACGCGTCGAATCCGCTCGGCGAGGTGACGGCGGGCGATTGAGCGAATTCTATGGCAGCGCCTTCACGGCGTCGGCCGCAAAGCCCGGCGCGACGAAATCCGCCGCCTTGACCACGCTGAAATCGGGCTTGCGCGGAAACGCCGGAAAAAGCTCCGCGTCGCGCTCGATGCCGGCGAGGGATATGGCGGGCGTCACCGGCACGGCGGGACTGTAGATGGCGGCGATGGTCTCGACGAGCGTGCGCTCGAACTCCTTGACGCCCGACGCCAGCACGGCGTCAACCGTCGCCTTGCGGTCGCTGTGGATGAGGCGTTCGGCGCGATAGATGGCGCGGGTCGCGGCGGCGATGAGATCGGGCGCCGCTTCCGCCCGCACCCGGCTGGTGGCGAGCGCGTGGATTTGCCCATGGGCGAGCTCGGCCACCTCGCCCCCCGACAAATCGGCGACCAGCACCGCGCCGTGCTTGGCCAAGACCGTCTCGAGATAAGGCGTGTGGGCGAAGAGCGCATCGACTTGGCGCGCGGCGAAGGCCTGCACCTGGTCGCGCCCCCACACCAAGACCATGTCGATGTCTTCGTTCGCATTCATGCCGACCGACGCGAACAAGGCTTGCAGGCGCGGCGGCGGCCCGCCGGCGACGCCGACCTTGATGCCCTTGAGCGCTTGCAGCCGATCGCGCAGCGATGCCGCGCTCGAGAGATGGCGCGCCTCGGCGACCTCTTTGCTTACGACGAAATCGATGGGCTCGTTGGCGAGCAGGCTGGCAAAGAGCAGGATCGGCTTTCCCTCCGCCATCGCGCCGAGAAACATCGGCGGCGGCATCACGGCGATGTCCGCCTCGCCCTTCAGCAACGCGCTGCCGGCAGCTTGCGGCGTGTCATCGATGACGAGCTCAGGCGCCAATCCTTCCTGTTGAAACGCACCCGCGCCCAACGCGACCCAGAGGGTGAAGTATTGCAGGTTACCGGCCTTCGGCACCTCGATGCGAAGGGATGTGAGCTCCGCCGCCGCGGCGTGGTGGACGCAGAGAGCGAGCGCCGCGATCGCGATCTTGGTGAGCAACTGACGCACGTTTTCCCCCGCTCCGCCAGACGACGCTATCCTAGCTGATCGCCGCGCGCGGGCCAGGCCGGCGGGTCGGCGCCGAGCGGCGAAGGTGGGTGCGACCAGCGCGGCGGCGTCTCGCTCATCTGCGCAACCGGGCGGAGATGCCGGATGACGCCCAGCAGCGAGCCCGTCTCCATGGTGATGCGCTTGATCTCGTCCTCGGGCAATTCCTTGGGGAGGCCGTCAAGTGCGGCAGCATCAACGAGCCCGCGCTCGACGATCCACTGGCCCGTGCGCGCGAGCGAGACGCGGACGCGCCAGCTCCCGCCCTCGCGCGCGCGGCGCAACAGCGCCACCATGGCGCCCATCGCCATCAAGTAGCCGCTCACGTAGTCGATGGCCGAGACCGGCAGGAGGCGCGGCTTGTCGCCGCCGTCGATCATCGCCATGCCGCTTGAACATTGCACGATGGTGTCGAAGCCGCGGCGCGCGGCCCAGGGGCCGGCCCGGCCCCAGGCGGAAAGCTCGACCGCGACGATGCCGGGCCGGAGCGCCGCAAGCGCATCGGCGCCGAAGCCGCGCGCTGCCAGCGTGCCCGGCCGATAACTTTGCGAGAACACGTCGCAGCGCCCGTCGCGGATGAGGGCGGCGAGCGTGGCGATATCGCCGGCATCGCGGAGATCGAGGAAGGCCGCGCGCTTGCCGAGGCCGGTGTCGATCTCGATCTCGCCGGAATGCGGCAGGTGGGGAGCGGAGATCTTGAGCACCTCGGCGCCGTGCTCGGCGAGCGTGCGCGCGCAGGTGGGGCCAGCAAGGACGCGCGTCAGATCGAGGACGCGCACCCCCGCGAGCGGGCGATCGCCAGCGGGGGGAAGCGGCTCGGGCGGCGCCGCGCCGATGCGCTCGATCTCGAGAAGCGGCAAGGACGCGATGGCAGATTGCTGCGGATGCGCCGCCCATTCCGCGGGCGTGCGCACGAAGGCGGCGCAGCCGCCGCCGGCGTGGATGGCGTCCTCGAGTTGGAGCGCGTCGCGATCCCGGACCGCCGCGGCGACCGCGGTGCGCTCGACCTCGCCGCGGAGGCCGAGCACGCCCAGCGCGGCGGCGCGGTGATGTGGGAAATTGCAATGGAGAAAGACCGAGCGCCCGCCCTCAGCCTCATAAAACCCGCTCAGGCGATCGAAGGGTTCCTTGGGCGGCTTGCCGTCGATGCGGAGATAGCGCGCGCTGCGCAACGCCGCCACGGCATGGTGGAGATCGACGGCGATCGCCTGGCGCGGTTCATGGGTCCGTTCCGCCCAGAGTTCGTTGGCCGCCATCGCCGCCGCCGCGATCGCCGCCGCGCCGGCCGCACCGATGCGAAAGCGCGTCGGCAGCACCGGGGCACGCCCGACGATGCGGCATGTCTCGACGGCGCTCTCGGGAACACCGGCGAGGCTCAAGAGCGCGCGAAGGGCGGAATGCGGCATCGATCGAGATTAGAGCCGCATGAGCGAGATTGGAATCACCGATCGAAGGTGGAGATGTGGAGATGACCGGAGATGGAGGGGAGAAGAGAACCAACCCTTCCCTCCATCCTCGCTTATCTCCTCGATCTCCTTAAGTATCGGCCGAGGCATGACGACTAAGCCAGAAACGGAAAGGGCGGCCGAGGCCGCCCTTGGTTTTCGCGTGGGATTTTCCGGTTTACGCCGCCTCTTCCTCGCCCTCTTCCGCGGTCTGCACCGGCCCTGAATCTTGGCCCTTGGCGTCGACGTCGCGGTCCACGAGCTCGATCACCGCCATCGCCGAGGCATCGCCATAGCGCATGCCGGCTTTGATGATGCGGGCGTAGCCGCCGGGGCGCTCCTTGTAGCGCTCGGCGAGCGTGGTGAGGACCTTGTCGGCGAGCTTCGCGTCTTGCAGCGTGGCGATGAGCTGACGGCGCGCGTGGAGGCCGCCGCGCTTGCCCAAGGTGATGAGCCGCTCCACCACCGGCCTGAGGTCCTTCGCCTTCGGCAAAGTGGTGGCGATCTGCTCATGCTTCAAAAGCGCATGGCAGAGATTGTCGAACATGGCCTTGCGGTGAGCCGAGGTGCGGCTGAAGCTGCGGCCGCTCATTCGATGGCGCATGGGAGGGCCTCCTCAGTCTCAATAGGGCTCTTCGAGGCGCTTGGCGAGCTCCTCGATGTTCTCGGGCGGCCAGTTCGCGATCTCCATGCCGAGATGCAGGCCCATTTGCGCCAGCACCTCTTTGATCTCGTTGAGCGACTTGCGGCCGAAATTGGGCGTCCGCAGCATCTCCGCCTCGGTCTTCTGCACGAGATCGCCGATATAGACGATGTTGTCGTTCTTGAGGCAGTTGGCCGAGCGGACGGAGAGCTCGAGCTCGTCCACCTTGCGCAGGAGGTTCTTGTTGAAGGGCAGCTCGCTCGGCCGCTCCTCCTCGGTGGCGGCGCGCGGCTCCTCGAAATTGATGAAGAGCTGCAGCTGGTCCTGGAGGATGCGCGCGGCGAGCGCCACGGCGTCCTCGGGCGTCACCGCGCCGTTGGTCTCGATGCGCATCGAGAGCCTGTCGTAGTCGGTGCGCTGACCGACGCGGGTGTTGTCGACCTTGTAGGAGACCTTGCGCACGGGGCTGAAGAGCGCGTCCACCGGGATGAGGCCGATCGGCGAATCCTCCGGGCGGTTCTCCGTCGCGGGACGATAGCCTTTGCCGACATCGACGGTGAATTCCATGGTGATCTTGGCATGGCTGTCGAGCGTGCAGATGAGCGCGTCGGGGTTCATCACCTCGATGTCGTGCCCGGTCTCGATCATGTTGGCGCGGACTTCGCCGGGGCCTTGCGCCTTGAGGCGCATGCGCTTCGGTCCCTCGCCATGCATGCGCAGCGCAATGCCCTTCACGTTGAGGACGATGTCGGTGATGTCCTCGAGCACGCCGGGGAGCGAGGAGAATTCGTGCAGCACGCCCTCGATCTGCATCGAGGTGATGGCCGCCCCTTGCAGCGACGACAACAGCACGCGCCGGAGCGCGTTACCGAGCGTCAAGCCGAAGCCCCGCTCGAGCGGCTCGGCGACGGCGGTGGCAACCCGCGTCGGGTCGTCGCCCGGCTCAACCGCGAGCTGCTTGGGTTTGATCAATGTCTGCCAGTTTTTCTGAAGCACGAGCGGAACCTCACCTGGTTTGGCGCAACGCCCATGGCCGCGCCCTCAAATGCCCAAGCGCCTCGCTGTCGGCCAAGCCGCAGCGAGAGCGCATCCTGTCGCAACCAATCGCCGGCGCCCGAAGGCGCCGGCGCTCAAACCCGGCGCCGCTTCGGCGGCCGGCAGCCGTTATGCGGGATCGAGGTGACGTCGCGGATCGATGTCACGGCAAATCCCACCGCTTGCAGCGCGCGCAGCGCCGATTCGCGACCGGACCCCGGTCCTTTCACCTCGATCTCGAGCGTGCGCATGCCGTGCTCCATCGCTTTCTTGCCGGCATCCTCGGCGGCGACCTGCGCGGCGTAAGGCGTCGATTTGCGCGAGCCCTTGAAGCCCATCGTTCCCGACGACGACCAGGCGATGGTATTGCCCTGCGCGTCGGTGATGGTGATCATGGTGTTGTTGAAGGTGGCGTTCACATGCGCCACGCCCGAGGTGATGTTCTTGCGTTCGCGACGGCGCAGACGCGGCGCTGCAGCAGGCTTCGCCATGTGGGATTCGTCTCCTCGGGCCTATTTAGTGACGATTTTCTTGCCGGCAATGGGCCGGGCCGGCCCCTTGCGGGTGCGGGCGTTGGTGTGGGTGCGCTGACCCCGCACCGGCAGACCCTTGCGATGGCGCAGCCCGCGATAGCAGCCCAAATCCATGAGCCGCTTGATGTTCATCGCCACCTGGCGGCGGAGATCGCCTTCTACGCTGTAGTCGCGATCGATGAGCTCGCGGATGCGCAGCACCTCGTCGTCGGTGAGCTCGTGCACGCGCCGCTGCACGGGGATGCCGAGATCCTTGCAGATCTTCTCCGCCGTGGTCCGGCCGATGCCGTGGATGTACATGAGCCCGATCGGGACTCGCTTTTGGCTCGGAATATTGACGCCAGCGATGCGCGCCACCTGCGCTTCTCCTCAGATGTGGTGTTCAGGCGATCCGGATTGCGGATGTCGGGCCAAGGGCGCGCATTATAGAAATCTTCACCATAAAGTCAATGGGCTCTTGGGGTTAGCCACAGCTTTCACGCGCCCTTCAGGGCCGCCTCGATCTGGCGGGTGACCTCGTCGATGTCGGCCATGCCGTCGACGGTCCGGAGCGCTTTCTTCTTGCGGTAGTAGGGCAGGATCGGCGCGGTTTGCTGCCGGTAGGCCTCAAGCCGGGTCTTGACCGCCTCGGCATTGTCGTCGGCGCGGTGGACGAAATCGTGGCTGCCGCAGACGTCGCAGACCCCCTCCACCTTCGGGCGATTGAAGCGCTCATGGTAGCTGGCGCCGCATTTGGCGCAGCTGAAGCGGCCGGCGATGCGCTCGATGAGCGCCCCTTCATCCACCGTCATCTCGATGACGCGGTCGAGCTTGAGCCCTTTTTCCCTAAGCATGCGGTCGAGCGCCTCGGCCTGCGGCACGGTCCGGGGAAAGCCATCGAGGATGAAGCCCTTGGCACCCTTCAGCTGGTCGATGCGCTGGGCGATGAGGGCGATGATGATGTCGTCCGAGACCAGCTCGCCCCGGTCCATGATCGCCTGCGCCTTGCGCCCGAGTTCGCTCCCGGATTTACGCTCGGCCCTCAGCATGTCGCCGGTCGAGAGCTGGATGAGACCGAATTTCTCCTCGAGGCGCTTTGCCTGCGTCCCCTTGCCCGCGCCGGGCGGGCCCGAGAGGATGATGTTCACCCGCGTCTCCCGCGCAGCTTCGCCTTCTTGATGAGGCCCTCATATTGGTGGGCCAGCAGATGCGAATGGATCTGCGCCACCGTATCCATGGTGACGCTGACGACGATGAGGAGGCTGGTGCCGCCGAAATAGAAGGGGATGTTATACTGGTTGACCAAGATCTCCGGGAGCACGCAGACGCCGGCGAGATAGAGCGCGCCCACGGCGGTCAGTCGGGTCAAGACGTGGTCGAGATAGTCCGCGGTGGTCTTTCCGGGGCGGTAGCCCGGCACGAAGCCGCCATACTTGCGGAGATTGTCGGCGGTCTCCGTCGGGTTGAAGACGATCGCCGTGTAGAAGAAGCAGAAGAAGATGATGAGGGCGACATACGCCAGGATGTAGATGGGATGGCCGCGGCCGATATAGCCGCCGATCTCGGCGAGAATGCCCTCCTGACTCTGGCTAAAGCTCGCGAAGGTGGCCGGCAGCAGCAGCAGCGATGAGGCGAAGATCGGCGGAATGACGCCGGAGGTGTTGAGCTTCAGCGGCAGATGCGAGGCCTCGCCGCCGAACATCTTGTTGCCGACTTGTCGTTTCGGGTACTGCACGAGGATGCGGCGCTGCGCCCTTTCCATGAAGACGATGAAGGTGATGACCGCCACCGCCATCACCAGGAAGAAGATGATGGCGACGGCGGACATGGCGCCGGTACGGCCCAATTCGAAGAGCGAGGCAAGCGCCTGCGGCATGCGCGCGACAATGCCGGAGAAGATGATAAGGGAGATGCCGTTGCCGACGCCGCGGGCCGTGATCTGCTCGCCGAGCCACATGAGGAAGACCGTGCCGCCCGTCAGCGTCACCACCGTAGTGAGGCGGAAGAAGAGGCCGGGATCGATCACCGGCGAGCGGCCGCCGCCGCCCGCGCTCTCGAGGCCGACGGCGATGCCATAGGCCTGGATTGCCGCCAGGAAGACGGTGCCGTAGCGCGTATACTGGTTGAGCTTCTTGCGCCCGACCTCGCCTTCCTTCTTGAGCGCCTCAAGCTGCGGCGAGACGGCGGTCAGGAGCTGGACGATGATCGAAGCGGAGATGTAAGGCATGATGTTGAGGGCGAAGATGGTCATGCGCCCGAGCGCGCCGCCCGAGAACATGTCGACCATGCCCAGGATGCCGCCGACATTGCGGTTGAAGATGTCCTGTAGGATCTGCGGGTCGATGCCGGGGAGCGGGATGTAGGTCCCGAGCCGGTAGATCACCAGCGCGCCCAAAGTGAACCAGAGCCGGTTCTTGAGCTCGGTCGCCTTGGCAAAAGCGGAGAAATTGATATTCGCCGCAAGTTGTTCCGCGGCAGACGCCATCTCACCCATCCCTGGGGCGCGGAGCGCCCCTCGCCATCACGCCGCAGCGGGCTTCGCGGCCTTCACCACGACCTTGCCGCCGATCTTCTCGACCGCCGCGACCGCCGCCTTGGAAGCGCCCGCCACCTCGATGGTGAGCGGCGATTTGAGCTCGCCCTTCGCCAGGAGACGAACACCGTCGCCGACGCGCCTGAGTACGCCCGCCGCAACGAGCGCCGCGCCGTCCACCGTCACATCGGGCTTGAGCTTGCCGGCGTCAAGGGCGACCTGCAGTCGCCCGAGATTGACGATGTGGTAATCGAGGCGGAAGGCCTCGTGGCTGAAGCCGCGCTTCGGCATGCGGCGATGGAGCGGCGTCTGGCCGCCCTCGAAGCCGTTCAAGGCGACACCCGTGCGCGCCGTCTGGCCTTTGCCGCCGCGGCCGCTGGTCTTGCCTTTGCCGGAGCCGATGCCGCGGCCGACGCGCTTGTACTTGTAATGCGCGCCCTTGTTGTCCCGGATCTCGTTGAGCTTCATTGGTTCACCATGAGGGTCAAGCGGCGGGCTCGACGCGCAAGAGGTGCGCCACGCTATCGATCATGCCGCGCACCGCCGGCGTATCCTCGAGGACGCGCGAGCGATGCATCTTGTTGAGGCCGAGGCCTTTGAGCGTGGCGCGCTGATAGGCCTGCCGGCCGATCGGGCTGCCGATCTGCGTCACCTTGATGGTCTTCTCGGGCGGGCGCTTCTCTCTCGCCACGACGGGCGCCTTGGCACGCACGCGCACGGGTGGCGGCGGCAGAGGCGCCTTCCGCTGCTTCGGCTTCTTGACCTTCTTCGGCTTCTCCGGCGCCGCTTCGGCGGCCTCGGCCTTCGTCGGCTTCGCCTTCTCCTTACCGCCTTCTTTCGCGGCCGGCTTCGCCTTCTCCGGCGCCGCGGTTTTCGGCGCCGCCTTCTTCTCGGCCTTCTCGGCCGCGGGCTTCGCCTTCTTCTCGGCCTTGCCCGGCTCTTTTTTCTTCTCCGCCATGGCTTACTCCCGCGCCTCGGCGCCGGTTTCGCGTCGGCCCAGGATCTCGCTCACCTTGCGGCCGCGGCGGGCGGCCACCGAGCGCGGGCTCACCGAGCGCGCCAGCGCGTCGAAGGTCGCCTTGATCATGTTGTGGGGATTGGAGGTGCCGACCGACTTCGCCACCACGTCCTGCACGCCCAGGGCCTCGAAGATGGCGCGCATCGGGCCGCCAGCGATGATCCCGGTGCCCTGCGGCGCCGCGCGCACGATGACGGTGCCCGCACCATAATGACCGCTGACATCATGGTGGAGCGTGCGGCCCTCGCGCAGCGGCACGCGCACCATGGCGCGGCGCGCCTGCTCGGTCGCCTTGCGGATCGCCTCCGGCACCTCACGCGCCTTGCCGGCGCCATGGCCGACGCGGCCCTTGCCGTCGCCGACGACGACGATGGCGGCAAAGCCGAAGCGGCGGCCGCCCTTCACCACCTTGGCGACGCGGTTGATGCCGACGAGCTTCTCGACGAACTCACTGTCCTCGCGCTCGCGGTCGCGACCCCGCTCGCCGCCCTCGCGTCGCGCGCGCGGCGGCCGGTCGCCGCCTTCCGAGCGTCCGCCGCGGCCTCGTCCGCCGGCCGGTCGGTCGCTTCCTCCTGGTGTACGTGCCATGCTGGACCTTCCTCAGAAATCGAGACCGCCCTCGCGGGCGGCGTCGGCCAGCGCCTTGACGCGGCCGTGGAAGAGATAGCCGCCGCGATCGAAGACCACGGTGGTGACGCCGGCGGCCTTGGCACGCTCGGCGATGAGCTTGCCGACGGCGGCCGCTGCCGCCTTGTCGGCGCCAGTCTTGAGCCCGCCCCGCAAGCCCTTCTCGATGCTCGAGGCGGCGGCGAGCGTGCGCCCGGCGGCGTCGTCGATCACCTGCGCATAGATGTGCTTCGAGGAGCGGAACACGGAGAGCCGCGGCCGCTCGCCGGCGACGCGGCCGATGCGATGGCGCACCCGCTGCTGTCGGCGGGTGAAGAGCGATCTCGCTTTCGTCGTCATCCCATGCCCCTACTTCTTCTTGCCTTCCTTGCGGCGGATGTGCTCGGCGGCGTATTTGATGCCCTTCCCCTTGTAGGGCTCGGGCTTGCGGAAGGCGCGGATCACCGCCGCCGTCTCACCCACCTGCTGACGGTCAGGCCCGCTGATCGCGATCGAGGTCGGCTTCTCGCAGGTGATCTTGATCTCCGCGGGAATGGGGAAGACCACGTCGTGGCTGTAGCCCAGCTGCAGCACGAGGTTCTTGCCCTGCACCGAGGCGCGGTAGCCGACGCCCTCGATCTCGAGATTCTTGGTGAAGCCCTTGGAGACGCCCGCCACCATGTTGTTGATGTGAGCGCGGGTCGTTCCCCATTGCATGCGGGCGCGCTTGCTCTGGTCCTCGGGCGTCACCGTCACCTTGCCGTCCTTCACCGCCGCCGAGACGTCGGCCGCGAGCGGCAGCTTCAGCGTGCCAAGCTTGCCCTTGCAGGTAAGCATCTGTCCCGCCACTTCGACGGTGACGCCCTGGGGAATGCTCACGGGGTTCTTGCCGATACGCGACATGCCTCACCTCAGAAGACGCGGCAGAGGACCTCGCCGCCGACATTGGCGGCGCGCGCCTCGTTGTCCGACATGACGCCGCGCGGCGTCGAGAGAATGGCGATGCCGAGCCCATTGTAGATGCGCGGCAGGTCGGCGATGCGCGAATAGATGCGCCGGCCCGGCTTCGACACGCGGGTGATCTCGCGAATGACGGGCTCGCCGTCGACGTATTTGAGCTCGATCTTGAGCTCAGCCACGCCGGGCCGCACCTCTTCGCGCGAGTAGCCGCGGATATAGCCCTCGCGCTGCAGCACTTCCAGCACGTTCGCCCGGATCTTCGAGGCGGGCGACTGGACCATCGGCTTGTGCGCCCGCTGACCATTGCGGATGCGAGTCAGCAAATCGCCGAGCGGATCGGTCATCGACATCGAGATCGTCTCCCTTTACCAGCTCGACTTGACCATGCCGGGGATCTGGCCGGCCGAGGCGAGCTCGCGCAATGCGAGCCGCGACAGCTTGAACTTGCGATAGAAGCCGCGCGGCCGGCCCGTGAGTTCACAACGGTTGCGAATGCGCGTCAGCGACGAGTTGCGCGGCATCTCGGCGAGCTTGAGCCGCGCCGCAAACCGCTCTTCCGGCGGCAGCGAACGATCCTCCGCCATCGCCTTCAAGCGCGCGCGCTTCGCCGCCATGCGCTTCACCAATTGCGCACGCCGCTTGTTCTTATTCACGGAGCTGGTCTTCGCCATGAGACTGCCTCGCTGGCCTTCAGTTGACGAACGGCATTTGAAAACCGCGCAGCAAGGACTTGGCCTCGGCATCGGTCTTCGCCGTGGTGACGATGATAATGTCCATGCCGCGGACGGCATCGACCTGGTCGTAGTTGACCTCGGGGAAAACGAGCTGCTCCTTCAAGCCGAGCGCGAAGTTGCCGCGGCCGTCGAAGCTCTTGCCGGAAACGCCCCGGAAGTCGCGCACGCGCGGCAAGGCGATATTGATGAGCCGGTCCAGGAACTCGTACATGCGCTGACGCCGGAGCGTCACCTTGCAGCCGATCGGCAGGTTCTCGCGCAGCTTGAAGGTGGCGATCGACTTCTTGGCGCGGGTAATGACCGCCTTCTGGCCGGAAATCACCGCGAGATCGTTCGCCGCTGCGTCGACCTTCTTGCCGTCCTGCGTGCCTTCGCCCACGCCCATGTTGATGACGATCTTCTCGAGCTTCGGCACCTGCATGGGGTTCTGGTAGCCGAACTCCTGCATGAGCGCCGGCTTAACCACCTTCTCGTAATGCTCCTGGAGACGCGTCTGCATCGTTCGCCCCTTTACGCGTCGAGGACTTCGCCGGAGCGCCTGGCAACGCGCACCTTGCGGCCGTCCTCGAGCGTCTTGTAGCCGACACGCGTCGGCTTGTTCGATTTGGGATCGAGATGGGCGACGTTGGAGATGTGGATCGGCGCCTCCTTCTCGACGATGCCGCCAGCCTGGCCGGCGCTCTGCCGGGTGTGGCGCTTCACCATATGGACGCCCTGCACCAGCACGCGGTCCTCATCGCGGAGCACCTTCAGCACCTCGCCGCTCTTGCCCTTGTCGCGGCCGGTGATGACGACCACCTTGTCGCCCTTCTTGATCTTGAATTTCTGCGCCATCGCTAGAGCACCTCCGGCGCGAGCGAGACGATCTTCATGAACTTGCGGGCGCGCAGCTCGCGCGTCACCGGACCGAAGATGCGCGTGCCGATGGGCTCGCCCTGCTTGGTGATGAGGACCGCGGCGTTGCGGTCGAAGCGGATGGCGCTGCCGTCGGCGCGGCGGATTTCCTTCGCCGTGCGGACGATCACCGCCTGATGCACGTCGCCTTTCTTGACGCGGCCGCGCGGGATCGCCTCCTTGACCGAGACGACGATCACGTCGCCCACCGTGGCCGTCTTGCGTTTCGAGCCGCCCAACACCTTGATGCATTGCACGCGGCGCGCGCCGGAGTTATCAGCGACATCGAGGTTGGTCTGCATCTGGATCATGGCGCGTCACCCCTCGGCGCCGGCCGCTGCCGCGGCCTTCTTGCGCGTGCGCGGCGCGCGCGGCTTTTTTGGCGCCGCCTTCTTTTCGGCGGCCGGCGCCGACCGCTCCGGCGCGGCGGCCGGCGTCTCGCCGTCCTTGAGCACCACCCAGCGCTTGCGCTTGGAGATGGGCCGGCTCTCCTCGATGCGGATCACGGTGCCGGCCTTCACGAGATTGTGCTCGTCATGCGCCGCATACTTCTTCGAGCGCATGATGAACTTCTTGTAAACGGGGTGCATGACGCGCCGCTCGACGCGGACGATCACTGTCTTGTCGCGCGCATCGCGCACCGCCACACCCTGAAGAATACGTTTCGGCATCGCTCTTCTCTTTCCTACGAGGCGTGCGCGCGCTCGGCGAGGATGGTCTTGATGCGCGCGATGTCGCGCCGCACCTGCCGCACCCGGTTGGTGTTCTCGAGCTGGCCGCTCGCCTTCTGGAAGCGCAGATTGAAGCGCTCCTTGGCCAGCTGCTCGAGCTCGGATTTGAGCTCGTCGTCGGTCTTGGCGCGGACGTCGGCGGCTTTCATCAGAGCGCCTCCTCGCCCAAGCGGGCGACGATGCGGGTCGCGACGGAGAGCTTCGCCGCGGCGAGCTCGAAGGCCTCGCGCGCGGTCACCTTCGGCACGCCGTCGAGCTCGAACATGATGCGGCCCGGCTTCACCCGGCACACCCAGAACTCCGGCGTACCTTTGCCGCTCCCCATGCGCACCTCGGCGGGCTTCACCGAGACCGGCACGTCCGGGAAGATGCGGATCCAGACGCGGCCGACGCGCTTGATGTGGCGGGTGATGGCGCGCCGCGCCGCCTCGATCTCGCGCGCGGTGACGCGGCCAGGCGAGGTCGCCTTGAGCCCGAAATTGCCGAAGTTGAGCGTCGTGCCGCCCTTGGCTTCGCCGTGAATGCGGCCCTTATGCGCCTTGCGGTACTTGGTGCGCTTCGGTGAGAGCATGATCGCCTAGCCTCTTTGGTCCCTCAGACGCGCGCCTGGTTCTGCTCGGCGGCGCGCTTGTCCTGCGCCATCGGGTCGTGCGCCAGCACCTCGCCCTTGAACACCCACACTTTGACACCGCAGGTGCCGTACGTCGTCTTGGCTGTGCCGTAGCCGAAATCGACATCGGCGCGCAGCGTGTGGAGCGGCACGCGACCTTCGCGATACCATTCCATGCGCGCGATCTCGGCGCCGCCCAAGCGGCCCGAGCAGTTGATACGGATGCCGAGCGCGCCCAAACGCATCGCCGATTGCACGGCGCGCTTCATGGCGCGGCGGAACGCGACGCGGCGCTCCAGCTGCTGAGCGATGCCGTCGGCGATGAGCTTCGCGTCGATCTCGGGCTTGCGGATCTCGACGATGTTGAGGCTCACCTCGCTGTTCGTCATCTTGGCGATGTCGAGACGGAGCTTCTCGATATCGGCGCCCTTCTTGCCGATGACGACACCGGGCCGGGCGGAATGGATGGTGATGCGCGTCTTCTTGGCGGCGCGCTCGATGACGATTTTGCTCACGCCCGCCTGCTGCAGGCGGTTGGTGAGGAACTTGCGCAGCTTCAAATCCTCATGCAGCAGGCCGCTATATTCCTTGCGCGCGAACCAGCGCGAGTCCCAGGTGCGGTTGATGCCGAGCCTGAGCCCGACCGGATTGACCTTCTGGCCCATCAGGCCTTCTCCTCTTCCCGCGTCTCCGCGCGCTCGCGCACGACGACGGTCAGGTTGCTGAAATACTTGTCGATGCCGGCGGCGCGGCCGCGGCCGCGCGCATGGAAGCGCCGCATCGCGAAGGCGCGGCCCACCGACGCTTCCTTCACATAGAGCTTGTCGACATCGAGCTGGTGGTTGTTCTCGGCATTGGCGATCGCCGCCTGCAGCACCTTCTTGACGTCACGCGCGATGCGGCGCGGCGAGAAGGTGAGCTCGTTGAGCGCGCTATTGGCGTCCTTGCCGCGGATGGTCTGCGCCACGAGGTTGAGCTTGCGCGCGCTCACCTTGAGGGCGCGAGCGTAGGCCGAGGCTTCAGTCTCGGCGAGGCGGCGGGGAGCGGCTTTCTTGCTCATGGCGCGGCGGGCGTCGTCACGCGTTTCGCCTTCCTGTCGGCGGCATGGCCGTGGAAGGTGCGGGTTGGCGCGAACTCGCCGAGCTTGTGGCCGATCATATGCTCGGTCACCAGCACGGGGATGAATTTGTGGCCGTTGTAGACGCCGAAGGTGAGGCCGACGAATTGCGGGAAGATCGTCGAGCGGCGCGACCAGGTCTTGATGATCTCGTTGCGCCCGGATGTCCGCGCCTTCTCCGCCTTCTTGAGGAGATAGCCGTCGACGAACGGCCCTTTCCACACTGAGCGTGCCACCGTTGCTCTCCGTTACTTCTGCCGCCGGCGCCGCAGGATGTAGCGGTCCGTCGCCTTGTTGTGCCGCGTCTTCGTGCCCTTGGTACCCTTGCCCCAGGGCGTCACGGGATGGCGGCCGCCCGAGGTGCGGCCTTCGCCACCGCCATGGGGATGATCGATCGGGTTCATGGCGACGCCGCGCACCGAGGGCCGCCGGCCGAGCCAGCGATTGCGGCCCGCCTTGCCGATGCTGATGTTCTGCCGATCGGGGTTGGAGACCGCGCCGATCGTCGCCATGCATTCGGCGCGCACCATGCGCACCTCGCCCGAGGAAAGCCGGAGCAGCGCATAGCCGGCATCGCGGCCAACGAGCTGCACATAGGTGCCGGCGGCGCGCGCGAGCTGGCCGCCCTTGCCGGGCTTCATCTCCACATTGTGGATGATGGTGCCGATCGGGATGTTGCGCATCGGCATGGCGTTGCCGGGCTTCACGTCGACGCGTTCGCCCGCCACCACCTTGTCGCCTTCCTTGAGGCGTTGCGGCGCCAGGATATAGGCGAGCTCCCCATCCTCGTACTTGAGGAGCGCCAAGAAGCCGCTGCGGTTCGGGTCGTATTCGAGCCGCACCACTTCGGCCGTCATGTCTCGCTTCGCCCGCTTGAAGTCGACGATGCGGAGCCGCCGCTTGTGGCCGCCGCCGCGCCAGCGTTGGGTGATGCGGCCGTGATTGTTGCGCCCGCCGGTCTCGCGCTTGCCTTCGGTGAGCGCCTTCACGGGCCCGCCCTTCCAGAGCTCGCGCCGGTCGACGAGGATGAGCTGGCGCTGGCCCGGCGTCGTCGGCTTGTAGGTTTTGAGTGCCATTGCCTCAGACCCCCGTCGTCACATCGATCTTCTGCCCCTCGGCGAGGGTGACGATCGCTTTCTTGTAATCGGAGCGGCGGCCGAGCGTGCCGCGGAATCGCTTCGTCTTGCCCTTGACGCGGATGGTGTTGACCGCGGTGACCTTGACCTTGAAAAGCCCCTCGACCGCCGCCCTGACCGAGCGCTTGTCGGCGGTGAGCGGCACGCGGAACGTCACCTGGTTGTGCTCCGACGCCATCGTCGATTTCTCGGTGATAACTGGCGCGCGCACGAGGTCGTACATCTCGTCGCGCGTGAGCTTCACCTCTTTGCGCGGAATGAAGCGGAACCGGCTCATTTGAGGCGCGCCTCCAGATGCTGCACCGCATCCCGCGTCAGCACCAAGGTGTCGCGGCGCAGGATGTCGTAGACGTTGGCGCCCTGCTGCGGCAGCACGTCGACTTCGGGAATGTTGCGCGCGGCGCGGGCAAAATTCTCGTCGACGCTCGGGCCGTCGATGATCAACACCGAGCGCCAGCCGAGCTTCTCGAATTGCTGCGCCAGCACCTTGGTCTTGGGCTCCTTGACGCTCGCCTTCTCGAGCACGACGAGCTTGCCCTCGGCCTGCTTCGCGGAGAGCGCGCTTTTGAGCGCGAGGCGGCGCACCTTCTTCTGGAGACCGAACTCGTGGCTCCTCACCACCGGGCCGAAGATCACGGCGCCGCCTCTAAATTGCGGCGAGCGCAGCGAGCCCTGGCGGGCGCGGCCCGTGCCCTTCTGCCGCCACGGCTTCTTCGTCGTGCCCTGCACGTCGCTGATGCCCTTGGTCTTGTGCGTGCCGGCGCGGCGCTTGGCGAGCTGCCAGTTGACCATGCGCGCGAGGATGTCGCGGCGCACGGGCACGGCGAAAATCTCGTCGGCGAGCTCGATCTCGCCGGCGCTCTTGTTGTCGAGCGTCTTGACCGCGGTTTTCATCCTTGCGCTCCCTCTGCGCCGGCCGCCGCCCGGAGCGCCGCCGGGAAGGGCAGGCCCTTGGGCGCCGGCCGCTTCGCCGCGTCCTTCACCAGCACATAGCCGCCCTCGACCCCGGGCACGGCGCCCTCGACGTAGATGAGGCCGCGCGCGCCGTCGGTGGAAACGACGCGCAGGTTCTGCGTGGTGACGCGCTCGTCGCCATAGTGGCCCGCCATCTTCTTGTTCTTGAAGACCTTGCCGGGATCCTGGCGTTGGCCGGTCGAGCCGTGGCTGCGATGCGAAACGGAGACGCCGTGGCTCGCGCGCAAGCCGCCGAAATTGTGGCGGCGGATGACGCCGGAGAATCCCCGACCCTTGGTGGTGCCGACGACATCGATGAACTGTCCCGGCAGGAAATGTTCGGCCGAGAGCTCGGCCCCCACCTCGACGAGCCCGTCCTTGGAGACGCGGAACTCGGCGAGCTTGCGCTTCGGCTCGAGCTTCGCCTTGGCGAAGTGGCCGCGCATCGGCTTCGTCACGTTCTTCACCTTGGCCTTGCCGACGCCGAGCTGAAGCGCGGTGTAGCCGTCCTTCTCCTCCGTCCGTTGGGCGACGACATGGCAACTGTCGACCTTGAGCACGGTCACCGGCACGTGATTGCCCTCATCGGTGAAGATGCGGGTCATGCCGACTTTCTGGGCGATGAGACCGGTACGCATCTTGGCCTCAGAGCTTGATGTCGACGTCAACGCCGGCGGCGAGATCGAGCTTCATCAATGCGTCCACCGTCTGCGGTGTCGGATCGACGATGTCGAGGACCCGCTTGTGCGTCCTGATCTCGAACTGCTCACGCGACTTCTTGTCCACATGCGGCGAGCGCAGCACGGTGAACTTCTCGATCTTGGTCGGGAGCGGAATGGGGCCGCGCACCCGCGCGCCGGTCCGCTTGGCGGTGTTGACGATCTCGCTCGTCGACTGATCGAGGACGCGATGATCGTACGCCCTGAGCCGGATGCGGATGTTCTGATTCTCGATGGCCATGGCCCACCTCTATGCGACGCGCGCGCCGCTCCCCTTACTTCAAGATCTTGGCGACGACGCCGGCGCCGACGGTGCGGCCGCCTTCGCGGATGGCGAAGCGCAGGCCCTCGTCCATGGCGATGGGGGCGATCAGCTCCACCTCCATCTGCACGTTGTCGCCGGGCATCACCATCTCCGTGCCTTCCTTCAGCTTCACCGTCCCCGTCACGTCGGTGGTGCGGAAGTAGAATTGCGGCCGGTAGTTGGTGAAGAACGGCGTGTGCCGG
>DASZAN010000082.1:0-3372 GCA_035945115.1 Allostellaceae bacterium
GCCCAGGCATTCAGGAAACAGCGTACTCTGCCCACGGTCCGTCTCCTCGACAAAGCGCTTCATCCGAACCCCCGCAAATCGCGACGGAATCGTATCGCACGAGCCACACAAAGTGGGACGTTTTCACACAGCCAGGGTCAATCTGCGACTTGGGCGTTGTGTCTATGCAGTTCGGCATTGGGCCTGACAGCGGACATCTTCTGGCCCAAGCGTCGTTGTTGCTTATGAGTAGACGCCCTAGTTCCGCCCCTCGCGCTTGGCCTCGCTTTGGATGTCGAGCGCGCGTTGCTTCGCCGGTCCCGCCGGCAGCAATTTGAGGGCGCGGGCCGCTTGCTGACGCGCCTGGGGGAAGTCGCCGCCGGCGATTCCCTGCTCGGCGAGCGCGAGCGCCATCATGCCGATGTTGTCGCTCCGGCCGTAGGCGATGGCGAGAAAGCGCCAGGCGTCGGGATTGCGGTCCTCGAAGCGGACGGCTTCGGTCAAATGGGTGAGCGCCTTCGGCACCAGCTTCGGATCGTTGGTCTCGAGCTGCACTTGGCCCAGCTCCATGCGCAAGAGCGCGTTCGTCGGGTTGAGCTTCACTGCCTGCTCATAGGGCGCCACCGCGTCGGCGATGTGGCCGTTCTCGAACAGCATCTGTCCCTTGAGCTCATGGAAGTAGGGATCGTTGGGATAGTCGGCGATGAGCCCGTCGATCACCGGCACGGCCTTCTTGAGATCGGGAATGCGATAGTAGGCGACGGCGCGGGCGTAGCGAGCGGCCACCGAGTTGTCGTCCGCTTTGATGGCGCCCAACGTTTGTTGCGGCGGCTGCAGGAACGCCGCCAGCTTCGCCTTCATGCGCTTGTGCTGCTCGAGCAGCTCCGGCGGGTCCTTGGCGTTTGAAAAGCGTGAATTCAGCACATGATCGCGCACATACTCGACGCGCTGCGAGGTGAGCGGGTGCGTGCGGACGTAGGGGTCCTGGTGCGCTGCCGAGAGCAGGTCTTGCTGCTCCAGGATCTCGAAGAACTCGAGCAAGCCGCGCGCCGATTGCTGGGTCTGGTCGAGGAAGGTGAGCGCCGCGTGATCGGCCGACGCTTCTTGCGTGATCGAGAACTTCAAGAACGAGTTCTGGGCGACGGTTTGTCCGCCGAGCACGGCGGCGGTGCCGATGCCGCCGGCGCTTTCGCTGTTGCGCGCCGCCACGGTCGCGGCGAGGCCCGCCACCATGGCGATGATGCTTTGGATGGTGGCGTTGCGCAGCGCTTCGTCCGTGCGCGCGAGATGGCCGCCCGAGATGTGGCCCGTCTCGTGGGCGATGATGCCAATCATCTGATTGGGCGTCTCGCTGCGCAGGATCGTACCGGTGTTCATGAACAGATTCTGGCCGCCGGCAACGAAGGAATTGAGGGTGGGATCGCCGACGATATAGACGTGCACGGCGGCGGGATCGACGCCGGCCGCGCGCCAGATTGGCGTCGCATAGGTGCGGATGATATTTTCGATCTCGGCATCGCGGATGATGTTGACCTCATCGGCGCGCGCCCGGCCGGAGAACGCCAGATTGATCACCAGCGCAATCGAGAGAAGCCTTACGAGAATGCGAGCGAACACTGCCGAGACCTCCGTGATGGGGCGTACGATCCGCCAGGTGCGCCGCCCCCGTCAACTCACGTTTCGAAGCGCCAGGCGCCGCGGTTGATGGCGCTCAAGCTCGCCCGGCGGAGCGGCATTCCGCCCTTCATCGCCATGGACGTGCTGCGCGCCGCCAATGAACGCGCCGCCTCGGGCGCCGATGTGCTCCACCTCGAGGTGGGGCAGCCCGCGACGCCCGCGCCCAAAGGCGTGCTTGCCGCAGCGCGCACCGCGCTCGAGCGCGAGACGCTGGGCTACACCGACGCGCTGGGCGTTCCGGCGTTGCGCGAAGCGATCGCGCGGCATTATCGCACAAGCTACGGTGTCGCGCTCGATCCCGCCCGCATCGTCGTCACCACCGGCTCGTCGGGAGCCTTTCTGCTGGCATTTCTCGCCGCCTTCGACGAGGGCGATCGCGTGGCGATGGCGAGTCCCGCCTATCCCGCTTACCGCAACATCCTCGCCGCGCTCGGCCTCGTTCCCCTCGAGCTGGCCGCGGGCCCCGCCGAGCGCTACCAGATGAGCGTCGACCTGCTGCGCCGACACGCCGGCGATCTCGCCGGCGTCATCGTCGCGAGCCCGGCCAATCCGACCGGCACCATGCTCGCGCCCGACGAGCTCGCCTCGCTCGCGCGCTACTGCCGAGATATGGGGATGCGTCTCGTTTCCGACGAGATCTATCACGGCATCGTCTACGGCAAGACCGCCGCCACGGCGCTGGCAACGAGCGACGACGTCATCGTCGTCAACAGCTTTTCCAAATATTTCTCCATGACGGGGTGGCGCCTCGGTTGGATGGTGGTGCCGCCCGACATGCTGCGCACCGTCGAATGCCTCGCGCAGAACCTCTTCATCTCGCCGCCGGCGCTTGCGCAGCACGCGGCGATTGCCGCCTTCGACTGCCATGACGAACTCCAAGCCAATGTCGCGCGTTATGCCGAGAACCGCACGCTCTTGCTCGAGGAGCTGCCGCGGGCCGGCATCGACACGTTCGCTCCGGCGGACGGCGCCTTTTATCTCTACGCCGACATTGCCGCGCTCACCAACGACAGCGTCGGCTTCTGTCAGCGCATGCTGCGCGAGATCGGCGTCGCCTGCACCCCCGGCGTCGATTTCGACCCGATGCGCGGTCACGCGACGATGCGCCTTTCGTTTGCCGGCTCGACCGACACAATCGCCGCGGCGGCGCGGCGATTGATCGACTGGCGCCAGCGCCGCTAGCGGTCGATCACCCGCCGCCACCAGCCGCGCTTGGGATTGGGCGGCGTCCCCGTCACCTCGTGGGTCGGGAGCTCGGTCGAGGCATGGTGGCGCGGCGCATCGTCGTCGTGGGCCGGCTCGTCGTGCCGCTCGCGTGCGTGCGATTCTGTCTCGGCACTCACCGGTCCCGCTTCGGCGCCGATCCCCATCTCTGCCGGCACCGTCGGCGCGCTGCGCGCGGCCTCGATCGCGGCGCGGTCCTCCTGCCGGCTGGGCGGCTCCGGCGCGACATATTCGACCGTTTCTGCGATCGGCACGCCGGCGTCCGCCGCGCCGTCCTCGGCTTCGGTGCCAAAGCCCGGCGCCTCGTCGCCGAATTCGCCGCGCCGCCGGCGCCGTCCGCCGCGTCGCCCGCGGCGACGCCGCTTGCGTCCGCCGCCGGGCTCGCCATCACCGCCGCCCGGGGCGGGTGGAGCCTCGGCGGGAGCGGTGCTCGCGGGCGCGCCCGCCTCCTCCTCAGCGTCGTGCCGCGTGAAGGGGCCAGGCGCGGGCGGC
>DASZAN010000083.1:0-19578 GCA_035945115.1 Allostellaceae bacterium
CTACCGGCACGTCGACGATGGCGCCGGTGCGCTTCACCGTGTCGCCTTCGCGGATGCCGGTGTCGTCGCCGAAGATCACAACGCCGACATTATCGCTCTCGAGATTGAGCGCCATGCCCTTGACACCGTTGGCGAACTCGACCATCTCGCCAGCCTGCACCTTGTCGAGGCCATAGATGCGGGCGATGCCGTCGCCGACCGACAGCACCTGGCCCACCTCGGCCACATCCGCCTCGGCGCCGAAATTGGCGATCTGCTGCTTCAAGATGGCGGAGATTTCCGCCGCCCGGATTTCCATTACTCCACCCCCTTCATGGCAAGCTGCAGGCGATTGAGCTTGCTTTTGAGCGATGCATCGACCATGCGCGAGCCGAGCCGCACCACGATGCCGCCCAAGAGGCCCGGATCGATCGCGACATCAAGCGCGACCTTGCTGCCCACGGCCTTGCGGAGCTGTTCGTGGACGGCGTTTCGCTGCTCTTGCGTGAGCTCCTGCGCAGCGACGACATGCGCAGTCACCTCGCCGCGCCGCTCCGCCAAGTGCGCCAAGAACCGCTCGATCATCTCCGGCAGCGCGAAGAGCCGCCGGTTTTGCGCCAGCAGGCCCAGGAAATTGCGCATCAACGGCGAGAGATTGCTTTTCTCGGCGAGCGCCGCGATCGCCTTCGCCTGGTCCTCGCGGCTCAAGACGGGGCTGCGGATGAGGCGGCGCAAATCGGCGCTCTCGCGCAGCATGGCGCGGAGCGACTGCAGCTCGCCCGCCACCGCATCGAGCGCCTTGCGCTCATCGGCGAGATCGAACAGCGCCGCCGCGTAGCGGTCGGCCAGTCCGGAAACACCTTTTCCTTTGGCTGCCACGTCAGAACTGTCCTCGTTTCCCCGGGACGAGAATTGGGATCGCCGTGGGATGCGTGGAAAAACCGCCCTCCGTGCGAGCTTTCATGACCGAAAGCCCGCCCGCACGCTTGAGCGCGCCCGGAAAGCGGGCGCGTTCTAACACAGGGAATCTGGTGGCGCAACATGGGGTGCCGCGACAGGCGCGCCAGGAGCCACGTTGCGGCATTTAGGTCTGTTGCATTTTTCTGTTGACTTCTGTACGCTTTTAGCGTATAGAAAGTTTGCCCTTATCAGGAGGAGAAGAAGCGCGATGCGCGAGCCCTTCGCTGCGATGTTTCGCTTGACGCCGCGCGGCGGCTCTGGTTTGGCCTGCGACGCGCGCGGCGTGGCGCTGGGCCCGATCGCCCTCGTCGACGCGCTCTCGTCGAACGGCAAATGCGTTTACCGGCCGCGACCAGCCGAGGAAATCGCCCGCGCCTTAGCGCTCGCCTATGGCCCCTTCGCGGCGGACGATCTGGCGCGGTGGCTCAGCGGCCTCCACGTCGCTGCCCGCGCTCTCGAAGCAGGTGATCTCGCCAAAGCCGGCATCGCCACCGTGCTGCTGAAGCTGCCGCCGCTCACGGCAGAGGCCTTCGCCAAGCTCGCCGCAGAACCGCCGCTCAAGAAATACAGCCCCGACCAACCGCGCGACGAGCGCGGGCGGTGGACGAGTGAAGGCGGCAATGCCAACGGCGGCACCGCCACGGTCGGCGACCGTGGGGCTCGGATGCATCGACGAGCGTAAAACCCACGATGCTGGCCGAGAACAGGTCGACCACTGGCTCAATAGATTTCCGATGCTGATGCAGAAAAATTAGCTAGTTTTAGAAAAAATAGCCCGAGCGCTCGGTATGCTCCGCCCTCCGGTGAAAAGCGGTCAACCACGTGGTATGTGCCTCCGCGTCGTCCCTCGATGATCCATTCGGCTCCATCGAGGCCACGATCGCGGACACTCGTCGGCAATTGCCAAAAGTCAGCGTCGTTCAATGCTTTCACTAAGCGATCGATTTCGTTACGCGATAAGCGCCTCTCGGTGTGACGGCGAACGCGTCCGGGCTCGTACCCGCCGCTTCCCGTGAGTTCCGTGAACTCAATTCTTGCACCATCTCGCTTTAAAACGACGCGAACGCTTATCGAGCGATGAAATGACCTTAGCCAGAGGAATCGATATATTTCTGATGTGTCGGCGGCGCCGCAGGACAATGACGTTTGGTGCATTGCCGCAAGATGCCGCGAATAGAGCTCGCGTTCCAACGCATCGATATCAGCACGCGCACCATCGAAGGCGCTTACCGGAAAGAAAAAGTCGCTGGCGCTTGCTAGCGGGCAGTCGCCACGCAGCTCAGCGGCGCGAGCGACGCGACTGCCGGGCAGCGCAAGAGATATCGCACAGGCGAGTATGAACGACGATGCAATGAAAAGGACGGTATGGCGCATACGCCTGCTCCAAGGTTCAACAGCATAGAGAAAACAGAAACGCATCGGCAGCGCTGAAAATCGGAAGGAGTGGAAAACCATAAAATTACGAAACGAACCCAATTCGCGTAGCCATACTCACAAAAAACTATAGGGGTCGACGTCGACCTGCACGCGCACATTCGTCGGCACCTTCACCTTGGCGAGCCATTGGCGCAGCACCGCCTGGATGTTGACCTCGCGCTTCACCTTCAAGAGGAAGCGGCGGCGGTGGCGGCCGCGCAGCACCGCGAGCGGCGCCGGCGCCGGGCCCAGCGCCTCGACGCCCGGCATGTGCGGCGCGGCGCGGGCATAGGCTTGCGCCACGCGATCGGCGCCTTCGTCATCGGGCGCGGCGATGATGAGCGCGGCGAGGCGGCCGAAGGGGGGCCAGCCCTGCCCGCGCCGCGCCTCGGCTTCCGTGGCGAGAAAGCGGTCGCGGTCGTCAGCGACAAGTGCGCGCATCACGGCATGCTCGGGCATGTAGGTCTGGAGGTAAACGACACCCGGCCGCTCGGCGCGCCCTGCGCGCCCCGCCACTTGATGGAGCAGCTGAAACGTGCGCTCGGCGGCGCGGAGATCGCCGCCGCTCAGGCCAAGATCGGCATCGACCACACCCACCAGCGTCAGCAAGGGGAAATGATGACCCTTCGCCACCACTTGCGTGCCGATGAGCACGTCGATGGCGTGACTCGCGACGCTTTCGACGAGCTCCGCCGCGGCACGCGGGCCGATCAGCGTGTCGCTCGCCATTACTGCAAGCCGCGCCTTGGGAAAGCGCAGCGTCACTTCTTCGGCGAGCCGCTCGACGCCGGGTCCGCAGGCCGCGAAGCTCGATGCGGCGCCGCAATTGGGACAGAGCGGCGGCAAGGGCTCGCCATGGCCGCAATGATGACATTGCAAGCGCTCGTGGAAGCGGTGCTCGACGAGCCAGGCGGTACAGTTGGGACATTGCAGACGAAAGCCGCAGCTTCGGCACAAGGTGAGCGGCGCGTATCCCCGGCGGTTCAAGAACAGCATCACCTGTTCACCCGCCGCCAGCGTCTCGCCGAGCGCTTCCACCAGCGGTGGCGCAAGGAAGCGCTGCCGCTCGGGCTTATGCCGGCGGAGATCGAGCAGACGAATTTCCGGCAGCACCGCCGCGCCGTGCCGTGCCGGGAGATGAAGGCGTTCGTAGCGGTGCTGCTCGACATTGACGGTGGTCTCGAGCGAGGGCGTCGCCGAGACCAGCACAATCGGCAGCTTCTCGATCGAGGCGCGCACCACCGCCATGTCGCGCGCGTGATAGATGACGCCATCCTCCTGCTTGAAGGAGGCATCCTGCTCCTCGTCGACGATGATGAGGCCGAGATCGGGAAACGGCAGAAAGAGAGCAGAGCGCGCGCCGACAACGAGCGATATCTGCCCGTCGGCGACGCCGCGCCAGGTGTCGCGCCGCTCGGCATGGCCGAGATCGGAATGCCATTGCGCCGGTGCGGCGCCGAAGCGCTCGGCAAAGCGGGTGAGCCATTGTACGGAAAGCGCGATCTCCGGCAGCAGCACCAGCACCTGCTTGCCGCGCTCGAGCGCCGCCGCGATCGCCGCGAAATAGACCTCGGTCTTGCCCGAGCCGGTGACGCCGTCGAGCAAAGTCACGGAGAATCCGCCCTGCCGCACCTTGGCGACAAGCTCGTCGGCCGCGATTTGCTGCGCCGAGGAAAGGGTTGCGCCGGGGCGGCGCCAGTCCGGCGGCGCCACTGCGGCGCGCGGGGGCAGCACCACGGTCTCGAGCAGCCCGAGCCCCGCGAGCGCGCGCACCACGCCGGCGCCGCAACCAGCGCGGCGCGCCACATCGGCGGCCGGCGCCGACGGCCCATCCTGCAGCGCCTCGAGCACGCGGCGGCGCGTTGGCGTCAATGGATCGGCCGCCAAGAGCGCGGCGCGTCCTTTCGCGGTGAGCGCATAGCCCGTGCTCGCGCGGAGCGGGAAGAGCGCGTCGGGCACGCTCATTGCCATGCGCAGCACCGCGCCCGGCGCCGCCAACGTGTAGGATGCCACCCAATCGACGAGTCGCCGCATCGCTTCGGGAAGCGGCGGCGCCGCCAATCGCTCGGCAACCGATTTGAGCTTCGCCGCAGCGACGTCGCCCGCGCCGGCGCCCCAGACCACGCCCAGTACGTTCCGTGGACCGAGCGGGACCCGCACGAAATCGCCGGGAGCGAGCGCAAGCTCGCGCGGCACGGCGTAATCGTAGGCGCCTTCGAGCGGCAACGGCAGCAAAACGCTGACACGAGCGGGTCCGCTCGCCACTGCCGCGGCGTTCGCGCCGGCGGTTGAACTGGCGTGGCGATCGGGCATGGGTTACACTCTTAGAACGAAAGCCGCGGAGGTGCCAGCGGCGCGCGGAAATCGCTGCGAGGAGTGATCGACCGGCATGAAATTCTTCGTCGATACCGCCGACATCGCCGAGATTCGCGATCTCGCCGCAACGGGACTTGTCGACGGCGTCACCACAAATCCGTCGCTGGTGGCGAAGACCGGCCGCAACTTCCTCGATGTCGTGCGCGAGATCTGTGCCGTCGTGCCAGGACCGGTGAGCGCCGAGGTCGCTGCCACCGACCATGCCACCATGCTCGCCGAAGGACGCGCGCTGGCGAAGCTCGCACGCAACGTCGCGGTCAAGGTGCCGCTGACGCCGGACGGACTCAAGACGTGCCGCGCGCTCGCGGCGGACGGCACCATGGTGAACGTCACCTTGTGCTTCTCGGCGGCGCAAGCATTGCTCGCCGCCAAGGCCGGCGCCAGCTTCATCTCGCCCTTCGTCGGCCGGCTCGACGATGTCGGCAATGACGGCATGGCGCTCATCCGCGAGATCGTCGCCATCTATCGCAATTATCCCGCGCTCAAGACCGAAGTGCTGGTCGCCTCGATCCGCCATCCCATGCATGTCGTGGAAGCGGCGAAACTGGGCGCCCATGTCGGCACGCTGCCGCCCAACGTGCTGCGGCAAATGTTCGTGCATCCGCTCACCGAGAAAGGGCTGGCGGCCTTCCTCGCCGATTGGGCGAAGACGGGACAGTCGATCCTCGGCCCCAGCAAAGCGGCGGCGGAGTAGCAAAGGGAGCGGCAAGCGCGTGGATCGGCCCAAAGATAGAAGCAGCACCACCGGTCCGCCGCGGCCCGAGCTTCCGGCCTTGCCCACGCGGCCACAGGTGAGCGAGGCGGAGATCGTGGCATATCTGCGCCAGCATCCCGACTTCCTCATCGACCACGGCGAGCTCCTCGAACTCCTCACACCGCCCTCGCGCCAGCGCGGCGAGCGCGTCGTCGACATGCAGCAATTCATGCTGCAGCATCACCGCGCCGAGATCGCGCGCCTCAAGAATCAGCAGCGCACGCTGGTGGCGACGAGCCGCGCCAACCTCGCGAGTCAATCCCGCGTCCACGCCGCCGTGCTGGCGCTCCTGGCCGCCAACAGCTTCGAGCAGTTGATCCAGACCGTCACCACCGATCTTGCCGTGCTGCTCGACGCCGACGTTGTGACGATCGCCGTCGAGTCGACTTGCGCACAGCGCCCGCGGCTCACGCATCAGGGTGTGCAGATCTTGGCGCCCGGCACGGTCGATGCGGTGCTCGGCGGCAGCGATCGCGACGTTGCGCTGCGCGGCGACGCGGAGGGCGATCCGATGCTCTTCGGCGACGGCGCCGGTCTCGTGCGCTCGGCGGCGTTGCTGCGTCTTCAGGTGAGCGCCGTGGCGCCCGCTGGTCTTCTCTGCATCGGCATGCGCCGCGCCGGCAAGTTCCATGGCGGGCAGGGAATGGAACTCCTGAGCTTCCTCGCCCGCACGCTCGGCATCACCATCGCTGCATGGCTCGACCTGCCGTCCTGAATTCCCGGCATCATCTCCCGGCCCCCCTGCCGGCGTCACGTTTTTCCGCCGGTCCCGATCTCGCCGATGCCATCCGACGCTGGCAGAGCCGACTTGCTGACGAACGCCGCGCCTCGCCCCATACGCTCGCAGCCTATGGACGCGACCTCGCGCAGTTTCTCGACTTCCTGCAGCAGCACCGCGGCACGGTGCCGACGCTCGGCGAGCTGGCGGCACTGCGTCCCGGCGATTTTCGTGCCTATCTCGCCCATCGCGCCAGCGGCAATCTCGCGCGCAGCTCGCGCGCACGCGCGCTTTCGGTGCTGCGCGGCTTCTTTCGCTTCCTCGACCGTGCCGACCTCGTCCACAACGCCGCGCTCGCCGCGGTCCAGACGGCGAAGCTGCCGAAATCCGTGCCAAAGGCGCTCTCTGCCGAGGACGCCCTTGGTGTGATCGACAGCGCTGGCGAGGGTGCGGCGGCGCCATGGCTTCGCACCCGCGATGTGGCGATCTTCGCGCTGCTCTACGGGTGCGGGTTGCGGCTCGGCGAGGCGCTCGCCTTGACGCGCCGTCAGGCGCCAGTGACGCCGGGAACGATCACCGTCCGAGGAAAGGGCGGCAAGGAGCGGCAGCTGCCGGTCCTGCCCGAGGTCGCCCAAGCGGTGACCGCCTATATCGAACTCTCCCCGCATGTGTTGGCACCCGACGAGCCGCTCTTCCGCGGCGTTCGCGGGGGGCCGCTCCATCCGCGCCTGGTGCAGCGGCAGATGGCCCATTTGCGCGCGGCGCTGCTGCTCCCGGAAAGTGCCACGCCGCATGCGCTTCGGCACAGCTTCGCGACGCACCTCCTCGCGGGCGGAGGCGATCTCAGGGCGATTCAGGAGCTGCTGGGCCACGCGAGCCTCTCGACGACGCAACGCTATACCGCCATCGAGGCGGATCGGCTGCTCAAGGTCCATGCGCAGGCCCATCCCCGCGCCAAGCGCGAGGCGGCCTTCACCGAAAAATAACCTGGGCAGCTCTGCCGCATTCGAGGCGGCATACGCATGACCACGCGTTCGTGCCTACAAGCGACGAATGGCGAAGAAGGCGACGGCGGAGCCGGCGCCCATTGTCATCATGGCGAAGAGCCAGGCGAGCGGCGATGCCTCGCCGCCAGCAAGGTCGAGCACGGCGCCGACGGCAAGCGGTCCCAGAAACGCGCCGGTGAAGCCGAGGACGGAATGCACGGCGAGCGTCGCCCCGCGCTCGGCCGAGTGGGACGCGGCGACGGCGCCGCCGGTCAACGCCGCCGAATCACCCATGATGACCATGTGATAGAAGAGGGCGAGCGCCGCGACGACGGCGATCGGCCATCCCATGCTCGAGCCCGTGAGCACAGCCATCGCCACCGACGCGAGCATAATGCGGCCGATGACCCGGCGACGATCGGCGCGCACGGCGAGCTCGGCGCCATAGATGCTGGCGGCGGTGCCGAGCAGCACAATTGCCGTGGCGAGCCAGCTCGCCCGCGCGATCGCCGTGCTCTCGCCCGAGCGCGCCGCGGCGGCGACGAGGAACGCGACCAGCCATGAGCGCAAAGCAAAGAGCTCCCAGGTGTGGCCGGCATAGCCCAAGATGAACGCCATGGCAGCGTGGTTCTGAAACACTGGACGGAAATCGAGCGCGCGGCGCGCGGGGCCCGCCATTTCCGCGGGCCCCGCCGGGCGCACCAGGAGAAGGACGAGGATGTATCCCAGCGTTGATCCTGCCGCCGCGGCGGCAAAAGCGCCGCGCCAGCCCAACCACACTGCTGCCTCGCCAGTGAAGGCAAAGGAAAAGGCGGTGCCGAGACTGAATCCGCCGGTGTAGAAGGCGACGTATCGACTTTGCCGCGCGCCGCCCACGCGATCGGTCAGCAGCTTGAGGCCGGGCATGTAGCCGCCGGCAAGACCGACGCCGGCGAGCGAGCGCCAAAGGAGCGCCGACCAGAAGCCTTGCGCGCCCAGTGCGAATCCCAGCGATGCCGCGCTGGTGATGAGGAAGGAGAGAAGATAGATGCGGCGCGGATCGATCTTGTCGGTCGATCCCACCAGCATCGGCACCGCCGCGACATAACCGGCATAGAAAATGCCGCTGATCCAGCCGGCATCGGTGTTGCTCAAATCCCAATCGCGCTGAAATTCCGGCAGCAGCGCCGCGAAGCTGGAAAATCCCAACATGCCCAGCACGGAGGTGAGGCAGAGAAGCGCCACGAGCGCGGCCGGCGATAGCTCACGCGCGGCGGGCCGTCGTGACAAAGAGGAAGATGTCCGCGGAGCGGCGTCGCTATGAGGTGCTTCCACGCCCTCAAATATGCAGGGGATGCCCCTCCACCGCCAGCGCCGCTTCCTTCACGGCTTCATTGAGCGTCGGGTGGGCATGGCAGGTGCGGGCGATGTCTTCGGCGCTTGCGCCATATTCCATCGCGAGCGCCGCTTCGGCGATCATCGTGCCGGCGTCGGGGCCGATGATGTGAACGCCGAGCACACGGTCGCTCTTGGCATCGGCGATGATCTTCACGAAACCTTCGCTGTCGGCATTGGCGCGCGCGCGGCTGTTGGCGGAGAAGGGAAACTTGCCGACCTTGTAGGCGATGCTCGCTGCGACAAGATCCTCTTCCGTCCGCCCGACCGAGGCTACCTCTGGCCAGGTGTAGATGACGGCAGGAATGGCCTCGTAATTCACGCGGCCGCGCTGGCCTGCGATGGTCTCGGCAAGCGCCACGCCTTCCTCCGACGCCTTGTGCGCCAGCATCGGCCCCGCGATGACGTCGCCGATGGCGTAGATGCCCTTCACATTGGTGGCGAAGCCCGGATCGACCTTGATTCGCCCTTTGTTGTCGACGAGCACGCCCGCGGTCTCGAGCCCGAGCCCCTCGGTGTAAGGCCGCCGCCCCACCGCGACGAGGACGATGTCGGCTTTCAGCTCCTCGCGCGATCCACCTTGCGCCGCCTCGAGCGTGAGCGTCACCTCGTTCTTGCCGCGCTTTGCCGCCACCCCCTTGGTGCCGAGGCGGAAGACGAAGCCTTGTTTGGTGAGCACGCGCTGCAAATTCTTCGCGACTTCGGCATCCATGCCGGGCGTGATGCGGTCGAGGAACTCGACCACCGTCACTTCGCTGCCGAGCCGCCGCCAGACCGAGCCCATCTCGAGGCCGATATATCCCGCGCCGATGACGACGAGCCGCTTCGGCACGGAAGACAACGACAAGCCGCCGGTAGAGGAGACGATCGTCTTCTCGTCGATCTCGACGCCCGCCAGCGGCGTAACGTCCGAGCCGGTGGCGATGATGATCGCCTTCCCCTCGATCTCGCGCGCCATGCCGCCGTCGATCGGCGAGATGGCGAGCCGGCTCGGCGCCACGAAGCGCGCCGCGCCTTTCACATACTCGACCTTGTTCTTCTTGAAGAGAAACTCGACGCCGCGGGTGTTGTCGAGAACGACCTTGTCCTTCCGCGCCATCATTGCCGGAAGATCGAGCGAGACGCCGTCGATCTTGACGCCGTGCACGGCAAGCGCGTGCTTCGCCTCCTCGTACTTCTCCGAGGATTGCAGCAGCGCCTTCGAGGGAATGCAGCCGATATTGAGGCAAGTGCCGCCGAGGCTGCTGCGCTTTTCGACACACGCCGTCTTCAAGCCAAGTTGCGCGGCGCGGATGGCGGCGACATAGCCGCCGGGGCCGCCGCCGATGACGATGACATCGTAGATGTCCGCCATGTCACAGATCGAAGAGCATGCCGTGCGGATCCTCGAGCGCTTCCTTGACGCGCACGAGGAAGGTCACGGCTTCGCGGCCATCGACGATGCGATGGTCGTAGGAGAGTGCCAGATACATCATCGGCCGCACTTCGATCTTGTCGCCTACCACCATCGGCCGTTTTTGTATCTTGTGCATGCCGAGAATGCCGGATTGCGGTGGATTCAAGATCGGTGTCGACATCAAAGAGCCGTAAACGCCGCCATTGGTGATGGTGAAGGTCCCGCCCGAGAGGTCCTCGAGAGTGAGCTTACCGTCGCGAGCGCGGTGACCGAGATCGGCGACCGCTTTTTCGATGCCGGCAAAGCTCAAGCGGTCGGCATCGCGCACTACTGGCACGACAAGACCTTGCTCGGTGCCGACGGCGACGCCGACGTCGTAATGGTTCTTGTAGATGATGTCCTCGCCGTCGATCTCGGCATTGACGGCGGGGATTTCCTTGAGCGCGATAATAGAGGCCTTGACGAAGAACGACATGAAGCCGAGCCGCACACCGTATTTCTTCTCGAAGCTCTCGCGATTCTGCTCGCGGAGCGCCATGATGGCGCTCATATCCGCCTCGTTGAAGGTGGTGAGCATCGCCGCCGTGTTCTGCGCTTCCTTGAGGCGCTCGGCGATGCGGCGGCGCAGCCGCGTCATGCGCACGCGCTCTTCATGCGGCTGAGGCTCGCGGGCGGGACGCGGCGCCGCCGGCTTCGCCGCGGCGGCCGGTGCCGTCGGCGCGCCGCGCTCCATATATGTCAGCACGTCGCCTTTGGTGAGACGGCCGTCCTTCCCGGTGGCGGCGATCTTGCCGGGATCGAGGTGGTTTTCCTCGACGAGCTTCCGCACCGCCGGGCCCGAGCGCTCCAGCACCGCCACATTGCTGGCCGCTGCGGGTGCTGCGGCAGCAGCCGCTGCCGGCTTCTTCGCCTCCGCGGGCGCGACCGTCGCGACGGGCTGTGCCTTCGCCGGCGCCGCGGGCTTCGCCGCGCCGTCACCGATGCGGCCCAGCACCGCGCCCACCGCGACATTGGCGCCTTCGGGGGCCACGATTTCGGACAACACGCCCGCGGCCGGCGCGTTCACTTCGAGCGTCACCTTGTCGGTTTCGAGCTCGACCAGCGGATCGTCCATGGCGACGCTATCGCCAGGTTTCTTGAGCCAGCGCGCGACCGTCGCCTCGGCGACGGATTCACCCAATGTCGGCACTTTGATCTCGCTCGCCATGCTCTCCCTCTCACCTCAGACGATGGACAGCGCCTCATCCACCAGCTTCGCCTGCTCGGCATTGTGCCGCTTGAGCAGTCCCGTCGCCGTCGCCGCGGCTTCGGGACGGCCGACATAGCGCGGCCGCTTCGCCTTGCCGCCGAGCTCCGTCAGCACCTGCTCGATCCGGCGGTCGATGAAGGTCCAGGCGCCCATATTCTGCGGCTCCTCCTGGCACCAGACCACGTCGGCATTCTTGTAGCGGCCAATCGATTCCGCCAAGGCGTTAGCCGGGAAGGGATGGAGCTGCTCGACGCGGACGATGGCGACGTCGCTCACTTTGCGTTCACGCCGCGCCTGGCGGAGATCGTAGTAGACCTTGCCCGAGCAGAGCACGACACGCTTCACCTTGTCGTCCGCGATGAGCTGATCGACCTCGTCGATGGTGCGGCGGAAGAAGGTCCCTGGCCCCATCTCGGCGAGGCGCGAGGTCACATTGGGATGCCTGAGCAGCGACTTCGGCGTCATGATGACGAGTGGCTTCCGGAAATCGCGCCGCACCTGGCGGCGGAGCGCGTGGAAGTAATTGGCCGCCGTGGTGAGATTGCAGACTTGCAGGTTGTCCTCGCCGCAGAGCTGCAGAAAGCGCTCGAGCCGCGCCGAGGAATGCTCCGGCCCCTGCCCCTCATAGCCGTGCGGCAGCAGCATGACCAAACCCGACATGCGCAGCCACTTGGCCTCGCCCGAGCTGATGAATTGATCGATGATGACTTGCGCACCATTGGCGAAGTCGCCGAACTGCGCCTCCCAGAGCACGAGTGCATGCGGATCGGCGAGGCTGTAGCCGTATTCGAAGCCGAGGACCGCCGCTTCGGAGAGCGGGCTGTCGATGATCTCGAACGGCGCCTGGCCGTCGCGCACGTGATTGATCGGCACGTAGCGCTCTTCGGTTTCCTGATCGACGAGCACGGCATGGCGCTGCGAGAAGGTACCGCGGCCCGAATCCTGCCCGGTGAAGCGGACAAAGGTGCCCTCGGCGCAGAGCGCGCCGAAGGCAAGCGCCTCGCCCGTGGCCCAATCGATGCCCTCGCCGCTCTCGATCGCCTTGCGCTTCGCCTCGAGCTGGCGGGCGATCTTGCGGTTGAGATTGAAACCGTCGGGCACGCTTGTGAGCGCGTGGCCCACGTGCGTCAGCGCCTCGATCGCGACCGCCGTCTCGCCGCGCCGCGCATCACCCGAAGCGACCTTGAGGCCACTCCAAGCGCCTTCGAGCCAGTCGGCCTTGTTGGGTCGATAGCTCTTCGCTGCCTCGAATTGGCTGTCGAGATAAGCGGTGAAATCCTTCACCATCCCCTCGGCTTCGGCCGCGGTGACGACGCCCTCGTTGACGAGGCGATCGGCATAGATTTGCCGCGTCGTCGCGTGGTCGGCGATGGTGCGATACATGATCGGCTGGGTGAAGGCCGGCTCGTCGGTTTCGTTATGGCCGTGCCGGCGATAGCAGAAGATGTCGACGATCACGTCCTTCTTGAAACGTTGGCGGAATTCGGTGGCGATCCGCGCCACATGCACGACCGCTTCGGGGTCGTCGCCGTTCACGTGGAAGATCGGCGCCTGGGTCATCTTGCCGACATCCGAAGGATAAGGGCTTGAGCGCGCGTAGGACGGGCTCGTCGTGAAGCCGATCTGATTGTTGACGACGACGTGGATCGTGCCGCCGGTGCGATAGCCCTTGAGCTCGGAAAGCTCGAGTGATTCCGGCACGAGCCCCTGGCCCGCGAAAGCGGCGTCGCCATGCATGAGGAGCCCGATCACCTCATCGCGCGTGGTGTCGCCGCGCTGACGCTGCTTCGCGCGCACTTTGCCGAGCACGACAGGATTGACCGCCTCCAGATGCGATGGGTTGGCGGTGAGCGAGAGATGGACGGTGTTGCCGTCGAACTCGCGATCCATCGAGGTGCCCAAATGGTATTTGACGTCGCCCGAGCCCTGCACATCCTCGGGATTGGCGGCATTGCCCTGGAACTCCGAGAAGAGCGCGGCGAAGGGCTTGCCCATCACGTTTGTGAGCACGTTCAAGCGGCCGCGATGCGGCATGCCCAGCACCAGCTCCTTCATGCCGAGCTGGCCGCCGCGCTTGATCACCTGTTCCAATGCGGGAATGAGCGACTCGCCGCCTTCAAGACCGAAACGCTTAGTGCCGGTGTAGCGCCGGTCAAGGAAGCGCTCGAGGATCTCCGCCGCGGCAAGGCGCTCCAGGATGGCGCGCTTGCCCTCCCGGGTGAACTCCGTCTGATTGCGCGGCACCTCGATGCGCGCCTGGATCCACTGGCGCTGCTCGAGCTCCTGCATGTGCATGTACTCGACGCCGACATGGCCACAGTAGGTCGCCTTGAGCGCCTCGAGAATCTCGCGCAGCGTCGCCGTCCTAAAGCCCAGCACGCCGTTGACGAAGATCGGCCGGTCGTAGTCGCCCTCGGTGAATCCATATGTGGCGGGATCGAGATCGGGATGGTGCGCCATCCTCACCAGGCCCAGTGGGTCGAGATCGGCCAAGAGATGACCGCGGACACGGTAAGCGCGGATGAGCGAAAGCGCTCGCAGCGCGTCAAGTGTCGCCTGCGCGGTGGTTGGCACCGCGCTCGCCGCCGGCGCGGCTGCGACCGCCTGGCCGTTGCCGCCATGCCCGTTGGCGATGACGTGACCACGCTCACGACCCCAAGGCGGACCTTCGAGCTCGCGCAGCACTTGGCTCCCGTCCTCGCCAAGCTCGGCGAAGAAGCTGCGCCAGCTTTCATCGACCGAGGACGGATCCTCGAGATAGCGCGAATAGAGCTCGGCAATAAAAGTGGCGTTGGCGCCGGTAAGGAAAGTGGTCTGGTCCAGTCGCGACATGAGGGTGTCCGAATTATTTGGCGAGGTCACCCCCCACCCTCCCTCCCCCTCAAGGGGGGAGGGGGAAAGAAGCGCAACCTTGATTACGCCCCTTCCCCCTTGAGGGGGGAGGGTAGGGAGGGGGCGAGTCGACGTTCTCCGCGCTAAACATGGTATTTCGTGGCGGAAAATCTATTCCGGCAAAGGTTCATGGCTGGTTTACGCGCGCTTTAGGCCTTGGCCGCCCCTTGCAGCTTCTTTGCCGCCTCCACCAAGCCGCGCACCGAGGCGACCGATTTGTCGAACATCGCCCGCTCCTCGGCATTGAGGGAGATTTCGACGATCCGCTCCACCCCCTTGGCGCCGATCACCACGGGAACGCCGACATAGAGGTCCTTGACCCCGTATTGGCCGGTGAGCCACGCGGCGCAAGGCAGCACGCGCTTCTTGTCGCGTAGATGGGATTCGGCCATGGCGATCGCCGATGATGCGGGCGCATAGAAAGCGGAGCCCGTCTTCAGGAGATTGACGATCTCGCCGCCACCACCGCGGGTGCGTTTCACGATGGCATCGATCCGCTCTTGCGTCGTCCAACCCATCTTGACCAGATCGGGAAGAGGAATGCCGGCGACAGTCGAGTAGCGCGTGAGCGGCACCATGTCATCGCCATGGCCGCCGAGCACGAAGGCGGTCACGTCCTCGACCGAGACGCCCATGTCCTCGGCGAGGAAATGACGAAAGCGCGCGCTGTCGAGCACACCCGCCATGCCGATGACGCGGTGATGCGGCAAGCCGCAGGCTTCGCGCATCACCCACACCATCACGTCCAAGGGATTGGTGATGGTGATGACGAAGGCGTTCGGGCAATGCTTCTTGATGTTGGCGCCGACGGTGGCGATCACTTCCGCGTTCTTGCCGATGAGATCGTCGCGGCTCATGCCGGGCTTCCTCGGAAAGCCGGCGGTGACGATCACCACATCGGCACCGGCGATGATCGAATAATCGTTGCCACCAGCGACCTTGGCGTCGAAGCCTTCGACGGGCGACGCCTCGACGATGTCGAGCGCCTTTCCCTGGGGGACGCCTTCCATGATGTCGAACAGCACGACATCACCCAATTCCTTGAGCCCGGCGAGCAAGGCGAGCGTGCCGCCGATCTGGCCGGCGCCGATGAGCGCGATCTTGCTGCGTGCCATTGACGACCTCTCAGGTTTCGGGGGAGCGAATCGGCGGCGTCTTAGCCCCGTTTCCTGACCCAGGCAAGCGCCGCTCTATTCCCGCCGCCCGACGATATATCCCTCGCTCTGCATCTCCATGAGGCGCGAGACCGTGCGCTGGAATTCGAAGCTGCCGTCCCCCTCGGTGTAAAGCTCATGCGGCGCTACCGCGGCGGAGCAGACGAGGTTCCCGTGCGCCTCGTAGAGTGTGTCGACGAAGATGTTGAAGCGCTTCGCCGCATCGCGCCTGGCGCGGGTCAATTTCGGAATGCCTTCGACGATGAAGGTGTGAAAATTGTCGACCAGCGCCAGATAGTCGGCGGGCCCGTGCGCCTGTTCGCACAATTCGTCGAACGAGAACCAGGCGACGTTCTTGGCGGCGCGCGGCGCGATGACGAATCGTCCCTGCACCAGCAGCGTCTTGCTCTGCGCCGAGGCATTGTCGGTCAAGTCGCCGAAGGCGCGCTCGAGCGCGCGATAGGCACTGTCGTCGGCCGGCGTGAAATAAACCTGGCGCCCGGCAAAGCGGACGAGGCGATAGTCGCGGCCGCCATCGAGCTCGAGCACGTCGAGCTTCTCCTTCAGGAGCGCGATGAAGGGCAGGAAGCGCTCACGCTGGAGTCCATCCTTGTAGAGATCGTCGGGCGCGCGGTTCGAGGTGGCGACCACCACGACGCCCGCCTCGAAAAGCGCCGTGAAGAGCCGGCCCAGGATCATGGCATCGGCGATGTCGGTGACGTGAAACTCGTCGAAGCAGAGGAGCGTCGCGTCCTTCGCGATCTCCTTCGCCACCGGAACGATCGGAGCGCCTTTCTTGGCGCGGCGCGCATGGATTCGTTCGTGCACCTCGAGCATGAAGGCGTAGAAATGGACGCGGCGCTTCTTCTCGATCGGCGCCGTCGCGAAGAACATGTCCATGAGCATGCTCTTGCCGCGGCCGACGCTGCCGAAGAGATAGAGCCCGGCCGGGGGCGGGTCGGCGGCGGGCGCCAGTCCCAGCCGTGCGCGCCAGCCACCGCTCTCGCCATTGTTTGGCTTGTAATGGGTAAGCGCGCGCCAAAGGCTCTGCAGCTTGTCGACGGCAAGGCGCTGCGAGGGATCGGAAATGAGCTCATGCGCGATGAGCCGCGCACGATATTGCCCGAGCGGGCCGTCGCGCATGCTCACGGATGAAGCGGAAGGGTCAGGAAGGTTCGAGAGCGGCATGGACGCCGGGATGTTGTAGCGAAAATACCGCGTCCGGACAAAAGCAGTTCCGGACTAGCGGCCGCCCGCGACGCGGAGCACAGCGCCGGTCACGTAAGAGGCGGCATCCGAAAGGAGGAACAGGATGGCCTCGGCGACCTCCTCGGGCGCGGAGGCGCGGCCCATGGGAATATTTGGGGCGAGCTTGCCCAAACGGTCCTCGATGCCGGAGGAGAGATGCAGCTCGGTGGCGGTGAGGCCCGGCTGCACGCTGTTGACGCGGACGCCTTCGCGCGCGAGCTCGCGCGAGAGGCCCAAGGTCAACGTATCCACCGCCGCCTTGGAGGCCGCGTACCAGATCCATTCACCGGGACTGCCGATGGTGGCGGCGCCCGAGGAAATATTGACGATGACGCCGCCCTTGCCGCCATGCCGCGTCGACATGCGGCGCACCGCGGCGCGGGCGCAGAGAAAAGAGCCCATGATGTTGAGGTCGAAGACGACACGGAGCGTCTCGGTCGCGACCTCGTCGAGCCGCCCGGCGCGGCCGGTGATGCCGGCATTGTTGACGAGATGCGTCACGGGGCCGAGCCGCGCCTCCGTGTCGGCGAAGAGCCGCTCTACCTCGCTTTCGCGTGCGACATCGGCGCGGATCGCCGCGGCGCGGCCGCCCGAGCGCTGGATCTCGGCGACGACCTCAGCCGCCGCCGCTTCGTTCTCGCGGTAATTGACGGCAACGGCAAAGGCGCGCGCGCCGGCGAGCCGACAGGTGGCGGCGCCGATGCCGCGGCCGCCGCCGGTGACGAGCAGAACCTTGCCGCTCATTCCGCGGCGGTCGCGCGCGTCGGCGCCTCCGCGCGAAACGTCGTCTCCATGTCGCGGCGGATGCGCACGGCCTCGTCGCGCTCGTCAATGGCGACATCCGTCCAGCGCACCACGGCGCCGGCGGCGACCTCGCGCATGAGCTTCACGCGATGCGCCAAACCGATCGGCAAGGCGCTCTGGGCCAGCGAGTCCGCCGCCGGCATCAGCCGGCCATGAACGGTGTAGCCACCCTCGCCGTCGAGCGTCTCGCCTGCTTTGAGGGCGCGCTTGGCGACGGCGACGGCATCGCCTCGGAAGCCGGTCGCGCTCCCCGTCGCTTCGCCGCGAAGCGCCGCGTTGGCGACGGAGATGCCGAGCTCGAGGCCGATCAGGTGATAGGGCTTGTACATCGCGGTGTAGCGGCCGCTGGGATCGGTGACGAGCCCATACTCGGCAAAGCAGCGCCGCACATACTCGCTCGGTCCCTCGATCACGACATAGACGCCCCAGCGGAGATCGCGAAATACCGGCCGTCCATCGCGCTCGAGGGACGAGATCACCTCCACCTGCCCCTTGTGGTCGAGCACACCGCCTTCAGTCCGCGGCGTCAAAAGACGCGGCAGATCGTCGACGCCGCAGGCGGGGAAAGCCAAGCCGCTGGCCGCCGGCGTCAACCCGGTGGCATTGGCAACGGCCGCCATCTCGATCGCCGACTTCGTGCCGTCGAGGAAGGAATTGAACATCTGCGCATTCATGCCACCTTTGGCCGCCGCCTCGGCGGTGAGCCCGTAGTGGTCCCAAACCGTATCGGGCGTCGAGGCGTGATACGCCGGCAGGTACTTTGTCCCCTTCCCCGCCGCGATCACATCAAAGCCGGCGCTTTCCGCCCAATCGACGAGCTCGGCGATGAGCGCGGGCTGATCGCCATAGGCCATGGAATAGACAATACCCGCCTCGGCCGCGCGGCGCGCGAGGAGCGGTCCCGCCAGCACATCCGCTTCCACGTTCACCATGACGAGATGCTTGCGATGGCCGCAGCAGAGGAGCGCGTGACGAATGCCGGAGGGCGGATGACCGGTGGCATCGATCACCACCTCGATGCCGTCTGCGGCAATAGCGGCTGCGGCATCGTCGGTGAGCCACGTGCCGCCGCTCTTGAGCGCCTCTGCGATGCTTTGTGCGGCGACGCGCTCGCTGGGCCAGCCGATGCGCTCCACCGCCGCCGCGGCGCGCGCCGGCGCGAGATCGGCAATCGCCGCCACATGAAACCCGGCGGTCCGCCCCGCCTGCGCCAGAAACATGGCGCCAAACTTGCCGGCGCCGATGAGCGCGATGCGGATGGGTTTTCCTGCCGCGGCGCGGGCGCGGAGTTTTTGCGAGAGACTCACCTCACGCCACCCGCTGACGCCCGCGCGCGTATTGCAGCAAGCAATCATCGGGCAGCATCTCGATCGGCGTGAAGTCGCGATTGGCGATCCATGTCGCCCGCTTGAAGCGGCGGATGGCGTTGTCGCAGCGATTGAGCGAGAGATAGACGATCCAGCGCGACCACGGCGTCAGGTTCGAGCCCGAAGCGTGCACGAGATTGCCGTGGAACAACAGCGCCGAGCCGGGCGGCCCCTTGGGCGCGACGATGCCGCCCTCCTCGACCAGGCGCGTGATCGTCTGGTTGTCGATGGTCCATAGCGGATAGCTGGTGGTGGTGACGTCGTGCCCGGCCGCGAGCCGCCCCTTGCGGTGGCTCTTCGGGATGAACATCAGCGGGCCGTTGAACTCGTTGGCCTCGGCGAGGAACAGCGCGATGTTCATGGCGCGCGGCTGCGGCATGTCGTCGTCGGCGTGCCAGGTGGCGTAATCCTGGTGCCACTGCCACACCGCGCCGTCGAACGCCGCCTTGGCGTTGATCTTGAACTGGTGCATGTACAGCTTGTCGGAGCCGAGCAGCTGCATGCCCGGCTCGACCAGCCGCGGATGCCGCGCCAGCTTGGCGAAGACCTCGTTCCAGGTCTGCACGTAGAAGGCGGTGCGCGGCGCGTCCGTGCCCTTCTCGCGCCATACCTCGGGTCGCGCCTGGGCGAAGAGGCCGGGCACTTCGGCGTTGAGGACGTCCATCTCCTGGGCTGAGAACAGGCTCGGCAGGAACAGATAGCCCTGTTCCTCGAACTCGGCGATCTGGGCCGGCGTCAATTGCATTTCTTCCTCCCGGCGGTAGCTCTTATAAGGAGAATAGGCCGATGGGCGGCGGCCCGCCACCCATGCCTCGAACCGGCGGAGAGCAGCATGGACGAAGACCGCTTCAACATGGAAGTGCGCAAGTTCCTCAAGGTCGTCGGCGTCACCTCGCAGCGCGAGA
>DASZAN010000084.1:0-17909 GCA_035945115.1 Allostellaceae bacterium
GCTAGGAAGAAACGAGAACGAAAGCGCCTTACAGCTGTAAGGCGGCTTGTCCAAAAACGGCAGAAACGCATGAAGGAAATGCCGATGCCGCAGGCACTTATGTCCTTGAAAGTCCTAGGTATCCACCGCCTTGACATGGAAGGGGTCACAGGTTCAATCCCTGTCGTGTCCACCATCTTCGCCGGAAATTCGGTGCGTCCTCAAGGGCTTAGCCGGAATTGAGCAAGCCTTAACCAACCGGCGCTAAGGATTGGTGCCATCGGATCACCAGAATAGGGCCGAAAGGCCCCGGCGCGGTTAGGATGGCAGTCAAATATCTGAAACCGATGCTCGACGCGGGCTCCTCGCGCGTCTTCAACTGCAATGCGCTGACGCGCCAGGTCTTGGCCAAGGACGCCAATGCCGCGCGCTTCTTTCGCAATCCGCCGCTTAATAATCTGGTGTTCATCAAGGACACCGTTCCCGAGAGCGAGCGCAAGGGCATCTATGTCCCGCCAGTCGGCACCAAGCTCTATTTCCCCTTCAATGAGGCCGACATCTACGAGGGCGGGCGGACCATTTTCCTCCACGACAAGAATCTCCAGCAGAGCATTCTCGAGAATTTTGGCCAGGGCGCGCAGCTCACCAAGGAGGCGCTCGCCGAGGATCTGCGTCTGCTCGAGGTGCTCGACAGCCTGCCGTCGCTCGATCCCTTCCTGATGAAGGACGTGTTCATGCGGCGCGGCCTCAACGTCAACGAGGCCTATTTCGACATCAGTCCCGAGCAGTGGAAGGAAATCGAGATCTTCATTCTGCAGCGCTTCGAGCCGCTGGTGAAGGCCGCCTTCCCCGACGCCATGTCCTCGGACGAAAAAGCGCGCCAGCTCGTGGAGAAAATCTGGGAGGCCAAGGACGTCGCCGCGCTCAAGCCGCTCATCGCCGCTTTCCGCCTTCCCGAAGACAAGGCGCTTGAGATTTTCGCGGCGTGGAAGGGCATCAATTTCTATTCCTTCCAATATGCGCGGGTGCAGCCGCGCCTCATCGAAATGGCGCGCTGGCTCAAAGGGGTCGAGGTGCCGGTGGGCGCGGTGCCCAACGACGAGCGCTCGAAGCTCCTCGCCACGCTCGATGGCGTGAAGGATCAGCTGCGCCGCGAATGGCAGACGGTCGACACGATCTTGCGCGAATACACCGAAGGCTACGAGAACATGTTCAAGCACAAGACCAACTCGACGCAGTTCTTGGGCTTCCTGCGCACCTGCGGCAAAGCCTATTGGGATCTCGGCAGTGGTCTCGGCAAGGCCAACCACGCGGCCTATTGCTGGCACGTGCTCACCGGCCGCTTCAAGGGCCAGAAGCTGCCTTGGCCCACCATGCATCAGGTGATGCGGCTATTGAGCGAGATTTTGCAGCCGGAGAAAAAGGCCGCCTCGAGCGTCGCCTGGGCCTGAACCGGAACGCTGCGCGCAAATCGACGTTAGCGCCCGGTGGGGAACACCGGCAGGGGAAGAGCGCGCGCATGCAAAATCCGACAGATTATTGGACGGCGTGGATGGCAGGCTGGGTCAGCGCCACCAGGTCGATGCTGCAGATGCAGCAACGCGCGATGGAGATGATGTTGCCCTCGCGTAGCCACGGCCAGGCGTCCACCGGCGCGTGGGAAGACGCCATGACGGCGGCCACGGCCGGCGACAAGCCGCGGCGGCGCGGGCGCCCGCGTAAGAGCGAAAGCGCCGGCGCCAACACAGGGCGCCGCCGACGAGGCCGCCCGCGCAAGAACGAGCGCTGATCCGACCGCGCCGCGGCGCGATCAGCGCACCGTTTCTTGATCGAGCCGTGTTGCGTCCCTCGCTTGGCACGGGCGGGGCGGATGTGTCATGGATAGAGACCGCCGCATGCCCTGTGCACGGCCAGAGGGAGGTCTCGACCATGAAGCTCTATATGCACCCGGCGTCCACCACCAGTCGCGCCGTCATGCTGTTCGTCGCCGACAACAAGATTCCCGTCGACATGCAAGTGGTCGACATCTTCACCGGCGAGCACATGAAGGAACCCTATGCCGGCCTCAATCCGTCGAAGCTCATTCCCTTGCTCGAGGACGGCGACTTCCGCCTCAGCGAGAGCTCGGCGATCCTCAAGTATCTCGCCGAAAAGACCAATTCGCCGGCATATCCCAAGGATTTGAAGGCGCGGGCGCGGATCAACGAGGTGATGGACTGGTTCAATTCACAATTCTATCGGGATTATGGCTACGGCCTCATTTACCCCCAGCTCTTCCCCTCACTGAAGCGGGAGAGCGAGGAAACCCAGAAATCGACAGTCAAATGGGGCAAGGAGGGGACGGAGCGCTGGCTCAAGGTGCTCAACGATCACATTATCGGCAGCCACAAATATCTCTGCGGCAATGAGATCACCGTCGCCGACTATTTCGGCCTTGCCATTCTCCAGGTGGGCGAAGTGATCCGCTGCAATTTGAAGTCTTACCCCAACATCGCCCGCTGGCTCGATCTCATGAAGAGCCGGCCCACCTACGCCAAGACCTACGAGGCGATCCACGGCTTTGCCGAGCAGGTGAAAGGCATGCCGTTCGTCGCCATATAGGGTATATGGGAGCGGCGGCGCTTGCGCCGCCGCCCTCCGCCGCACGCTCGCGAAGGGGAGATCGACCGTGATCAAGGGCCTCCATCACAACGCTTACCGCTGCCGTGATTCCGAAGACACGCGACGCTTCTACGAGGGCTTTCTCGGATTGCCGCTCGTCAATGCGCTTCGCATCAAGGAGTCGATGACGGGCCGGCACACGGACGTGCTCCACACCTTTTACCAGATGGATGACGGCTCGTGTCTCGCCTTTTTCGAGGCGCCCGATCGGCCCTTCGACTTCAAGGACCAGCACGACTATGACCTCCATATCGCGCTCGAGGTCGACTACGAGACGCTGAAGCGCATGTTCGAGAAGGGCAAGGCCGAGGGCCGCGAGGTACGCGGCATCTCCGATCATCGCTTTATCCACTCGATCTACTTCCGCGATCCCAACGGCTATGTGATCGAGCTTACCGCCAAGCTTCCCAATCACGACACCGCCATGGACCCCGCCACCAACGGCGCACGGCAGATCGTCGACACCTGGCAGAAGGACAAGGTGGCGGAGCGGGTGTAGGGAGCGGCGGTTCATAAGCGGTCACTCATAAACGAGCGCGACCGCGTCAGCACACCCTCCGGGTCGTCCAAGCCGGCGCTGCTTGATACAAGCGAACCCCGACGAGTGATCGCTCGTCTTGCAATTCTGCAACTCGCCCGGCAGCATCACCGCGGCACCGCAGGTCGTCGGACGGTGCGATAATCCTGGCGGTGGTGGGAAACTTTGGCGACGCCGGCATCCGTAGAAATTGCGAAACACATATTGATGTCCGGTGGCGTCATTCTGGCCATCGGCACCATCACGGGATTACTGGCACAGAAAATAAAGGTGCCGGACATCGCAGTATTTCTCATCGTCGGCATGTTGATCGGCCCGGGAGCGCTGGGGTTGATCGACATCAAGTCGGATTCGGCGCTGAACCAGATCGTCCTGCTGTTTGGCGCGAGTTATGTTCTTTTCGATGGCGGCGCATCGCTGCGATTTGAGGTGCTGAAGCAGGTTTGGATCACCATTGTCGTGCTCGCCACGGTCGGCGTCGTGATCACGGCGGCCGTGACCGGAATCGCCGCCTATTTTGTTCTGGGCGTGCCGTTGACGGTGGCGCTGCTCTTGGGCGCGGCAATCGCCTCGACGGACCCGGCGACGCTGGTTCCCATTTTTCGACAGGTCAAGATCCGCGACCGCGTCGCGCAGACCGTGATGAGCGAGTCCGCTTTCAACGACGCGACGGGCGCGATCCTGACCTTCGGTGTCCTCACTGTCGCCTTGGGGAGCGGCGAGTTTTCGTTGGCGTCGTCTTTGCTTGATCTCCTGAAGCAAGCGATCGTCGGCATCGTCGCCGGCTGCGTCTTGGGATACCTTGCTGCCTTGCTCATCGCCCATGAGCGGTGGGCATTTCTCATGGAATATGCGCCCGTGGTGACGCTCGTCGCGGTGATCGGCGCCTATTTCGCGGCCGATGGCCTTCAAGCCAGCGGTTTCATGGCGGTTTTTGTTTTTGGCATCGTCATCGGAAACAAGGACGCGTTTGGGTTCAAGATGGGCCAAGGGGAGCAGCAACAACTCGATCAATATGTGACGACCACGGCGTTCATCATGCGTCTCTTTATTTTTCTCCTGCTCGGCTCCCAAGTCGACTTCAGTCTCATGAACCAGTACCTGACGGGCGGCATCATCGTCACCAGCATCTTCATGTTCGTCGCCCGGCCGCTAACGGTGTTCTTGTGCGCGTGGCCGGACCGACGCGCGCGGTGGAACACCAGCGAAATTCTGTTCATGTGTTGGACCCGTGAAACCGGTGTCATCCCGGCGGCGCTCGCCGGTCTATTGGTCGGCATGAACGCGCCCGGCGCGCGCGTGATTGCATCCGTCACCTTTATCGCCATTCTCATGACGATCCTCATCCAAGCGCCGACGACAAAGTGGCTGGGGCAAAAGCTCGGACTCCTCGAGGAAACGCAAACGCGTTGATTTATCCGCGCTCCTCGACGAGCTGCTCGAGATAGGCGCCGTAGTCGGATTTGTTGTAGAGCTTGGCAAGGCGCTTCAGCTGGCGCGCGTCGATGAAGCCCTGGCGGAATGCCACCTCCTCGACGCAGCCGATCTTCTGCCCCGTGCGCTTTTCGAGCGTGCGCACGAATTCCGACGCTTCGAGAAGCGATTCGTGCGTGCCGGTGTCGAGCCAGGCATAACCGCGGCCGAGCCGCTCGACCGCGAGCTTGCCGGCGCGGAGATAGACATTGTTGAGATCGGTGATCTCGAGCTCGCCGCGCGGCGAGCGCGTGAGTCGCTCGGCGATGCTGACGACGTCGCGGTCGTAGAAATAAAGCCCGATCACCGCCCAGTTCGAGCGCGGCGCTTTCGGCTTCTCCTCGATCGCGAGCGCGATGCCGTCGGCGTCGAACTCGACGACGCCATAGCGCTCGGGGTCGCCGACGCGGTAGGCGAAGACGGTCGCCCCCTCGCGGCGCGCCGCCGAGCGGCGCATCATCTCGGTGAGGCCGTCGCCATAGACGAGATTGTCACCGAGCATGAGGGCGCAGCCTTCGCCGGCGAGGAAATCGCGCCCGACCAGGAAGGCCTCGGCGAGACCGCCCGGCTTTTCCTGCACCGCATGGCTCAAGCGAATCCCCCACTGTGCGCCGTTGCCCAAGAGCGTGCGGAAGAGCGGCGCGTCGGCGGGCGTGGTGATGACGAGAATGTCGCGCATGCCGCCCAGCATCATCGCCGAGAGGGGATAGAAGATCATCGGCTTGTCGTAGATCGGCAGCAGCTGCTTGGAGATGGTGCGCGTCAGCGGATAAAGACGCGTGCCGGCGCCGCCCGCGAGGATGATGCCTTTCATGAGTTGCCTCGGCCGAGCCGCTCGCCGCGATAGCGGCCGCTGCGAATGGGCTCCCACCACGCGCGGTTCTCGAGATACCAACGCGCGGTCTTGCGCAGGCCCGTCTCGAGGCTCTCGCTCGGCCGCCAGCCGAGCTCGCGGCGGAGCTTGCCGTCATCCATGGCGTAGCGCCAATCATGCCCGGGACGGTCCTCGACGAAGCGGATGAGGCGCGCATGCGGACGCGCGGCGGCATCCGGCAATTCCTCATCGAGGATGGCGCAGAGAAGGCGCACGAGTTCGAGATTGCTGCGCTCCTCGCCGCCACCGATATTGTAGCTCTCGCCGAGGCGCCCCTCGCGCAGAACCCGCCAGAGCGCCGCGGCATGGTCGCCCACATAAAGCCAGTCGCGCACATTGCCGCCGGTGCCATAGACCGGCAGCGGCTTGCCCTGGAGCGCATTGAGGATGCTCAAGGGAATGAGCTTCTCCGGAAATTGCCACGGTCCGTAGTTGTTGGAGCAATTCGTCAGCACCACGGGCAGACCAAAGGTGTTGTGCCAGGCGCGCACCAGATGATCGGCGCCGGCCTTGCTTGCCGCGTAGGGGTTCATCGGGCGATAGGGCGTCTCCTCGGTGAAGCGGCCCTCGGCGCCGAGCGAGCCGAACACCTCGTCGGTCGAAATGTGGTGAAAGCGAAAGCGCGCTTTGTCCTCCGCGTCGAGCCCCTGCCAATACTGCCGCGCCGCCTCGAGCAAGGTGAAGGTGCCGACCAGGTTGCTGTGGATGAAATCGTCGGCGCGATCGATCGAGCGGTCGACATGGGTCTCGGCGGCGAGATGCATCACCGCGTCGGGCCGGTGCTCGGCGAAGATGCGGGCAAGCGCGGCGGCATCGGCGATGTCGGCCACCTCGAGCGCATAGCGCCCGCCTTCGGCGAGCGCACCCAGCGGCGGGTTCGAGCCGGCATACGTCAACTTGTCGACGTTGACGACGCCGATGCCCTCGCCGAGGAGATGCCGAACCACGGAGGTGCCGATGAAGCCGGCACCGCCCGTCACCATGACCTTCACGGAAAATCCTTTCTTGCCTCGCCGGGCCGCAAGATAACGCGCGAGGGTTAAGCCTTCATCCCTCTTGTGTCTCGAGCAAGGCTGCGACATCGGCAAGGCGCGGCACGGTCCAGAAATCGCCCTGCCGCGCCGTCGCTGGGGCAGAGGGGTCATAGAGCACGAGCCCGCCGACGCCCGCGGCGCGCCCTGCCTCGATATCGGCGAGCTTGTCGCCCACCAGCCAAGACTGGGCGAGGTCGAGCGACAATTCGTGGGCTGCCTTCAGGACCATGCCGGGACCGGGTTTCCGCAGGCGATGCCCGTTCCATGTGCTCGGGGGGACGGTGTCGGGCGCATCGGGACAATGGTAAATGCCGGCGATCTCGACGCCCGCGCGGGCGAATTCGCTGCCCATCCAGCCCATGAGCTTTGCGAAATCCGCCTCGGTATAAAGGCCACGGCCGATGCCCGACTGGTTGGTGATCATGAGGATCGCGAAATGGCGCCGGGCAAAAGCCTGCGTCAGTGCAAAGATGCCCTCGACGAAGCGGCAATCCTCGATACGATGGAGATAGCCGCCGTCCTCGTTGACGACGCCGTCGCGGTCGAGGATGAGCGCGCGCCGACGCGCGAGGCTTGCAGTCGCCATGGCGGAAGACCTATCCCATGGCTTTGGCGGCGGCAAGCGGGGCAAGAGGCTGAGGAGGAGCATGGACCTCGAGGCATTCTTCAAGCGCGAATTTGCCGAGCACGAGGCCGTCACGCGGGCGACGCTCGCGCATTGCGAGGGGCCCTTCCGCGCGCTTGCCGAGCGGGCGGCGGCGGCGATCGGCGGCGGCGGCAAGCTGCTCTTCTTCGGCAATGGCGGCAGCGCCGCCGACGCGCAGCACCTCGCCACCGAACTCGCGGTGCGCTACGTCAAGGATCGCCCACCGATCGCCGCGCTGGCGCTCACCACCGACAGCTCGGCGCTCACCGCGATCGGCAACGATCTGGGATTCGAGCATCTCTTCGCGCGCCAGGTGCGCGCACTGGGCCGAGCCGGCGATCTCGCTATCGGCATCAGCACCTCGGGCCGGAGCCGCAACGTCATTCTCGGCCTCGAAGCGGCGCGCGCCATGGGCCTCGGTGCGGCGGCGCTCAGCGGCGGCGACGGCGGTGACCTGCGCGGCCTCGCCGATCCGCTCGTCATCGTGCCCTCGCGCGTCACCGCCCGGATTCAGGAAATGCACATCCTCCTGGGACAAATGCTCTGCGGGGCGCTCGAGCAAATGTTGGGCCTCGTTTAGACGGCCCGCGCCGGTGCCCCACGGGAAAGTGATCGCTGCAGCACCGGCGGGTGCTAAAATGATGAAAACGATAAGAGATCGCCACCAGGATCGTCGGCGGTGGGTCTCGTTGGCTCTGCGCGGCGTCGCCACGTCTTCGTCCGGCGAGGAGCGTGCGTGATGGCGACCTATAAGAAGCTATCGCAGGCGATCGCGGCTGGCGCGCTCTTGCTGCTTTGCGCCTGCGCCGGGCGACCACGCGAGCCGGCCTTCGCCTCCGTCGCTCTGCCGCCCGTTCCCACCGACAAGGCGCGGATCTTCTTCTATCGCTTCTATGAACCCTACGAGAGCCTGTCGCTGTCGGCGATTTACCTCAATCGCCGGGAGGCTGCCGTGTCGGTGCCGGGCGAGGTCTCGAAGCTCGACGTGCTGCCCGGCAACTACGAAATCTACGTCTATTCGCGAAACGATTTCCTCGACCCCTTCAAGCACGTCGCGCTCCGACCCGGCGATACCCTCTATGTCAGGGTGGACGCGATACGGAATTGGTCGGGCGATTGCTTCGCTGAATGGCCGGCCTTCACCGCGCGGCTCATCCCGCCGGAGGAGGCACGCGCCGAGATGGCGCAATTGCGCTACGGCGGGGATCACGGTTCGTGATCGGGAAAGCGCCCGCGCACGCGACCGAAAGGGAAGGATAGCATCGCCGTGGCCAAGACATTCCGATGGTTCGCACGATCGCTTATCTTGGCCCTGAGGCTTCTCTTGGCGAGGCCGAACGGATGGGTTCCCATGCCCGGCAAATCTCGCTGGTTTCTGGCATTGCTGCTGGCGGCGCTCGCCGGATGTGCCGGCCCGCAAGGGCCGCTCTTTCCGCAAGTCGCCGCGACGATCCCGCCGGTCGCGCCGGATCGCGCCCGCGTCTACTTCTACCGCGACTACGAGCCCTATGAGAGTCTGGCGCCCACCGACGTATTCCTGAACGGCGCGACAGCCGGGGTGTCGAAGCCCGGCGTTGTGTTCTATCGCGACGTGGCGCCCGGCACTTACGACATCTCGGTTTATTCTGTCGGCGCCTTCCCTAATGCCGATAAGCACGTCGCGCTCAAAGCCGGCGATACCGTTTATGCCAAGATCGAATCGCTGCATGCCTGGTTCGGCGGGGGTGGCGGCGGTGAAGGCGGCGGGTATGATCCAGACACGTTCGTCGTCATGCTCATCGATCCCGCGCAAGCACAACGCGAGCTCGCGAATATGCGCTATGTTCAGCCGCCGAGTGATGTGGCGCGCTCGAGCTGATCCGCCGGGCGGCGCTCAAGGAGTCGTCATGAGACGCATCACGCAGCGCCTCCTTCCGCTGTTGCTGATCGCGCTCGCCAACTGCGCGGGGGCGCGCGGCCCACTATATCCGGAGATGGCGTCGACGATCCCGCCGCTCGCCGCCGATCGCGCCCGCATCTATTTCTATCGCGACTATGAGCCCTATGAGAGCTTGTCGCAGGCCTCTCTCTACCTGAACGGCGCGCCGGTCGGCGTTTCGGTGTCGGGCGGGTTCTTTTATCGCGATGTGGTGGCGGCGACGTACGCCATCGCGGTCTGGACCCAGAAAGATTTTCCCAATTCGAGCAAGATCGTGGGGCTGCGTGCGGGCGACACGATCTATGCGAAAGTTGAATCATTCCGCGGTTGGGAGGATGGCGGCGGCGACAGCAATTTCGCGCGCGACACCTTCATCGTGATGATCATCGACCCGGCGCAAGCGCAACGCGAGCTCGCCACCATGCGCTATGTTGGACAAGAAGTCGGCGCGGCGTTGGGAGCCGATGCGGTTGCCGCACGGGTGCCCGCCGAGAAAGCGCGGATTGAAAGGTTGGGTCTGCGCTAGAACCAGGGGCATCGCTCTTGAGGAAAGGACTGTTAGATGGCTCCGACGCTCAGATGGGTCGCATCGCTGTTCATGGTCGCGGTCGCCGGCTGCACCGGCCCCACCGGCCCACTTTTTCCCGACGCCGTATCGACGATCTCGCAGCCCGCGGCCGGTATGGCGCGCATTTACTTTTATCGCGAATACGAGCCTTACGAGAGCTTGACGCAAGCCTATCTCTACTTGAATGGCCAACGGGTCGCCGTGTCGGTTCCCGGTGGCGTTTCCTACCGCGATGTGGCGCCGGCGACATACACCATCAGCGCCTGGACCCAAGGCGATTTCCCCAATGCGAGCAAGACGATCGCGGCGCGAGCCGGCGACATCGTCTATGCCAAGATCGAGTCACTGCGAGCCTGGCAAAGCGGCGGCGGCGACCCGAACTACGAGCGCGACACCTTCATCGTCACGCTGGTTGATCCCGCCCAAGCACACCGCGACCTCGCGCGGATGCACTATGTCCCGCCGGAGAGGACGGTGGTGGCCCACGCTGCGGTCGGGGCCGCGTCGCCCTCGTGAGGCCAATCACCCTCTTCATGCGACGGAGCCAGCCATGATGTATCTCCTTCGGCTCGCCGGCACAGCGCTTCTGCTCGCGCTCGCCGGCTGTCTTGGCCCGCAGGCACCTTTTTACCCGCAGGTCGCCACCACGATTCCGCCGGTGCCACCCAATCAGGGGCGCATCTACTTCTATCGCGACTACGAGCCCTATGAGAGCCTGTCGCGGCCCTATCTCTACTTGAACCGACAGGTGGTCGGCATTTCGATCCCCGGCGGTGTCTTTTATCGCGACGTGCCGCCTGAAACCTACGAAGTCTCGGTCTATTCGCTCGGCGCCTTTCCCAACCAGTTCAAGACCATCGCGGTCAAGCCCGGTGACGTCTTCTACGCCAAGATCCAGTCGCTGCGCTCCTACAACAGCGGCAACGGCGTCTTCAGCCCGTTCGAGCCGGATACCCTCGTGGTGGCGATCATGGACCCGAACCAGGCGCGCGCCGAGCTCGGCAACATGCGCTATGTGCAGGCCGAGGAGCCGGCGCTGCCTTAGAGTCTAGTGGCGCAAATCTGACGCTTGATATCCATCAGTCACGGCTGCTCTCGACCCTGGCTGTGTAAAAACGCTCGATGCACCTTTCATCGCGCAACAAAGCGAAACGAACGCTGGCCTAGGGCGAGTCAATCGCACGAAAGCCGGTGCCTACGCGAATCAATCTTGCGCCAGAGCGCTCCGTCGAAGGGTTTTCACACAGCCAAGACCCGGAGCAGAAATCCGGCCTACCGCCGCTTTGTGCTAGTAGCGGCCCAACGCATTGCAGCAAAAGGCAGCTATTCGATCACCTCCTCGGCAAGCGCGATGAGCTTGTCGGGAATCATCAAGCCGAGCGTCCTGGCGGTATTGAGGTTGAGCACCAAATCGAACTTAGTCGGCTGCATAACCGGGAGGTCGGCCGGCCTTTCGCCCTTGAGTACCCGGCCGACATAGGTTCCTGCCCGGCGATACAAGTCCGGTAGGCTTGGTCCGTAGCTCATCAATCCGCCAGCCACGACGTATTCACGCAAGTTGGCGATCATGGGGACCGCGTATCGTATGGCGAGTGCCACGATCTTATCACGATTGCTGTCGAAGAACGGTTCGGCAGGTACGACGAGCCCGACCGCGCCCAATTTTCCCAACGAGGCGAAAGCTTCATCCAACTCGCGCTCGGTGCTGGCGTTGAGCACAGGAATTTGGATCCCAAGCGCGCTCGCGGCTGTCGGCGCCTCCTTCGCGAAAATCTCGGCGCTCGGCCCGGCTGGATTCACCAGAAAGGCAATCACAGCAGTCGCGGGAACCGCTTCTTTCAGAAGCTGTGCGCTTTTCGCTACTATTTCCGAGTTCAGAAAGCTCATGCCGGTGAGGTTGCCACCCGGCCGGTTAAGGCTGGAAATGAGACCCATACGGACTGGGTCGCTGACTGCCGAGAAGACGACCGGAATCGTCGAAGTCGCTTCCTTGGCCGAAAGAGCCGAGGGCGGTCCGCCTGCTGCAAAAAGCACTGCTACTCGCAGACCAACGAGTTCACGCATCAGTGCGGGCAATCGGTCGTAGTGACCTTCAGCCCAGCGAAACGCGATCGTCAGATTCTTACCTTCGACAAATCCCGCTTCGCTCAGACCTTGGCGGAAAGCTGCGACAACGCCTGCAGACTCCCCGGGCGAGCGACTGCTCACGAACCCAATCATCGACATCGCCTGCTGCTGAGCCCGCGCGAGGAGTGGCCAAGCGGTCACCGTCCCGCCAAGCAACATGATGAAGTCACGCCGTTTCATTTCGGCATCCCGTTGGCAGCCGGCGGCTAGCACCGCGCCGTTCCGCACTTCCGACGGAACGATAGCATACCGTAACACGCCTACTCGAATAGAATGAGGCTCTGTGGAGTTGGCGGCAGCGGCTTCGCGATCACTTTTCCAAATCCTGCGGCGCGGCCCATTTCCTCGAACTCGCTGGCCGTGTATGCGTCACCCTGCGGCGTCGAACCGAGCATCTGAAATGCGAACATGACCGGGAAGCGCGGAGACACCCGGTCTTCATTCAGCAAAAAATCGACAGCTACAACACGCCCTCCGGAGACGAGGCTCTTGCATGCCTTCCGAAGAAGGATCACACAGGCGTCACGATCGAGTTGGTGGAGGAAATTGGCCAGGAGAACCAGATCGAACCCGCGGCCCCAGTCCGCGTCGAACGCACTCCCCGCCAAGGTGTGATAGCGCTCCGACACGCCCGCCGCCTCGGCGTTCTCTCGTGCGACGGAAAGGACGCTCTGCCAATCGACCGCCGTGATCTCCGCGTTCGTGACGGCTTGAGCAATTGAAATGCCAAACATTCCGTGTCCGGCGGCGACATCCAGCACCTTGCGGGGAGACGAGACTGCAAGCTCAGACGCGATTCTTTTTGCGACGGGAACCCTGGACGGCCCGATCGCTCGCGCAAACTTCACCCAGATCGGATGATCCGGCGCATTGTTTGCTAGCCCGATCGAGCCGCCGTTTCGGACATACGCGGCGGGATTGCTCAGGAAGAGGTCCATCATCTCGGGCGCGGCGAGATACTCGACGACGCCACCCATCCACGACGGCGCGTTTCGGTCCAAGAACGCGGCCGTGGATGGAGTGAGTCGGAAATAGTCATCCTGCTTTTCGAGATGGCCGCGAACGGTGAGGTAGTCGCAGAGTATGCGGATGCCACGAACCGCCGCTCCGGTTTTCTGCGCGAGACTCTCGGCCGTGACATTGCCCTTCGCGATCTCGGTAAAGAGGTCGAGCTCGAGAGCAGCTTTGATCGCGGCGGTCTGCTGGTACGCGAGGACCGCGTCCATGAACAGATCAGGCGAGATGTCGGCCATCTTTGTTTCCCTGGTAGCTGTGGTGAGCCTGGAAGCACACAAGATCGATCTTATACTGGCCGCGCTCGCTGTTGACGCTGTTCTTCATCCCCTGACTTGCGATGAGGGTTCGAAGCTTTCTCGTCCGATCCAATCGAAGCGTTGCACCTCCTCGACGAGGTCCACGAGGTCCGCTACGCGGGGTCAGGTGCGACCGTTAGAGGCGGGCATAATGTCCGCTTCTCGTCCCGAACCGACCTACGCGACGGGAACCAAGCGCCAGATCTTATCCACTAGGTGATGAGCCGCTCCAGCGTCTCGACCGTATCGGCCTCGGCGGCGGGCTTGTCCCAGCGGATGCGGTGGACGCGGGGAAAGCGCATGGCGAGCCCGGATTTGTGCCGCGTCGAGCGGTGGACGCTGTCGAAGGCGATCTCCAACACCAGCTTGGGCGCCACCTCGCGCACCGGGCCAAAGCGCGCCACCGTATGCTCGCGCACCCAGCGGTCGAGCCGGCGCAGTTCCTCGTCAGTGAATCCCGAATAGGCCTTGCCGACCGGCACGAGGCCGCCATCCTGCCAAGCGCCGAAGGTGTAGTCGGAATAAAAGGGCGAGCGCTTGCCGTGCCCCCGCTGCGCGTACATGAGGACGGTGTCGACGGTGAGCGCGCCGCGCTTCCACTTGAACCACGGGCCTTTCGGCCGGCCGGTGACGTAGGGCGCATCGCCGCGCTTCAGCATGAGGCCCTCGATGCCGCGGGCGCGCGCGCCGTCGCGAAGCGCGCGCAGCTCGTCCCAGCTCGAGAACGGCACCAACGGCGAGAGATCAAGCCGCGGCCGCGGACCCGCGCCATACCAGGCTTCGAGGCGGCGGCGGCGCTCGTCGAAGGAAAGGGGCCGCAGATCCTCGCCGCCTTCTTCGAGCATGTCGTAAAGGCGAACCCAGGCCGGGTAGTCCGCGAGCATTTTCGCCGACGGGACCTTGCGATTGAGCCGCTGCTGCAGATCGTTGAAGGGCGCAACCTCGCTATCGCGCAAAACCAAGAGCTCGCCGTCGAGCACGACCGCATCGGGCATGGCGTCGAGAATGTCGGGAAAGGCTCCGCCGATATCGTCGCCCGAGCGCGAATAGAGCCGCTTCTCGTCGCCGCGGCTCACCAGCTGCACGCGGATGCCGTCCCATTTCCACTCGGCGCAGTAAGCCGCGGGATCGAGCGCGTCGAGGTCGCCTTCTTCGACCGGCTGCGCCAGCATGAGCGGATGGAAGGTGGGCTGGCTCCCGGTCTCCGGCCGCGGTCCCTTCCCGTCGAGCCAGGCGAAAAGCTCGCCATAGGGCGGCGCGAGCCCGTGCCACACCGCCTCGACATCCTCGAGCGAGACGTGCGTCTCCTGCGCCAGCGCGGTCTTCGCGAGCCGCGCCGAGACGCCGACGCGCAAGCCGCCGGTGATGAGCTTCAAGAGCGCCCAGCGGCCGGTGGCATCGAGCGCGTCGAGCCAGCGCTCGAGCCGTTCGCCGGCGGTCGCGCGGGTCGCGGCATCGAGCTCGGCGACGATCTCGGCGAGCGATGGCACGTGATCGGCGCCGGGCCGGACCGGCCAGATGAGGGATGCCGTTTCGGCGAGGTCGCCGACGAAATCGTAGGACCAGGCGAAGAGCTCGGCATCGACGCGGCTCAAGACGAGATCGCGGATTTGCGCGGGCTTGACCTCGTTGAAGGAGAGCTCGCCGGTGAGCGCCGCCAGCGCCCAGCCGCGCTCGGGATCGGTCGTCTCGGCGAAGTACTCCTTCATGAGGCGGAGCTTGCCGTTCCGCGAGGGCGTCAACAGCAGCGCGTCGAGCAGTTGGGCGAAGCGGTTCATTCCGCCTCGTCCTCGAATCCCGCGAGCGACAAGGCGCGCGCCGCAATTCCTTTCAGATGCGCCTGGCGGACGAGCGCTTCCTCGGCGCCATGCGTCACCCAGATTTCGCCCGCCTCCACCTCGCTGATCGTCCGGTCAAGCTCGTCCCAATCGGCGTGATCGGAGATCACCAGCGGCAGCTCGACGCCGCGCTGCTTCGCCCGCTGCTTGACGCGCATCCAGCCCGAGGCGATGGCGATCACGGGATCGGGCATACGGCGCGACCAGACGTCGGAGAGCGCCGAAGGTGGCGCCAGCACGATGCTGCCGGCGAGCTCTTCGCGCGTGGCGCCGGTCGCGGGCCTGAGCGGCCCGAGTGCCACGCCATGCTCCTCATAAAGCGCGCAGAGCGACTGGAGCGCGCCATGGAGATAGACGGGCGCGTCGTATCCGGCGCGCCGCAGCAAGGCCAAGACACGCTGGCACTTGCCGAGCGCGTAGACGCCGATGACATGGGCGCGCTCGGGAAAGACGCGCATCGAATGGAGGAGCTTCGCGATCTCCTGCTCGTCCGGCGGGTGACGAAAGACGGGCAGGCCGAAGGTCGCCTCGGTGACGAAGAGATCGCAGCGCGCGAGCTCGAAGGCCGCGCAGGTGGGATCGGGACGGCGCTTGTGGTCGCCGGAGACGACGACGCGGCAGCCTTGATGCTCGAGCACCACTTGCGCGCTGCCGAGCACGTGACCGGCGGGAATGAGCGTCAGGGAAATGTCGCCGATGCGGATCGCTTCGCGGTAGTCGAGCGCCTGCAGCGTGCCGCCCGCCTCGTCGCCGAGCCGGCGCCGCATGATCGCGATCGTCTCGCGCGTCGCCAGCACCTGGCGATTGTTGGCGCGCGCGTGATCGCCATGCCCGTGGGTGATGACGGCGCGGTCGACCGGTTCCGCCGGATCGACAAAGAAGTCGCCAGGCTCGCAGTAAAGCCCTTTTGGCGTGGGCTTGAGCCAGCGATGGGGTGAGAGGGGCGCAATCATTCGATGCACTGAAAGAGGTGGGGACGCGATCTCACGGCGTCAAATCGCGTCCGCCACCACTCCCAGCAGATGTCCATGTCGCCCTACGTGCTGACCGGTACCGGTGGTGATCTATCTTGCCGAAGTGCCATATCTGGAAGCGCGCCGCGCTATTCGATCACCTCGTCGGCGCGGACGAGAATCGAATCCGGCACCGTTAGACCGAGCGTCTTGGCAGTTTTGAGATTGACCGCGAGCTCATACTTCGTCGGCGCCTGCACGGGCAAATCGCCCGGCTTCTCACCCCTGAGAATGCGATCGACGTACTCGGCGGCGCGCCGGTATTGGTCGAGCCAATCGGGCCCGTAGGAGATCAGGCCGCCGCCGACAACGAGGTCGCGGTAACCGTACACCGCGGGCAGCTTGTACTGGGCCGCGAGCTTGAGGATCACGCCACTGTGCATCATCGTGAGTCCGCTCGGCGTCACGACCAGCCCGCCACCGGCGGAGCGCGCGAGCGCCGCGACGGCCCGCTCGATTTCGCCAGGATCGCGCATGTCGACCGGGCTCACCTGCACGCCCATCGACGCCGCCGTGCTCTGGATCACGGCGAAATTCGCGATCCCTTGAGGCGAAAGAGGATCGCGAAGCACCGCCGCACGCGTCACGCCCGGCGCGATCTCCTTCAGAACTTCCAGCAATTTCCCGGTGAAGCTATATTCGAATGCCAAAAAGCCGGTGGCGTTTCCGCCGGGGTGAGCGAGAGACGCAACGACACCGAGGCCGACAGGATCGGCCATGCCCGCGAACACGACTGGAATGGTTCGGGTCGCGCCGAGCATCGCCACCAAGCCGAGCGAGCCGCCCGCGAGGACGACATCAGGCGCGAGCGCCACAAGCTCTGCCGCCCCTTTGCGCTCGAGGTCCGGATCCTCCGCGCCCCAGCGTATCTCCATGAGCAGGTTTTGGCCCTCGCGCCAGCCCAATTGCTGCAGGCGTTGACGGATCGCTGCAAGGCGGGCCTGCCCGTCCGAAGAGTCGGCAGCACGGTTCATCAGGAGGCCGATCCGCCGCGCCGGCTCCGATTGCTGCGCCCGCGCGACGACCGGCAACGCCGCGGCCACGCCGCCAAGCATCGCAACAAAATCGCGCCGCCTCATTGCCCCCCGCCGCCTGGTGTGGTGGAACCTCGTTGCGCTGAAATCGGGGTCATTCTATCAGGTCCGGCACGGGTCGGTGTGCGAAACGTCACAGCCGTCGCCACTAAGGGCATCGTCAGCCAGGCTGATGGCTTGGCCGAGGCGCGCGTTCGACAGGCCGGCGTGCTGCTTCTTTGCGCGCACGCCCGCGAGATGAGCTAAGCTTCGGGAAAACATCCCAGGGAGGACACGCATGACGCTCTCCTGTCTGCCCCGTTGGAAATTCACCGACAGCTGCGGCCAACCGCATCCGCCCGGCACGCTGCACATGGGATGCGGGCTCCACTCCAGCCGGCGCGATCTCCTGAAGCTCGGGTTGGCGGCCCCGGTCGTCATCGGATTAGGCGCGACGGTGTTCTCCAAGCGCACACTGGCGCAAGGACGGAATTTTCCTCCGCCGCCACCGGCGACGAGCCCGATCGCCGGGCTTATGGACACGCATGTCCATTCGGCGCCCGATGTCTTCGGCCGCGGCTATGACGACGAGGAGATGGCGACGCTTTATCGCGACCGCGGCGTCGAGGCGGTGGTCATCAAGAACCACGTGGTCTCGACCGCCGACCGTGCCTGGTTCGTGCGCAAGCATGTCTCGGGCATCAAGGCCTTCGGCGGCATCGTGCTCAATTCCGCGGCAGGCGGCATCAATCCTGACGCCGTCCAATGGATGTGGCGCATGCAAGGCGGCTATGGCCGGGTCGTCTGGTTCCCGACTTTCGACGCCGACAACCACGTGAAGCATTTCAAGGACGCCCCCGAGGGAATCAAGGTCGTCGGCGCCGACGGCAAGGTTTTGCCGGCGGTGCGCGACG
>DASZAN010000085.1:0-28353 GCA_035945115.1 Allostellaceae bacterium
TCTGCGAAGCGCCGGGAGCGAGGGCGCGGCGGACGGCGTCGAGCAATTCGTGGACCCGCAGTGGCTTCAGCAGATAATCGTAGGAGGCGAGATCGCCGGGGTTGAGACTGAGCCCATAGGCGGTGATGACAAGGGTTCTTATCCCCTTCTCTTTCGCCCGATCGGCGATCCTTAGTCCACTGCCGTCCGGCAGGTTTACGTCGGTGACGACGAGATCGAATGGCTGCGTCGCCAAGAGCGCCGTCGCGTTGGCGACGCTCTCGACCGCGGTAACCTCGTACTGCGGGTCGGTGAGGAGAATGTGCTCCAAAAGCGGACGCACGTCGAGATCGTCTTCTACCAATAGGACCCGAGCCACGGCGCGTCTTTCTTGTCGCTTTGCCCCATGTGGGGCCGGTCGACGAACGCTCAGGTGATCAGAAGGTTTCTATGGGGACAACAACCCTTTTGGAGAATAACGATTCAGTGTAGCTCGAACTTATCGGCTGATCACCATTTCCTGCTCCTTTCGAGTGGCTTGCCCCCAGTCCTGGGGCGACGGTATGAGCACCCACCAAGCACGTCCAGCGAGAATGCGCGCCATGCCGTCACTCAAGGACATCATCGAACATTGCCGACGCCTGGCGCTGCTCGCGCGCCATGCGAAGATGCGGGAGGAGCTCATGAGATGGAGCGAGACATCGGGACTTTCGAGCGAAATCAGCCGGCACGGACCGACGAGCTCGCCAGCTAGCGCTCGTGGGGTGACGTTTCGGTGTTCCAGACGCTGTTGATGCGTTCGAAGAATTCGGCGGCGCGGAAGGGCTTGGCGATATAAGGCTGCTTGCGCTCGTCGAGGACCCGCATTTCCGCGGGATGGCCGGTGACGAGCAGATATTTCACTCCGCTCGAAACGGCGATCTCCGCCAGATCCGTCCCGAGCCCGCCACCCGGAATGAGCACATCCGAAATGAGAAGGTCGAAGCGACCTTCCGCTAGTTTCGCTTTCGCTTCGACGAAGGTCCAGGCGTCTACCACCGCGTATCCGGCGTCTCGGAGGAGCTGCGTCAGCAACGCGCGAATTTCGGGGTGATCTTCGACAACGAGGACGCGCTTCATGGGTCGCGTCCGCTAACCCGGCTCGTCTCGCGGCGGCGACTTCTCCGCGAGCACGTCATCGAGCGCCGCCTGGACCTCCTCGGCGCGCAGCGGCTTGAAGAGGAGCTTGCCGAACTGCTCCGCCGAGGCGGCCCGCGAAAAGTAGGCGGTGGCGAACATGACCCGAAGGTGGGGTTGGAGCTGCTTTGCCTGCTTTGCCAGCTCGAGCCCGTCCTCGCCGGGCATGACGATGTCGGTGAAGAGCACGTCGACCCGCTCGAGTGCGAGGACGCGCATGGCCTCGATCGCGTTCGCCGCCGTCAGCACGCGCATTCCGTTCAGCGTGAGCAACGCCGCAAGCGGCGCGCGCACGAGGTCGTCGTCATCCACGAAGAGGATGGTGAAAACTTCAGCCATGACAATGGTTTCAACGCTGAGGCTTGACGATTGGTCCTCAGACGATCTGTGACACTTTTATGCCACAGCGGCGCCGATTCCCGTGAGGTTGCGCATCAGGCCGGTAACACCCGCCACCGGTTGGCGTTGGACCCTTTGTCACGGCAATGGCGCAATGCCTGGCGCGGCGAGGCCCGAGGCGTGGCGGTCCGCGCGAAGGGGCTCGGCTCATCTCCACTCTGCTCGTCGCCTTGCTCGTCGCGGCAGCTCAGGCATTCGGCCGAGGACGTGAGTGGAGCGCCGCACAGCTCGACGGGCGAGGTGCACGGCGCCGCCAGCGATGAAACCCGCGCGGCGCGCGATGTGGATCCATCCGAGGCGTCTGCGATCGCAAGGAGCGGATCGTCCGCGCCCGAGCAAAGAGCGAAGCCGCTCGATCCGGCGCAGCGTGGCCTCCTGCCCTTCATCATTCTGAAGTCGATCGAGCGCCCCTTCACGATGTCCCCGCCGAGGTGACGGCGGCGTTCTCTATTGCGGCTTCTGCGCGCTCGCCGTCGGCGCCGGCTGCGGCGCGTCGAAGAGGAAAAGGTGGCGCAGGAAGCCCGGAGCAAGCGCCGAGAGCGGATTTACCGTGATCTTGGCATCGCTCGTCCGGCCGGTGACGCGGAAATTGGCGGCGAAAATCCCTTGGCCCTCGCCGCCCAATAGGATCTTGCCGAGCACGGGAATGTTGCCGAGCACGCTGTTGATGGTATAGGCGGGCACGAGCGTGCCGGAGATATCGAGACTTTCCTCGGCGAGATCGTAGACACCGGCGGCGTTGACGCCAATCGCGCCGCCATAAGCGCGGAGCTCCTTCACCTCGAGCTTGCCATCGGCCAAGGTGATATCGCCTTTGAGCCGGGTGAAGGGAATGCCCTCGCCCGAGAGCAGCGCGCCGATGCCCGAGAGCGACGCCACAGACAACAGCCGTGCGAAGACGGGCGCGCCGACGATGCGGTAGTCGGCGCCGCTCACCTTGCCGCGGAAGAGGCGGTGCGGTCCCGTATCCTCCACCTGACCGGTCACCTCGAGCTGGCCGCCCGCGACATGCTCGGAAACGTCGAAGAGGCGGAGCACGGCGCCGAAATCGTCGGCGGTGAGACGGAAGGTGCGATCGCCCGCGGCTTCGCCGAAGCGCACGCTCATCTTGCCGCCGCCCAACATGGTGGCATCGACGCTCATCGCCTGCCAATGAAGGCCATCGCTGTAGAATTGCCCCGTGACGTTGCGCGCCTCGCGCTTCGGACCGAGCACGAGCCGGTCGACGGCGGCGTCGATGACGAGCGGCGGATCGCGCTGTTCTGCCTCGGCCGGACGGTCGACGCCCGTCATGAGTGCCGTCGCGTCGAAGCTCAACCCCTTGAGCTCGACGCGCCAGCCGCCCTCGGCGCGGCGGGCGAGAGAGCCGCTCGCGTCGGTCTCGCCGAGCACCAGCCGCGGCACGTCGACGCGGAGGACGCGGCCGCCCTCGAGCGACGCGGCGAGCCGCACATCGAGCCGATCGCCCGAAATCGTCGCCTGACGCACAGCGCGGATCTGCTCGTCGACAAGGTCGAGATCGAGCTTCGCCACTGCCGGTACTTTCGCCGGCTTCTCCCAGTTGAGCTTGGCGACGGCGAGACTTGCATCTTTCAGATCGAGCGAGAGGGCGGCGGTGGCGCGGTTCGCCGTTAGCAGCGTATAGGTCAAATCGACGTCGACCGGCCCCTTCAGCATGTCGGCGACGAAATCGAGCGCGAGGCGCCGGCGCGCGGCATCGTCGAGCCGCGCCTTGACCGCATAGCGGGCGCGCGTCTGGCTCTTGGCCTTGAGGCTGTACATCCAGCTGAGGCTCGCCGGAACCTCGGCGATCGCAGCGGTGCCGTCGAGCTTCACGGCGCTGCGATCGAGGCGAAGCTGCAGCTCGCCCTGCGTCAGATCATGGCCGGCGGCGGCGCGCTCGAGCGTCACGCCGGTGAGCTGCGCGCGCGCGCCGTAATCGACGAGATCGAGGGTGAGGTCGTGCTTCAGCGGAAAGGCGAAGTGCACCTGGCCATCGACGGCGCCGGCGACGCCGGCGGGATCGAGCTTGAGTTCGCGCGCATATTGCAGCGGCTTGGTGTCGAGCACGTCCAGCACATCGCGGAGCGGTCCACGCAATCCCAAATCGATGTTGATCTCCTCGTCGTCGGTGTCGAGCTTGCCAAGCTTCGCCGCACCGCCCGCCAGATGCACCGCCTTCACCGCGCCCGCCCTCGGGACGAGGTCGAGATGGGCGCGATCGAAGCTCGCATTGCCGTCGACGCCGCGCAGCGGCTCGAGCGGCGGGAAATAAGCGATGGTGAGACCGCGATAGGCGAACGTGCCCTCCATGGTGCGGAGATCGACGGGTTTCGCCGCATCGGCGGCGAAATCGACATGCGCGCCGAGATGGGTCACCACATCGTCGACGACGCCGTCGTGGACATGCTCGGTCACCCAGGCGCGAGTGCGCGGCGAAAGCTGCGTCGGCCACAAGCGCGGCAGATCATCGACCGGCACGGCCGCGAGGCGGAGCTCGCCCGCGACATCGATCGCTTGCGGCAAGGCCCCGGCGAGCACGCCGCCGCCGAGCCCGTCGACAGTTCCGGTGAGGCTCACCGTGGGACCGCCGAGATCGATCGTGAGGCGATCGAGGCGAACGCGGCCCGCGGTCGGATCGTAGCGCGCGCCAAGCTCGCCCGCGGCAACGGCGACGCTGCCCCCCGCGAGCGCGGCGTGCTCGAGCCGGCCGGCGCCGAGCGAGACCACGCACCAGGCATCGCGAATGGCGAGCCGCGCGGTGTCGAGCTCGACCTGCACCTCGCCGCCGACCGGCAGCGCGAGCACGCCGAGCGGCGCCAGACCGGGCGCCGCCGCGGCATAAAGCGCCGGGCGAAGCGCGCCGAAACCGAGCTGCACGGTAAGCCCGTTGCTGGCGGCGGCGAAATGGAAGCCGCCGCGCAAGGTCGCCTCGCCGCCATCGGGCTGCGTCACGGAAAAGGCGATGTCGCCAAAGCTGCCGGCCGCGTCGCGCACCAAGCTCGCATCGGCATGATGCGCGCGCCAGGTGACGCCCAAGGCGCGATCGTCGACCACGACCTCCGCGTCGCGGAGGCCCACGCGCGCCAAATATCCGAGCGGTCCGCGGCGGTCCGGCGGCGCCGCCACATCGTGCAGCAGCACCTGGGCCCAATCGGCGCCGCCCGCCTCGTCGCCCTCGAGGCCGAGGTGGAAGGTGCCGTCGGCGGCGCGCGTCAGGTGGAGCTCCGGTCGCTCGAGCGCGATATGCGTCGGCGCCAGCACACCGCGCAGCGCGGCGCGGAGGCTTAGCCCCAGCGAGACCGAAGGCAGGGTGAGCCGCGCCTCGCCATTCTCCCGCGCGAGATGGACGCCGCGGGCGACGATGTCGACTGCCGCCGCGCCGTCGCGGAGCCGGAGCTGGGTGTGCTCCACCTCGACGCTGACGCCGGCTTCCGTCCCGGCAAGGGCGCGGGCGACGTAAGGGGTGAGCGCGTCCAGAGAAATGGGACCGCTGGAGAGACGCCAGACCAAGAAGGCGGCGGCGAGCGCCAGGCCGGCGGCGAAGCCCGCGAGCCAGCGCAACAGCCAGTGGGCGATGTTTTTTGCCGCTGTCACGGTGTGGTGCCGGCTTTGTCAGCACCGCGAGTCGCCCCCTCACCTTCCCGCCGCTCCGCGGCGGGCCCCTTCCTCTCCCCGAAGGGAGAGGGGCAAGAACGGCGCCGTGCGTCCCCTCTCCCCACCGGGGAGAGGGACAGGGCGAGGGGGAAGCGCGCAACAGCCTTGACCGGCGGAAAGAGGTCGCCCAGTCTGCCGCTCGGGCCGCGGCCATCGGGTAAGGTGCGCGTTGCTATTGTCAGCCTCCGATTATGAGGGCTTGCCGTCGCCGGCCGACGCCGCGCAAGCGCGACTTGGCTTCGAGCGCTGGCAGGAAGCGGCCGCGGAGACAACGGACGCGCCGCTCGCCGCATTCATGCGCGAGCTTGCCGCCGACGCCGCCGGACATCGGCTCCTCGCCGCGCTTTTCGGCAACAGCCCCTTCCTGACGCACTCTGCTCTCCACGAGCCCGACCTCCTGCGGCCGATCGTGCAACAGGGGGCGGACGCTACTTTCGCCGAAGTCCTCGCCGGGCTCAATCGCGATCTCGCCAGCGCGACGCCGGATCGCGCGAGCTTGATGCGCATTTTACGGATCGCCAAACGCCGCGTCGCCCTCCTCGTCGCTATCGCCGACATCGCCGGATGGTGGGACCTCGCGCAAGTGACGGGTGCGCTCAGCGATTTCGCGGACCGGGCGCTTGCCGCCGCCGTGGCGCATCTGCTGCGCGCCGCCGCCGCGCGTGGCGATACCGAGCTCGTCTCGGAGGACGATCCGGCGGCCCAAAGCGGGCTCATTGTCCTCGCCGTGGGGAAGCTCGGGGCGCGCGAGCTCAATTACTCGAGCGACATCGACCTCATCGTTCTCTATGACGGCGAGCGAAGCCGCTACACGGGCCGACGCAGCCCCGCGCAATTCTTCGTGCGCGTGGCGCAGGAGCTGGTGGGGCTCATGCAGGAGCGCACGGTCGAGGGCTACGTCTTCCGCACCGATCTGCGCTTGCGGCCCGATCCCGGCTCGACGCCGCCCGCGCTCTCGACCATGGCGGCGCTCACCTATTACGAGGCGGCGGGCCAGAACTGGGAGCGGGCGGCGCTCATCAAGGCGCGGCCGGTGGCGGGCGACCTTGCCGCCGGGCGCGCCTTCCTCGCCGAGCTCACGCCTTTTCTCTGGCGCAAGAGCCTCGACTTTGCCGCGGTGCAGGACATCCATTCGATCAAGCGGCAGATCAACGCCCATCGCGGCGGCGGCCGCATCGCCATCCTCGGCCACGACGTGAAGCTCGGCCGTGGCGGCATCCGCGAGATCGAATTCTTCGTGCAGACGCAGCAGCTCATCTGGGGCGGCCGCGTGCCGGCCTTGCGCACGCCGGCCACTCTCGCGGCGCTCGCCGCGCTCGAGGCGGGGGGCCGCATCAATGCCACCGCCCTGCGCGAGATGAGCGAGGCTTATCGTTTCCTCCGCCGCATCGAGCATCGCCTGCAGATGGTCGAGGATGCGCAGACGCATGCGCTGCCGGCCGACACCGCCGGGCTGGCGCGGCTCGCGGCGTTCTTGGGATTCGCCGGCGCCGACGCATTGGCGGGCGCGCTCGAGCGGCAGTTGCGCACGGTCGAAAGCCACTATGCCCAGCTCTTCGAGGAGGCCCCAAGCCTCTCCGGACCGGGGAACCTGGTGTTCACCGGCATTGCCGACGATCCCGAAACTTTGGCGACGCTCGGGCGCCTCGGATTCGCCGAGCCGGCGGCGGTCGCGGCGATGGTGCGCGGCTGGCACCACGGCCGCTATCGCCCGACGCGCAGCCAGCGCGCGCGCGAGCTTCTGACCGAGCTTGTCCCCGCCCTTCTCGCCGCCTTCGGCGCCTCGCCCAATCCCGACACGGCGCTTTTGCGCTTCGATCAGTTCCTGGCGCGGCTTCCGGCGGGCGTGCAGCTCTTCTCGCTCCTCTACAAGAATGGCGCCCTCCTTCACCTCTTGGCCGAGATCATGGCGGCGGGCCCGCGCATCGCCGGCGAGCTCGCCCGCCGACCGGCGCTCCTCGATGCGGTGCTGGCCGAAGGATTCTTCGACCCGCCGCCGCCGCGCGAGACGCTTGCCACCGAGTTCGAGCGGACGCTCGAGGGGGCGCGCAGCTACGAGGAGGCGCTCGACCTCGCGCGCCGCTTCGTCGCCGAACGCAAGTTCCAGATCGGCGTGCAGCTGCTACGCGCGCGCATCGATGGCGATCGCGCCGGCGCCGCCTTTGCGGACGTGGCCGAGACGGCGATCGCCGGCCTTCTGCCGCGCGTCGAGGCGGCGTTTGCCGAAAGCCACGGCACGGTGGAAGGCGGCGCGCTCGTCGTGCTGGGCCTCGGCAAGCTCGGCAGCCGCGAGATGACGGTCACCTCGGATTTGGACTTGATCCTTGTCTATGACGCGCCTGTCGGGATCGAGGCCTCGTGCGGACGGAAGCCGCTGCCGGTCTCGACCTACTACACCCGGCTCTCGCAGCGGCTCATCAACGCGCTGACGGCGCTCACCGCCGCAGGCAATCTCTACGAAGTCGACATGCGTCTCCGGCCCTCGGGCGCCAAGGGCCCGGTGGCATCGAGCCTCGAGGCGTTCGAGCGCTATCACAATGAACTCGCCTGGACCTGGGAGCAGATGGCGTTGACGCGCGCCCGCGTCGTCGCCGGCGATCACGCGCTCGGCGCCCGCGTCATGGCCCGCGTCCGCGCCGTCTTGACACGGCCGCGCGAGCCCGACCAGCTCGTCGTCGATGTCGCCGATATGCGCCGCCGCATGAAAGAGCAGCACCGAAAGCCGTCGGCCTGGGACGTGAAGCATCGCCGCGGCGGCCTCATCGACATCGAATTCATCGCGCAATATCTGCAGCTCCGCGAGAGCGCGCGCGTGCCTGCCGTGCTGAAGCAGAATACGCAAGACGCGCTCGGGGCACTCGCCGAAGCGGGGGCGCTACCGCGCGAAGCGGCGGGACGGCTGAGCGCCACGCTGACGCTCTGGCATGGCGTTCAAGGTCTCGTCAAGCTCACGGCCGAGGAGCCCTTCGATGAAGCGGCGGCGCCCCCGGCGTTGAAGCTGTTGCTGGCGCGCGGCCTCAGGGCGGCGGATTTCGACACGCTCAAGCGCCAGATGATGGCGAGCGCCGACGATGCGCGCTTGTGCTATGGCAAGCTCATCGATGAGCCGGCGCAAAAAGCGCGGGCGCGCCGGAATCTTTCACCCACCCCCTTCCCTTCCGCGGAGGAAACCCCGGCATCATGAGCATCGAGATCGGCGACAAGGCACCGGACTTCACTCTTCCCACCGATAGCGGCGGCAAGGTGAGCTTGGCGAAGCTGCGCGGGCGCAAGGTGGTGCTTTATTTCTATCCCAAGGACGACACCTCCGGCTGCACCGCCGAGGCTTGCGGCTTTCGTGACTCCTTTCCCAAATTCGGCAAGATCGATGCCGAGGTGATCGGCATCTCCCGCGACAGCGTCGCTTCGCACGACAAATTCAAGAAGAAGTACGAGCTCCCCTTTAGGCTTGCTTCCGACGAGAAGGGCGAGGTCACCGAGCGCTACGGCGTCTGGGTCGAGAAGAGCATGTACGGCCGGAAATACATGGGCATCGAACGCGCGACGTTTCTCGTCGACGAGAAGGGCGTGGTGCGCGGCCTTTGGCGCAAGGTGAAGGTGCCGGGCCATGTCGAGGCCGTGCTCGCCGCGGCGAAGGCGCTCTGAGCGGCGCGCCGACAAGCCTCACGGCGGCGGCTTGCGCCGTCCTGGCCGCCGCCGAGCCGGCGCGCAAAGTGGCCCTCTCCGAATCGGCCGCGGCGGCGTGGCGCAGCGGCGAGATCGGCGAGATCGGCGCTACGCGCCCGCCGGATCGGCCGGCACGGCCACCGCGCCCGCTTCTGCTCCCGCCGCGCGACATGCCGAAGCGGCGCGCCGCCGGCGGGGCGGCGACGCGGATCGCGCTGCTGCACGCCGTGGCGCATATCGAGCTCAACGCCATCGATCTCGCCTGGGATTTGCTCGCGCGCTTTGTCGACGGCGCACCGCCCCGCGCTTTCTTCGACGACTGGGTCGGCGTCGCGGCGGAAGAAGCGAAGCATTTCGCGCTCCTCGCCGCGCGGCTTCACGCATTGGGCGCTGCTTACGGCGACCTGCCCGCCCATGACGGACTTTGGGAAGCGGCCGCGGCCACGGCCGGCGACCTGCTGGCGCGGCTCGCCGTCGTGCCGTTGGTGCTGGAGGCGCGCGGCCTCGACGTCACGCCCGCGATGATCGCGCGGCTCGAGCGCGTGGGCGATCACGAGAGCGCCGCGGTGCTCCAGATCATCTATGCCGAGGAGATCGGCCACGTCGCCGCCGGCCGCCGCTGGTTCGAGCATTTCTGCACGGCAGCGGACCTTGCGGCGGAGCCGACCTATCACCGTCTGGTGCGGCAGTATTTCAAAGGCACGCTGAAACCGCCCTTCAACACTCATGCCCGAGTTGCGGCGGGATTGTCCGCGGGATTTTATGAGCCCTTGGTCGAGCGAGACGAACTCCCGGCATGAGCGATTTCGGCGAGGCATTCCTGCTGGCCGTACGCCTCATCCTCCGCCTCGACCGCGAGCTCCTGCGCATCGTGGGATTGTCGCTGTCGGTGAGCCTGAGCGCGGTGGCCATCGCCGGCGCGGTCGGTGTGCCCTTGGGCGCGGTGCTCGCCATCCTGCGATTTCCCGGACGGCGCACCGTCATCGTCGTGTTGAATGCGCTGTTGGGCCTGCCTCCCGTGGTCGTGGGCCTCTTCGTTTATCTCATGCTGTCGCGCGCCGGGCCGCTCGGCGTCTTGGGCCTACTCTTCACGCCGCGCGCGATGGTGGCGGCGCAGGCGATTCTTGTACTGCCGATCATCATCGTGCTGGTGGAGCGTGCGCTCGCGATCCCGTGGGCGAGCCATGGCGACGCCCTGCGCGTCGACGGCGCCTCGCGGCTTCGTGCCGTGCCGGAGCTGCTGCGCATGGCAGAGGCCGGCGTGCTCACCGCCTTTCTCGCGGGCTTCGGCCGTGCCATCGCGGAAGTGGGCGCGATCATCATCGTCGGCGGCAACATCGCCGGCTACACCCGCACGATGACGACGGCGATCGCGCTCGAAACCAGCAAGGGAAATCTACCGCTGGCGCTCGGCCTCGGCATCATCCTCATCGGCATTACCGTCGCCGTCGCCGCGTTTGCCTTCATGATGGCGCAACGAGGACCCCGGGAATGACGACGCGTCGCCTTCCTCTCGCTCTCATCGCTCTGCTCGGCACCCTCGTCTCCCGACCGAGCGCCGGCGCCGAGCAGCCCTTTATCACGCTCGCCTCCACCACCTCGACGGAACAATCCGGGCTGTTCGCGCATCTGCTGCCGGCGTTCACCGCCAAGACGGGGATCGCCGTGCACGTCGTCGCGGTCGGCACCGGACAGGCGCTCGAGATCGGCGAGCGCGGCGATGCCGACGTGCTGCTCGTTCACGACAAGCCCTCCGAGCTCAAGTTCGTCGCCGAGGGAAGGGGCGTCGACCGGCACGACGTCATGTACAACGACTTCGTCATCGTCGGCCCCGGGCGCGATCCCGCCAAGATCGCTGGCGGCAAGGACGCGGTCGCGGCCTTTCGGAAACTCGCCGCGGCCAAAGCCCCCTTTGTCTCGCGCGGCGACGACAGCGGCACCGAGAAGGAGGAAAAAAGGCTCTGGCAGGACGCCGCGATCGACATCAAAGCGACCGGCAACGGCTGGTACCGCGAGGCGGGACAAGGCATGGGACCCACGCTCAACATGGCCGCCGCGCTCGATGCATACACGCTCTCTGATCGCGGCACGTGGCTCAGCTTCAAGAACCGCCGCGATCTCAAGCTGCTCGTCGCCGGGGATCAGCGGCTCTTCAACCAGTATGGCGTCATGCTGGTGAACCCCGAACGGCATCCCACGGTCAAGGCGACGCTCGGCGAGACCTTCATCCAATGGATCCTCTCGCCGGAGGGACAGCAGACGATTGCGGCGTACAAGATCGGCGGCGAGCAGCTCTTCGTTCCCGACGCGCGGTAGTGAACTTGGTCAAAGGACGCACGCACTTCCTGCAGCATCCGAGTGTCGTCGCCTTGCTGATGCCGCAATCCCCAGGGTATCGTCGCAGAATCTAAAGACGCGTCGCGCGGCCCGCGATGAGGCATTCTTTACCTTTCCGGTCAAGACTCCCGGTCCCATGGCCTTGAAGCCACTCTTCCTTCTGATCGCGCTGCTGTTGAGCGGCGCCGCCTTTGCACAGTCGCCGGAAGCGCCCATCTCCTCGACGGCGGAGCGGCTTTATGCGACGGCGCGACCGCGGCTCCTGCAGATCCGCACGCTCGTCTCGGCGGCAGGGCGGCAATCCTCGCTGGGATCGGGCTTCCTGGTGAGCGCCGACGGACTTGCCGTCACCAACTACCACGTCGTCTCGCACGCGGCGCTCGAGCCCAAGACCTATCGCCTCGAATACGCCGCCGCCGACGGTGCCCGCGGTGCGCTCACCCTCCTCGCCATCGATCTCGCCAACGATCTCGCCGTCGTCCGCCTCGACCGCAGCGACGTGCCGTTTTTCGCTTTCGATCCGCGCGCCGCGGGCGGCGAGCTTGCCAAGGGCGAGCGGCTTTATTCGATGGGTAATCCCCTCGATCTCGGCTTCACCATCGTCGAAGGCACCTATAACGGCTTGGTCGAGCGCAGCTACAACGAGCGCATCCATTTCACGGGCGCGCTCAATCCCGGCATGAGCGGCGGCCCGGCGGTGAGCGCCGAAGGCGCCATCATCGGCGTCAATGTGGCCAAGCAGTTCGGCGGCGATCTCGTGAGCTTTCTCGTCCCCGGCCGCTTCGCCGCAACCCTGGTGCGCCGCGCGCAAGAGCACCCAGCCCCCGCCGGCATGGACTGGCATGCCGAGATCGGCGCACAGCTCGCGCACTGGCAAGCCGGCCTCTATGAGGCGACGAGCGGGCGCGGATTTCGTCCGGTGGCGCTCGGCCCCTACGAGACCGTCGAAAGCGCCGCGCCGTGGTTCAATTGCTGGGCGCACACCAACGCCGGCCAGGTGCCGAAACCGCGCGCCAGCGCCGACATCACCACCTGCAACAGCGAGACGCGCGTCTTCGTCGCCGACGACCTCGTCACCGGCAACATCCGTCTCGTCAACGCCTATTTCCGCGCGCTCGAGCTCAACCAGTTCCAGTTCGCCGCCTTCGTCTCGCAGCAGAGCCAGCCGCCCTGGCCCGGCAGCGGCGACAAGAAATGGCGCACGCCGCAGCGCTGCCACGAGGACTTCCTCGCCACCGCGGCGGACGGCAAGCACCCGGCCTTGCGCGCGGTGTGGTGCGCGCGGGCCTATCGCGAATTCGCCGGCCTTTACGACGTCACCGTCACCGCGCTGACCCAGGACAGCGGCCGCGAGGCTCTGGTCTCGCGCTTGAGCCTCCAGGGCACGAGCTACGACAACGCGGTGAGCATCGCCAAGCACTTTCTCGAGGCGGTGCAATGGACGAAGTGATCTGGATCGAAGTGTTGGGGCGCCACCGCGAGGTCGCGGCGCGCCACCGCGTCGGAGCATCCGAAGTCCGCATCGGCCGCGGCTACGACAACGACGTGGTGATCGACGACCCCTATGTCGCGGCGCAGCACCTCGTCATTCGCCGCGACGAAGCGGGCGCGCTCGCGGCATACGACATCGGCAGCGCCAACGGCACCTTCGTGGAGCCGGGCGGTCGGCGAGTGGAGACGGTCGTGCTCGACGGTGACTCGGTGCTGCGCATCGGCCACACGCAGCTTCGCGTGCGCGATCCGCGCTACTCCGTGGCGCGCGAGCGGGCAAGCGAGCGGCCGCGGCCGGTCTGGCCGAGCGCCGTCGCTCTCGCCGTCGCCATCATCGCCATCGAACTCGTCTCGCTCTGGCTCAAAGAGACGGACGAGGCAAAGTTCTCGCGATATCTTCAGCCGCCGGTGATCTTGGCGGGGGTGGTGCTGAGCTGGACCGCGGTGTGGGCGATCCTCTCGCGGATTTTCGCGGGACAGGCGCGCTTCGAGCGCAATGTGCGCATCGCGCTCGTGGGCATGCTGGCATATTCGCTCTATAACGAAGCGGCGGAGTATCTGGGATTCGCGCTCACCTGGCGCGCGCTCGCCGCTTATGAATACGTCGCCTTCTGGTGCCTTCTCGCCGCCATCTGCTTCTTTCATCTGCGCGAGATCGGCCCGACGCATCTCCGTCTCAAGGGCGGCGCGGTGGCGGCGCTCCTCGTTGTCGGCGTCGGCATGCAGACGCTCTCGCAATCGGAGCTCCGCACCGATGTCGGCCAGATGAACGTCTCGCGCCGCGTGCTGCCGCCAATGCTCCGCCTCGCGCCGGTGAGCGAGGAAGGCCGCTTCTTCGCCGACGTGGAGCGGCTGCGCGACAAGCTCGATCACGACCGCGCGGAAACCCCGACGGGAGCGAGCGCCGGCGATACGGGCGATTAAAACCGCGCTAGTCTAAGCGAAATAATCGGCCGTCACGGTCTCGTCGCTCGCCTTGCGTGTCATCGCGTTGAAGACCGGCGTCAGCACGATCGCTAGGACGAGATTGAGAATGACCGTGTAGAGCGCGGTGTAGCCGGGGAATGTGAAGCCGGCGATCGCCAACGGAAAGGTCGGCGTCAGGTTGGTCGCGATCGCCATCAGCGTGCCCGCCACGGTTCCCGCCGCCCAGCCCACGAGCAGCGCCCAGGCGTTGAACCAGCGCGTGTAGACGCCGAGCATCACCGCGGGCAAGGTCTGGATGATCCAGATGCCGCCCAAGAGCTGAAGATAAATCGCGAATTTCGTCGGCACGAAGAGGATGAAGACGAGAGCGCCGAACTTGACGACGAGCGAGACGACCTTCGCCATCTGCGCTTCCTGGCGGTCGGTCGGATTGGGGTTGATGAATTCGCGGTGGATGTTGCGGGTGTAAAGATTGGCCGCGGCGATCGACATGATCGCCGCCGGCACCAGCGCGCCGATGCCGACGCCGGCAAAGGCCACGCCGACGAACCAATCGGGGAAGCTCTTCAAGAAGAGCGCGGGCACGGCGAAGTTGTTGCCGAATTGCTTGAAGCCCTCGGCGTATTGCGGCTCGTTCGCGACGCCGGCGGCGATGGCGAAGAATCCGACCAGCGCCAACAGCCCGAGCATGAAGGAATAGCCCGGCAGCAACGCGGCGTTACGGCGCACCGCATGGCCGCTGCTCGCGCTCAAAATGCCGGTGATCGAGTGCGGATAAAGGAAAAGCGCCAGCGCCGAGCCGAGCGCCAAGGTCGCATAGGAGCCGTAAGCGCCAGTGGTATCGGGGCCGGGCGGCGCCAGCAGCAGCTTCTGCGCCGGCACCGCGGCGAAGATCTTGCTGAAGCCGCCGAGCTCGATGGGTATGACGATGACCGCCGTAAATGCGGTGATGTAGATGAGGATGTCCTTGACGATGGCGATCGAGGCGGGGGCGCGCAGTCCGCTCGAATAGGTGAAGGCGGCGAGAATGACGAAGGCGATGATGAGCGGCAGGTCGGCGCCGAGGCCGCTGCCGCCAACGCCGAGCCCGCCGATCACCACTTGAAGGCCGACGAGCTGCAGCGCGATATAGGGCATGGTGGCGATGATGCCAGTGACGGTGATCGCAAGCGCCAGCCAGCGATTGCCGAAGCGGCCCTTCACGAAATCGGCGGCGGTGATGTAGTGGTGCTTGTGGCAGACATGCCAAAGGCGCGGAAAGACGAGAAAGAGAATGGGATAGATGACGATCGTGTAGGGGACGGCGAAGAAGGCGACGGCGCCGGCGCCGAAGGCGAGCGCGGGAACGGCGATGAAGGTGTAGGCAGTATAGAGATCGCCGCCGATCAAGAACCAGGTGATGACGGTGCCGAAGCGGCGACCGCCGAGTCCCCATTCATGCAGCAGATCGAGATCGCCCCGCCGCCAACGCGCCGCCGCGAATCCCAGCCACGTGATGAAGAGGAAGAGTGCCACGAAGACGATGAGCGCCACCCAGTTGACGTGGTCCATGGGCTCACTCCTCCGTCGCGAAATAGACCACGGCGGTGAAGACGGCGCCGATGATCACCCAAAGGAGCTGGTACCAATAAAAGAAGGGCATGCCGATAAAGGTCGGCTCGACCTTGTTGTAGAAGGGCGGCCACAGCACGACGACGAACTGGACGAGAAAGAGCAGATACCACCAGCTCCACCCGCCGCGCTTGTTATGGTCTTGCTCCATGGCAATGACCTCCCGGTGGCGCCTATCCGCCGAAAGGTTGAACGCGGGCCGCGCCCGATAGGTTCGCTTCCGTGCTCCCGCCGAGGGGCAACGCCGCCGGCGGCAACATTGGCTTCGTTTCGCAATTTTCATGATCGACGGCGACGAGAATGGGTGCCGGCACGGCCTCGCCGGCGCGCCGCGCCTGCCGCCGCTCGAGGCTTGCCATGGCGCGATAGAGCGAGCGCTCGATCTGGGCCTCGTACCGCGCGATCGCCGCCATCGCCGCCTCGCCGTCGCTCAAGGCATTGTCGATGTCCGAGCGCTTGCCAGGATAGGTTCCCGCCCGATAGGCCCGCTCGCCATTCAAGCGCGCCGCCTCGGCCCGCCCTGCGCGCCGGAGCCGCCAGGCGCAGAGGATAATGCGTTCGGCGAGCGCCGCCTCGAGCGCATCGCCCGGCGCCAGCGCCGCCAGCATCTCGTCGTGGAACGCGAGGAAGTCTGCCCGCTTCTCGTCGAAGACGATGAGCTTTCGCGCGGAAAGCCCGTGTTTCAGGGCATTCCGGCTCGCCACCGCCCGCCCCGCCTTCGTCCGCGGCCCCGTGCTCCGCTGCGCATTCCGCCGGTTCGCCTCGATCTGTGCTGTGGTTGCCATGGTCCCTTCCCTTCCGCCTAAGTGAACGCCTTTTGCGTTCAAAATGGGAGGGAGCGAGGCGGCGATCAAGGGCGGCGCTAAAAAACCCAATTCCCGGCACGTTCAAGACGCCCGCCGCGGCCGAGCAGCATGAGCGCGCGGTGCAGTATCTCAAGCGCCGCGGTTAACGAAAGCGGTCGCCGTCGCGCCGATGAGGTAATAAGAGTGACGTCCATTTGCCGTCATCGCGAGCGCAGCGAAGCGATCCAGAAGCAGTGAGCTGCGGCGGCACTGGATTGCTTCGTCGCGGCGCTCCTCGCAAAGACGACGTTCGGGCAACGATTCCACCTGATCGAATATGCCGCTCTAGAATGGACCCGAGCCCCGCTAAGGATGGAGCATGGTTGCCAGCGCCAGCTTTGCCGAGTTCCTACGCGATGAGCTCGCGCCGCTCGGCCATGTCACGATGCGGCGCATGTTCGGCAAGACCGGCGTCTTCTGCGACGGGTTCATGCTAGGCATCGTCGCCGACGACACGCTCTACGTTCGCGTCGACGACAAGAACCGCGGCGCCTTCAAGGAAGCCGAAGCCTTTCCGCCTCTCAATTACAAGAAGCAGGGCAGCACTATCGGCCTCGCGTTTTGGCGCGGACCGGAGCGCCTCTTCGACGAGCCCGATGAGCTTGTCGAGTGGGCGCGCCTCGCGCTGGCCGCGGCGCGTCGAGTGGCGGCGAGGAGGGAGTGGACGGCGCCAAGGCGAAAATCAAAGGCTCGACCATGATCAAGCTCCATTGACCCGGTTGTCCGGAATTCCAGCGCCGATATCGACGTATTCCAGTTTTAGCTTCTCCAGCTTGGCGGGAAGTCTCAGATCCAGCTTTCCCCGCCGTCTCACCAGATGGGTGACCGAGATGGTCGACGGCGCTTTGATGTTCTCGGTGCGTATCGGCAGCACCAAGGTTTCCGCCTCTTGGAAGAAGTCGCCGGCTCCCGAGGCCACGTAGTGGTAGTAGACGCCGCACGGCGTTTCGATGAGCTTCTTGCGGGCACGCACCGCCAAGTCCCTTGCGTCGGGGGGTATGAGGTCGAACCAATTGGCATCTCTGACGGCGGGCCATTGGTCCGGTTCCATGCGATCTTGACCCATCACCACCACGATCGAGGCGTCAGGGGCGCTGTCCATGATCGACAGGGTCGGGATGACGCGCTGCAACTCGCGTAAGTCCAGGTCTCGCTCGGCGGGAACAAGGACACCGCCGCGGATGTCGGACCAGTGCAAAACCAGATCCCGCGCGAAGCTGAGCCGTCGGTCAAATAGCTGCATGGTGCTCCGAAGCTTCCCTATTTCTCTGCTCCGGGAAGATATGGTCGTGGCCTCGTAGAGCGAGCGCTCACAGGGATGAGGACGAAGCGCATGCGGATAGGGGCCCCCATACCTCCGATAAGGCTGGGCATGGTGACCGACAACAGGCTCTATTTCCGCGTCGATGACGAGAACCGCGCGGCCTTCAGGGAAGCCGAGGCTTTTCCGCCCCTCAGATTCGTCTTGACGCTAAGAATTTCTTGAGCTTCTTCATCTCATATCGAGCGGCTGAAGTTTCTTCACGTACTCGATAAAACGCGTGACGTTGTCGGTCGGAACACACACGTCGCTCACGATTGCCTCGGTGGTTCCGCTATTTGCCAAGCTGAAATCGTCTAGCACAACCAGATTACGCGCTTTCTCTCTCGCAACTGGTTCAATGTCTGTTGACGGCCATAACTTGCCCCAGGCCATTCCTTGGACGACAATTTGACGCGCTGTCTCTAGAAGAATGCCGGATGGCGATCTACCGAACGTCTCCAGGTCAGCAGCAAACAAGGTTCCACGGATTTCTTTGTATACGTGCTTGGCCGCGTCTTTGAGCGGCACGAGGGATTGCAGTCTGGCAGTGTTTCTATCTATTCCGACAAGTCCTTGTTCTAGGGCCTCGCTCGGCTGCATCTCATCAGTTGCCCTTAGATCAATCTCCGAAATCATCGGCGTGGATTCCGGTTGGAACCAAAAGAGCTTTGTGGTCGAACCAATATCGTCTGCGCTAACGGTCATCTTGACCGGCCCATACGCGCCACCACAGACCATCCCGGCGACGATCTGCGGATGATACCACGTACGCAAGACAGTCAAGGCCCCACGGCCGGGGTCGAGATCTATTACTTGCTGTTTGTTGTAGTCGAAGTACGAAGGTTCCGGTCTTGTCGGCATTTCTCCGATGGCCTCTACCGCAACTTTCACGTTGCGCAAAGTTTTTGGAGACGCGTTTCTTATTTCGACCCGATACTCCCAATGAAAACCATCTACACCATTGCCGTTGGCGTCTTTGTTCTGCTCTAGCGACCAGAACTTCTTGCCGGGATTCGATTGGTCGAAAACAATCTCAAGAGGCGGCGGTGTAGGCCGAGCGATTTGCACTCCCGAATACACGACGGCCGAAACATCTGACCGCCTAACTGCGGTGCTATCGTGCGAGTTGATGGTCAGGATGCGCCATTCCCCCGGCCTAATCGAAACTTCACTTCTCCCACCGATGTACGGTTCAACGAACCCTTGTGCAGTCAATTCGCCCGAAACGAGTCGCCTGCAAAGGTCGTCGCGAATCTCCACCCAAGTATCGCGAAGACCATCCTGAGATAGTCTTGCAATCGTGGAGTGCTTTTCGAGAGTCTGCTGTAACTCGTTATATCTCTTCAACGCATCAGGCCGACCGTCGAACTCGCCGACAGTGAGGGAATCATTGATTCCTTTCATTTCCTTTTCAATTTCGAAGCAGCGCCAATGAGCATTTTGAAAGCCCTGTTCATATCGGTTACGTCGAAAAACAAGCTCTGGGTCGCAGAACGCATTGATTGCGTCCACCATCCCTAACCACTCGATGGACACATTTTCATTCTGTAACGATCCTTGCTGTAGCGAAGCACTGCGCTCCGTGTTCGTGCCTTCGAGTCTCAGCCTTCCCGTTTCATCTATCCACAGTCGACATTGCGCTGCTGCAATAAATTCTCCAGCCGCCATTACCTTAATCCAGAGCAGATGCTCCGCCTTTGGCAGTTTTCCCACCTCTTGAGCATTCCAAAATCCGATCGGGGGCGGGATCAACAAACGCATATGATCGCCCGCCGGTCTTGTCTTACTGCCCTCGTTGTACGCCGCAACGTCCACGAACAACTCGCCACGTGGGAATAAAGTCTGATCTTTCACTAATAGGGCAGCGCCAACCAGCATCTCTGGGTGGGGTGCAATTTCATCAGCGTAGATAGCGCAATTTGAAACCGGCTTATCTGTGTTGTTTTTGATTCGAACCCTTAGTATACGAGTTGCACTGTGTGCGGCATGTTGAATGGTCTCGAAACGATTGCCAGTTCCAAATTCGATTCCGTAGTCGGGTTGTGTTTTCTGCTCTGCTGCCTCGTGAATGCTCTTAGGAAGAGCGGCGCCATCAGTTGAACTGACTGTCGAGGCAGCCCGGCTGTGATGACGCCAGACAAGCGACAGCAGAAGGAGGTAAGCGAGAACGGCGACGAGCGCCGCAACTGTCCATTCAGCTTGGGCCGCAGTGACGTGCGCTGTAAGCCACCCACCGAGCCAATCTGCGAATGGATTGAATATTCCCCAAGCTTGGAAAGCTCTCCGCAAAATGACGCTGAGAATCGCCCCAGGGATCGATAGCGCCACGGTCCAAGCAATTTTTTTTCCAGTATCTGACACGTATCGCGGCCCTCGTCGGCTCTCTAACCCGGCGTCAGAATACTGCTCGTAGGGATGACAGGGGAGGCTCGATTCAAGGGCGCCGCCGAGAGCCGCCTATCCCGCATATGCACACGGGACTGTGAAGCGCCCGGCCGATAGTTAGTACAAAGCGCGCTTCGACTCGCGCAACCCACTGAAATCAGGGTCCGAGTTGAACTCGCGCCCCCTCTACTCTGACCCAATTTGCTCTAGACTGTTCTACCCGGCCTCCGCTTCCTTCGCCGCCTCATCGGCGCCACCGAGCCGTTGCGCCAGCGACGCCTGGAGGAACTCGTCGAGGTCACCGTCGAGGACGGCGGCGGGATTGCGGGAGGTGGTGCCGGTGCGGAGGTCTTTGACCTGCTGATCGGACTGGGGCACGTCGGAGCGGATCTGGTGGCCCTAGCCGATCTCGTCCTTGACCTGCCGTCGATGACGAACTGTTCGTAGTCCGGGTTGAGGCGCTAAACAGACCAAGCACAGGTCGGTTCACAAGGGAGGGACAAAATGCGCTTGCAGGACAAGGTCGCGATCGTCACTGGCGCAGCCTCGGGGATGGGCGCGGCAACTGCGCTGCTTTTTGCCCGTGAGGGCGCCGCGGTCGTCGTCGCGGACCTCCTTGCTGGCGAAGGCGAAGGGGTCGTGGGCCGCATCAAGGAAGCGGGCGGCAAGGCGCGGTTCCAGCATCTCGACGTTACCCGTGAGACGGATTGGGAGCGCGCCGTCGCGGCGAGCCTCGCCGCTTATGGCCGGATCGATGTGTTGGTGAACAATGCCGGGATCAGCGGCAGCGACCCCGACCTGTTCAGCGTGACGGTGTGGGACAACGTCATGACCATCAATGCGAAAGGCTGCTTTCTCGGCATGAAATACGTCATCCCGGAGATGCAGAAGGCGAAGCGTGGCGCCGTGGTCAACATATCGTCGATTTCGGGCTTCACCGGGCAGACGATGGTGCACATGGCCTACAACGCGTCCAAGGCGGCCGTGCGGCTCATGACCAAGTCGGCGGCGGCGCAGTTCGCGAAGCACGGCATCCGCGTCAATTCCGTCCATCCCGGCATCATGCCGCCGATGCGCACGTCGAAGTTGACCGCCGACCCGACAATCCGCGCCAAGATGCTGAACGCCGTGCCGATGGGCCGTGAGGGCCGTGTCGAGGAGGTCGCCTATGCGAGCCTGTTCCTCGCCTCGGACGAGGCGTCTTACATCACCGGCACCGAACTCGTCGTCGACGGCGGCTACCTCGCTGTGTAAAGCGTTAACGGCAAGTGAGGAGCAAGAGTCCGCTCACGGTCGGCGGCCAAATTCGCGGTTTGACCCGAAGCGGCGGCGACCTGTCGTGCGGCGCCGCTCGTCGGTTAGGGCCGGGTCGGAACCCCCGTGGCCGGCTTGCTCAGGCGGACAGGAGGAATGGCATGGCACATATCGAAGGTGGCTGCCTGTGCGGCCGGGTACGCTATAGCGCGGAGGCGGAACCTGCGTTTGTGAGTGTCTGCCACTGCGCGGACTGCCAGAAGTTCAGCGGCTCCGCGTTTGCGACGGTTGTCGGCGTGCCCAGACCGGCATTGCACGTGAGCGGGACACTGAAGACCTTCACCAAGACAGGCGGCAGCGGCAAGCTGATCCACCGACGCTTCTGCCCCGAGTGCGGGTCCGGCATCGTCGAGGAGGCGGATGCGCTGCCAGGCATCGCGATGGTGAATGCCGGCGCGCTCGATGACCGGAGTTGGGTGAAGCCCATCTCGGAGATCTACTGCAACAGCGCCCAGCCCTGGGTGCAGCTTGGCGGGGAGATGAAGCGCTTCGCGAAGATGCCCGGCTAGGGCCGCTTCGCAGCGTTGCATCACATGCGCTGACGGCGTCCGCAATCCCGATCAACGAGACGCGTTTTAGCCCGCCTCCGCCTCCTTCGCCGCTTCATCCGCGCCACCAAGCCGCTGCGCAAGTGACGCCTGCAGGAATTCGTCGAGGTCGCCGTCGAGCACACCGTTGGGGTTGCCGGAGGTGACGCCGGTGCGGAGGTCTTTGACCTGCTGATAGGGCTGGAGCACGTAGGAGCGGATCTGGTGGCCCCAACCGATCTCGGTCTTGGTGGCGTTCATCGCGTCGATCACCGCTTCTTGCTTTTGCAGCTCGATCTCGTAGAGCCGCGCCTTCAGCATCGCCATCGCCTTGGCGCGGTTCTGATGCTGCGAGCGCTCGCTCTGGCACGCCACCACCACCGGCGTCTCGATGCCGGGCGGCAGATAGGTCATGCGCACGGCGCTGTCGGTCTTGTTGACGTGCTGGCCGCCCGCGCCTGACGAACGATAGGTGTCGACGCGGAGATATTTGTCCTCGACCTCCACCTCGATCTTGTCGTCGACCACGGGATAGACCCAGATCGAAGCGAAGCTGGTGTGGCGCCGCGCGTTCGAATCATAAGGCGAGATGCGGACGAGGCGATGGACGCCGCTTTCCGTCTTGAGCCAGCCATAGGCGTTTTCGCCCAGGATGCGGATGGTCGCCGATTTGATGCCGGCCTCTTCGCCGGCGCTCTCCTCGAGCCATTCCACCTTGTGGCCGTGCTGCTCGGACCAGCGCGCGTACATGCGGAGCAACATCTCCGCCCAATCCTGCGCCTCGGTGCCGCCGGCGCCGGCATGGACCTCGAGATAGGCGTCGTTGCCGTCGGCCTCGCCCGAGAGCAGGCTTTCGAGCTCGCGCTCGCCGGCTTCCGCCTTGAGCTTCGCCAGCGTGCGCTCGGCCTCAGCGACCATCGCCTGATCGCCTTCGGCCTCGGCAAGCTCGATGAGATCGAGCGTGTCCTTGAGCTCGCGCTCGATGCGCTGATATCCCCCGATGCCCTTCTCGAGGCGCGTGCGCTCGCGCATCAGCGACTGCGCGCGGCTACTGTCGTTCCAGAGGTTGGGGTCTTCGACCGCCGCGTTCAGCTCGGCGAGACGCCGCGTCGCGTTCTCCCAGTCAAAGATGCCTCCTCAGCAGCGACAACGAGCGCCTTATCTCGTTGCCGGCCGCCTCGATCTCAGCACGCATACTTATCTCCTAGGCCACACCCTACCATCGTCGTCCCTGCGAAAGCAGGGACCCAGGGCAAGCGACGGATTCCTGCAACCCTGGATTCCGGCTCTCCGCTTCGCTTCGGCCGGAAAGACGATGAGGGGCATTTTGCAGCAAGCGGGTGAAACCACGAGCCTCAATATAGGCCGCCGGTGCCGCCTGCGGGAACCGTCGCTGGCCGGCTGCTGCCGGGCGCGGCGGGCGACGGCAGCGGCACCGCGGGCGCGGGAACGGCGGCGCTCGGCGTCGCGACCGCCGTCGTCTCCTCGCCCAGGCCGCCCAAGCCCGCCATCGAGGCGTCATCCTCACCGTCGCCCAAGCCGCCCGTCACCACGGCCACGGGGCCTTCGCCGGTGGGCTCGCTGCCGGGCTTGAAGGCTTCGTAGATCACCTGCTTGTCGCCGGCTTTCGCGAGCTGACCCGTCTCGACATTGACGCGCACCAGCTCGATTCCCGGCGGGATGCGGAAGGGAATGGCCGGCTGGTCCTTGAGCGCCGCCGCCATGAAGTCGCGGAAGACGGGCGCCGCCACCGTGCCGCCGGTCTCGTGCCGGCCGAGCCCCTTCGGCTGGTCGTAGCCGATGAAGACGCCCACAGTCAGATCCGGCGAGAAGCCCACGAACCAGGTGTCGTTCGAGGCATTGGTGGTGCCGGTCTTGCCGGCGAGCGGCCGGTTGAGCGCGGCGATGACATGGCCGGTGCCGCGATCGACCACGCCTTGCAGCATCGAGACGATCTGATAGGCGGTGCGGGGGTCGGCAACTTGCCGGCGATTGTCCTCGAGCTCGGGCGGCGCCTGTCCCTTCCACTCCACGTCGCGGCAGTCCTCGCATTGCCGGCCGTCGGCGCGGTAGATGGTGACGCCATTGCGATCCTGGATGCGGTCGATGAGCGTCGGCGTGAGCTTCTTGCCGCCATTCACCAGCATCGCGTAAGCCGTGGTGAGCTTGAGCGGCGTCGTTTCGGTGGCGCCGATCAGCATCGAATACTGGCGCGGCATCTTCTCCATGATGCCGAAGGACTCGACGTCCTTGGCGACGGCGTCGAGACCGACAGCCGCGCCCATGCGCACGGTCATGAGATCGTGCGAGTGCTCGAGGCCGACGCGCAGCGTCTGCGGCCCGAAGAATTTGCGCTCGTAGTTGCCGGGCTTCCATTTCGGCAGGCCCGGCCCTTGATCGATGGTGATGGGCGCGTCGAGCACGACAGTCGACGGCGTGAAGCCATGATCGAGCGCCGCCAGATAGACGAACGGCTTGATCGCCGATCCCGTCTGCCGCACCGCTTGCGTCGCGCGATCGAACTGGCTCATCTCGTAGCTGAAGCCGCCGGTGATGGCGAGAACGCGGCCGGTATGCGGGTCCATGGCGACGAGCGCGCCCGAGACTTCCGGAATTTGCCTGAGCGTGAAAAGCGTCTCCTTGCCGGACTGATTGGGCAGCGGCTCGACCAGCACGACGTCGCCCGCCTTCAGCACATCGGCCGGCTGGTGCGGCACCGGACCCAATTGGTCCTCGCCCAGCACCTTGCGTGCCCAGCGCATCTCCTCAAAGGGAATAGCACCTTTCGTGCCGTCGGTGACGCCGATGCTGACGCCGTCATTGTTCGCCGCCAGCACGACCGCGAGCTTCCAGCGCGCGTCCACCGCGCCGGCAGGCGGCGCCACGGTGACGAGGCGCGTCTTCCAATCGCCGCCGGTGTCGATATGCGCGACCGGCCCGCGATAACCGTGGCGGCGATCGTAGGTGACGAGGCCGGCGCGCAAGGACTGATCGGCGATCGCCTGCAGCTTCGGATCGAGGCTGGTGCGCACGGAGAGACCCGATTGGTAAAGCGCCTTCTCGCCGTAGCGCTGCAGCAGCTCGCGCCGCACCTCCTCGGCAAAGTAGCTCGCCGTCACTACCTCGGTGTCGTCGCGGCGGCGGAGCTGGAGCGGCATGTGGAGCGCTTTTTCCGCTTGCTCGGCGGTGATGAAGCCGGCATCGAGCATGCGCTCCACCACCCAGTCGCGCCGCCCTTTGGCGGCTTCGGGATAGCGTTGCGGATTGTAGTTGTTGGGCGCCTTGGGCAAGGCCGCGAGGAAGGCCGCCTCCTCGACGGAGAGCTGGTCGAGCGATTTGTCGAAGTAATTGAGCGCCGCCGCCGCGACGCCGTAGGCGCCGCCGCCGAGATAAATCTCGTTCAAGTAAAGCTCGAGGATGCGGTCCTTGCTGAGCGCCTTCTCCAACTTGAGGGCGACCAGCGCCTCCTTGATCTTGCGCTGATAGGAGAGCTCGGCGCCGACCAGGAAGTTCTTCGCCACCTGCTGAGTGATGGTGGAGGCGCCGACGGGGCGGCGTTTCGCCGAGATGCGCATCACGTCGGTCGCCGCGGCGCGCAGCATCGCCAAGGGATCGATGCCGATGTGGCTATAGAAATTGCGATCCTCGGCGGCGAGGAAGGCGTGGATGACGAGCGGCGGCATCTCCGAGACGGGAACGAAGAGGCGCTTTTCGGTGGCGTATTCGGCAAGGAGCCGCCCGTCGCCGGCATGGACGCGGGTGACGATCGCCGGCTGATATTCGGCGAGCTGCTGATAGTCGGGAAGGTCGCGGCCGAAATACCAGATGCCGAGCGCGCCGACCCCCGCGGCGACCAGGACACCCGTCATGACCAGGCTGAAGGCGAGCTTCACCAGGAACTTGATGACCCGCATTCCGCCCCGTCCCTCGCCCTTCCTGGTGCGCGCCGGTACCGGCGCGATTCGCCGGCGTCCAACCTCTCCTTAAGGTGTTAAGGCTTTATGGCGGCTTCAAGGCGAGTCGCTTAGAACCTGCCCTTTGCGCCTCCCCTAACCCTCGGGCGAGGAAGCGGTTGTCGGGACGCCCTCTCGACTGTATCTTTCTTGCTGCGAAATACCCGCCGTCTGCCCCTGGTCATCGGGATCGAGGGGCGGCGTTCCGGCGCAGATCGTCGGGCGGATGCCAACCGGCATCGCCACTTTTGAGCGTCAGGCGCCCAGGACGGCGGGGTTTGGATGAAACCCGAAGCCAGCCCCGGCACCTGCCGAGGTGCGGCCGCCGAGACGAGTTCCGCCATGGCTCCCCTCTTGATGCCGTTCGACGGAGTGACCGCAGGCCCCGCCGGCTTCGCTTCAACTAGGACCACGCCCCTGCCCGTCCTTCGCGCGGGCCCGAGGGCGTCCCTCGGAGTATCGCCGGAATGGCAAAGCGCATGCTCATCGATGCGGCGCACCCGGAAGAGACACGGGTCGTCGTGCTCAACGGCCACCGCCTCGAAGAATTCGATTTCGAGACATCCACAAAAAAGCAGATAAAGGGCAATATCTATCTCGCCAAGGTGACGCGCGTCGAGCCGTCGCTGCAGGCGGCCTTCGTCGAATATGGCGGCAACCGCCACGGCTTCCTCGCCTTCAGCGAGATCCACCCCGACTACTACAAGATCCCAATCGGCGACCGGCGCGCCGCCGAAGCACGGGACGCGCGCACCCGCGAGCTGGTCGAAGACGCGCGGCAAGCGGCCGCAGCCGACGAAATCCATGCCGAGAGCGCGGCCGAGGAGCACCGGGGGGATCAGGGTCACCATGGGCCGGATGATGACGAGGGGTCTCATCCGGACGTTGGTGAGGCGTCCCATGAAGCGGCGGGACACGACAACGAGCCGGCCGACGATCATGAACCGCCGGTCGCGGAAGCGCCGGCCGCCGCGTTGCCCGCCGAGAGTGGCCATGACGACCGCCTCTATGGCGAGACCCATGGCGGCGAGCACCATCATGCCGCCGACGAGCTGATCGGCGGTCCGATCTTGGGTGCGCCCGCTTCGGCCGACCCGATGATGGTCGGCACTGCCCATGAGGGCGAGACCGCTCATCACAAGGGCGACACGGTCGGCGAGGCGCATCCCGCCGCCGGCGAGTTCGGCGAGGCGTATCCGCCGCACGAGCCGGTTGCCGAGAACGGCATGCTGGGCGGTGAGGAGCCGACGCCGCCCGCCGAGGTGATCGAGACGGTGGGCGGCGACGAGATGGAAGAGGCGCCGCGCCCCCGCACACGCCCCTTCCGCCATTACAAGATTCAAGAGGTGATCAAGCGGCGCCAGATCATGCTGGTGCAGGTCACCAAAGAGGAACGCGGCAACAAAGGCGCGGCGCTCACGACGTTCCTCTCGCTCGCCGGGCGCTATTGCGTGCTCATGCCCAACACGCCGCGCGGCGGCGGCGTCTCGCGCAAGATCACCAACACCACCGACCGGCGCCGCCTCAAGGATCTGATGAGCGATCTCGACGTGCCCGACGGCATGGGCGTCATTGTGCGCACCGCCGGCAGCGAGCGCTCCAAGGCCGAGATCAAGCGCGATTTCGAATACCTGCTGCGGCTCTGGGACGACATCCGCGACCTCACGCTCAAAAGCACCGCGCCCGCGCTCATCTACGAGGAAGGCAACCTCATCAAGCGCTCGATCCGCGATCTCTACACGCGCGACATCGAGGAGGTGATCATCGATGGCGAGGAAGGCCACGGCACCGCCAAGGCCTTCATGAAGATGCTGATGCCGAGCCACACCAAGCGCATCAAGCTCTATCGCGATCCCTCGGTCGCGCTCTTCCACCGTTTTCAGGTGGAGAACCAGATCGACGCGATCCATTCGCCGATCGTCCAGCTCCGCTCCGGCGGCTACATCGTCATCAACCCGACCGAGGCGCTGGTGGCGATCGACGTCAACTCCGGCCGCTCCACCAAGGAGCGCAACATCGAGGAGACGGCACTCAAAACGAATCTCGAGGCCGCCGAGGAGATTGCCCGGCAATTGCGCCTGCGCGATCTCGCCGGGCTCATCGTCATCGACTTCATCGACATGGAGGAACATCGCAACCAGGGCGCGGTCGAGCGCCGCCTCAAGGACGCGATGCGCCATGACCGCGCGCGCATCCAACTGGGACGCATCAGCCCCTTCGGCTTGCTCGAGATGTCGCGCCAGCGCCTGCGCCCGTCGCTCCTCGAAGCCTCGACGCAGCCTTGTCCCCATTGCAACGGCACCGGCCACATTCGCTCCACGGAATCGACGGCGCTCCATGTGCTGCGCGCCATCGAAGAAGAAGGCACGCGCCGGCGCTCGGCCGAGATCAGCGTCGCCGTGCCGGCGGCGGTGGCCCTCTACATCCTCAATCACAAGCGCGACGCGCTCGTCCATGCCGAGCAGCGCTACGGCTTCCGCGTTACCATCGGCAGCGACGACACGCTGGTGCCACCGGCCTTCCGGCTCGAGCGGCTGCGCGCGCTGACGCCGGCGGAAATCGCCGCCTTGCCGGTGCCGACCGCGCCGCCTGTCGAGGCGGAGGACGAGGACCAGGACGAGGAAGCGGTCGATCTCGAGGCGGGCAATGCCGAGGAGGCGAGCGCCGAGGAGCGCCCGCATCGCGGCAGCGGCGCGGAGGCGCCGCCAGCCGCGGAGCCGATCGAGCGCGCGCTCAGCGAGCATCACGAGGAGGGCCCGGAGGAGCCGCACGGCCGGCGGCGT
>DASZAN010000086.1:0-26067 GCA_035945115.1 Allostellaceae bacterium
GCAACTCGCGCCAGAGGCGCCAAGATCCGCGCGATCCCGCCGAGTTGCGCCTCAGTGAACCCACCGGGCTCGCGCGTCGCCCAACTCGCCACATGCACCTCGCCATTCGAAAAAAGAAGCGGCGTCACCCAGTAGTCAGTGACACCTTCGCCGACAAAGGACGCCAGCGCCGGGTAGTCGGACAAGCGCGGCGCGGTATCGAGGCGGCACCGCAGCGCTTCGCCGGTGACGCAAACGCGCGGCACCGGACTATCGATGAATGGCGCCACCTCGAGCGCCCGGTATGGCATCTCCGCGACCGTCACCGCCTCGCCCGACCGCCATTCGAAGCGGCGCCCCGCGACATTGGGATGAAGCGTGCGGACGAACACCGCGGCGCGCCAGAGCGGAAGATCGCAGGCCAATAGGCCCGCACATAACGTTGCCAGCACATCCTGCGGCTGTGGCGCCGAGCGCGCGCCATCGATCAGCCACCGCGCAATTGATTCCGTATCCCCGCTCATTGTTTGCATGTCCCCCGAACTACCGGGATATGCTAGCCCGCCGGGCGCGGCTCGAGCACCATTTGCGTTTGCATCACCAGCGCGACGAGGCGCCCCTCTTCCGTCGTGATGCGGGTCTGCCAGACCATCGTGCGCTTGCCGCGGTGGATGGCCGTGGTCTCGCCGCGGATGGTGCCGCCGAGCGGCGCCGGCGCCACGAAATTGGTCTTCGATTCGATTGTGGTCGTCCCCGCCCCCGGCGGGAGGTTGAGAATAGTGGCGGCGGCGCCGAGCGTGTCGGCGAACGCCATGATCGCGCCGCCATGGAGAACGGCGGGACGCGTGCAAAGCTCCTCGCGCACGGTGAGCTCGGCCATGACCTTGTCCTTGGCGGCGCTCACATAGCGGATGCCGAGCAACGTCGCAAAAGGAAGCGGCGTCTCGCGCAATCGTTGCAGATCGTCCATGGCGTCCTCCGTTGAGTCGTGCGGCACGGTGACCGATCAGGGGCCGCTCCGACAATGACCTCGGAGGTAGCAGAAAAGAACGCCCCACCGCCGCTCGGCAGCGATGGGGCGTCTGTGGATGAATTGCGCTACTTCTTCGCCATTTCCTGGTACTTGCCGTTATGCCAGATGTAGACGACGTATTGCGGGTTGAGCACGTCGCCCTTCTTGTCGAATTGGAGCGTGCCGAGCACGGTCTCGTATTTGTTGGCGTGCAACGCCTTCGCGAGGTCGTCGACCTTCAGCGACTTCGCTTTTGTCGCGGCTTCAACGAACACCTGCATCGCCGCGTAGGTGTAGAGCGTGTAGCCCTCGGGATTGTAATTCTGCTTCTTGAACTCCTCGACCACCGCCTTGGCGCTCGGCAGATTGCGCGGATCGGGCGGAAAGGTCATGATCGTGCCTTCGCCCGCCGGTCCGGTGATGCTCCAGAATTCGTCGGTGACAAGCGCGTCAGCCGACATCAACTGCGCGTTAAAGCCCTGCTCGCGTGCCTGGCGAATGAGCAGCCCCGCCTCGGTGTGATAGCCGCCGAGATAAAAGAGGGCGATGTTCGCCTGTTTCATCTTGCTGATGAGCGCCGAGAAGTCCTTGTCGTCGGCATTCGTCGCCTCGTACATGGCCTCCTTCAACCCGGCGGCGTTCATCGCCTTCTTCGTCTCGTCGGCCAGCCCTTTGCCGTATGGCGTCTTGTCGTGCAGGATCGCCACCTTCTTGCCCTTGAAGTGCTCGGCGATGTACCTGCCGGCGACGATGCCTTGCGCATCGTCACGGCCGCAGGTGCGGAAGATGTTGTTCCAGCCCTTCTCCGCGGCATCGTCGGTGAGCTTGGGATTGGTCGAAGCGGGTGTGATCTGCAGGATGCCGTTCTCGTTATAAATCGCGGACGCCGGGATCGACGAGCCCGAGCAGAAATGACCGTCAACGAATTTGACGCCGTTGTTGGCCAAGCGGTTGGCCTCATTGACGGCTTGCTTGGGATCGCAGGCGTCGTCGGCGACAATGAGGTTGAGCTTCTTGCCGAGCACGCCGCCTTTGGCGTTGAGGTCCTTCACCGCGAGCTCGGCGCCGCGCTTCATCTGCTCGCCGAAGCTCGCATATTGTCCCGTGATCGGGCCGATCGTCGCAACATTGATATCTTCCGCCCATGCGGCGCCGGCGGACATCGCCAAAACCGCAGTGGCCAGGAACAGAGTCTTCTTCATGAGGGTATGCTCCCTTTCTCCCATACACCGACCAATTTAGCCGGCGCTTGAGCGTCGATGTTAACGGGTCAGCGGCGCTCTCGCCAAGAGAGCGGCCCCGCCGGCTCGTAGCGCCACGGATATTGGCGGACCATCAGTCGTGCCCGGGTGGCGCGATAGGACAACAGCGAAAAGGCCAGCAAAATCACCCAACCGATGGCGAAGCCGCTCGCCGACATCAGCTCACCCTCGAAGAGCGCATAGAGGAGAAAACGGTCGGCAGCCGTAAGCAACAACGTATAGGGCAACACTTGCCACAGCGCCCGCCAATTGCGCGCAAGCGCCCGTCCGCTCGCCATCGCCGCCGCCCCGAACAGCAGCACGGTAAGACCGAAGAACGCCACAGGATCGGCGCCGAGCAGCTCCTCGCTCATCATCGCCCGCCCTCGAGATAAGCGGCGCGCACTTGCGGGTTGGCGAGAAGCTCGCGGCCCGTGCCGGTAAGCGCGATCTGTCCGGTCTGCATGACGTAGCCGCGATGCGCGAGCTTCAGCGCGTGGAAGGCGTTCTGCTCGACGAGGAACACGGTCACTTTTTGCTGCTCGTTCACTTCGCGGATCACCTCGAAGATCTGCTTGACGATGAGCGGCGCCAGACCAAGCGACGGCTCATCAAGCAGCAGGAGCCGCGGCCGGCTCATCAAGGCGCGCCCGATCGCCAGCATCTGCTGCTCGCCGCCCGAGAGCGTGCCGCCGCGCTGTCCCTGGCGCTGCTTCAGCACGGGAAAGAGAGTGAAGACGCGCTCGACATCCACGGCGAAATGCTCGGGCGAAGCAACCGTGGCCCCCATCTGCAGATTCTCGAGCACTGTCATCCGCGGAAAGATCCGTCGCCCCTCGGGCGCGTGCGCGATGCCGAGGCGCATGATCTCGTAGGTGGGAAGCCCGGTGATGTCGCGGCCGTCGAAGAGGACGTAGCCGTCCTGCGCCCGCGGGCGTCCGCAAATCGTCATCAGCAGCGTCGACTTGCCTGCCCCGTTGGCGCCGATGAGCGTGACGATCTCGCCCTCCTCGACCGCCACATCGACGCCTTTGAGCGCCTCGATATTGCCGTAGAAAGTGCGGACGCCGGAGACCGAGAGAAACGCCATGATCAGGCCTTGCGCTCGCGATCGGAGGTCACTTCCAGCGGCAGCTCCTCGCTTTCCTCTTCGCCGAGATAGGCCTTGATCACCGCCGGATCGGCGCGCACCGCTTCGGGTGTGTCGTCGGCGATCTTGCGGCCGTAGTCGAGGACGATCACGTGATCGGAGATGCCCATGACCACGGTCATATCGTGCTCGATCAGCAACACGCCGATGCCGTATTCGTCGCGAATGGCGCGCAAGAGCTCGTTGAGCTCGCCCGACTCGCGGGCGTTGAGGCCCGCCGCCGGCTCGTCGAGACAGAGCAGCACTGGCTCCGTGCACATGGCGCGGGCGATCTCGAGGCGGCGCTGCGCGCCATAGGGCAGGCTGCCGGCGGGTTCGTCCGCGCGTTTGACGAGATCGATACGCTCGAGCCACTGACGCGCTTTCGCCACCGCCGCATCCTCGGCGCGACGATAACCGGGCAAGCCGACAAGGCCGCCCACGGTATAGAGGCTTGCCCGCATCAGCCGGTTGTGCTGGGCGACGACGAGATTCTCGAGCACGGTCATGCCGGCGAAGAGGCGGATGTTCTGGAACGTACGCGCGATCCCAGCCTCCCGCGCGATGCGGAAGCCGTCCATCTGCTCGAGATAGAAATCACCGTCCGGCCGGTGAAGGTGCAGACGCCCGACGCTCGCGCGGTAGAAGCCGGTGAGGCAGTTGAAGACAGTGGTCTTGCCGGCCCCGTTCGGACCGATGATGGCGGTGATCTCCCGCGGCATGGCGCGGAACGAGAGGTCGTCGATCGCCACCAAGCCGCCGAAGCGCATGGTGAGATGCTGGACTTCGAGCAGCGGCGGCTTCGCGTCGCGCATTAGGCGGCGCGTTCCCGGCGATGGAGGTGCAGCGATGGTTCGCGATGGGCGATAAGGCCGCGTGGCCGCCACACCATGATGGCGACCATCGCCGCGCCGAAGAGCAGCATGCGCAACTCGCCCAATTGGCCGATGATGGGAACGCTGGCGAATTGCCGGCCGATCTCTGGCAAGGTAACCAACACGATCGCCGCCAGCACGACACCGAGCTGACTTCCCATGCCGCCCAGCACGACGATCGCCAGCACGATGGCGCTTTCGATGAAGGTGAAGCTCTCCGGGCTGATGAAGTTTTGCTTGGTGGCGAAGAAACAGCCGGCGAAGCCGCCGAGCATGGCACCGATGGCAAACGCCGAGAGCTTTGTCGTCGTCGGATTGATGCCGAGCGCGCGGCAGGCGATCTCATCCTCGCGCAGCGCCTCCCAGGCGCGGCCGATCGGCAACTTCCGGAGCCGCAACGTGAAGGCGTTGGTGATGAGCGCCAACACCAATATCACATAGTAGAGAAAAATCATCCGCGGTTCGGGACTGAAATCGAGACCGAAATAGTCGTAGAAAGTCGTGGTGCCCGGCGGCGCCGTGCGGGAAAACGGCATGCCCAGAAATGTCGGCGCGGGTATACCGGCAAGGCCGACCGGACCACCGGTGACGGGCACCCAGTTCTGCAACACGATGTGGATAATCTCGCCAAATCCCAGCGTGACGATGGCGAGATAATCGCCGCGCAAGCGGAGGACCGGGAATCCGAGGAGAACGCCGCAGGAGGCTGCCAGGACGCCGCCAATGGGCAGCGCATACCAGAAATTGAGGTGGAGCCACTGCGCGGAAAGCGCAAAGAGATAAGCGCCCACCGCATAGAAAGCGACGTAGCCGAGGTCCAGCAATCCCGCGAGGCCGACGACGACGTTGAGGCCCCAGCCCAACATGACATAGATGAGCACGCTGGTAGCGAGGCTGATGATATAGCGGGAAGAGAACGGCAGAAATGGCAACGCCACGGCAAAGACGACGGCGAGGAGGGCAACGATCGCGAGGCGCCGCCGGTCAAGCGCGGGCAAATGCCATCCCGCCCCCGAGCGACGCGCCGGCCACAATGCCCGCAGAAGATTGAAGAGAAACCGCAGGCAGAACACGGTGGCGACCGCGATCGCCATGACATCAAAGCGTGTGTTGATGGTGAGTCCCCCGTTCACCTCTTTCGCCTGAAGTCCGACGAGAGGTATGGCGAGGATGAGGGTCACCCCGGCGGCTAGGGCGGCGTCTTTGAGCAGGCCGATCCAGGCGATCTGTGCGTTCCGATGCCGCGCGTCGCCCGGCATCACACTTTCTCCACGTCCGGCCGCCCGAGCAATCCCGTCGGCCGGAAGATCAGGACGAGGACCAGCACGACGAAAACAGCGACGTCCTTGTACTCGACGGAGAAGTAGCCCGACCAGAACGCCTCGATAAGGCCGATCAGCAACCCGCCCAACATGGCGCCCGGCAGCGAGCCGATCCCGCCCAGCACAGCCGCGGTGAACGCCTTGATGCCCGCGAGAAAGCCGATGAAGAAATCAATCACCCCGTAATAGAGCGTCACCATCACGCCGGCGACCGCGGCGAGCGCCGCGCCCATGACGAAGGTGAGCGAGATGGTGCGGTCGACATTGATGCCCAGGAGCGCCGCCATGGTCATGTCCTGCTCGCAAGCGCGCTGCGCGCGGCCGAGCGGCGTCGCGGCGATCATGATGCTGAACGCCATCATGAGCGCCACGGTAAGAAGGATGATGAATACCTGGAGATAGCTCATCTGCACGGCGAAGCCGCCGGTCTGGATGACGGTGAAGCCGCCCTGCACTACCGGCGGCAACGCTTTGACGCGCGCGCCCTGGAGGAGCTGCACATAGTTCTGGAGAAAGATCGACATGCCGATGGCGGAGATGAGTGGCGCCAGCCGAAACGAATGTCGGAGCGGCCGATAGGCGATGCGCTCCACCGCCCAGCCATAGGCCGAGGTGAAGAACATGGCGGCGACAAGAACAATAAGCAGCACGAGCGGAACGTAGGTGATGCCGAAAATTCCCAGCAAGAGGAAGGTGATGAGCGAGACGAACGCGCCGATCATGTAGATGTCGCCATGGGCGAAATTGATCATCCCGATGATGCCGTAGACCATCGTGTAGCCGATGGCGATCAATCCATAGATCGCCCCCAGCGTCAGACCGTTGATGAGTTGCTGCAGAAAATACGCCATCACCCCGCCACCACCCGCAGTTCGCCCGCGCGGGCGCAGAAGTTACGCGGCAGGTAAGCGCACCGCAAGCTGGTGGCGGCGTCTCTTTCGGCTAGAGCGTGCGCTCCCAGTGCTCGCCCACAAGATCGTGGCCGAAGCTCCGGTGCGGCTCCTCGCGGACGAGGTGAAAGCCGGCGTGCTCATAGATGCGGCGCGCGGCGACGAGGATGCTCTGCGTCCAGAGCGTCACTTTCCGATATCCGGCGCGCCGCGCGAAGCCGACGCACTCCTCGACGAGCCGGCCGCCGATGCCGAGCCCGCGCGCCTCAGGCTCAACCAGCAGGAGCCGCAGTTTCGCCACGGTGCTCGATTGTTTGACGAGAAAGACCGAGCCAACATTGACGCCCTGGCGCTCGGCGATCCAGCACCGCTCGCGCTTCTCGTCGTAATGCCGGAGAAATTTCGCGGCGATCTCGGCGACGAGCGCCTCGAAGCTCTCGTCCCAGCCGTATTCCTCGGCATAAATGGCGCCGTGGCGCCCGACCACCCAACCGATGTCGCCTGGGCGGTGGGTGCGCAGAAGATAGGGGACGGCGGCGGCGGGCGTCCCGCGAAATTTCTGCTCGATCATCGCCATCGCCGCGACGACGCGTGCCCGGTCGGAGGCGGCGATCGGCTTCAACAACCCGCCTACTTGCCGGCGCGAGCCTTTGTCGAGGGCCGCGAAGGCCGCCCGGCCCTTCTTGGTCAGTGCCAACAGGTACTGACGGCCATCCTCCGTCGAGCGCCGCCGCCCCAAGAGGCGCTCTTTCTCGAAACGCCGCAGGATGCGGCTCAGATAGCCGGGATCGAGGCTGAGCTCGCGACAGAGCCCACTCGAGGTCGGCTGCTCGCGCCGCGCCAGTTCGTAAAGCACGCGCGCCTCGGCAAGCGAGAACGGGCTGTCGAGCAGGGCTTCGCGCAAGACGCCGATCCGTTGCGTGTAGAAGCGATTGAAGGCGCGAACCGCCTCGATGTCGGTAGCGACAGGAGCATCCATGATCGGACTCGCTTGATCGGCAATGATGTTGACATCGTCAATGAAATCATTGACTTCGTCAAGTTAGGACTTGAACCGCTCCCATGCCGCCTGGCGCGAGATGCCGAGCGCCTCGCCGATCGCCGCCCAACTCACGCTGCGTTGGCGCAGAATCGCCACCTTGGCGCGGAGGTCGTCGCGCACGGCCGCCAACGTCGCTTGGCTGGGCGCCAGGGATGCCAGAAGCTCTTCGTTGGTATAGGCGTCCCAGCCGGCGAAATCCGCCGCCGAGCCGTGATGCGCCTTGAGAACGCGATTGCAGACGGCGATGCAGCCGTCGCAGATATAGACGCTCGGACCGCCGACGAGCTTTGCCACCTGCCGATCGGATTTGAGGCAGAAGGAGCAGTAGAGCGGGGTGCGCGGCTGGGTTTTGGTCACGTCAAGATTATCTTGACGAATCGCCGGTTTGTCAAGTTAAACCTGACACGCGGCTGTTCGTCAAGATGGACCTGACACACCGGCTAGCGGCCGCCCCGCTTCGCCCGCACATACTCGAGCTTCTGGCGCGCGAGCTGCTTCAGCGCCGCTTCGCCGGCCGCGGGATCGCCGACGATCGACACTTCGATGCCGGTCGTGACGTCGACCGCCGTGACTTTGACAGCCGCGCCGACCCGCAGGAATTCGAAGATGATCTCCCCCTCGCCCGGCATCTCCCCTCCTCCCGCCAAGCATACACCGGCGCCGCCGGGCGGAGAGTTGCCCCATCGCGAATTTCGCCCTAAGAGACCACCCAAAGCAATGGCGGAGTAAAACATGAGCACGCTTCGCGCGGTGAACCCGCCCGGCTGGAAGCGGCCGTCCGGCTATTCGAACGCGATCGCCGGCCGCGGCACGATGGTCTTCGTCGCGGGCCAGATCGGCTGGAACGGCCAGGAGCAGTTCGAGAGCGACGATTTCGTGGCGCAAGTGCGCCAGGCGCTCCGCAATACCGTCGATGTGCTCGCTGCCGCCGGCGCCAAGCCCGAGCACATCGCGCGCATGACCTGGTTCGTGCTCGACAAGAAAGAATACGTGGCTCGCATCAGCGAAGTGGGAGCCGCCTATCGCGACACCATCGGCCGCCACTTCCCGGCGATCACGCTCGTCGAAGTGCGGGCGCTCGTCGCCGACCGCGCCAAGATCGAGATCGAATCGACCGCCGTCATTCCCGACGCGTGAGGAGACCCGAGCCCATGACTGCCGCCGCGCGCGCCAAAGAAGAGAAGAGCGCCGGAAAGCCGGTCTTCGACTGGCAGGACGCGCTGCTGCTCGAGGAAGAGCTCTCGCAGGAAGAACGCATGGTCCGGAACACCGCCCGTGATTATGCGCAAGGAAAGCTCATGCCGCGCGTCAAGAGCGCCTTCCGCGAGGAGCGTTTCGACCGCGAGATCATGAACGAGATGGGCGCGCTCGGCCTCTTGGGTCCGACGATCGAGGGCTATGGCTGCACCAACGTCGGCTACGTCTGCTATGGCCTCATCGCCCGCGAGGTCGAGCGCGTCGACAGCGGCTATCGCTCGGCGATGAGCGTGCAGTCATCGCTCGTGATGTACCCGATCTACGCCTTCGGCACCGAGGCGCAGCGCCAGAAATATCTGCCGAAGCTCGCGACTGGCGAGTGGGTCGGCTGCTTCGGCTTGACCGAGCCCGATCACGGCTCGGATGCCGGCGGCATGAAGAGCCGCGCGCGCAAAGTCGATGGCGGCTTCGTCCTGAAGGGCGCCAAGATGTGGATCAGCAACGCGCCGATCGCGGATGTCATGGTGGTTTGGGCCAAGACCGAGGACGAGGGCATCCGCGGCTTCGTCTTGGAACGCGGCATGAAGGGCCTCACGACGCCCAAGATCGAAGGCAAGTTCTCGCTCCGCGCGTCCGTCACCGGCGAGATCGTCATGGACGACGTCTTCGTCCCGGCGGAGAACCTGCTGCCCGAGGTGAGCGGGCTCAAAGGCCCCTTCTCCTGCCTCAACAATGCGCGCTACGGCATCGCCTGGGGGGCGCTCGGCGCTGCCGAATTCTGTTGGCATGCGGCGCGCGACTACACGCTCTCGCGCACTGCCTTCGGCAAGCCCTTGGCGGCGACGCAGCTCATCCAGAAGAAGCTCGCCGACATGCAGACCGAGATCACGATCGGTCTCCAGTCATGTCTGCGTCTCGGCCGCCTCATGGACGCGCACCGCGCCACGCCCGAGATGGTCTCGATGCTAAAGCGCAATTCCTGTGGAAAGGCGCTCGACATCGCCCGGCAATCGCGCGACATGCATGGCGGCAACGGCATCGTCGACGAGTATCACGTCATCCGCCACGTGATGAACCTCGAGACCGTCAACACCTATGAGGGCACGCACGACATCCACGCCCTCATCCTCGGCCGCGCGCAGACGGGTCTCGCCGCGTTCTGACCCCGCCACCGCAATTGAGTCGCGCACGCACGGAGAGGGAAATAACGGGCTACCGCGCGTGCTTGCGGATGAAGCTCTTCATTTCCGCCAGCACCTTGGGCGCGTAGGGCGCTTCGGGCTTGCCGGTGACGAAGCCGTGCTTCTGGCCGGGATAGAGCACGAGATCGAGGGTGCCGCCGAGCTTGCGCCAGCGCTCGGCGAGGCGGCGCGCGACCTCGGTCGGGACCCATTCGTCGGCGTCGCCCTGGAAGACGAGCGCGGGCGGCAGACGGACGGGCTCGCCGCGCTCCAAGATCGCCGGCGGGCTGCCATCGCTCATCGCCGCCTCGGTTCCCCAATAGGCGTCGTGATTGGCGACGAGCTCCTTGTTTCCAACCTCCCTGGCAATGTGATAACGCAGCAATGGGTCGAGCACGCCCCAGCCGGAGATGACGAAGGCCATGCGCGCATCGACCTCGGGCGCCTCGGCGAGTGGCAGAGCGCGGTAGCGCGGGTCATCGGGGCGCATTGCCGCGAGCAGCACTTGATGCCCGCCGCTCGAGGTGCCGAAGGCGCCGACCCAGTCGGGGCGGCTGCCGAGGCTCTGGGCGCGCGCCTTCAGCCACCGCATCGCCAAGTTGATGTCGGCGAGCGAGGCCGGATAAGGCGCCTCGGGCGGCATGCGGAAGTCGATCGACGCCACGAGGATGCCGCTCTCCGCCAACGCCTTGGCGATATAGTCGTTGTCGGTGCGGTCCTTGTTGACCCAGGCGCCGCCATGCACCTGCAACGACGCCGGAAACGGCCCCGGCCCGCTCGGCCGGTAGAGCCGCGCCAGGAACGCGCGGTCGCCCTGTCGCTGGTACTCGACATCCTCGATCGCGATGCTGTGATGCAAGCCCGCTGCCATGCTGTCCTCCCTAGCTGCTGTAGTGTAACCGAGGGCGTCGCGATCTCGAACTCTTCGCGCGGTCAATGTGCTTAGAGCTGCATGAACGCCACGCGTCCTTCGACAAGCTCAGGACAGGGTCCTTTTCTTTGCGGCGTTTAGGAGATGCCATTCTCGATGTTCCTCACCTGGGCCTGTCGAAGGACGCCCCAGCAGTCCTGCAGCATCATCGCCGCGCTTCGCTTCGACGCGCGTCGGTGATATCGTCGCTTAAGTCTCAGCACCTTCCCGATTGACGGCATCAGCAGCACCGGCGCGCGTTTCGCGTCCGACCTTCGCGCTTCATGGCAAGCCTCATTCAGGGAGAGAACCGATGGCGACCTGGACACCCGATCCGACGTTCTATCCGTCACCGCGCTTGGCGGCCCGCGCGCCCGCGGAAAAGCTCGCCTATGTCGCCGCCTTCGATCCGGCGCGCAAGCGCAAGGATGAGATCGCCGTCGTCGATCTCGACCCCAAGTCGAAGAGCTATGCGCAAATCGTCGGCCGCGTCGCCATGTCGGGCGTCGACGACGAGCTCCATCATTTCGGTTGGAATGCCTGCAGCTCCTGCCTCTGCCCCAACGCGCCGCACCCTCATGTCGAACGACGCTATCTCGTCGTGCCGGGCTTGCGCTCCTCGCGCATGCACATCATCGACACCAAGCCCGATCCGAAGAGTCCCAAGGTGGTGAAGGTGATCGAGCCGCAGACGCTGGCCGATCGCGCCGGCTACAGCCGGCCGCACACCGTCCATTGCGGTCCCGGCGGCATCTATGTGAGCGCGCTCGGCAATGCCGAGGGCAAAGGGCCGGGCGGCGTCTTCGTGATGGATCACGAGAGCTTCGAGGTGCTGGGGCGCTGGGAAGTCGATCGCGGACCGCAGCAATTCGCTTACGACATGTGGTGGCATTTGGGCTACGACACGGTGGTGACGAGCGAATGGGGCACGCCCGACATGTTCGAGGAGGGCCTCGTGCCCGAGCTGCTGCTCGGCAGCAAGTACGGGCGCAAGCTGCACTTCTGGGATCTCACCAAGCGCAAGCACGTGCAGGAGATCGATTTCGGCGCGCAGTATCAGCTCGTCTTCGAGCTTCGCCCGGCTCACGACCCGACCAAGGCCTACGGCTTCGTCAATTGCGTCTTGAGCCTCGAGAACCTCTCATCGTCGATTTGGGTGTGGCACCGCGACGGCGACAAATGGGCGGTGACCAAGGTCATCGAGATTCCGGCCGAGCCGGCCGATCCCGATCGCTTGCCACCCGCGCTCAAGGACTTCAAGGCCTGCCCGCCGCTGGTCACTGACATCGATCTCTCCGTCGACGACAAATGGCTCTACGTCGCGTGCTGGGGAACGGGCGACTTCCACCAATACGATGTGAGCGATCCCTTCCATCCCAAGCTCACGGGCAAGGTGCGGATCGGCGGCATCGTCGATCATGCCGCACACCCGCGCAGCAAGGGCCCGCTCAATGGCGGCCCGCAAATGGTCGAGGTGAGCCGGGACGGACGGCGCATCTACTTCACCAACTCGCTCTACGGCGCGATCGATCCGCAATTCTATCCCGAGGGATTGAAGGGCTGGATGGTGAAGCTCAACGCGCGGCCTGAAGGAGGTATGGATTTCGACCGCGATTTCTTCATCGAATGGCCGGCGGGCCACCTGCCGCACCAGGTGCGCCTCCAAGGCGGCGATGCGTCATCGGACTCTTATTGCTATCCGTGAGCACGCAGCAGTTTGACGGCCAGGGATGACCGAGCGCTGGCCCTGGCTGCTGCTGGTGGCGCTCGGCGTCTATCACGGACTCAATCCGGCGATGGGGTGGCTCTTTGCCGTTGCCCTCGGCCTCCATCGCCGGAGCCGTGCCGTCGTGCTGGGCTCACTCATTCCAATCGCTCTCGGCCACTTGCTTGCGATCACGATCGCCGCTTCGCTCGTGATCGCGCTTGGCGTCTTGATCGACGTTCATCTTGTCCGGGCACTCGCCGGCGGCATGCTCATCCTCTGGGCGCTCTACCACGCGCTCTACGGGACGCGGCATCGCCTGCGCGTCGGCATGCAGACCGGTTTCGCCGGACTCCTCGCCTGGTCGTTCTTGATGGCGAACGCCCATGGCGCCGGGCTGATGCTCACTCCCGCCTTGATCCCGATCTGTCTTTCGTCGACGACCCTGGTTTCCGGCGCTGCTCTCCCCAGAGCTCTCGCCGCCATCGCCATTCACATGGCGGCGATGCTCTTCGTGATGGGGGTCATCGCCAGCGCCGTCTACGCCTGGATCGGCGTCGGCTTCCTCCGCCGCGGCTGGATCAACCTCGACCTCCTGTGGATCGCGGCGCTGGGTGTCGCGGGCGCAGGGCTCATCGCGCTCTGAAGAGCGAGACGCCGCCTCGGAACCCGAGGCACATCCGCCGCGTTTCTTCGGCACGAAAAATCGCGCTTCGAGCTGGGCTATGACGACCAATGGGACAACAGAATTCCTGGCCTTCGCGGCAATTGTAGTTGCGCTCGTGGCGATCTGCCTGGATGTCCTCAAATAGTCGCGCCACGGATCGCACGCCCCCTCCCCGCGGAACCGCCCATCAGACGCCAAGGTGGCGGTCCAGCCATTCGCGCTCGTGGCGTGCAGATTGCGCGGTCATTTCTTCGACGATGTGGCCGTTATTGATGACATAGACGCGGGCGGCGAGGTTCATCGCGGCGGAGACGTTCTGCTCCACGATCAAGATGGTTTGACCCGCCTCGGCGAGCGTACGGCACGTCGCCAGGAGGTCGCGCACGATGATCGGCGCCAGGCCCTCGAAGGGCTCGTCGAGCAACAGAAGTTTCGGCTGGCGAACCAGTGCCCGCGCGATCGCCAACATTTGCTGCTCGCCCCCGGAAAGGTCGGTGCCGCGGCTGCGGCGGCGCTCGTGGAGGCGCGGAAACATCGCCCAGACCCGTTCGAGCGGCCAGCGCTGTTTCGCGCTAAGCCCGGCGAGGATGATATTTTCTTCGACGCTGAGGCTGCCGAAAATGCGCCGCTCCTCGGGCACAAGCTGCAATCCCTGAGAAGCGATCACGTGCGGCGGCAGCTTCTGGGTCTCGATGCCGTCGAAGACGATGCGGCCGGAGCGCGGCTGGACAGCGCCCATCAGACTCTTCAGCGTCGTGCTCTTCCCCGCACCGTTCCGCCCGAGCAGCGCCACCACCTCGTTCCGCTCGACGCGAAGCGACACGTCGAACAAGATATGGCTGTCCTCGTAGTAGCTGTTGATCCGGTCGACCTCGAGAAGCGCGCTCATGCCGCAGCAACTCCGCCGAGATAGGCCTCTTGCACGACCTGATTTCGTTGAATTTCCGTCGGGGTGCCTTCCGCCAAAAGCGCGCCTTCGTGCAAGACCGTGATGCGCTCTGCGAGCTCGAACATCGCATCCATGTCGTGATCCACCAGCACCAGCGTGCGCCCGCGCCGGATATTCTTCAGCAATTGCACCGTCTCGGCCCGTTCTGCCGGGCTCATCCCGGCAAAGGGCTCATCGAGCAGCAGCAGTGATGGTGAGGAAGCAAGCGCAAGCCCGATCTCCAACCGCCGCTTCTCGCCATAAGCGAGCTCGCCGACCGGCACGTCGGCGCGCGCCGTCAAGCCGATAAGCGCCAATGTGCTTTCGACTTGGGTCTCGAGTCCGGGCACGCGCTCGATGCGGCGCAGCAGATCGAGCGCGAAAGCGCCGCGCCGCTCGGCAAGCGCGGCGATCACGATGTTCTGCCGCAGCGTGAGCCGCGTGAACAGTTGGTTCACCTGATAGCTCTTGGTCAATCCAAGCTGACAGACTTGGGCGACGTCCATGCCGGTGATGTCGCGGCCGTGAAAGATGATGCGGCCAGCACTGGGCGGCATCTCGCAAGTCAGCATCTTGAAGAGCGTGCTCTTGCCGGCGCCGTTCGGGCCGATGATGCCGCGGAGCTCCCCGTGCGCGATCGCGAAATTGATGTTCCGGTTGGCGACGAGGCCGCCGAACGATTTGGTGAGGCCGCGCGCTTCCAATACCGGTCCCGAGAACGGGGTTTCGCGGCGCCGCCGCGAAGGGCCGACGCTCGTGAGCGGCGAAGCTCTCACGCTTGGCGCCGTCGCCGCCGGCATCCGCGGCAAGACGTGCCGTGCGACGCGCGCCGCCGCCCCTTGCATGCCGCCAATGAGGCCGCGGCGCAAAAAGCACACCAAGAGGACGAAGACGAGGCCGAGGACGAGCTTCCACGCGCTGCCCAAGCCAAACGACTGCTGCAGGAGATCGCGCAGATAGAGCCAGAGGGTGGCGCCGACCAGCGGGCCGAAGAGAGTGCCCACACCGCCGATCGCCGTCTGCATGACGAGCTGGCCTGAGGTATCGAAGGTGAAGGCGTCGGGCGGCATGAAGCCCTGGAGCACACCAAGCAAGCCGCCGGCAAACCCAGCATAGGCGGCAGCGATCACGATCGCCGCCAATTTGTAGAGGGCCACTGCATGGCCGACAGCCCGGGCGCGGACCGGGTTGTCGCGGATGGCGCGAAAGACGGCGCCGACCGGCGAGCGCACGATGCGAAGCGCAATCACGATCGCGATGAAGTAGCAGGCGGCGAGAAACGCATACATCGACCAGCCATCGCCGACCTGGTACGACCAGCCGCCGAGCTCGAATCTGGGCGTGGGTACCCCCGGCAAGCCATTCTCGCCGCCGGTCCAGGCAGCAAGCGGCGAGAACTCGACAAAGTAGAACGTCTCGGCGATCGCGACGGTGATCATCGCAAAGTAGATGCCCGTGCGCCTCAGCGCGATAATGCCGACGAGCAGCCCCGCAATTGACGCACCGATCATGCCGATGACCAGCGCTGCGATCACGCTCGACGTCAGATTGTTGGTCAGCAGGTAGGCGGCGATCATTCCGCCGGTGCCAAAGAACGCCGCCTGGCCGAAGGAGAGTAGGCCGGTATAGCCGAACAGAATGTCGAAGCCGATGCCGAACAATCCCCAGACCAGGATCTGATTGACCGTGCCGGGGGCGAATCCGAGCAGTGGCAGCACGTAGGGTACGGCGATGAGTCCGACCGCCGTCAGAGCTTCGATGAGGAACACGGGGCGGCGCATCAGTCGGTCGCGTTCATTCGCGGCTGCGCAGGCCGAGCAATCCCTGCGGCCGCAGCATCAGAACCAGCGTCATTACGGCAAACAGCATCACGCCCGAGTAGGCCGGGTCGACCATCGAGGTGAGGCTCATGATCTCGCCGGCAATCAAGCCGCCGAGAATAGCGCCAGGGAAGGAACCGACCCCGCCGATAACGACGACGACAAAGGTCTGCACCAGAATCGATTCACCCATATCGGGCGTGAGGGATAGGACGGGGGCGTTGACGATGCCGGCAAAGCCCGCCGCCATCGCGCCGATGCCGAACACCACCATGAACACGCGATAAACATTGATGCCGAGCATGTCGACCATGCCAGAATCCTCGATCCCGGCGCGCACGACCATGCCGATCCGCGTGCGGTAGAGGATGACGTAAAGCAGCGCCAACGCGATCGCCGCAATCACAAGGACGACAATGCGGTATGTGGGATAGATGAGAAATCCCAGCGGCGTCACCCCTGCGGCCCAGGCGGGCGGCGGGACGGTGAGCGACAAGCTGCCGAATGCGAGCCGCACGAGCTCAACGATGATGATGGCGATGCCGAAGGTGACGAGCAACTGATCCTCGGCTGGACGCGCATAGAAATGCCGGATCACGACGAACTCGATCGCGCCGCCCACCACCACGAGGAAAAGGGCACCAGCGGCAACGGCGAGAGCAAACGACCCCGTCGCCGCGAAGGCGAGATAGCCGGCGTAACCGCCGAGCATGAACATCGCGCCATGCGCAAGATTGAGCACGCCAAGCGTGCCATAGATGATCGTGAGCCCCGAGCTGATCAGCGCCAGCAGCGCTCCGGCCGCGAGGCCGTTGAACAGCTGCGAGACGAAGTTAGGCCAGGTGATCATCGCGGCAACGGGTTGGTCCCGCATAGGAGACGCCGGCGAGAAAACCCGCGTCGCAAGGAGCAGAAACTCCTTGCGACGCGCGAGGTTCCGTCACGGTGGCGACACCCGCGAGCTGCCGCGGCTCACGCACTCAGGTGTAATCGCCGAGGTGGCACCCCAAAGCGTCCGGTTTCTGCATGAGGGGAGCGCCCGGTACGACCTCCGTGACCTCCCAGAAGTCCTCGTCGTTCTTCATCGCGCCCGGCGCCTTGCCTTTGACGATGATCACCGGCCGAACCAGTTGATGATCTTCGGCGCGCCAATAGACCTCGCCGACGAGCGAGTCGACTTTGCGGCCGGCTTCATAGGATTTGATCACCTCGGCGGGATAGAAGCTGCCGGCGTTCTCCACAGCCTCTGCCCAGAGCGCGAGTTCCATGTAGGCGTTCTCTGCCCCCCATTCCGGCCGGTAGCCGTATTTCTTGTGGAATTCCTCGACGAAGATTTTCGCCAGCGGATACCGGTCCTCGAGCGTCCACCAGAAATCGGTAGCGGCGTAAACGCCTTGCGTAATCTGGGCGCCAACCTCTTTGGCCAAGAACGGGGTTTGATACGGGATCACCAACTTCATCTTTCCGAGGATGCCGAATTGATTGGCCTGCTGTGTCGACAGGACGGCGTCGTGACCCCAGTTCACATTGATCAGCACCTCGGCACCGGAGTTGGCGATGTTCGTCAAATAGGAGCTGTAATCCGGGGCGCCGAGCGGCGATACCTGGTTTGTCACCATCGTCCATCCGCCATTCTGGGTCAGGTAATCGTTCACCGACTTGGTGACGGTGTGGCCATAGGTGTAATCCGGCGTCATGAACGCGGCTTTTCGGCTCTTGCCGAACGTCTTGAGCAGGACAGGACCGATGGCGGCGGCGGCCGTCTGACCGTAGAAGTCTTGGCGGAATCCGTAGCGGACGCAATCCTTCCCGGTGGTGTCGTTCGAGCCGGAAATGCCAGCGACGTAGAGGACCTTCTCGCGCTGCGCAAAGTGATTGAGTGCGACCGCGACCGCGCTCGAGGTCGAGCCGGTGATCAAGATGGCCTTGTTCTCGCTGATGAAGCGCTGCTGTTCCTGAACGGCGATGTTGGGCTTCGCCGAGGAATCGGCAACACCATACTTCACCTCTTTCCCAAGCACGCCCTTCGTCGTCTTGGGCGACATCTTCTTGATCAGCGGATGGCCGCTGTTGATGTGCTCGACCGCGAGCATGTAGCCCTTGAGTTCATCCTCGCCTTGGGCTGCATAGGTCCCCGTGCGCGGCACGGTGATGCCGATGAAGACGGAGGGACCGGATGCACCATCGGGAAAGGTGCCAAGCGGCGGATAGGTTCCAACCGCGCGAGCGACGCGCGGCAGCGCGCTCGCAGCGAGCAATCCGGTACCCGCCAACATCAGAGAGCGCCGCGTCGGATGGGCGCTGAAGCGTGAGCTCATGAAATACCTCCCTCGTTGTATAGGCCGGCGGACGGCCTTTAGTTATCCTAGCTAACCAATAATAGTTAGCTAGACTAAAGTAAAGAGAGGCGCAAGCTGTCGATTTCGCGCGACTTTTCCGACCCGTTGCAAGGCGCCGATGCTGGCGATCTTCACCGCCCAAAAGGGTTCGCCGCGTCGCTCCCGTCAGAGCAGTCGGGCCACACGCAATTGACAGCACTGCATCGTCGGAAATGCGCTCGCGCGCTGCGTAAACGAGACATTGCCGCGGTCCGTTCAGATTTGATTGGGCGCGCGGTCGGACGGTCAGAGGCAGTATTTTAGTCGCCTCACCCTCAAGCCTCGGCGTCTGAATGATGGCGAGCGGAGGTGCTTCTCAGAATGCGCAAAGCGAAGCGCCGCGCCGGATCGCTCCGGCGCGGCGCCTGTCGCTTGATAGTCCGTAGTTTAGGCGGCGGGCGTGAACTGGGCGGCGCGGGCGCCGAGCTCGACGGTGGTGGTCCAGAACCGGTCGAGGCGGCGGAGCGCGGCAAAGGCGTTGGTCAGATCCTGCTCGGTGAGCGGACCCTTGGCGAGCGCTTCCACATGGCGCTCATGCATCTTGACGATCTTGCGGCGGAGCACCTGCCCCTTCTCGGAGAGGCGCACGCGCACGGAGCGGCGGTCATGGGCCGAGCGCTCCTGTACGAGGTACTCGTTCTCCACCATCTTCTTCACGTTGTAGGAGACGTTGGAGCCGAGATAGCAACCGCGCAGCGTCAATTCGCCGACGGTCATCTCGAGATCGCCGATATTGAAGAGGATCATGGCTTGCACGTTGTTGATGTCGTGCACGCCCTGCGTGTCGAGCTCAAGCTTGACCACCTCCAGGAACTGGCGGTGCAGGCGCTCGATGAGCGCGATGACGTCGAGATAGGCGGTCTGCATTGCTTCCTCGGCTCTGCTGATACGGGCTAGCCAGGAAGATAAAGCGGCGCAGGTTAATTATTCATTTAAGCGAATTTTCCCCTTTCTCATTGTGCTTGCAGGTTTATTCCGTCGCGAATGACCCGAAAGATCACGGAAAAGTCCTTCTGCGAAAGGCCGCTATTGGCAGCAAGCTGGAACAGCGCCGCCGCCCCGGCCCCGAGCGGCGTTGCCGCATCGGCGGCCCGCGCCGCCTGCTGCGCGAGCTTCAGGTCCTTCAGCATCATCGCGGTGGTGAACCCTGCCTGGTAGTCCCGGTTCGAGGGTGCACTCGGCACCAGGCCTGGCGCCGGGCAATAATTGGTGAGCGACCAGCACTGGCCCGACGATTTCGAGCTGATGTCGAAGAGCTTCTGCCAATCGAGGCCGAGCTTCTCGGCGAGCGCAAAGCCCTCGCACACCGCGATCATGGAAATGCCCAAGATCATGTTGTTGCAGATCTTGGCGGCCTGCCCGGTGCCGGAGGCGCCGGCATGGACGATGGTCTTGCCCATCGCCCTCAGCACCGGCTCGGCGCGGGCGAACCCCTTCTCGCTGCCGCCCACCATGAAGGTGAGCGTGCCGGCGGCGGCGCCGCCCACCCCGCCCGAAACGGGCGCGTCGAGCATGTCGAAACCGCGCTCCCCCGCCGCGGCCGCCACGGCCCGCGCGGTCTCGACGTCGATGGTCGAGCTGTCGATGAGGAGCGCGCCCGGACGCGCCGCGGCGAGGACGCCACCGGCGCCCGTATAGACCTCGCGCACCTGCGGTCCCGCCGGCAGCATGGTGAGGACGATTTCAGCTTCGCCGGCCGCCGCCGCGGCGCTTGGCACGGCACGGCCGCCGCCTTTCACCAAACTTTCGAGGGCCGGCTTCACGACATCGAACCCGATCACCTCGTGCCCGGCCTTGATGAGGTTGGCGGCCATGGGCCCGCCCATATTGCCGAGACCGATGAAGCCGATACGCATGGCTCTCCTCCCCTCGTGCCGCTCAGTCGAAGCGCAGCTCGCGCTCGCCCAGGCTCTCAAAATAGCGCGCCACCTCGTCCGCGCTCACTGCTTCGAGCGAGGCGCGCTCCCAGCGCGGGCGGTTGTCCTTGTCGACGAGCAGGGCGCGGATGCCCTCGAAGAAATCATGACCTGCCATCACGTGCTGCGTCATGCGGTATTCGAGCGTCAACGCGTCTTCGACGCTCATGCCGCGGCCAAGCGTGAGCTGGCGGAAGGTGATCTTGAGGCTGATCGGCGAAGCGCGCGCGATGGATGCCACCGCCTCCCCCGCCCATGGCGCGCGCTCTTGACGGAGCGCGGCAACGATTGCTTCGACCGAGCCGCCGGCAAAGCAGCGGTCGATCGCCGCATGAAGCGCCGGCAATCGGGCCTCGCCGGGCTCAGCGGCAAACCGCGCGATCACCGCCTCGACCTCTTTGGCCGGATTCCCCTTCGCCCAGTCGAGCGCGGCGAGCGCCGCAGTCAGCTCGCCGCGACGAGCATGCGGGACGTAGTGCGTGGCGAAGCCACAATAAAGCGCGTCCGCCGCGCGGACGCGCGCGCCCGTGAGCGCCAGATAAAGACCGACCCGCCCCGGACATAGATTGAGGAAGCGGCTCGCGCCGACATCGGGGAAGAGCCCGATATGCACCTCCGGCATGGCGAAGACCGTCCGCTCGGTGGCGATGCGAAAGCCGCCATTGATCGAGACGCCGCAGCCGCCCCCCATGGTGATGCCGTCAACGAGCGCGATATAGGGCTTCGGGAAGCGATGGACACGCTCGATGAGCCGGTATTCCTCGCGAAAGAAATCGGCCTTGTAGTCGGTGCTGCCGCCGCCCTCGCGGCGCGCATCGAAGATGGCGCGCACATCGCCGCCGGCGCAAAAGGCGCGATCGCCGGCGCCGCGCACAACAATGGCGCGCACGCTTTCATCCTCGCCCCAGGCAATGAGCTGCGGATCGAAGCGGCGATACATGGCGAGCGACAGTGTATTGAGCGCCTGCGGCCGGTTGAGCGTGACGATCCCAAGCCCGCCTTGGCGCTCGAGCAGTATTTCGTCGCTGGCGCTCATCGCAACCGGTTCTTGGCAGCGGCGAGGATGCAACGCGCAATGATGACGCGCATGATCTCGTTGGTGCCTTCGAGGATTTGATGCACGCGCACATCGCGCAAGTAGCGCTCGATCGGAAAATCCTTGAGATAACCATAGCCGCCATGAAGCTGGAGCGCCTCGTTGCAGACGTGAAATCCCACATCCGTGGCGAAGCGCTTCGCCATCGCGCAATGCATGGTCGCGTCGACATCCTCGCGGTCGAGACTCGCCGCGGCGCGCCATACCATCAGCCGCGCCGCATCGAGCTCGGTCGCCATATCGGCCAAGCGAAACTGCAACGCCTGGAATTCGCTGAGCCGATGGCCGAACTGAGTACGCTCGTCGGCATAGCGCCGCGCCGCCTCCAACGAGGCGCGCGCGCCGCCCAACGAGCACGCCGAGATATTGAGCCGGCCGCCATCGAGCCCCTTCATCGCGATCTTGAAGCCGTCGCCTTCCTCGCCAAGGCGGTTGGCGACGGGGACACGGCAATTCTCGAATAGCACCATGGCTGTCGGCTGGCTGTTCCAGCCCAGCTTCTTCTCGCGCTTGCCGAAGGAAAGGCCGGGCGTGCCCTTCTCGACGACGAGGCAGGAGATTCCTTTAGGCCCATCGCCGCCGGTGCGCACCATCGTCACATAGAGGTCGCTCGTGCCGCCGCCCGAGATGAAGGCCTTGACGCCATTGACGACGTACTGGTCGCCGTCGAGAACGGCGCGCGTCTTGAGCGAGGCCGCATCCGACCCCGCCCCCGGCTCGGTTAGGCAATAGCTGGCGAAATGTTCCATGCTGAGGAGCTTCGGCAAGAACCGCCAGCGTTGCGCGCGGGTGCCGAAGCGGTCGATCATCCATGCCGCCATGTTGTGAATGGAAAGATATGCGGAGGTCGAGACGCAGCCTGCCGCGAGTTCCTCGAAGATGAGCGCCGCGTCGAGGCGTACGAGGCCGGCACCGCCGACATCATCACCGACATAGATGCCGGCGAAGCCCAGCGCCGCCGCCGCGCGCAGCGCATCGATCGGGAAGATGCACTCCTCGTCCCAGCGCGCGGCATGCGGGCGGAACTCGCGCTCGGCGAATTCGCGCGCCGTCTCCTGCATCGCGCGCTGTTCTTCGCTGAGCTCGAAGTCCATGCTGACCGCTTCAGTCGTCGCTACGACGCGGACGATAGCCGCACCCCGTGGCCTCTTTCAACGCGCCGCTCCAACCCTCCGCGGAGTTACGGAATTTCGATTTGGGACGCGGAACGAACCGGTGATGCCGCCAGTTGGTTGGGCAGACGACAGAGAATGAAGTGCGCGGAATGCGCCGTCTCATCGCCTCCAAACCCGCACACGCCCTCTCCTATTCCGCTGCCTCGCCTTTCGCCTTGGCGGCGCGTTCGGCCTTATGCTTAGCGAACATCGCTTGCGCCGCCGCCTGGCTCATCGCCATCAGCTCCTTGTTGTGCGCGGTCGTCCATTCCAGCGATTCGACGCGGTGACGGTTCGCCTGGCGGAGATGCGGCACGACGTAGCGCGCATAGAGCTCGTAGGACTTTTTCGTCGCCTCCCAATCGGCCCAATTGTGCGCGAGCTGGAGGAAACAGCCGAAAGCCCCCTGCTTCGCCTTGAGCTTCTCGACCTGCTTCACGGCGTCCTCGGGCGTGCCAACGACGATGGCGCCGGCGGCCACGAGAATGTCGAGGGGATCGCCGGGCGGCAGATTGGCGAAACGCGCGGGGTTGATGCGCTGGAAGTAGTCGAACCATTTGTAAAAGCCGAAGGCGGCGTTTCGACGCGCCTCCTCGCGGCTCGGCGCGATATGCATGGGACCGACAAGCCGTAGCCGCGCCGGGTCCATGGTGCGGCCGTGCTCGGCGGCGATTTCGTTCGCGACACGCCAATTGACGTCGAGCGCGTTGAAGCCATCAGCCTGCGTCGCCGCGACGCAGAGCATGCCGAGATCATAGGTGCCGGCGGCGCGCCCACCCGAGGGCGTCACCGTGCTGGCGACGCAGACCTCAGGATAGGGCTTGGTGTAGGGCAAGAGATGCACCTTGGCGCCCTCGAGCGCGTACCACTCCGTCTTTTCCGTGATGGTCTCGCCGCGGAAGAGGCGAAGGATGACGTCGAGCGCCTCCATCATGCGGTCGCGCTGCTGCATCGGGTGGATGCCAAGCATCATCGCGTCCGAGGCAAGGAGGCCCGGTCCCGCCCCGAACATGACCCGACCCATGGTCATGTGGTCGAGCTGGATGATGCGGTTCGCCGCCATGAGCGGGTTGTGATAGGGGAGCGACACAACGCCGGTACCGAGCCTGATCCGCTTGGTGCGCTCGGCCGCCGCGGCGATGAAAATTTCCGGCGAGGAAATGATCTCGAACCCAGCCGAATGATGCTCGCCGATCCATGCCTCTTCGTATCCCAAGCGATCGAGCCACTCAACGAGTTCGAGGTCGCGTCGGATCGCCAACGTGGGATCGTCGTCGGTGGGATGGAAGGGCGCAAGAAAGACGCCACCGCGCAGCGTAAGGTCGGCCATGAGCTTTTTCCCGAGCTGTGTCGATGGGTCTTCTCGCCCAGCGGCGGGCATATTGCCCATGAAGCTCGCAATGGGCAACGCCCCGCCGCGATGCCCCGAAGGGCGGCGGACGCGTTCGCGGTTCACCCGAATGGCGAGAGTGTTCGGACCGCTTGTCTCTCGTCAATGCTGCGCACTGTCGCGATCTTGCCCAGGGCACCCTATCAGCTCGACTCCAGTCCGAACTCGAGGCACTTGCGGCCTCTTACGAAGCGGAAGCGGACGCGCTCGAGCTCGAGCATCGCCATATCCCAGAAGCTCGCCATCGCTCTAAAGTAGTGGGATGACGCCAGCGCAGTCCTACGTGAAACTGCAACCGGCGATTAGGCGATCTTTCGTTACGAATCTGCGATTGATTGCGCATCAACGCCGAGCGTTCCGCGCGTGGCGGTGGTGTATGGGCCTCGATAACGAGGACCTGGTGAAACGATCTTTGTCCAAGCGCGAGCGCTCATACGGGCTGATGAGGACCCTTTCATGAAAAAAGCTCTCGCCTCACTCGTTGTCGGCGTCGCTCTCCTCACCGCCGCCGGTGCCGGCGCTCACCGCGCTCACCTTGAAGCAGCAGGAGCTGGAGCGCGCCGTGGCGCAGCTCGCGGCGATGCCGGGCCAAGACGGGGCCGACCGGCTCGGCCAATACGCCGAGGCGATGCGCAAGCAGGTCGCCAGGATCGCCGACGCGATCGACCGGCGTCTGACCGCCGCCGAGGCGCGGCGCAATGCCGTGGGCGCGATTGCGACAGCCCATCAAGCGCTCATGGCCGCTATCACCCCGGTGATCGAGTACGAGAGCGGGATGCTCGAGACCCGCACCGCGCGCGGCGGCGAGGGCACGAAACTCGCCGCCGAAACCGCAGCCCATCTTCAAGCGTTGCGAGCCGAGGGCAACCTCCTCTTCGGACTTCTCACCGCCGGGGCCACGGTGCAACGCAAGGAGCAGCTCGCGCCGATTCGCGACGGCATGCTGTCGGCTGAGGCGCGCATCGCCGGCTCGCTCGAAGCGCTCGAGCGACGGCCGGAGATGGCGGACATCGTCGGCCGCTTTGGCGCGCTCGCGGCGCTCGGCAAGGGCGACGACAGCGTGTTCAATCTGTCGACGCGCGAGCTCGATGCCGCCGCCGAGGCGCAACGCCTTCTCATCGACAATCGCTCGCTCGCGGCGCGCGGCAGCTTCGACGTGACCATCCCCGAAACGGGGCATGACGAGATCACGGAAATGTCGACCGCGCTCAAGATCATGTGCGAAGCGCTTGAGCGCGCCTATGGCCGCCTCACCGCAACGAATGCGGGCCTCGGCCGCGACCTCTTCCGCTTGGCGCAGGCAATCGACAGCGCCGGGAGGCAATCGCGCTCTATGACGCCGAGAGCCGCCTCGTTGCCTGCAACCGCCGTTTCCACGACCTCCATATTGTCGACAATTTCCCGGCCGGCGCGCTTATCGGCATGACCGTCCGCGAGACGGCCGACCTGCGCCTCAAGAAGGGCCTCTACGTCGTTCCCACCGAGGGCCGCGCCGCCTTCCTCGCCGATTGCATGGCGAACTACCGCACTGAGCGGCTGCATCGCGGCTTCGAGCTCGCCGACGGACGCTGGATGCAGGTCGACATCCGCGGCCTCGAAGATGGCAGCGCCGTCCATGTCTGGACCGACATCACCAGTCTCAAGACCGCCGAAGCGCAGCAACGCGAGCTCGAATCGCAGCTCCGGCACACGCAGCGCCTCGAAGCACTCGGCACGCTCGCGGGCGGCGTCGCGCACGAGCTCAACAATACGCTCCAACCCATTCTCGCCTTCAGCAAGATTGCGCTCAACAAGCTGCCGCCCGATGGCGTCGAACGCCGCCGCATGGAGCTCATCTACAACGCGAGCATTCGCGGCCGCGATCTCGTTTCGAAGATTCTCGCCTTCAGCCGGAAAGAGAGGGTGCCCAGCGGCGCCGTGTTCCTCTCGCCCGCAGCGCCGGTGCGCGAGGCGCTTGCCATGGTGCGCTCGGGCGTTCCCACGACGATCGCGCTCATCGACGAGATCGAGGACGTGCCGCCGATCCTCGGCGATCCCGGTCAGCTCCATCAGGTGGTGGTGAACCTCGTCACCAACGCCGCGCATGCCATCGGTACTAGAGTCTGATCCATTCAGGTTGAAGCGTAGCCTGCGTTTCGGAAGTAGTTGGCGCACTCTTGCGGCGAGACGCTGCTGAGGAGGGTTCCGATCTGGCGCCAGGTGTCCTCGACGGTTCGCTTGGCGGCTTTGCGGAGC
>DASZAN010000087.1:0-59003 GCA_035945115.1 Allostellaceae bacterium
GCTGCTCAATGATGAACTGCACCGCGCGCCGCAGCTCTCGGGCATCGCCATCATCGGTACCGACGGCGAGGTGCGCGTCAGCGCCCCAGCGACGGCCGCGGCTCCCGCCAATGTCCTGGACGAAGCCTATTTCCAGCGCGCTCGCGACAGCGACGGCGTCCAGGTGGCGCTTGCCGAGCGCGATCCCTCGGGCGGCGAGGCGAAGCAGATCGTGCTCAGCCGCCGCATCTCGCGCGCCGACGGCCGCTTCGCCGGCGTGCTGACGGCCACGCTGAGTCGTGACTACCTGCAGCTGTTCTTTTCCGTGCTGCGGCTCGGCGAGCACGGCGTCATCGCGATTGCCAACAACGAGGGAACCATCCTCACCCGCCGGCCGGCGCTCGAGAGCGAGGCGCCGCGCACAGCCTTTGCCGAGCTCTTCGCCGACTGGCTGCCGCTTGCGTCCTCGGCGGTCGTTCCGCTCCGGGATGAGCGGGACGGCGAGCTGCGCATCATCGGTTATCAGCGCGTCGAAAAGCTCCCGCTCGTCGCTCTCGTTGCGCTCTCGAAGGACGATGCGCTCGCCGACTGGCGCCACACCACGTTCTTTCAGGCGGATGTGTGCGCGGGGATCGTCCTCGTCCTCACCTTCCTCGCCGTACTCTTCTATCGCGCCTTCCTCGCGCGCATCCTTGCCCATCATCAGCTCCGGCAAACCGTGCGCGAACTCGAGGAGGCGCGCATCGCGGCGGAGGAGTTGAGCCGGGTCAAGAGCCAGTTTCTCGCCAATATGAGCCACGAGCTCCGGACGCCGCTCAACGCCATTATCGGCTTTTCCGAGGTGATTCGCGACGCGCGGATGGGCCCGGTGGACACGCGTTATCGCGACTACGCGGGCGATATCCACAATTCGGGTGATCACCTGCTGCGCCTGATCAACGACGTGCTCGACCTTGCCAAGGTCGAAGCCGGGCGACTGGAACTCCATGAGGAGCCTCTCGATCTCCGCAGGCTCTTCCTCGACTGCAGCCGGTTCATTGCCGATCGGCTCGCCAATGGCCGGCTGGAATTCACCTCGACGCTGCCGGACGGGCCGCCGCAAATCCTCGGCGACGAGCTGCGCTTGAAGCAGATCCTCCTCAACCTCCTCTCGAACGCGATCAAGTTCACGCCACCCGGCGGCCGCATCAAGCTTTCCGCCGCCGTCATCGCCGAAGGCTTGGCGATCGCGGTCGCAGACACCGGCATCGGCATGGAGCCCGATGAGATCGCGATCGCGCTCGAACCCTTCCGCCAAGTCGATGGCGCCGCAGCGCGCCGGTTCGAAGGAACCGGGCTCGGCCTGCCGCTCGCGCAGCGGCTCGCCGAGCTGCATGGCGGTCGCCTCGCCATCACCAGCAGCAAAGGCTCGGGCACCGTGGCGACGCTTTATCTGCCGGGACGGCGCGTCCTTGCGCCCGACAACGAGACTACCGCCGCTGCGGAATAGCGGCTCAACTTCCCACATTCGCTAGACCGGTATAGACTCGCTCAGCGGCGGCTCTGAAGCGAGGACGAGAAACCTCGCCGTCCCAACACTTGCAGGACAGACAGGCCCAGGGAGGATGTCATGTCGCGTGCGAAGTGGCTCCGTGCTTCGGTGAACAAATGCCTGATGTTGTGTGTGGCGGGCATGCTTGTCGCCCCGGCGCCGGCACGCGCCGAGAAGAGCTACGGGCCGGGCGTCAGCGATAGCGAAATCAAGCTCGGTCAGACGATGCCATACAGTGGCCCGGCCTCGGCCTACGCTTCGGTCGGCTTGGCGGAAGCGGCGTATTTTCGCATGCTGAACGAGCGCGGCGGAATCAACGGGCGCAAGGTCAATCTCATTTCGCTCGACGATGGCTACAGCCCGCCCCGCACGGTGGAGCAGACGCGGCGCCTCGTCGAGGACGAGCAAGTCCTCGCCATTGTCGGCTCGCTGGGCACCGCCGCCAACTCCGCCATCCAGAAATATCTCAATCAGCGAAAGGTGCCGCACGTCTTCTTGTCGACCGGAGCGACCAAATGGGGCGATCCCGAGCATTTTCCTTGGACGATGGGCTATGCGCCGAGCTATCAGCTCGAGGCGCGCATCTTCGCTCACTATGCAAGGGAGGCCGCCCCAGGTGCGCGCATTGCCATCCTCTACCAGAACGATGACTACGGGAAGGACTATCTCAAGGGCTTCCGCGACGGACTGGGCAACGCGGCCGAAAAGCTTATTGCTGTGCAAGCGAGCTACGAAGTCACGGATCCGACCGTCGACTCTCAGGTCGTGACGCTGCAGAGCTCAGGGGCCACGATCTTCTTTAACGTGACGACGCCGAAATTCGCCGCGCAGGCGATCCGCAAGGTCTATGACATTGGCTGGCGGCCGCTCCATCTTCTCAACAGTGTGGGGTCCTCAACGGGGGCGGTGATGAAGCCCGCCGGCCTGGAACGCGGGCAAGGCATTATCTCTGCTCACTACCAAAAGGATGCCACCGACCCGCGCTGGGCCGACGACAAGGGTATGCAAGAGTATCTCGCCTTCATGAAGCGCTATCTGCCGAACGTCGATACGGCGGATGGCGGTACCTATAGCGGCTACAACATCGCTCACACGCTCGAGCATGTGCTGCGGCAATGCGGCGACAAACTTACCCGCGAGAACTTGATGAAAGAGGCCGCGAATATCCACGATCTCGAGATGCCCATGCTGCTGCCAGGGATCAGGGTCAATACCAGCTCAACCAACTTCTTCCCCGTCAACCAGATGAACCTCGTCCGCTTCGACGGCGACGGCTGGGTACTCTTCGGTGACGTGCAGGGCGGGACTTAGCCTGACCCTGGCGTCGCGAGCGAGCGCAGTGCTGTCCGCAGCGGAAGGGTGAGCGGCAAGATGAAGGCGAGCGAGAGGGCGAGCATCACCATGGCGATGGGAATGCCGAGCGCATCGCTCACGCCGCCGAAGACGGTCGGCGACAGCGCACCCGCACCGATCGTGCAGGTGTAGAAAAGTCCGAAGGCGCGGGCGCGGCGTTCGGGCGTCGTGAGCTCGGCGACGCTGCCGTAGAGCACCGAGGACGTGCCATTGAGCGCGACCCCGAGCGGTAACATCAGCGCAAGGATACCCACCAACGGCAGCACAAGAGCGGCGAGGATGGCTGAGAGTGTGGCGACCTCGGTCAAAATCACCGTGCGCAAGACACCGACGCGCGCCGCGACCAGGCCGCAGATGAATTTCCCCGCCGCTCCACCGGCAAAGACCAGCGTAAGCGCCGCGCCGACTGTCGTCAGCGAGGCATCCTTGCCGGTGAGCAGGAACGGCAGGAGCGTCAAGAATCCCATGCGCGTCGCGCTGTCGATGACGCCGATGAGTGAGAGTGCGACGAAACCGCGACGCACCGTCTTCGGTGGGAGGTGGGCGGCAATCTCGCGATCGGGTAAAGCATCGTCCTCTCGCGAGGACCGGCTCCTCGACATCGGCACAAGGCAAAGCAGCGCGGCGGCCGTGGCGATGCCGACAACCCCGACGGCGGTCGTCGCCGCGCGCCAATTCGAAACCGCGACAATCCACGCGATTGCGGCGGGAAACAGCATCTTGCCGAGATCGCCCGAGAAATTATAGGTGCCGAGTGCCGCGCGCAGGCCTGGCCCGTCGAAGGCGCGCGCAGTCAAAGACGAGCTCAAGGGATGTTGCACGCTCGAGCCCAGTCCGCCGAGAACGAGGCAGGCGACGAGAGCGAGAAAGGTTCCGCTGGTGCCGATCAGCAGATAAGCTCCTGCCGCGATAGCCGTGCCGAGCGCGAGAACCAGGCGCTCGCCGAGTCTTTCCGCGAGCAGGCTTGCCGGCATTTGCAGTGCCGCCATGCTGCCGGAATAGGTGGTCTTGAGGAGCCCGATCTCGGCGAAGCTGAGGCCGAACTGCGCTTGCCAAACGGGAAGCAGGACGTAGAGCAGATCGCTGTAGCCGTCGTGGAGGATGTGCGCGCCGCAGCATGCCGTGAGCACGCGCCCGCGTCGCGGCACGCCGGCATGCCCCTCCGCGACCGCGTTCAACCCTGAAGCATTTGGCATCGCCTCTACCCTCGCCTAAGCTAGAACAAAAGACAATTCGAGGAGGAGTGCCGCCATGACCAAGAGTCCCATGACATTCTCCGCTTCGCATGCGGCCGACGCCGTGTTCAAGGACGGCGGACTGCGCTCGTGCTTCGAATACCGCGACCTCGGCATCAGCGTCGCCACCGGCGGCAAGGTGCTGGCGCATGTCATTCGCGCCAAGCCCGGCGCCCATGGCGGCTTCGGCTGGCACAAGCACAATCTCGATTTCCAGATGTACTACGTGCTCAAAGGCTGGGTGCGCTTCAACTACGAGGGTGTGGGCGAGGTGACGGCGCGCGCCGGAAGCTGCGTCCATCAGCCCCCGGGCATCCGCCATGCGGAAGTTGCCCATTCCGACGATCTCGAGCTCATCGAGATCACGCTCCCCGCAGAGTTCGAGACGGTCGAGACGGAAGCGCCCGCGGGTACGGCGGTTCGCGAACCCGCCGCAGTGAAATAGGCCAGCCCCATCGCCTGAGGCGGAGAGAGATGATGGAAAGCGTGCTGTTGCAGGCGCGCGAGGACGGCGTCCTCACGCTGACCATGAACCGGCCCGACCGGCTCAACGCCTTGAGCCAGGAGATGCTGCAGGGGCTTTGGGATGCGCTCGCGAGCGCCGCCGCCGATCGCGAGATCGGCGCCATCGTGCTCGCCGGCGCAGGACGCGGCTTCTGCGCCGGCGGTGACGTCAAAGCCATGGCCGAAGCGGGCGGCCGGCGCGACAGCTATGACGAGCGCGTCCAAGGCTTGCGCCGGCGCATGGAGGTGGCACGGCTGCTGCACGAGATGGCGAAGCCCACCATCGCCATGCTGCGCGGACCCGTGGCGGGCGCCGGTCTCTCGCTGGCACTTGCCTGCGACCTCCGCATCGCCAGCGACACGGCGCGGCTCACCACCGCCTTTGCCAAGGTGGCGCTCTCCGGCGATTTCGGCGGCAGCTATTTCCTGACGCAGCTCGTCGGCTCTGCCAAGGCGCGCGAGCTCTATTTCACCTCCCCCATTCTCGGGGCGGCGGAAGCCTTGTCGCTGGGCCTCGTCACCCGTGTCGTCGCCGATGGCGAGCTCGAGACCGAAACCCGCGCGCTCGCGCGCTCGCTCGCGCAGGGGCCGCGGGTCACGCTCGGCTACATCAAGCAGAACATGAACCTCGCCGAGCGCGCGAGCCTCGCCGAGGTAATGGACGCCGAGGCGCTGCGCCACACCCGCTGCACCGAGACCGAGGATCACCGCGAGGCGGCGGTGGCCTTCGTCGAGAAGCGCGCGCCGCAGTTCCGCGGCCGGTGAGATGGGCTCGTATCTGCGCTTGCGGCAAATCTGCCTCGTTGCCCGCGCGCTCGAGCCGGCGATTGCCGATCTCGCCGATATCTTCGGCCTCGCGGTCTGCTATCGCGACGGCAATGTGGCGCGCTATGGGCTCGTGAATGCGCTGCTGCCGATCGGCAGCGCCTTTCTTGAGGTGGTGGCGCCGACGCGCGAGGGCACGGCGGCGGGTCGCTATCTCGAGCGCCGGCGTGGCGATGGCGGCTACATGGTGATCATCGATTGCGACGATATCGAGCGGCGCCACCGGCGCATGGCCGAGATCGGCGTCCGCATCGCCAATCCCCTCGATTACGGCGGCGCCTATGTCGGGCTCCAGCTCCATCCGCGCGATACCGGGGGCGCGATGCTGGAGCTCAACCACACGCCGGGTGGCAAGCGGCTCGACGGCCCCTATCACCCGGCGGGACCCGACTGGCAGAAAGCGGTCCGCACCGATGTCACCGCCGCCCTTCTCGCTGCTGAGCTCCAGGGGCCGGACCCCGAGCGCCTCGCGCGGCGCTGGAGCGAAATCCTGGAACGGCCGCTCAGCCAGGATCCCTCCGGAGCGCCGCAAATCTCGCTCGATCTCGGCCTCTTGCGCTTCGTCCCTGATCGCGACAGCCGCGGCGAGGGACTGGGCGGGCTCGACCTTGCGGTCAGGGATAGGGCGCATATTCGCGCCGCCGCCGCCCGGCGTGGCCGCCCGTCTGAGGACGACCTGGTCGAGGTGTGCGGGATGCGCTTTCGCCTCAGCCCGGCGCTGTGACCGGTTCCCGCTTCCGAAGGTAGCGAAAATATGCTGGAGTCGCCGGTAGGGGAGCAGGAAAGAACGAAGAATGACGGACGGCAACCTCCGGTCCGTTGACGGGCACGCCAGTTTGATCGTCCCCGAGGCAGCGGGCGCGGAAGCGGCGCCGGCAGCGCCTTTTCTCGCCGCGGCGCCGCTTCGCATCGTTCTCTCCGAAGCGACCGACCTCTGGGGGGTCCAGCCCTCGGGCTGGCTCGCCGCCTCGCTCTTCTTCACCGCCATTGCGGCGGGCGGCGCCCTCCTCCCTTGGCGCGTGGCACCGCCGCCCGCTTGGCCGGATGATTCGGTGCGCTTTCGGGTCGTCTTCGAGGAGCCGGCGCCCATACCGGCAGCGCCAGAGATCGCCGCGCTCCCCCCGCCCGCCGAGCCGCCGCCAAGCGCGGCACCAGTTGAGCCACCGGCGATCGCCCCTGCGCCGGAAACAGCCGTAACTGAGGTCGAGCCTGAGCCATCGCCGATCGCGACAGCACCTGAGCTCATGCCGCTCCCCAAGCCGCCGACGCGGAAACCGCCGGTGCACCACGCCTCGGCCGCACCGCCGGCGGCGGCGCCGCAATCGGTTGTGGCGGAGACAACGGGCTCGACGGCGCAAACCGCCCAAGTCGCCGCCGTCGTCACGCCGGTGGCGCGCGGCTTGTCGCGACCGCCCTCGCTCGACTATGGGCCGAAGCCGGACTATCCCGCAGCGGCGCGGATGCACGGATTGCAGGGTCGTGTCCTCTTGCACATCGAGATCGCCGCCGACGGCACGCCCGCGAATGTCTCGGTAGAGGCGAGCAGCGGCCATGTCATTCTCGACCGGGCCGCCATGACGACCGTGCGCAATTGGCGCTTCCATCCGGCGCTGCGCGACGGCGTGCCGGTCGAGAGCGCGCGCGACCTCCCGGTTGATTTCCGGCTCGAGGACTGAGGCGCTGACGCTCGCACGGAGCATTGCGCTGGCCGCCTTGGCCGCGAACGCTCTCGCAACGCCCGCCGCGCGCGCCGAAGGCAGTGCCGCGACGTTGCCCACGATCGAGGTGATCGGCACGACGCCGCTCCCCGGCGTGGGCATCGATCGCGACAAGCTGCCGGCCAATGCTCAGACGCTGCCGGCGCCCGACATCGCGAAGCAAGGGCCGGGCGCGCTCGGCAACGCCCTCGAGGAGCGGCTCGGCAGCGTCAATGTCAACGCCAACCAGGACAATCCTTATCAGCCGGATATCCAGTATCGCGGCTTCGAGGCGTCGCCGGTGCTGGGGACGCCCATCGGCATCGCCGTCTACCAGAACGGCATTCGCCTCAACGAGCCTTTCGGCGACAATCTCAATTGGGACCTCGTGCCCGACTTCGCCATCAACCGGCTGAGCCTCATTCCGACCAACCCGCTCTACGGCCTCAACGCCTTGGGGGGCGCGCTCGTCCTCGAGATGAAGAACGGCTTCACCGCGCCCGGTGGCGAGTTCGAGGCGATGGGTGGCTCCTTCGGGACGCGCCAGTTCACGCTGCAATACGGCAAGCAAGTCGGCAATTTCGCCGCCTATATCGGCGCCAACGCCTACAATGACGAGGGCTTCCGCAAATTCTCGCCCTCGCAGGTGCGCCAGCTTTATGCCGACATCGGCGCCGAGAGTGACCGCGGCACGCTTCACCTGAGCCTCACCGGCGCCGACAACGAGCTGAACGGCATCGGGCCGACGCCGATCCAGCTCGTCGACATCGACCGCAGCGCCGTCTTCACCACGCCGCAGAAATTCCACAACACGCTCTTGATGCCGGCGCTCACCGGCAGCTACGTGGCGAGCGAGACGCTGTCCTTTCAGGGCAATTTCTATCTGCGCAGCGCCGGCCGGCAAGTGTTCAACGGCAATGCCACCGAGGCGCAGCTCTGCGCCGATCCGACGCTGCTCTGCTTCGGCGACGCGGCGACGCCGCTCGTCGGGACGAACGGACTGCAAATCCCGGCGAGCGTGCTGGGCGGCGGCATCCCCGGCGAGAACGACAACACCTCGATCACCTCGCTGGGACTCGGCGGATCGGTGCAGGGCACCTACACCGCGCCGCTCTTCGGTCACGGCAATCACCTCGTCATCGGTGCAAGCCTCGACCACGCCGATGTCGATTTCACCGGAACGAATGCGCTCGGTGTCATCGACCCCAATACCCTGTTGGTGACGAGCACGGGCATCACCATCGCCCAGCCCGATGGTGCGCTGGCACCGATCCGGCTCGAGACGACGAACAGCTATTATGGGCTTTATCTCGCCGATACCTTCGACATGACCTCGGCGCTCGCGGTCACGCTGGGCGGCCGCTATAACCTCGCGCTCATCCATCTCATCGACAAGATCGGCACCGCGCTCGATGGCGAAAGCCGGTTCAGCCGCTTCAATCCCGCCGCCGGCGCCGCCTACAAGCTCACGCCGGAGCTCACGGCTTATTTTGGCTATGCCGAGGCCAACCGCGCGCCGACTGCGGGCGAGATCGCCTGCTCCGATCCGGCGCGGCCCTGCACCCTCGACAATTTCCTCACCGCCGATCCGCCGGGATTGAAGCAGGTGGTGGCGCGCACCTATGAGGCGGGGCTGCGCGGCCGCTTCCGGACCGGCGCACACGCTGCGGCGGGCCGGGTCGAGTGGAGCCTCGGCCTTTTCCGCACCGATCTCGACGACGACATCTTGAGCGTCCCCAGCGCCATCATCAGCAGCGGCTTCTTCGAGAATGTCGGGAGCACGCGGCGGCAAGGCATCGAGGCCGGCCTTGGTTATCGCGATGATCGCTGGAACGTCAGCGCCAACTACAGTCTCATCGACGCCACCTTCGAGAGCCCGATTACGCTCAGCTCGCGCAACAACCCCTTCGCGGATGCCGCCGGCAACATCAATGTGCGTCCCGGCAATCACCTCCCGGGGATTCCCCAGCATCGCCTAAAGCTCAATCTCGACTATGCGCTCACCGACAGGTGGAACATTGGCGGCACGCTCATCGCCGCGAGCGACCAATACTTCTTCGGCGACGCCGCGAACCAGAACGCGAAGCTCGGCGGGTACTATCGGGTGGACCTCCGTTCCTCCTATCGCGTGACCGACGCAGTCGAGCTCTTTGCATTGGTGCAAAATGCCTTCGACAACAAATACGCGACCTTCGGTATCTTCGGCGACGTGACGAAGACGCCGCTCCCGGGCGTTGCCAATCCGTCCGATCCGCGCTTCGTCAGCGTGGCGCCGCCGCTTGCCGCCTTCGGCGGCGTACGGATCAGGTTCTGAGGGGCGACGCCCAAAACGGTGACAAAAGATGACAAAATTTTCGTCACGGGCCTAACATAGCGGCATGGCCGCCGGCGCTCTCGCCCATGTGAACTGGGAGAGCTGCCTGATCGATCCGCAGCGCGATCGGGCGCTCGAAACCTATGCCCGGCGCAAGATGGGCATACCCTTCCCGACACTCCGCTACTTCACGCCGGTGCCGTGGCTGGCGCGCGCGCTGGTCGACCTGCATCCCGAATTCGGCCTCCTGATGCATCTCGATCTTCACCAAGCGGACGTCCTCACCCTGGTGGTGAGCCAGGAGAATTCCTGTCGCTTCTGCTATGCCGCCATTCGCATGCTGCTCTGGGCGCAGGGCATGAGCGAGGCGCGCATCCAACGCATCGAGCGGAAGTTGAGCGGCGGCGAACTCGAGCCGAAGACAGCCGCCGCCATCGGCTTCGGACGACATCAATCTCGGGTCGGACCGCAACGAGCAGGCGAGGCGCGGCAAACGCTCCGCGACGCCGGCTTCGGCGACGCCGAGATGAAAGAAGTGGCGTTCGTGGTCGGCCTCACCGACTTCATGAACCGCGTCAATACCATCCCGGCGATCCCGTCGCACACGCTCGAGCGGATGCCGGGGCAATTCCACATGCGGCTCCTGCGTCCATTGATCAAGCGCATCTTGGCAAAGCAGCGGGTGCGCGGTGAGGCGACGCCGCTTGGGCGACCGCCCGCTTACCCCTACGGCCGACTCATCGAGGCCTATGCGGGATTGCCGATCGCGCCGGTGCTGGGGCGAACCATCGAAGACATGTGGGAGTCGCCGATCCTGACGCGGCGCGCGAAGCTCTTGATGCTCGCGGTCGTCGCTCGCGGCTTGGGCTGCGAGGTGTGTGCGATCGAGATCGGCCAAGCCTTGCGGCAGGAGGGACTCGATGACGCGGCGCAGAGCGAGGTGCTGAGCCATCTCGACGCGCCGGGGCTCGACGACGTCGAACGCGCGCTGGTGCGCTTTGCGCGCGAGACGATCTGGTACGAGCCGGCGGTGCTGCAGCGCCGCGCCCGCGCGCTCCGCGACATGCTCTCGGGGCCGCAATTCATCGAGGCGGTCGGCGTGGCGTCGCTCGCCAACGGCCTCTGCCGCATCGGGGGCGCCATGGTGATGGCGCACCCATGATGCCGACCCTCGCCGTGGGTGCCGCGCTGGTCATCACGGCGATCGTTGCGGGCGCACTTTATCGCCAATGGCGCCACACCCAAGTGCTCCGCGCGCAGCTCGAGGCCGCAGCCGCCGACCTGCAGCACCTGCAGCAAGCCTGTGCGCGGCTGGCGCCGGCAGGCGTGGTGCAGCGGCTCATCACCGAGAGCGCCGAGGCCGAGAGGACTGCCGCGGCGGAGCGAAAGGTCGCCACCGCGATGTTCGTCGACATCGTCGGATTCAGCGCCATCAGCGAGCGGCTCGAACCCTCCGTTCTCGTGCGCGTCGTCAACGGCTACTACCAGCGCATGAGCGACGCGATCGACGAGCACCGGGGGCAAGTGGGGAGCTATATCGGCGACGGCATCGTGGCATATTTTGGCGCGCTCCAGCCCAATCCCTGGCAGTGCGGCGATGCCGTCCGCGCCGCGCTTGCCATGCGCGACGCGATCCGCGCCTACAATGTCGAGCTCGAGCGCGACGGTCTGCCCCCCCTCGCGATCGGCATCGGTATCCATCGCGGTGTTGGGCTCGCCGGTTTAGTGGGCTCACGCGAGCGACAGGAGTTCTCGTTCCTGGGCAGCGCCGTCAACCTCGCCGCGCGCGTCCAGGCGCTGACGCGCGTCCATCAGGTGGACATTCTCATCACCGAGGCGGTGCGTGCCGAGCTCGACAAGAGCATCGTGCTCGAGCCCATGCCGGCGGAACGCGTCAAGGGCTTCGCCGAACCGATCACCACCTATGCGGTGAAGGGAACGACCGCCGATCGCCGCGACTGATCGATCCGCGGGGGGTGAGAGAGATGACCGGAGATGGGAAGAATTCCTTATCCCCTCCGTCTCTGTCATCTCCCATCATCTCCGTTCCCTTCGACCCTCAGCGAAAGGCAGTATCCCGCGGAGGGCAATCCCTCGCTTGCCCCTTCTCGCTTCCGACAGCAAACTCAGCGGCGCAAGGAGAAGAGCTCATGGATCTGAAGGGTGTGGTGGCCGTGGTCACCGGCGGCAATGGCGGACTCGGGCAGCGCATCTGTCATGCTCTGGCGAGGGAAGGCGTGAATGTGGCCGTGGTGTACGCCAAGAGCCGCGAGCAGGCGGAAGCTGTGGCTGATAGCTTGGCCGCGCGATACCAGATCGCCAGCGCGGCGTTCGCCTGCGATGTTACCGACGGGGACGCGGTGGCGGCGCTGCCGGAGCAAGTGACGAAGCGCTTCGGTCGCCTCGACATTCTCGTCAACGATGCCGCCTTCAACAAATCGATCCCCTTCCCCGATCTCGACGCGCTCACGGTCGAGATTTGGGAGAAGATCATGGCGGTCAATCTCACGGGACCGATGCGCCTCATCAAGGCGGTGGCACCGGTGATGAAGGCGCAGAAGCGCGGCCGCATCGTCAATATTTCCTCGATCGCGGGGCTCGGGCCCTCGGGATCGTCGATCGCCTACGCGGTCTCGAAGGCGGGCCTCATCCATTTGACGCGCTGCATGGCGGTGGCGCTCGCGCCGGAAACCCTAGTCAACTGCGTGGCGCCAGGCTTGCTCGAGGGCACGCGCGCCACCTCCAATCTGCGGCCGGAACAGGTCGAGCGTTACGCCTCGACCTCGCTGCTGCGCAAAGCCGCCGACAAGGACGATTGTGCCGACATGGTGGTGACGATGTGCCGCACGGAGACGATGACGGGGCAGACCATGGTCATCGATTCCGGACGACTCTTTCATTGAGGCGCCAGCCGCGGGACGCTCGTCAACCAGGTGAAGTCACCGGCTACCTAGGACTTGGTTGACAGAGCGAGATCAGCGCCGGGGTGATAGAGTGCCGCCCACAGCGACAACGTGGCCGACACAAGGCCGACCCAGAGCACGCCCCAGAACAGCAGCACCGCCGACGATATGATGAACCGATCGGCGACGAGGATCACCGCCAGCGTGATCGCGGCGATGATGGTCGTTGTACTCTGCCACGGCGCGTAATCGCTGCGCCGTGCCCAGAGGGCAAGGACGATGGTGACAATCGCGACACCGAACAGCCAGCGGTGAAAGTGCTCGCCGATCGTGGTGGGAAAGATCGCGACATATGTGAGCGATAGACCGAGCAGCGTATTGAGCAGGTTCGGGATCATGCTTGCGCTCCTCGATCGCGATGGGTGCGGTGCAGATGGCGCCAGGTGATCGGTGGGATCGCGTAATAGATCGCCGCGCTCGCGCCGATCAGAAGCTTCCAACCGAAGCCAAGCGGCGTGGCCAGCACGATGGCAGCCACGATCCCACAGAGCGCTGCGTAGGCAACAGTCGCGGCCTTCATCAATCGCTGGCTTTCCCGTAGGCGCCCCATACCGTAGAGCACGCCGTAAACACCGGCCGCCAAGACGAAGAGACCGAGGAGCCCGCTGGTGGCGAGGAAGGCTTGAGGCGTCATGCCGCGCTCACCTGACGTCACTCCGCCGGTGCAGCGACGGCACGCACGGGCGCGCGGCGCCCGAGCGTCGCCAGGTCCCAGACCAGCGCCACATATCCCGCCGCGAAGAGCAGACCGAAGCCAAGCCGCGCATCCATGCCAAGCACGAACCATGGGTTCTCCTGCGTGGCGACGAAGGCCTCGAGTGTGGAGCCGCCGATGGCGCGTTCGAAAAACGCTTGCGCCATGCCGGACACCAGCAGCGAGCCAACCATCCCGAGCAAACCGAAATTGAGCGCGGCGAACGACCAGATCCACAAGCGGCCCTCGACCGCGGCCAAGGCGCGGAACTTTTGCAGGGCGATGTAGCAGATCGAGATGACGCCGCAGGCGTAGGCACCCCAGAAGGCGAAATGCCCGTGACTGACCGTCCATTGCGTGCCATGGGCGAAGAGATTGAGCTGCGGCAAGGTAATCATGAATCCAAAGGCGCCGCCGCCGAGGAAGTTGCCGAAGGCTTCGGCCAGCGTCCAATAGAACGCCGGTTTGTTGGTCGTCTGCATGCGATGCGTGCCGGCGTCGTAGACGGCGTGCACCACCATGCCCAGCAGCGGCAGCGGCTCGAGCGCCGAGAAGAAACCGCCGATGCCGAGCCAGTAGTCGGGCGTGCCGATCCAGAAATAGTGATGGCCGAGGCCGAGGATGCCGGTGCCGAGCACGAGCGCCACTTCGATATAAAGCCAACCCTCGACGATCTTGCGCGACGTGCCGAGCAGCTGCATCACGGCGAGCGCCATAATGCAGCCGATGAGGATTTCCCAGGTCGCCTCGACCCAGAGATGGACAAGCCACCACCACCAATAAAGATCGACCGCCATGTTCGAGATCGCCGGGAAGGCCACGAGATAGAGCAGCACGAGCGGCACGGTGTTGATGCTGAGGATCGCCATAATGCCGGTGATGCGCTGCGCCTTGATCGCGGTGCCGACGATGTTCCAAGCGAACACCAACATGACGGTGGCGACCCCGATCGCCGCCCAGCGCGGCGCCTCGACATATTTGCGGCCTTGCTGGAAGAGCCAGAGCGTTTGCTCGGTTCCCGGTCCCCACTGCACGAAGATGAAGATCAGCGCGACGACGAGAACCGCGGCGCAAAATACCCAGAACAGCAGCTCGGCAAGCCAGATGCCTTCAGGTTCGCGGCCGAACTCCTCCGGCAGGAACCAGTAGACCGCACCCATGAAACCCATCAGCAGCCAGATGATCAGCGTGTCGATATGCAGGATCTTGGCGATGTTGAAATGCAGCAGGCCGAACAGCAGATCGGGCTTGACGTAGTAGGCCGCCGAGAGCAGGCCGGTGAGCGTCATCACGCCGAAAAAAGCGATCGCCGCCATGAGATACTTGATCGCAAGCAACTGGGAGCGAGACATGGCCGCCTCCTAGTCGCCGACCGTGATGCGGCCGAAATGGATGGGAAAGCCGTTGGTGTCGATCGATGCCAGCCACTTCAAATAGGCCACCGTCGCCTCGGCTTCGTCGCGGCTGATGCTGAGATTCGGCATCTTGCGCTCCCAGGTCGCGTATTTCTCAGGCTCCATGAGGAAGCGGGCCATTGCCTCCTCCTTGCTGTCCGCCTCGGTGATCGCCATCCAGGCATCCCAAGCGGGATCGAGCCAGGCCTTGGTGAGGTCGGGGGCATAATAGGCGCCGTTGCCCATGAAGGTGTGACAATCGATGCAGGCGCGGCTCTGGATCACCAGCTTGCCCTTGTCGATGAGGCGCTCCGCCTCGGCCGCGTCGACCTTCCTGCCGAAGAGCGGCTCGTCCTTGCCGATCACGGGCATATCGTGATTTCGCTTGCTGTCGTGGGCGTAGCTGATGGCCTGATTGATCACCGTATAGGGCGGCACGTGACTGCCGCCCGCCGTGATCGCCGCGAGGCTGTCGATGGTGAGGAAAATCAGCACCACAGCCATGACCACCGTCGTGGCAATGGCGCCAGCGCGCCAGAAATTGGGGTCGTCGAACCGCATCGCGGCGCTCCCTGCCTCAGTTCGACACAGCGTCCTCAGCTGGTGAACCAACTTGGGACTCTCAAGCCATCGTTGGCGCGGTGCATTGACCTAGATCAAAGAGGGGCGGTCCGGCATATCCCAGCCCCAAGCGGCTTGCGGCACGCGATCTGCCCGACTAAATCACGGCCGCCAGCGAGAGCGGAGAGGCGATCGATGGATGATGTCGCGATCGCGCGAGCGCTTCACGTGCTGTCCGTCGTCCTGTGGATCGGCGGTGTCGCTTTCGTCACGACAGTGCTGTTGCCGGCGTTGCGCCGGCGGCCCGCGGAAGAGCGCCTCGAGGTTTTCGACGCGCTCGAGCGGCGATTTTCCCATCAGGCGCGCGTCACGACGCTCGTTGCCGGCGCCAGCGGCTTCTACATGGCGGCGCGTCTCGATCTCTGGGATCGCTTTCACGCCACCGCGTTCTGGTGGATGCATGGGATGGTCTTGGTCTGGCTGCTCTTCACGGCGATGCTGTTCATCGCCGAGCCGCTGTTCCTCCATCGCTGGCTCGCGTCGCGGGCGCGCCGGGCGCCGGCCTCGACCTTTCGCCTTGTCGAGTGGCTGCACGGGTGTTTGTTGGCGCTCAGCCTGGTCACGATCCTCGGCGCTGTCGCCGGCAGCCATGGGTTTTTCCTCTTCGGGTAGCGGCGGGACGAGGCTCGCCCGTCCCGGGGCGCCGAGTTAGGGCGCGCATGCTCGGTATCCGCTACTGCGCGAGTGCCAAAAGCGAGCTCGCCACGGAATGCCACGCCGCCGTCGCGCTGATGGGCACTTGGAGCACTTTCAGCGCCAGATGCAGCGTCCCACCGATCACATAGACGGGATGGGGACGTCCTCGTATCCGCCAATCAAAGACGATTGCCACGAGGAGCAAGATAGAAGCCACGAGGGCCGGCGGGGCGGCCAGGGCGACGAGAGGTGGCCAGTCAGTACCGGGCAAGAAAGTCAGGAACCAACGGAAAATTGCCGCGTCGAGGATCGAGATCGACGCCAGGAGCATCAATCGCTTGTGCACCTCTGGGCGATGCACGTTCGCGATGGCAAGGGCGATCGCCGTCGCGAAGAACAAAAGGCCGCCCAGCGGAACGATCATGAAAGCTTTTCCCGCGTCCGCCAGGCCCACGGCCGCCGCGGCTTGCGTCGAGCCGATCATTACCACCGTGCCCAATAGCGTCATTGCCGTCGCGAGCGAGATGCCAATCATGCCGATCGCGCGATGCTTTGTGATCCGCCCCGACGCAGCCAGCCACGTCTCAAGCACGAGGAACAAGGTCCAGGAGAAGAAGAGGATGCCGTGAAGATGGACGATCGGGCGCGCTTGGAAGGTTCCCTCTGCCACCGGTATCCAATAGGTTGGTGCAAAGCCGATGAACGCGACCGCTGCGCAGGAAATCGCCATATAAACATAGAAATACTGTGCATGCCGCCGGGCTAGGAGTCCGGCAGGTGGATCGAATGTCACGGCCACGGTTGCCCCCTCGATGCGGATGGAGTATCGAGCCGTTCACGCGGCGTCCCGGGGCCCTCGGCGGCCGCAGTGACGCTAGCGCGCAACACTTCCGCTCCACGGCCATGGGGCAAAGACCCGCCGCGTATCGGTCTCGGGGAAGCGACTGAAGGTTGAACCGAGTTCCGGCGAGCACGCATTTTTCGGTGTCTAGAGGTCGGGGCTGTGCCTCTCCGAGAGATGGTCCCCGGAGAGGCAGCCCGGCGGAGCGGAGAGGCTGGCTAACGGATGATCTTTGATTGCTTGGCGACCTCCGGCCAATTGTGATCGGCCTTCTCGGTATTGCCCTTGACGTCTGTCTGATAGGCTTGCAGCGCCTTCTCGCTGTAGTTGACGTAGAGCTTGCCGTCGTTGATCGCGAAGGCGTACGGGTCGATATCGGCCTTTAACCCAGCGGTGGTGGCAAAGGCGCAGAAGCCGCCATATTGCGGCACATACTTCGCCGGATTTGCCTGAAACTCGGCTTGATCCTCCTTTGAGGCGAATTGGTAGGTGACGCCTTGATAGCTGGCGGTCAGAAACGGCTCGCCTTTGACCGCCTTGTTCTGAGTGAAGTAGGCGACAGGGTCGAAGCCGTGCAACGCTAGTCCATCGATCTGATTGATCTCACCTTTTGATTCAACTCGCACACCCGGTGTGGTGATCTTGGAGTACTTCTCGGCTGGTGATTCAGCTTGCGCGCCGTGCGTGGCGAGCATCGCGGCCGCGAGTACCGCGCCGGCCGTTGTCACGATTCTCGAAGGCATTTCCATCTCCTCACACTAAAGCTTGTGTCGCACGCACGTTGTTGGCTCTCTCTCGCGCGCGTTAATTTCCTCGGCCGGCGGGCAATCCGCTGGCATCGGAGAGAAAGATGACTTCTGCAGGAAATGATCGGTAGACGAGGAAGTTGGAGATCACTTATACATATTCCGTATGAGTGATCGCCTTGTAGAGATGTCCGCCTTTGTGCGGGCCGCGGAAACCGGCAGCTTCTCCCGCGTCGCCAGGGAATTGCGGATATCGCAGCCTTCAGTCTCGCGCATGGTGGCGAGCCTCGAGGCGCGGCTCGGCGTCACGCTCTTGCTGCGCACGACCAGGCGCGTGACGCCGACCGAGGCCGGGACCCTCTTCCTCGAGCGCGCGCGACAGATCTTGGGTGACCTCGAGGAGGCGACGCAGGCGGCGCGTGGCGTCGACAGCCTTCATGGCGTGCTGCGCATCGCCATGTCCAGTTCCTTCGGCACGCGCGAGGTCATCCCGCGGCTTCCGGGCTTTTTGGCGCAGCATCCGCGGCTCCGGCTCGAGCTTCTCATCTCCGACCGCACCGACGATCTCGTCGCCGAAGGCGCCGACCTGGCCTTGCGCATGGGCCGCCTCGCCGAGTCCGGCTTTGGTGCGCGCTTGGTCGGCTCGGCGCCGCGCCTTGCCGTTGCGTCGTCGGCATATCTGAGGGAACGCGGCGAACCGGAGACGCTTGCCGATCTCGCTCGCCATGACTGCATCGTCGGCCCGGGATTGTCCGGCGAGCCGGGCTGGAGCTTTTCCCGCGCCGGCGCGGTGACCTCGCTCGCTGTCGAAGGCCGCGTGCAAGTGGCGTCGACTGAAGGCGTCATGGCCTGCGTCAAGGCCGGCCTCGGCATCGCCGTCGTCTCGCAATGGATGTGCCGCGCCGAACTCGCGCGGGGTGAGTTGAAAGCGATCTTGCCGGACTACGAGCTCGATCCGGTCGAGGTGCATGCCCTCTACCCCGCCGGCCGCCGCCCTTCCGCCAAGGTCCGGGCGTTTTCGGACTATCTTGCCGCGGCGATCGGCGAACCGGTGGCGGCGAGCGGCGGCTAGCGGCCCCCGACCGAACTCAATCGATCGAGCGCATATCTTGCCATCTCGTCGGCGGCGTGCCGTTCGCCCATGACGGCAAGTCCCACGGCATTGCGGGCGAGCCAATCCGCTTCCTCGCCACTATGCGTCCGCACCACCGCATCGATCGAAGGATTGGCTCGCCGCGCCGCCCCGAGAATGCGGCGCGCCGCGCCTTTGTCCGGCACGGCGATCACGATCAAGCGCGCGCGCTCGGGAAACGCGGCCTCGAGGACCTCAGGCCAAGCGGCATCACCATAGATCACCGTGACATCCTCGCGACGGAGCAACTCCGCCATATGGAGATTTTGCTCGATGACGACGTAGGGCACGCCCTGGCCGCGCAACGCCGTCGCGACGATGCTGCCGACCCGTCCGTGACCGACGATGATTGCGTGCTGATCGGGCGCCGATGCGGCTCTCGGTTTTCCCGCAGCGCCGCGCCGCGACGTCCACGTCCGCAGCAGGCGGATGCGCTCGAGCGATCTGCCGATAGGCTCGGCGACGCGAAGCATCACCGCCTGGAGCAAGATCGAGAGCAAGGCGGCGGCGAGGACGAGGTCTCGACCTTCCGCCGGCAACAAGCCGCGCGCGACCGCCGTGCCGCTCAGGATAAACGAGAACTCGCCGATTTGCGCGAGCGCGCAGGCGACGATCGCGGCGGTTCGGGGCGCCTCGCGCAGCGCTAGAAGGATGATCAAGGTGACGAGCGCATTGCCGAGCACGACGGTTGCGGCGGCGGCGAGGATACGAGTGGGCGTGTGCGCCACGGCGGCAGGATCGAACAGCATGCCGACCGAGACGAAGAACAAAACGGTGAAGACCTGTTGCACCGGAACCGATTCCCCGGCTGCCTGGTGACTGACATCGGACTCGGCGATGACTACGCCCGCGAAGAAAGCACCGAGCGCGGGGGAGACGCCGATGAGCTCGGTCGTGAGGAAGGCGATGCCAAGCGCCACCACCAGCACCGCGAGTCGAAAGAGCTCGTGCGAGCCGTCCCGCGCGGTCCGCTCGAGCAGCCAGGGGATGGCGCGCCGTCCCACCACCATCATCGCTGCGGCAAAAAGGAATACTTCCGCGAGCTTGAGGCCAAACTGCGCGAGCAGCGCGAGCGCGGATGCACCGTCGCCTACGGCCGGGGCGCTCGGCAGCATGACGAGCACGCCCACGACAATGAGGTCCTGCATGACGAGCCAGCCGAGCGCGACACGGCCGGCGTGGCTCTCCAACTGCCCGTGCTCGGACAGTCCGCGCGTCGCCACCACCGTGCTCGCAATCGCAAGACAGGCGGCAAAGACCGCCGCCTCCGCGAGCTTGAAACCGAGCATGTGTCCGACAAAAAAGGCGAGACCGGCGGACGCAGCGACTTGCAGGATCGCGCCGGGAACGGCAACGCGCCACACCGCGAGGAGATCGCCGACCGAGAAATGGAGACCGACGCCAAAGAGCAAAAGCGCCACGCCGATCTCGGCGAGTTGCTCGACGACCGTCGGATCGGCGACGAAGCCCGGCGTAAAGGGGCCAACGAACACGCCCGCCGCCAAGTATCCCAAGAGCGGCGGGAGTCGCGCGATGCGGGCGACCAGACCGCCCGCGTAAGCAACCGCGAGGCTAACCACGATCGTCGTGACCAGGGATGGGCCGGGCGCCATTCCTAACCATGCATCCGCGCGTGCGACAACGCTACAGGAGATGCCTCGGCATGGAGAAGCTCGGTGCCTGGCGGTCCGGCTCAGGCGGGCTTTTTCGGCGGCTGCGGGTTGTTGGCGGGATTGGTGTCGTAGGTCTTCAATCGCGTGATGAGACCGCTCTGCGCAAGGGGCGCCAGCTCTGCCGCCAAGGCGTCGGCAATCTCCTTGGCATAGACCTCTTCGCCCTCGACATAAATCGTGAAGGATTTCTGATATTTCTCGTTCTTGGCCGGGTTTTCGATGGTCGCCTTCGTCCAGGCGTAAAGCGGATATTTGTCGATGCCGTCTTGTTCGGCCACCGCGACATACTCGGCAAAGGCGTCATACTGGGATTTCATCGCCGCGCGATGCTTGGCGAGAACCGCCGCGAGCGGCGCGAGCACGGGATCGGCGAGATCGCGGCGCGCCGCTTCCGCCACCGCCCCGCCCGGCAGATCGAACCGCACCTGATAGAGCCACTGAGCCGCCATCGGACCACCCATCGAAGAAGGAGGACATCATGCCGGATACCGATACTGTGACCTACACCGTCGACGGGCCGGTCGCAATCGTGACGATCGACCGGCACGCGGCGCGAAATGCCGTCAACCCGCCAACGGCGCGGGCGCTCGCCACAGCATTTCGGGAGTTCGACGTCAATCCCGAGCACAAGATCGCCATCCTGACCGGCGCCGGCGGCGTCTTCTGCGCCGGCTACGATCTGAAGGAAGTCGCCGCCGGGCGGCGCGATCATCGCCGCGAACTGGGCGACGGGCCGATGGGACCCACCCGGCTCAAGCTCTCGAAGCCGGTCATCGCCGCGGTCGAAGGACCGGCCGTCGCCGGCGGCCTCGAGCTGGCGCTGTGGTGCGATCTCCGCGTCGCCGCGCGCAACGCCGTGTTCGGTGTCTATTGCCGACGCTTCGGCGTGCCGCTCATCGACCTCGGTACGATCCGGCTGCCGCGGATCATCGGCCACAGCCGCGCCATGGACATGATCTTGACCGGACGCGGCGTCTCCGGCGAGGAAGCCGAACGCATCGGCCTCGCCAACCGGCTGGTCGAGCCGGGGGATGCGCTCAGCGAAGCACAGCGGCTCGCGCACGAGCTCGCCCGCTTGCCGCAAGCGGCCTTGCGCGGCGACCGCCTCTCCGCCATCGAGCAATGGGGATTGGGGTGGGACCAAGCGGTGCTGAACGAGTTTCGCCTCGGCATGGCCGCGCTCGCCACCGGCGAAGCGGAAGCCGGCGCCCGTCGCTTCGCCGCGGGAAGCGGTCGGCACGGCGCGCCCGCGTCCTAGTGGGTGAATCTAACACTTGGCACCCGGTCCGAAGGTCTGGTCGGGGCGGAAACCTGCCGTTCATTCGCCCCGGTTTGAACGGCGAGGTCGTGCCAATACCGGTCATTCGTGCATGCGGTCGGGACTGACGGAGTTAGCCGAGAGCGGTCATTCTCGACTAGGGGGCAATCGCGAGAGGGCCGTAGAGCCATCGGATCGCGGTCGATGTGGCCGATTAGGTCCGCGGACCCGCTTCTTCGACCAGCCAATCCCGAAAACGACGCACCGCGGGTTTTTGTAACGCCTCGGAAGTCGTGACGGCGTAGTAGGCAAATTGCACCGGCCAGTTTACCGTGAGCGGCTTTACCAACTTCTTCGACCGAAGGTCGTCCTCAGCATAAATATCCCGAACAAGCGCCAACCCTTGTCCTGCGACAGCCGCGCGCACAATCAGATGATTCTCCGAAAACGCCGGGCCCTTTTTGCAGTTCGGTGCGGCAACGCCGTGGGCTTCGAACCAAAACGGCCAGTCCTGGCGGTTCAAGTCGTGGAGCAGAGGAAATGCCAAGCAATCAGCCGGCTTTCCGAGGGGGGCCTGGTTTTTGAGAAGGTCGGGGCTCGCGACGACGATGAGTTCAGGAGCAATCAGCCAGGTCGCTTCAAGTCCGGGGTATTTCCCGAGCCCGTGCCGGATCGCCAAATCGATCGGCTCCCGCCTCAGATCTACCAGGCGGGCGCCTGTCTCCACGGCAATTTCAATATCCGGGTGATGCTTCGCGAGCGTTGCAAGCCGCGCGGCACTAGCCACGTCGCCGCGAGCGACGGCATCGTACTCACGGTTACGCGCCGCGGTGATGGGGCACCGAGTTCGCGATCGACAGTCTCGATCGCGCGAAAAGGCTCGGCAAGCGCCTCAAACATCGCTACGCCTGCAGCGCTGAGTTCGACACCGGTGGGATTCCGCGTGAACAGCCGACGCCCAGCGGCTTCCTCAAGCTGACGAATGCGTTGACTGACCGCGCCCGGTGTCAGCGCGAGCTCATGAGCAGCTTGCTTCATTTTTCCGGCGCGTGCCACGGCCACAAATGTCTGCAAGAGCGCGAAGCGTCTAATCATGCCACGAGTTTAGCTGAGCTAAACTTAACCGCCAAATCCATCGCTTGTTGGTCGTGCGACCGAGCCTGATATCCGAGGTGCGCGACAGCGAAACGCATCATCACAAATCGAGATCCTCATGACCGACATTATCTTGCACCATTACGAAACCTCCCCTTACTCGGAAAAGGTTCGGCTCGGACTTGGTCTCAAAGGCCTGGCCTGGGCATCGGTCGAGATCCCCGTCATCATGCCCAAGCCCGACCTGACGGCGCTGACGGGAGGCTATCGCAAGACGCCAGTGCTCCAGATCGGCGCCGACATCTATTGTGACAGCCAGTTGATCATGCGCGAACTCGAGCGCCGCCACCCCAGCCCGAGTTTTTATCCGGCGGGCCACGGCGCGGCCGACGCGCTCGCCTGGTGGGCCGAGAAGACAATGTTCAGCCCGGCCGTCAGCATCGCCTTCGCGAAGAGACCCGATGCGCTACCTGAGGGGTTTCTCGAAGACCGCGCCAAGTTCTCCGGCCGGAACATCGATCCAACCGCTATGCAGGCGGCGGTGCCCAATCTGCTCGATCAGCTGCGGGCACATTTCGATTGGCTGGATCAGATGCTGACCGACGACCGCGCGTTCTTGCAGGGTACGGCGCCCAGCCTGGCTGATCTCGCCGCCTACCATCCGATTTGGTTTTTGAAACAGAATTTCGGCGCGACGCCGGCGCCGCTCGACGGCTTTCCGAGGCTGCTGATATGGGCCGAGCGCGTTGCCGATATCGGGTATGGCAGGCGAAGCCCAATGACCTCCCGAGAGGCGCTCGACGTAGCCAGGGCGGCCACATCAATCGCGAAAGCATCCGCTGACCCGCAAGACCCCATCAGCCGGAAGCCTGGCGAGATCGTCAGTGTCACTCCGGACGATACCGGACGCGATCCGGTCGTCGGTGAATTGATCGCGTCGGACGTCCACGAGATCGTCATCCGGCGCACCGATCACACGGTCGGCGAGGTTTGCGTACATTTTCCCCGCGCCGGCTTCGTGGTAGCAGCGGCCTGAGGAGCAAGCCCCGCGCTCGCGTGCCCGACTCACCCGGAGTCTGCAACGTCCGGTTCCGGGGCAGAGTTGTCATTCATCGTCCGGTGAGCCGAGGTCTGCTCGCAGGGTGAGGTCACGCCGTTCGGCAGTCGTTCGGTGAATGGCAGCAACGGGTCGCCTCCTGCCGTTGCCAGGGGTACCAAGTGTCAGGCTTTATCCACTAGCTGCTCGGCGCTCGCACCAAGACGCAGCCGGCGATCCTGAGCGAGCCGTCCTCGAGGCGGCGCACGAGATAGTAGGCCGTCGTCACGCGGCCATCCGCATCGACGAGATTGACGCGAAAAGTCGGCAAACCGCGAAACATGACGATGTCGACGAACCCGACGCTGGCAACGGCCGGAAGCGGCGCGTAATGCGCGATGACATCGTCCCCGAGCGCCGAGGCCGTGCCGTATTGCGCCTGGAGATCGGGCGAGGCAAGCGCGAAGGCGCGGGACCAGTCGCCCGTCCGCATCGCCGTCATCTGCGCTTCGATGAGTGAGCGCATGGCCGCCGCCTCGGCACCGGTGAGCCCAGCCGCGGCGGGGAGACCGGGCGGCGGCTCGGCATCGCGCGGCTGCCAAGGCTGCGCGCCAGCGATCCCGGGGCTCGCCAAGATCCATGCGAGGCCGAGGTAGCCCGCGGTGCTGCCGAGCTGAACCAGTTTTCGCTGCACGACGAACCTCGCCAGAATCATTGCGGTGGACTCATTGTCTCAGCGCGCGGGCCACACCGCGCCCGGAGCGCCTCGCGCTCAGGCGGCGATAAGATCGTGAGGGGGAACTTCGGCGCTCGCGTTGCCTGATCGAAAAATGGATGCGGCCACGTTCTTCCGGCCAGTCGCCAGCCAAGCACCATGCGAAGTGCTCGCGCGACGAGCCACGGATCGAGCCTGCTCGAGACACCCGATACCGGCCCGACCGCATATTTGCCGTAAATGCCGCCAATCGGTGGGCCGAATATCTCGTCCGGTCTCTGCGTCTCGCTCGCAAACGCCGCGACGACAATCCCCACGAATGGGATTGCCGGACCCACCATGTTGCCGACCGGCGTCCGGCAACAGCTTGCGTACCATCGATATAGGCCCTTGGGCGAGAGCCGTACGCCGACAATGCGCTCCTGACCTTGACGAAAGGAAAGCGATGCCGGCGCCACCTGGACGATATCCGTCCCGCCGTACTCGTTGAGAAGGTCGCGACGGCCGAGGTGGTGCAAGAACGCCTGGCAATCGTCGCAGTAGCAGACGACGCGGTTCACCCGGCTTGGCGACGCGTTTGCGACCTGCCCGCGAACCTCGCCGCAGCGACAATGGAGCTCAGCATTGTCACGCATCTGCCTTCGCGAGCCGGCTTAGGGCTTTCGCGCTTTCACGACCCGCGGCGCGGGCGCTGCGAACTCCGGATGGCGGAAGCATGTCACGAGATGGTCGTTGACCATGCCGACCGCCTGCATGAAGGCGTAGACGATCGTCGGTCCGCAGAACTTGAAGCCGCGGCGCGCGAGCTCTTTCGAGATCTTGCGCGAGAGCTCGGTCTCGGCCGGCGCCGCTTTGATGCTGGCGAGGTGATTGACCTTCGGGCGGCCGTCAACGAAGTCCCACAGGAATTTCGAGAAGCCTGGTCCCTCTTCTATGATCTTGAGCCAAGCCTGCGCGGAGAGGACGGTTCCTTCGATCTTGAGGCGGTTGCGCACGATGCCCTCGTCCTGCATCAGCCGCTCGACCTTTTTCGGCGTGTAGCACGCGATCTTGGCGGGCTCGAAGCCGTCGAAGGCGCGGCGGAAATTGTCGCGCTTCCTCAGAATGGTGATCCAGGAGAGGCCGGCCTGGAAGCCGTCGAGCACAAGCTTCTCGAAGAGCGCGCGGTCGTCGTATTCGGGCACGCCCCATTCCTCGTCGTGATAGGCGACGTAGAGCGGATCTTGCCCGGGCCAAGAGCACCGCGAGCGTCCATCACTATGTGCGATCTCGTTCATCCTGATCTCATTGTAGTGCTGGCGACACCGAATTACGAACTTACACCCGATGCGATAGCGGCGGAATGGGCTTCGTGGGAGCGACCGCGCGGCTCGAGGCGGCGCCAGTTCGTCGGGTCTGACGCTTCGCTTGGCACGTCAATGCCGGATGAACTAACCTCAAGTTGGTCGCGTGGCGCGTCACGCTCTCGCTGGGAGTGCGCCCTTTGATTGCTGGCCCGCACGTCGTCGACATCAGCGTCGACCCGCTCGACCAGCGCCGCCGGCGTCGGCGCGCCTGGCTGCGCATCGGCTTTCCGGTCGCGGGGGTCGCGCTCATGATCGCGACCATTTTGGCGATTGCGCTTTATTCCTATCGCGCCAATCGGAGCGGTGCCCTTGCATTGTCGAACGACCTGCTGGCGACGCTCGAAGAGCGCGTCACGGTCACCCTGTCGCACTATCTCGATCCCGCGGTCCGCGCGGTGCGGATCGCGCGCGCAACCGTGCCGGACGGCACCAATCCTGCCCGGCTTCCATTGATCGACGCACTCGCGAGCAGTCTCTTGCGAGAAGTCACACAGATCGACGATGTCGGCTTCGGCGACAGCGACGGCAACTACGTCATGGTGCGCCGCAGCGCCAATGGCGGTACCGACGTAAAGGTCGTGCACAACATGCCGCGGCCGCGACGCGTCACATGGATTCATCATGATGCCGCTGGCGAGGAGATCGGGCGCGAGGATGACCCTCACGACGACTTCGATCCGCGAACGCGCCCCTGGTATAGCGGTGCGCTCGGCAAGGATGACGTGGCTTGGACCAACGTCTATGTCTTTTTCACGAGCCATCTGCCGGGAATCACGGTTTCGGCCAGCCGACGCGACGCCGATGGCCGCGCCCATGTCGTCGAGATCGATATCGCGCTCACGGCGTTGTCCGACTTTCTTTCCTCCTTGGAGATCGGCCGCAGCGGTCGCGCCGTGATCATCGACAAAGCGGGCCGATTGATCGCCGCGCCCGCCGGTATCGAGATGTTGCGCAAGGGTGATGGAGCGACCACCGCACGCGTCGACGAAGTCGGCGATCCCGTGCTGGAACATGCCTATGATCGCTTTCGCACCGACGGCTATGCCCATCACGTGATCGAGGTCGACGACCGCCGCTATATCGCGGCGGTGAGGCCGCTCACCTCGGCGGGCCGCGATTGGGCGCTGATGATGGTGGTGCCCGAGGATGACTTCGTCGGCTTCGTGGCCGGCAACAATCGCAAGGCCCTGGGTATGTCGCTGGTGGTCGTCGCCCTGGCGGCGGTTCTGGCGTCTCTGCTCGTCCGGCAGGGCCTGCGCGCCGACCGCAGCGCGCGATTGCTGCTCGACCGCCAACAAGCGATCCATCGTCAAAGCACGGCTTTCGCAGCGTTGGCGGCGGATGCCAGCGTGTTCGATCCTGCGAGCGGCCAGCCGCCCCGCGGATTGACAGAGACGCTTGCCGACGTCGGTCGCGCCCGCCGCGTCAGCCTGTGGCGCCTTACCGCCGGTGGTCAGCTGCTTCATTGTGAGGACAGCTTCGAGCGCGATACCGGCGGCCATGCGGATGGCTTCGAACTTCACCGGGATGAGCTGCCCCAGCTCTTCGCTCATCTGCTCACGGGCGAGGAGCTCCATGTCGCCGACGCGGCACGCGATCGCCGTACCGCAGAACTGCATCGTCTGATCATGGCACCGCTTGGAACCCGCATCCTCCTCTCCGTTCCGGTGCGACGCCATGAACGCGTTGTCGGCGTCCTCTGGCTCGAGGATGCAGAAGGCGCCACGGGGACGACCGATTTCGCGCGCGCCGTTGCCAATATGCTTGCGCTCCGCATGGGGGAGGCGCCGGCCGGGGTCGGCGAAAAGCGCGTTCACGAAACGCCCACCGGTTCTCGGGGCGGCCGACGCGATTTCGACGCCGATCTCAGGCTGCGCGAGATCGATCCCGCGGCGATCGCGGCTCAGGTCTATGGCGGCGTATCCGCTATGGTGCTGCATCTCACTGATCCATCGGCGATGGCGCAGCGAACGGCGGCGGGCGAGCACTCTCTCACGGACGAGATTGTCCGTGCCCTGCAGCAGTTCGCCCTCACCTATGACATTCCCTATCTCAAGCTCGTCGGCCACGAGATCGTCGCGGCGGCAGGTTTCGACGCGCCGGAGGCCGATGGCGCGGCGCGGATCGCCGATGCGGCGGTCGCGTTGCGCCAGCGTTGCCTGACCCTTTTCGAAGGGTGCGATCGGCCGCCGGAATTCCGCATCGGTCTCGACCATGGCATCGCCATCGGCAGCGTCGTCGGCAGCGATCCCAAGGTCTTCAATCTCTGGGGCGAGGCGGTGAGATCCGCCGACAGTATGGCGCGAACGGCATTACCCGGCACCATCCAGGCCACCGAGGCCGCCTTTGCGCAATTGCGCCACGATTTTCTCTTTCGACCGCGGGGTCGATTCTTTCTGCCTCGTATCGGTGAGGCGCAAACCTTCGTGCTGTCGGGGCGCCTATGAGTGCCCCGGAGGTTGCGAGCGAGCGGGCAGCAACCGGGCGATCACCATTGGGGTTCGTGCGCCGGGCGGTGGCGCGGCTCGGCCGGGGTGCGCGGGCGCGCGCGCGATTCCTGCTATTGCTCTCCGCCTTGGTGTTCGCGGTGGTACGTGAAGCGGTGCGCCGCGACAATTGGCGTCGCACGGTACGAGCGGAGTTTCGCCGCATCCTGCGGCAAGCGGTGGGCGGCGGTTTGGCGCCGACGCTGGTGACCGGAGCGCTCCTCGGCCTCGCGATGGTGTCTCAGACGCTCTATTGGCTCGCGGAAGCCGGCCAAGCGGAGCTCATTGGCTCGGTGCTGGTCACCGTCATCGTACGTGAGCTGGCACCCCTCCTCGTCGGATTCATTCTGCTCGGCCGCAGCGGCATGGTGACGTTGTCGGAAATCGCCACATTGCGCCGTGGCGGCCAGGTCGAGGCGCTGGCATCGCAAGGGCTCGATCCCTTCCTCCTTTTAGTGCTGCCGCGCGCTTGGGCCTTGGCGATTTCCGCCTTTACCCTCGCCGTGATCCTGGTTCCGGTGGCACTCGTCACCGGCTTTGTCGCCAGCAGCCTGCTCGGTGCGGTGGAAACGACCATCTGGTCGTTCCTCGATGGCGTGCTGCGCGCCATGCGCGCCGCCGATTTCGCGGTGTTTCCGGCCAAGATGATGGCGATCGGCTTCTTGGTGGCACTCACCGCCATTTTGACGGGCCTTGACACGCGCGCGGGTGAAAATGCCGCGCGGGTTCTGCCGCGCGGTTTCGTGCGCGGCACGCTCGCCATTCTCGTTGTGACCATTACGCTGAGCTTTGCCGTCTGAGCCATGAACGCGCCGGGCACCATCCTCGACCTTGCGCGGGCGCGCTCGCTCGTCGAACCGGGCGCGACATCGCCGGTCTACACCTTGCAACTGGCACCCGGCGACTTGGCGCTGATCGATGCCGCGGACGGCGAACAATCGGCACAATTCGGCGATCTCTGCTGCGGCCTCGTGCCCTTGGCCGAAGGCAGCGCGCGCTTCTTGGGCCGTGATTGGGCAAGAATGCCGGAGGATTTCGCCGCCGCTCTCCGGGGACGAATCGGCCGCGTCTTCACCGGCGGCGGTTGGGTCGAGTTCCTCGATGTCGCCGCCAATATCTTGCTCCCGCAATTGCATCACACCCGACACGACGCGCGCGAGCTCCGCGACCGTGCCGCCGAGCTTGCTTCTTACTTCGGGTTACCGGGATTGCCGCTCGGGCGTCCCGCGGATCTCTCGCCGCGCGATCTGGCGCGCGCCGCGTGCGTCCGCGCCTTTCTCGGTGATCCCGTGCTGCTGTTGCTCGAGCACCCCGTCTCCGGGCAATTCAGCGATCTCAAGGCCGCCATCCTCGACGCGATCGCGCGGGCTCGCGCCCATGGCGCAGCGGCGATTTGGCTGAGCCGCAGCGAGCTCGTCCTGCGCGATCATGCCTTCCCCGCGAGTCAGCGTTGGCGACTCGATGCGACCGGCCTCGTGCCGATCGGACGGGCCCAATGATCCGCTTGCGGCATGCCGATGAATGGGTCGGTGTCCTGGTGATCGTCGCGCTGTTGCTGTTCCTCGGGGCCGTACTCCAGGCGGGCGTGCTCCGCGATTGGTTCCGCCCGGTGGCGAAGCTGCGCATCGTGCTCCCCGAGACCGGTGTCGGCGGCTTATCGGTCGGCGCCGATGTGGAAGTGCTCGGCATCCGCATGGGGAGCGTGCGGCGCATCGTCATCAATCCCGGCCAGCAGATCTACGCCGAAGCCGAGATCGACGACCAAGCGCGCGCCTTCATCCGCCGCGACAGCCAAGCCATCATCCGCCGCCGCTTCGGCATTGCCGGCGCCGCCTATGTCGACATCGAGCGCGGCAAGGGCGCGGAGCTCGATTGGACCTACGCCGTCGTCGATGCCGTCACCGAGCGCGCGCCCACCGAGGGCGTCGGCGCGCTCATCGACCAGGTGCGTGAGAAGGTCTTTCCGATCCTCGACGATACCGGCCGCGCCACCCGCGCCTTGGCCGAGGTGGCGGAGCGGATCAACAAGGGCGAGGGCAATATCGGCCGTCTCGTCAGCGATGAGAGCTTGGCGCGCGACCTCCAGGCCGCTGTAACCGAAATTCGCAGCGATGTGACCGCGGTGACACACGTCATTGCCCAGCTCGATGCTTCCATGGGGAATGTGAAAGCCCTGACCGAGACGGCGAACGCGCGCGACGGCGGCGTGCCCGACCTGCTGCGGCGAACGAACCAAGTCTTGGCATCGCTTCAGGACACGCTGCGCGACCTCAGCAAGACCGCATCGCCTCTCGCGCGCAACCTCGAGCGCGGCACCGCTGACCTGCCGAGCCTCGTCACCCAGCTCCAGCAAACCGCGCATGAGCTCGAGCTGCTGCTCACGCAACTGCGCGGCAATTGGCTCATTGGCGGCAGTGCCCCGCCGCAGGAACGGACACCCCTGCCGGCGACACAGGTGCGTCCGTGAGGTCGCCGCTGCTGCTGGTGCTCGCGGCGCTCGCTGCATGCGGCGGCGGCGCGCCGCCTTCCGCGACGCCCGTCGACGAGACCTTGCAACGCGAAACGCAGGCCGGTCGGCTCGCCTATGAGCTCGAACGCTCCGACGAGGCGGTGGCGCGCTATCGCGCCGCGCTCACGCGCGCGCAAGAGCGCGACGATCTCGGTGCCATCGGCGATCTCGGCTACAATCTGTCGGTCGCGGAGCTCCGCGACAATCACCCCGATCGTGCCCTTGCCGATGCGCGCCAGACGCGCGCCGAGCTCGAGCGGCGCGGCGCGAAGCCGTCCCCGGCCCTACTCCTCGCCGAGGCGACCGCGCTTTATCGGCTAGGCGCGGCGGCCGATGCCGAGGGGATCGCCGCGCGCGTCGCCGGCGACAGCGACCGAGACGCGGCGGCGCGCGCCACGTTCCTCCGTGGGCTCATCGCCGATGAGCATGGCAACGCCCAGGGTCTTGCCGCTGCCCTGGCGGCGCTCGGAGCGCCTGCCACGCCCTCCTTGCAGGCAGATGCAGCGGAGCTCTCGGCCCGTCTGGCACTGCGGCGAAATGATCTGACGAGCGCCCGAGAGGAGGCGACGCGCGCTGCCGCTCTGAGACGAGACAGCTTGGACTATCGCGGCATGGCGCGCACCTTGGCGCTTGCCGGAGAAGCGGCGCGGCTCAGTGGTGACAATGCCGGCGCCGCCGATCTCTTTCTCCGCGCCGGCCGGAGCGCGCTCGCCCAGGGCGACAAGCCCTCAGCGCGCACCTGGCTGCAACAGTCCACCGCGCTCGCTCCCAAAAGCATCGTCGCCGCTGCCGCGAGCGACCTTTTGCACCAGCTCGACAGCGGCGAATAGGGCGAGTTCAAGTCACATTGTGCGCGGCCGACGCGGCATGAGCGATTCAGCCGATCCAGCTGGCGGCTGGGCTGATGCATTGATCCTCATCAATGACATGAGCTCTGTGGAACGCCCAATTTTGCGATGCTTGGCGATGAACCGCGAGGAATCCGCCATGCCGCGCAATCGGGTTGTTCATGTCCGGCGCTTCGGCGGCCCTGACGGGCTCGAGGTAGTCGACGCCCCGCTGCCCACGGCCGGTGCTGGCGAGGTGCGCGTTCGCGTGCTCGCCTCTGGCCTCGAGTACACTGACGTCACGATCCGGCGCCACCTCTACCCCCAGACTGCAGCCCGGCGTCTGCCCTTCATACTGGGTTACGACGTTGTGGGTGAAATCGATCAGCTCGGCGATGGCGTGAGCGGTTTTCAGCTGGGCGACCGCGTCGCCGATATGACGGTGCTCGGCTCGAACGCCGCCTATCGCACGCTGCGGGCGAGTGACCTCACGCGCGTGCCGGCGGGCGTCGATCCGGCGGAGGCAGCGGCACTCATCTTGAGCTGGACGACCGCCTACCAGCTCCTTCACCGCTCGGCCCGGGTTCAACGAGGTCAGCGAGTGCTGGTGCATGGAGCCGCGGGCGCCGTCGGCCAGGCGCTGCTGGCCCTGGGGAAGATGGCCGGGCTCGAGCTCTGGGGCACGGCGCGCGGCGAGCATGCCGGCCTCATCCGCGAGCTTGGTGCGACGCCGATCGACTATCGCCGCGAAGACTTCACGCGCGCCTTGCCAGGCGGATTCGACATTGTCTTCGATGGCATCGGCGAGGACGGCTATCGCCGTTCGTTCGCGGCGTTGAGCCGCGGCGGCCTGCTCTGTGCCTATGGCTACATCGCGGGCGTGCAGGCGCAGCAGCGCATGCTCACCATGTTGATGTGGATCGCGCGCCTTTATCTGTGGCGATGGTTGCCGGGCGGCAAGCGTGCCCGCTTCTATTCGATCAATGCCATGCGGGCACGACACCCCGCCTGGTTCCGCGAGGACCTGGAGCGGCTCTTCGACATGTTGGCCCACGGCGAAATCCGGCCGCGGATCGCCGGCCGGATCGGCTTCGATGCGATGCCCGACGCGCACCGCCGCCTGGAGGCCGGCGGTCTCGACGGCAAGCTCGTCCTCTGCCCCAATCTCCCCTCGTGACCGGGGATCGAAGGCCAACGCAAATCTTTCAAACCCAGCGGCGCACCCGCGCGCGGTAAGCGCGATAATCCGCGCCGAACTTTCGCTCGAGGTAAGCTTCTTCACGAATGATGACGCCGTAATTAAGGAGGAGGATGAGCGGCACGGCCAAGAGCAGCGTCCAGAGACTGAGCGCGGCGATAGCGAGCCCGACATACACCAAGATCATCGCGAGATAGAGAGGATTGCGCGACCAGCGATAGGGCCCCGTCACCACCAGCGCCGTCGTCGGCAAGGTCGGCGGAATGTTGGTTCCAGCCGCAACGAACCGACGGCCGCCGAGAACGAGGAGAATGAGCCCGCCAAGGACGAGCAGCGCACCCAACCCGTATGCGAACGCCGGCGCCAAGGGCAGAAGCGGAAACGGCAGGATCGCTTCGAGCAAAGCGGCGAGCGCAAGCGAGCCCAGAAAGATCAGCGGCGGCAGCACGATCACATTCGGCGTGTCGACCCGATCGACCGTCCGTTCCACGCCGCTGCGGATTCTGAGAAAAACGCGAAGAGCGAAAGCCGAGCCGAAGATGACGGCCGCGCCGCCCAATAGATAGACTCCATGGCTGTGCTGCATTTGATGGCTCCTTCCCGCATTACCCGTCCAAAGTCGACTTCGACCAATGTCGACTCCAATTTCAACAACTGCTATTCGGGACTACGCATGGCCGCTACGCTATGCGGTGCTGCCGAAAGACTAGCACCACCTTTCGAGATGTCGTCTTCGCACCTCGCTTGCGACCGTGCTCGAATGTTGAGCAGTCGATGATCATAGGAGCTCCCGGATGACAAATACGCACGACGCCATCATCATCGGCGCCGGCCAAGCCGGGCCAGCTTTGGCCGCGCGGCTTACCGCAGCCGGCATGTCGGTCGCCGTGATCGAGCGCAAGCTCTTCGGCGGCACCTGCGTCAATACGGGCTGCATCCCGACCAAGACGCTCGTCGCGAGCGCCTATGCCGCGCATGTCGCGCGACGAGCAAATGACTATGGCGTCAACACGGGCGGCGAGGTCGCGGTCGACATGAAGGCGGTGAAGGCCCGCAAGGACCTGGTTTCGACGCGCGCCCGGCAGGGCGTCGAAGCTTGGCTCGAGCATATGGAGCGTTGCACGGTCTATCGCGGCCATGCGCGCTTTCTTTCGCCACGCGAGGTGCAAGTGGGCACGGACCGGCTCACCGCGGATCGCGTCTTCATCAATGTCGGCGGCCGTGCGCTCGTTCCGGCTATGCCCGGTGTCGATAGTGTCACCACCTTGACCAATACGACAATTCTCGAGCTCGACACGCTGCCGCGGCATCTGGTCGTAGTCGGCGGCAGCTATGTTGGCCTCGAGTTTGCGCAGATCTACCGCCGGTTCGGCGCCGCGGTGACTGTGGTGGAGAAGGCACCGCGGCTCATCGCGCGCGAGGATGAGGATGTATCGGCCGCGGTTAAGGAGATTCTCGAAGCCGAAGGCATCGCCGTGCGCCTTAATGCAGAATGCATCCGGTTCGCGCCCCATGGCACCGACATCGCCGTTGGGGTCGAATGCACATCCGGCCCGCCGGCGATCGTCGGTTCCCACGTGCTGCTCGCGATCGGGCGGCAGCCCAAGACCGGTGACCTAGGGCTCGAGAAGGCCGGAATTGAGACGGACGTGCGCGGCTACATCGTCGTCGATGATGAGCTGCGTACCAGCGCGCCCGGCGTCTGGGCACTCGGCGACTGCAATGGTCGCGGTGCCTTCACCCACACATCCTATAACGACTTCGAGATCGCCGCCGCGAATCTGCTCGATGGCGAGCGGAGGCGCGTGAGCGATCGCGTTCCGGCCTACGCTCTCTATATCGATCCGCCGCTCGGCCGAGTCGGCATGACCGAGGCGCAAGCGCGCGCCACGAAACGTCAGCTGCTTGTTGGCCGCCGGCCGATGACCCGCGTCGGCCGCGCCGTCGAGAAGGGCGAAACGCAGGGATTCATGATGGCGATCGCAGATGCCGAAACGCACCAGATCCTCGGCGCTGCCATTCTCGGAACCGGCGGTGACGAAGCGATCCACGGCATCCTCGACGTAATGAACGCCCGCATCCCCTACACGATGCTGCAACGCGCGGTGCCCATTCACCCGACGGTGTCCGAGCTCATCCCGACCCTGCTCGGCGACATGAAGGCGATCCCACCACAGGGTTCGTAGCGCAGCGCTCCACTATGCGTGGCGGTGCGCTACCGCAGCGACTGATTGAACCGCTGCAGCGCCTCGGCGCCGGGGACGAGCTCGGCTTCGCCCAATTCGTTGAAGGGCGTCTCGACCGTGTTGAGGTAGTCGTGGAGGTCTTGGGACTCGGGCTCGAGATAGAGGAGACCCGTCACTACCTCGCCCGCCGCTTGGCGCTCTTGCAGGTAATTCATCGCGGCGATGCAGTTGTGGACGTCGTAGTCGGGCGCGACTTTGCGGAGCCGTAACGTCGAGCCGTCGTGTTGCGTCACCACCTCGACGGTGCCGGGCTCGTAGTCGACGGTGACCGGCGCGCGTCCCGTGATGAAATCGAGGCGGTTCACAGCCTCGTTGTGCTCGCGCACGAAGTCGAAGCTCTTGGTCGAGCCCAAATGATTATTGAAGGCGACGCAGGGGCTGATGACGTCGATGAAGGCGGCGCCGTTATGGGTGATGGCGGCCTTCAAGAGCGGCACGAGCTGGTCCTTGTCGCCGGAGAAGCTGCGGGCGACGAAGCTCGCGCCCAACTGCAGGGCCATGCCGATCATGTCGATCGAGCTGTCGGTGTTCATGACGCCGCGCTTGTTCTTGGAGCCCTTGTCGGCGGTCGCCGAGAACTGGCCCTTGGTCAAGCCATAGACGCCGTTGTTCTCGACCAAATAGACCATGTTGACGCCGCGGCGGATGCTGTGGGCGAACTGGCCCAAGCCGATCGACGCGCTATCGCCATCGCCGGAGACGCCGAGATAGATCAAATCGCGGTTGGCGAGGTTGGCGCCGGTCAGCACCGAGGGCATGCGACCATGCACGCTGTTGAAGCCGTGGGACGCGCCCAGAAAATATGTCGGCGTCTTCGAGGAGCAGCCAATGCCCGAAAGTTTGGCGATACGATGCGGGGGAAGATCGAGCTCGAAGCACGCCTGGACGATGGCCGCGCTGATCGAATCATGGCCGCAGCCGGCGCAAAGGGTCGAGACCGAGCCCTCGTAGTCGCGATGGGTGAATCCCAGCTTGTTGGTGGGAAGCTTCGGGTGGTGGAGCTTGGGCTTGGCGATGTAGGTCATACCGTCTTCCTCAGCGGCGTGACGTTGAGCGCGGTGAGCCGCTCGGCAATGGCGCGGCTGATGAAGCGCTCGGTGATGGGGGTGCCGTCATAGTGCAGCACCGGCGTGAGCTTCGCCGGATTGATGCCGCCCTCGTTGACGAGGAGCGTTCGAAGCTGCGCATCGCGATTCTGCTCGACCAGGAACACCTGCTCGTGAGCGGCGACGAAATCGAGCACGTCCTGATGAAAGGGAAAGGCGCGGATGCGGAGAGCGTCGAGATGGATGCCCCTCTCTTCGAGCGCGTCCAGCGCTTCGTGCATGGCGGGCGTGGTCGAGCCGAAATAGATGACGCCGTGCTTGGTCCCCTGCTTCGCCGGGCGCAAGATCGGCCGCGGCACCAGCGACTTCGCCGTCTCGAACTTCTTGAGCAGCCGCTCCATGTTCTCGACGTAGTCGGGCCCCTCCTCGCTGTAGCGGGCCATGCGGTTCTTGGTGGTGCCGCGGGTGAAGAAGGCGCCGCGCGTCGGGTGCGTGCCGGGATACGTGCGGTAGGGAATGCCGTCGCCGTCGACATCGAGATAGCGGCCGAATTCCTTGCCGGAATCGAGGTCGGCCGCGGTCATCACCTTGCCGCGATCCATGCGGCGGCTGTCGTCCCATGCGAGCGGCTCGCAGAGCCACTCATTCATGCCGATGTCGAGATCGAGCATGACGAAGATCGGCGTCTGCAAGCGATCGGCGAGATCGAAGGCTTGCGCGCCCATCTCGAAGCATTCGCGCGGATCCTCCGGGAAGAGCAGCGCATGCTTGGTGTCGCCATGCGAGGCATAGGCGCACGAAAGAATGTCCGCCTGCTGCGTCCGCGTCGGCATGCCGGTCGAGGGTCCGCCCCGCTGCACGTCGAAGATGACCGCAGGAATTTCCGCGAAATAGGCAAGGCCCAGGAACTCCTGCATCAGGGAGATGCCGGGACCCGATGTCGCGGTGAAAGCGCGGGCGCCGTTCCAGGCGGCGCCGATCACCATGCCGATGGACGCGAGCTCGTCCTCGGCCTGAAGGATGGCAAAGCGGTTCTTGCCGGAGCCCTTGTCGACGCGGAAGCGACGGCAGTGGCGGGTGAAGGCCTCGGCGAGCGAGGATGAAGGCGTGATCGGATACCAGGCGCAGACGGTGGCGCCGCCATAAAGCGCGCCCAGCGCCGCGGCGCTGTTGCCTTCGAGGTAAATGCGATTGCCGACGGCATCGGCTTTCCGCACGCGCAAGCCGAGCGGGCATGTCAAATGCTCGAGCGCATAATCGCGGCCCATATGGAGGGCATGGAGATTGGGCTCGATGAGCTTGTCCTTGCCTTTGAACTGCTCACCGATCAGCGTCTCGATCGCCTTCACGTCCATGTCGAGCAGCGCGGAAAGGGCGCCCACATAGATGATGTTCTTGAAGAGCTGCCGCTGGCGCGCGTCGGTATAGGTGCGATTGCAGATTTCGGTGAGCGGCATGCCCACGATCGTAATGTCGTCACGGAACTTCGTGAGCGGCATCGGCTTCGTCGAATCGTAGAACAGATACCCGCCGGGCTCGATGCTCTTCACGTCCTGATCCCAGGTCTGCGGATTCATCGCCACCATGAGATCGACGCCGCCGCGGCGCCCGAGGTGGCCCGCCTCCGAGACCCGCACCTCGAACCAGGTGGGAAGGCCCTGGATGTTCGAGGGGAAGATGTTGCGGGACGCCACCGGCACGCCCATCCGCAGCACCGACTTGGCGAAGAGCTGATTGGCGCTCGCCGAGCCCGAGCCATTGACATTGGCGAATTTGACGACGAAGTCGTTGATCGCTTCTAGCGGCTTCGGCATGCCGGTCCCGCCTGTGTCATATCGAGAAGAAATTTCTGCATATCCCACGCACCCGTTGGACAACGCTCGGCGCAAAGCCCGCAATGAAGGCAGACATCCTCGTCCTTCACCATCACACGCCCGGTCTTCAGCCCGTCCGATATGTATAAGTCTTGCGAAAGGTTGAGCGCAGGCGCCTGCAGGCGCTGCCGCAGCTCCTTTTCTTCGCCGTTCTTGGCAAAGGTGATGCAGTCCATGGGGCAGATGTCGACGCAGGCATCGCATTCGATGCAAAGCGGCGCCGAGAACACGGTCTGCACGTCGCAATTGAGGCAGCGCTCGGCTTCGAGATAGCCCAGCTTTTGATCGAAGCCGAGCTCCACCTCGACCTTGATGTTCTTAAGCGCGATCGCCTGATCGCGCAGCGGCACCTTGTAGCGGAGGTCGAGCGAGATGTCGTTGTCGTAGCTCCACTCGTGAATGCCCATCTTCTGGCTCACGAGGTTCACCATCGGCGGCGGCCGCTCGGTGACTTTCTCTCCATTGAGCAGCTTGTCGATCGAGATCGCGGCGTCATGGCCATGCGCCACTGCCCAGATGATGTTCTTGGGGCCAAAAGCCGCGTCGCCGCCGAAGAACACCGTGGGAATGGTCGACTGCATGGTCTTTGGGTCGACCTTGGGCATGCCCCATTTGTCGAAGTCGAGGCCGATGTCGCGCTCGATCCAGGGGAAGGCGTTCTCCTGGCCAACCGCCACCAGCACGTCGTCGCATTCGACATGCACGTCGGGCTCGCCGGTGGACACGAGGCTGCGCCGGCCCTTCTCGTCGTATTTGGCGGCGACCTTCTCGAAGAGAACGCCGGTGAGCTTGCCATTCGCGTGGGTGAATTCCTTCGGCACGAGGTAGTTGAGGATGGGGATGCCTTCATGCATGGCATCCTCCTTCTCCCAGGGCGAGGCCTTCATCTCCTCGAAGCCGCTCCGCACCACCACCTTTACGTCCTCGCCGCCTAGGCGTTTCGAGGAACGGCAGCAATCCATGGCGGTGTTGCCGCCGCCCAGCACGATGACGCGCTTGCCGATCTTGTCGATATGGCCGAAGGAGACGCTCGAGAGCCAATCGATGCCGATATGGATGTTGGCCGCCGCCTCCTTGCGGCCGGGAATGTCGAGGTCGCGCCCGCGCGGCGCGCCGGAGCCGACGAAGATCGCATCGTAGCCTTCCGCGAGCAGTGACTTGAGGCTCTTCACCCACTCGCCGAGCCGGAGCTGGACACCCATGTCGGTGATGTAGCCGACCTCTTCATCGATGATCGATTCCGGCAGGCGGAATTTCGGGATTTGGCTGCGGATCATGCCGCCCGCCTGCTTGTCCCCGTCGTAGAGAACGCAGGTGTATCCGAGCGGCATGAGGTCGCGGGCGACGGTGAGCGAGGCAGGACCGGCGCCGACGAGCGCGATGCGCTTTCCGTTCTTCCGCGCCGGCGCCGTCGGCAAGAGGTGGCGCACCTCCTCCTTGTTGTCGGCGGCAACACGCTTCAGCCGACAGATCGCCACCGGCTCTTTCTCGACGCGGCCGCGGCGGCAAGCGGGCTCGCAGGGACGATCGCAGGTGCGACCCAGGATGCCGGGGAAGACGTTCGATGTCCAATTCACCATGTAGGCGTCGGTGTAGCGGCCCGCGGCGATCAGTCGGATGTATTCGGGAACCGGTGTATGGGCCGGGCACGCCCACTGACAGTCGACGACCTTGTGGAAGTAGTCAGGCGCCCCGATATCCGTCGGCTTCAACGCACTCCTCCTCTCGGGCCGGCCCTCTCCGGGGCCCCGCCATACGCCTTAATTCTAGGATGCGACACCTCACTGAACCAGATCAGCCTCGCTCTCGATGGCATCGGCGATGGCGATGAGTTCGCGCGTGACCTCCGGCAGCGCCGTGAGCTCCGAGAGCTCGCGGCACCGTTGTGCCAGCGCACGCATGCGTTCGGCGCTCGCGCGCTCCATGATCCCTGATGATTTCGCCGTCATTTTTCCTCCCGGCTACTCACGGCGGCCCGCCAGGATCGGGCGACAAAGGCTCCCCGGACGGGGACGGAAGTAGCGGCGTAATGTGCACGATCGGAGACCCGATCGCAACAGGCCAACCGGCCGCGCTGGAGGACCTTTTACATGCGGTCCGGGAATAGATTTAGCGCCGAGGGCGCCGAGGATACGCAGAGGAACGCCAACGCGAAACGGACCACCTTGAGACCCTCGGCGTATCCTTCGCGCCCTCTCCGCGGAAAAAGCCTAGCGACGTGGACGGCCCGGCGTGGTTTGCCGCGCCCTTAGTCGGGAATGCGCACGTCGACGTAAAGCGGTGTCCCGCCATAGATCTCACCAAGCATGTTCAGCTCCTGCGCGAGCTCACCCAGGGTCGCGTCGCGTCGCAGGTCGAAGCTCAGCGCCGCGCGGTGAAAGATGGCCATGACGCGGTTGGGCTGTTCCATTCTTTCGTCCATGCCGACCTCCCACTCCTCCGTACCCCGGTCGCCCGGCTCGGTCACATCACAAACCCTTGATCGCGCCCACTTATCCGTAACAATTCGTATCAATCGGTAAGCAGAACGCAGATCGCGAACAGGTGCGCCAAGCGCGGAACTTGACGCGCTTTCCCGTATTATCGCTTAGAGCGCCTCCGCGCATCGTGACATTCGCGTGATGCGTGGTATCATTTTGTCGCGGGCGCAGAAGGCGCCGCCGCGCAGGAGGGGGGATGGCGCGAGGCGGGTGGGGTGCGCCTCAATCACGGCGAGTGCGACGGGACGCGCGCTGGTTCAGCACGGCGATCCTTATGGCTTGCGTCGCGACCACCGGCCTCGGGCTCGCGATGGGTCTCTACCTCGACCACGCGGTGGAAGAGCCGCCGGCTCCCGCTGGATCCGCCGAGTCCTCCGCCGCGCCGCTCCCCGTCGCCGCCATCGACACTCTCGGGGCACCGGATGCGGTTGCTACTTCGAGGAGCGCGTTTCTCGCGCTCGCCCTCGAGCGTGCCGCGCCGGAGGCTCAGTTGCCGCCCGCCGAGACGAACCTCCCTGCCGGGCGAACGGTGCTGTTGCCATTACTGCAGGCAGCAGAAGCCCCCTCGCCCGCCCTCTCTCTTAAGCACCTCGCCATGCTTGCGGACATCGAGCCGCAGGCGGGAACCTCTGCGGGCGAGCCCATGCCGATATTAAGGGTCGCCGCGGCGGCCACGGTGGCGATCCCGGCACCGCCTCGCGGCAAAGCCGCCGCCCGCTATTGGGTCGAATACGCGGTGTTTGCGCGGGAGCGCTCAGCCGAGCATCTTCGCGACGCGTTGGCGGCACTTCATCTCGAGACGAGAGTCGTCGCCACCCATGCCCCGGATGGTCGCCGCCTCTGGCGCGTCCGCTCCGCGCTGGCGGAGCGCACCGGCGCCGAAGCCGATGCGCGCCTGGCGCGGCAAAGGCTGGGCCTCAAGCCATTGCTCCACCGCACCGCGCCGCGCAGCGAGCCGCGCGTGCAGTATTGGGTTCAGTTCGGGGCCTTTCCGAGCATCGCGCCGGCCGTCCGCCTGCAGCAGGTGCTTGCCGACAACGGTGTAAAGGCGAGCGTGCGTAATATTCGAACGTCGGCGGGTAAACCATTGTTCTTGGTGAGATCAGATGGTTTCCCGGACCGCAAGCTTGCGATGCTCGTGGGGGAGCTTGGCGGGAGCGCCGCGAAAGTCGCTTTCTTCGTCGGGCGAAGTCCATTACGCCGCCATCTGGCCGGCCATCGCGCGGCCCCTCGCGGTGCCGCAGGCTCGTCGCTGCCGCACCACCGGCATGCGGTGCCGCCCGGCGGCTAGGCTAGCGCCGCGGGCTTCGCGCCGACATTTGCGTTGGCAGCGCCCGGAGCCGGTCGAGGACGAGAGCGAGTCCTGTCTCGAAGATCTCGTCGGCGCCCGGCGCCGCCATCCCGCCTTGTGCGCGCACGCCCTCGGCGAGCGCCGCGCCCATGGCATAGCAATCGACCACGTGCAGAATGAGTGCCGTCAGCACTGGATCGAATCCGACGGCGCGGAGGCGCTCGTTTACGACGTAAAGGTAGGTCTTCGCGCCGGCCTCGCGTTGTGTCAGCAGCGGAACGGCAGCGGGGTGCCGTCGCGCTATCGTCCGGCAGGCTCGCGCCATTTGCCGCAAGGCGGCCAGCCAGTCGCCGGGCGCGTCCAGCGTATCGGCAATCTCCTGGTCGAGCCGCTCGGCAATGGCGGTAAGGAGCCGCTCCTTGCTGTGGACGTGATGATAGAGCGCCATCGCCTCCACGCCGAGAGCGGCGCCGAGCTTGCGCATGCTCAATCCGTCGAGCCCGGCTCGATCGATCAGATCGAGCGCGGCACCGACAATGCGCTCAAGCGTGAGGGTTGAACGCTGATGGTCAGGCGGCACTTACGATGTATAGCCGCGCCAGACCGCCTGACAAAGCCTAATCCGCCGGGGTGAGATTGGCGGCAGCGAGCTTGCCGCGGTCGCGTACCACCTCAAAGCGGATACGTTGCCCCTCGGCAAGCGAGTGCAGGCCCGCGCGTTGGACGGCGGTGACGTGCACGAACACATCGGCACCGCCATCGGCGGGTTGGATGAAGCCGTAGCCTTTGGTGGCATTGAACCATTTCACCGTACCGACGGCCATCGAGATCTCCCTACTCGCAGAGATGACGCCTCGCCGCCATCCCGGAGATCGCCCGGCGAAGCGCCGGCCAGCCTGTCGGGCCACCCCGGCGCTGGCAACAGTTATCTTTTTGCCAGGCGCGGGAACCATCGCGACGGGCTGGACAGGCGCGGCGTGCCGGCCTATCGACGCCGTCGATGATCTTGACGCCGATCGTCCCCCGTCGCCTCCCCGAGCGCATGGCCGCGCTCGAACGCGGCCTTACCGCCGACTGGACGCGGCAGGTCCTGCAGCGGATCGCGCGCGGCGGCGATGGGCGTCGCGCGACGGGCGTTGATGCTGCCCGCCATCATGGCGACGCCTGCGCGCTCCTCCGCCAGCTCGGCATGGCAATCCGCGACGGCGCCCCGTCGCTCGATGTGAGCTGGAACGGCAGTGCGGTGCGCGGTGCGACCGAGGCCTATGTGCTTCTCCATGAAGGCGCGCATTTTCAGCTCGCCGCGCCCCAGCGTCGGCGGTTGATCGATTTCGGCCTCGGCCCTGGTCCGGAAACGGGCGACAAGGCGGCGGCCTTGCGAGCGCAGCGTCTTCATGGCACCGCGGGCGAGCGCGAGGAAGCGCGCGCATCGCTCCTCGGCATTCTCTGGGAGATCGAGCTCGGCCATCCCGGCCTCGCCTCGTTCCTCGACCAGAACTGGCTCGAAGGCGCGGAGCGGCTGGGCACTGGGGCGCATTTCACGGCAGTGCTGACAGCGCTCCGCGACGGCGGCTTCATCGATGCCGCCGGACGGCCGCGACCACACCTCAGGGAAACCGCAGACGGCGATCAGGAAAGCGCGCTGCGCGGTCCCGCGAAGTGAATGTGAACGGCGAGGCAACGCTGGAACACCGTCGGCTCGCGGCGGCGGAACCAGCGGCGCAAGAGCGGCGCGGAGGACGCGACACGCTGCGCCGCGCGCGGCTCATCGCGCCAGCGGAACGAGGTCGGAGCGGGCAGCCGGATAGTCCCATCGCTTGCACGCATGGCGAAATCTCCATGATCGATGTGACAGCAGAGCGGACTCAAGCAGCCGTTGCGTCCAAATCAAACGGGGGCGCGGCAGAAAGGTTCCACCATTGCGCGCCTGCCGCCGGTCTCGATCGACCGATCGGTTTGCCCTGCGGAGCATGCCCGGTTCCCCTTCTTGACCGCGGCGCGAGACAACTATTCTATCGGCAGCAGCAAGGGATCGCCGATGGTGGCTAGCGACGGCTTTGCCGAATTCCTGCGCGACCAGTTGGCGCCGCTCGGCCGCATCACGCTGCGGCGTATGTTCGGCAAGAGCGGCCTCTTCTGCGACGGGCTGATGCTCGGGATGGTGACGGAAGACACGCTTTATTTTCGCGTCGATGAGCTGAACCGCGCAGCCTTCAAGGAGGCCGAGGCTTATCCGCCGCTCAATTACAAAAAGCAGGGCTCGACCATCGATCTCGCCTTTTGGCGCGCACCGGAGCGGCTGTTGGACGAGCCGGACGAGCTCATCGCTTGGGCGCGAAAAGCACTCGAGGCGGCAACCCGCGTGGCGGCGAAACGGCGATCGGCACCGCCGAGGCGACAATCAGCGGCAAGACCGCGGCCGCGACAATCGCCGCGCGCCAAAACCTGATGCTTGGAATGGGCGCGAGCGCCCGTCTTCACTCCTTGACGGCGCCGGTCAGGCTCGAGACGTAGTGCTCGACGAAGAAGGAATAGAGGATCACGACGGGGAGCGAACCCAAGAGCGCCGCCGCCATGAGCGAGCCCCAGTGATAGACGTCGCCTTCGACGAGCTCGGTGATCGCACCCACCGGAATGGTCTTGTTCTCCGATGAGGAGATGAAGGTGAGCGCGTAGATGAACTCGTTCCACGACAAGGTGAAGGCAAAGATGCCGGCGGAGATGAGGCCGGGCACGGCCAGCGGCAAGGTGATCTTGGCGAGGATCTGAAGGCGCGAAGCACCGTCGATAAGTGCACATTCTTCAAGCTCATAGGGGATGGATCGGAAGTATCCCATCAAGAGCCAGGTGCAGAACGGCACGAGGAAGGTCGGGTAGGTCAGTACCAGCGCCCAGTCGCTGTCGAAAAGGCCGAGGCGGAAGACCATGGTGGCGAGCGGAATGAAGAGAATGCTGGGCGGCACGAGGTAGGCCAAGAAGATGGCGAGCCCGCAATACTGCGAGCCGGTGTAGCGCAGCCGCTCGATCGCATAGGCGGCGCAGACCGCGCAGAAGAGCGAAATGAAGGTCGAGCTTACGGAGATGATGACGGTATTGAGCATCCAATCGGGATAGCTCGTCTCGAAGAGCAGCTTCTTGATGTGCTCGAGCGTCGGGTGCGCCACCCAGAAGGGGTTGTACTTTTCGTAATTGTAGAGCTCGGCGTCCGGCTTGAAGGTGGTCGTCGCCATCCAATAGAAGGGAAAGAGCAGGATGAAGAGCAAGATGGCGAGCGGCACATAGACCGTGACCACCCGCCGCGGCAACGTGCTCAGATACTCCATCCCCCCCTGGTCGGCGTCCGCGCGTGCCATGGCTCAATCCCGTCCCCCGGCCTGCCAGCGCCGCCGCTGCAGGCCGAAATAGCTGAACATGATCGCCGCTAGCAGAAAGGGGATCATGGCGTCGGCGATGGCGGCGCCTTCGCCGAGCTGGCCGCCGGTGATGGCGCGCTGGAAGGAAAGCGTCGCCATGAGGTGGGTAGCATTGACCGGCCCGCCCTTGGTGATGGCGTAGACGAGCTGGAAGTCGGTGAAGGTCATCAGCACCGAGAAGGTCATCACCACGGCGATGATCGGCGAGAGCATCGGCAAGGTGATGTGGCGGAAATTTTGCCAGGCCGTGGCGCCGTCGAGCGTCGCCGCTTCATAGAGAGAGGGCGGAATGGTCTGTAGACCCGCCAGCAAGGTGATGGCGACAAAGGGAATGCCGCGCCAGATATTGGCAGCGATCAACGACCAGCGCGCATTCCAGGGATCGCCGAGGAAGTCGATGTAGTTGTGGATGAGCCCAAGCTTGATCAGCACCCAGGAGATGATCGAGAACTGCGAATCATAGATCCACCAGAAGGCGATCGCCGAGAGCACGGTCGGCACCACGAACGGCAGGAGCACGATCGCGCGCAGCAGCGATTTGAACGGCAGGCGATGGTTGAGGAGAAGCGCCAACCAAAGGCCGAGCGCGAATTTGATGATGCTCGCCACCACGGTGTAGAGGATGGTGTTGAAGACGACGAGCCAGAACACGGAATCGTGCGCCAGCGAAATGAACTGCGCCAAGCCCACGAACCGTCCGGGTTGCCCGATCGGCGTGTCGGTGAGCCCGAGCCAAAGCCCAAGCGCCAGCGGGTAGGTCAAGAAGACCAGTAGCAGCAATCCCGCCGGCAGCATGAAGAGGAGCCCAAGCAGGTTGCGGTTGTCGCCGAACGATGGCAGCCAACGGGCGCGTGCGAGGATGCGCGATTGCGTTTCGACGGCCATCGCGGGGCGCCTCACCCCCCGCCCCGACCGCGCGAGACGCCTCGTGACAGTCCCCTCCCCCCTTGAGGAGGAGGGTTAGGGTGGGGGGTAGGCCGCAAACTCCTCTCTCGGCAATACAAACTCACCAACCTCACGTCTGGTAATAGCGCTTGGCGCGTTCGGCGGCGCGCTCGGCGGCTTCCTTGGGTGTGCGCGCGCCAGTAGCCGCTTCCGCCACCATGTCGACCAGCACGAAATCGCCGATGGTCGCCGCCGACGCCGCGCCGAGCGTGCCGGAATAGCCGTTGTCGAGCGCGTTCTTGAGGACGTTGCGGAAGGGTGTATTCTTGGGGTCCGCCGTCCAGACGGGATTGCTTTCGTAGGCCTTGAGCGGCTGCGTCACATAGCCGTTCGAGGCCTCTTGCCAGGGGATGTACTGCTCCTTTTCCCACATGAAGCGAAGATATTCTTTCACCGCGCCAGGATACTTCGAATATTTGAAGGCGTACGCCTGCAACATCAGATGCTGCTCGGTGGGATGCCCGACCGGACCGACCGGGAAGTTGGCGTGATCCATGTCCTTGGCAATGGCGAGCTGCGCTTCGTCCTTGGAGTTCTTCGCCACCGTATAGATGGATATGCCATTGTTGGTGAGGCTGATGTCGCCGGCGAGGAAGGCCTTGTTGTTGCTCGGGTCCTGCCAGGAAAGCGTGCCCGGGATGAAGGTGGCGTAGAGCTGCTTGACGTATTCAAGCGCCGCCAAGGTCTCGGGCGAATTGATGACGACATGATTGTTGTCGTCCACCATCTTGCCGCCATGCGACCAGACGAGCCAATGGCACCAGGTGTTGGCATCGCCCGTGGCGTGGCCCAGCGCAAAGCCGGGCGGCCGGCCGCCTTCCTTGAGCTTCTGGCAGAGTTTGAGGAAGTTGGGCAAATCAGTCGGAAATTGCTCGAATCCGGCCTTGTGCAAATCGCTGATGCGGTAGTTCATGCAGGCGCCGGGCCCGCCTTGCGGCAGCGCGATCCACTTGTTGTCGCGCTTGCCGTAGCGCTGGCAGACCTCGTACCAGCCGCCGTACTTGGCACCCAAATACTCGGCGAGATCGGTCATGTCGACGAGCTTGTCGGGGAATTTGTGCGGGTCGTCGTTGGTGCCGATGATGAGATCGGGACCGGCGCCGACATTGGCCGCCACCGCCGCCTTGGGACGGATGTCCTCCCAGCTCTCGGTGTCGACGCGCACCTGGATGCCGGTCTGTTCCGCAAACTTCTTCGTCGTTGCCGTCCAGTTGTCGATGTCGCCCTGGACGAATTGCTTCCAGCGCAGCACGCGGATCGAGGCCCCCTTCTCGGGCTGGCCCTTCCAGGTCGCTTGCGCTTGGGCCGCACCGGCGCCCAGCGCACCGCCCGCGGCGAGCGCGCCAACGGCGACGCCGGCCTGCAAAATCGCACGTCTGCTGATGTCGTTCATGGCATCTCTCCCGAGGGGGCAAGGTCACGCCGTTCGTCGGCGAGTCGCTTGCGGTCAGTTTAATTTTGCGCCGTTCTCGCGGTCAAACAGATGGACAAGCTCGCGACGCGGCGCGAAGCGGACGGTGTCGCCGGCGCGAAAATCGTGGCGCTCGGTGAAGACGGCACAGACCTGGGTACCCGCGAGCGTCGCATAGACGAAGGTATCGGCACCGGTGGGCTCCACCACCTCAACGACCGCGGCGACGCCGCTCGTTCCATCCGTCGCCAGCGCGATGTGCTCGGGCCGCGCGCCGTAGACCACCTTCTGTCCGTCGCGAGCGGCCTGATTGGCGCCCACCGGGAGCCGCGTGCCGTCCGCGGCCTCGGCCCAAAGCGCGCCGTCGTCGCGCCGCAGCACCGCATCGATGAAGTTCATCGCCGGCGAGCCGATGAAGCCCGCGACGAAGAGATTGGTGGGCGTGTCGTAAAGCTCGAGCGGCGAGCCGATCTGCTCGACCCGGCCGTCGTGCATGACGACGATGCGGTCGGCCATGGTCATAGCTTCCACTTGGTCGTGCGTCACATAGACGGAGGTGGTGCGGAGGCGCTGATGGAGCGCCTTGATCTCGGTCCGCATCTGTACACGGAGCTTGGCGTCCAGGTTGGAAAGCGGTTCGTCGAACAGGAACACCTGCGGATCGCGCACGATGGCGCGGCCCATGGCGACGCGCTGGCGCTGCCCGCCCGAGAGCTGACGCGGGTAGCGCTCGAGGAATTGCGTGAGGCCCAAGATCTCCGCCGCTTGTTTCACGCGCGCATCGATCGTCTTCTGATCGGCGTGACGGAGCTTCAGCGAGAACGCCATGTTGTCGCGCACGGTCATGTGCGGATAAAGCGCGTAGTTCTGGAACACCATGGCGATGTCGCGCTCTTTGGGCGGAAGCTGATTGACGACGCGGCCGCCGATGGCGATCTCTCCGCCGGTGATGTTCTCGAGCCCGGCGATCATGCGCAGCAAGGTCGACTTGCCGCAGCCCGAGGGACCCACCAGCACGACGAACTCTTCATCCCGAATGCTGACATCGATACCGTGGATCACCCCCACGGCGCCAAAGGACTTGCGCACACCGCGAATGTCGACCGACGCCATCTAAATCACGCCCTCCCCGAACGCACGCGCTTTATGGCTGGCACGCATGCGATTGCCAAGACGGCGCACATGCATTTGTGCGCCCTTCGACAAGCTCAGGATGGGGTTCTTCCTTTGTGGCACTTGGTAGAGGCCATTCCGGATGTTCCTCATCCTGCATGAACCGTCATGCAGCCGTCTCTCTCAATGCGACTCCCTTGCCACCTGGGCGCCGCTCTTGCCGACGAGGAAATCGAGATCGGCGCCCTGATGCGCCTGCATGACGTGATCGACATAGAGCCGCGCGTAGCCGCGGTCGTAGCTTTGCGGCGCGGGCTTCCAAGCTTGGCGGCGCTTTGCGAGCTCCGCGTCGCTCACATCGAGATGGAGCCGGCGCTTCGCCACGTCGAGCTCGATCATGTCGCCGTCCCGCACCAGCGCGAGCGGGCCGCCGATGGCGGCCTCGGGCGAGGTGTGCAGCACGACGGTGCCGTAGGCGGTGCCGCTCATGCGCGCATCGGAAATGCGCACGACATCGATGATGCCGCGCTTCAGGAGCTTCGCCGGAAGTGGCATGTTGCCGACCTCGGGGAAGCCGGGGTAGCCCTTGGGCCCCGCCCCTTTCAGCACCATCACCGAATTCTCGTCGACATCGAGGTCGGGCGCGTCGACGCGCTCCTTGAAATGCTCGATGCTTTCGAAGACGACGGCGCGACCCTTGTGCTTCATCAGCTTCGGCGTCGCCGCCGACGGCTTGATGACGGCGCCGTCGGGCGCAAGGTTGCCGCGCAGCACGGCGATCCCGGCATTGGGCTTCAACGGCGATTTCAGCGTCGCGATCACCTCGCGGTTCCAGCAGGGCGCGTCCGCCGTGTTCTCGCCCATGGTGCGGCCGTTCACGGTGAGCGCATCGCGGTGGATGAGGTCGCCGAGCTCGCGGATCACCGCGGGAAGCCCGCCTGCGTAATAGAAATCCTCCATCAGGAACTGACCCGACGGCATGAGATTGACGAGGAGCGGGATGTCGTGACCCAGGCGGTCGAAATCCTCCAGCGCGAGCTTGACGCCGATCCGGCCGGCGAGCGCCAGGAGGTGGACCACGGCGTTGGTCGAGCCGCCGATCGCGCCGTTGACGCGGATCGCATTCTCGAAAGCCTTGCGCGTCAGCACCTTCGACATGCGCAAATCCTCGCGCACCATCTCGACGGCGCGGCGGCCCGCCATATGCGCCAGCACATAGCGGCGGCTATCGACCGCGGGAATGGCGGCGTTGGCGGGCAGGCCCATGCCGAGCGCTTCCACCATGCTCGCCATGGTGGACGCCGTCCCCATGGTCATGCAGTGGCCGGCCGAACGCGACATGCCTGCTTCCGCATCCATAAAATCGGCGAGCGACATCTTGCCGGCGCGGACATCCTCGCTCATCGACCAGACGTTGGTGCCGGAGCCGATGTCCTCGTTGCGGAACTTGCCGTTGAGCATGGGGCCACCGGAGACGACGATGGTCGGGAGGTCGCAGCTCGCCGCCCCCATCATGAGGGAGGGCGTCGTCTTGTCGCAGCCTGTGAGCAGCACCACGCCGTCGATGGGATTGGCGCGGATCGATTCCTCCACGTCCATGCTGGCGAGGTTGCGAAAGAGCATGGTGGTCGGCCGCATCAGCGTCTCGCCCAAGCTCATCACCGGGAATTCGAGCGGGAATCCGCCCATCTCGTAGACGCCGCGCTTCACGTGCTCCGCCACCTTGCGGAAATGCGCGTTGCAGGGCGTGAGCTCCGACCAAGTGTTGCAGATACCGATCACCGGACGGCCGTCGAAGAGATGATGCGGCAACCCTTGATTCTTCATCCAGGAGCGATGGACGAAGCCGTCTCGGTCGGCCTTGCCGAACCAATGGGCGCTGCGAAACGACTTCTTCTCGGCATCATCCGGCATGGCTTTCCTCCCAGCTTTTTGCGGCGGGTTGACGGCGGGATCGACAGCTTGTCGAATGTCCCGCGGCGGCTGCTCGCATCTTACAAATCTATGATCACGTCACAAGCCGAGGACCCCTCGAGATGAATGAAATCGATCTCAACGGACGCATCGCCGTCATCACCGGCGGCGCACGCGGCATTGGCTTTGCGGTAGCCGAGCGCTTCCGCCGCTCGGGCGCGAAGCTCGCGCTCTGGGATGTCGACCGCGCCGAAGGGGAAGCGGCGGCGCGGCGGCTCGAAGGGGCGATCGCCTGCACCGTCAACGTCACCGACGAGCGCTCAGTCGCGGCGGCGCTTGGCGAGACGGAGCGCCGCCTCGGCGGCGTCGACATTCTCGTCGCCAGCGCCGGCATCGCCGGACCCAATGCGACGGTGGCCGAATATCCCGTCGACGCCTGGCGCAAGGTCATCGATGTCGATTTGAACGGCGTCTTTCTCTGCTGCCGCGCCGTCGTGCCCGGCATGGTGAAGCGGAACTACGGCCGGATCGTCAACATCGCCTCGATCGCCGGCAAGGAGGGCAATCCCAACGCCGCTCCCTACTCCGCCGCCAAGGCCGGCGTGATCGCGCTCACCAAATCGCTCGGCAAGGAGCTGGCGCAGACCGGCGTCCGCGTCAATTGCGTGACCCCCGCCGCGGTCAAGACCGCGATCTTCGATCAGATCACCGAGCACCACATCCAATACATGCTCTCGAAGATCCCGCTAGGCCGCTTCGGCACGGTCGAGGAGATGGCCGCCATGATCGCCTGGCTCGCCTCGGAGGAATGCTCCTTCTCTACCGGCGCCGTCTTCGACCTCTCCGGCGGCCGCGCCACGTATTGAGGTGTGTCGATGACGGGCCGGCCAAATAAGCTACTCTCCGCGCGAAGCAGGGAGAGGGAGGGGGGGCCCATCGCGAAGCGATGGGAGGGTGAGGTGCTTCTTCGCGGCACCATCCTTTCTGTCCGTGCCACTCACCTCACCTTCCCGCGCCTGCGACGCGGGCCTCTTCCTCTCCCCCCTGAAGGGCGGAGAGGAGCTTGTTATGCGCTCCTCCTGATCCTTGCCCTCGCCGCCTGCGCCCCGTTGAGCGACTACCGACCGCCAGTCGATCTGGCCGGCGTCGATCCCGCACGCTTCGAGACCGATCTCCATGACTGCCAGAAGGTGGCGGCTCGCGACCGTTACGGCCCGGTTCTGGCGAGGGTCATCCAAGGCGCCACGATCGGCGCCGCGATCGGCGCGGTGGCGGGCGGCTATGCCGGCAATATCGGCCTCGCCACCAGCTACGGTGCCATTGCCGGCACCGTCGCCGGCGGCGGGGTTGGAACCGCGGAGGCGAGCGGCGCCGTTCCACCTGCGGCGCCGCCGGACGAGGCGGCAATCGTCGCGCAATGCTTGCGCAATAACGGGTACCGGCTCGCGACCGCTCCGGCGGCACCTTAGATGATGAAATAATTGTTAGAAAGGCACGTTGCAATTCGGTCACAGTCTCCGGAAAAAGGTGCAAGTAACCGTATCATCTACTTGCCGAATCATGCCGGCTCGTCGGATTGTTGGCCCTACGGGAAGGGTCTCTTCGCCGAATCCCACGATTCGGCCACCGCTTGGATGATACGGGGGTCACTTGATGAGCACGAAGCTTACGAAGCTAGCTGCCGCCGCCGGCGCACTCGCATTCACGGCTTTCGCTGGGGAAGCCTGGGCGGAGCAAGGCAACACGCCTTACTTGCCCGGCGTGTCCGTCGGTATTCCGATTGGCGCGCTCCCGCCTCCGGGCTTCTACGCGAGCGATGACAACGTGATCATCAGTGGCGGCTTAAAGGACGGTAACGGCAACGATACCAAGGCCTTCACGGCGAATGTGAACGCCTATCTGAACATACCGTCTGTCCTCTGGGTGCCCACATGGCAGCCACTTGGGTTCATGAACGCCACGATCGCGTTCGATGCGGTCGAGCCTTTCGTCCAACAAAGCTTTCAAACGAATCCGCCGGGGATTATCACACCAACGGCCGCCGGCTTCTTTAACACGATCGTCGGTGCCAACGTGTCCTGGAACTATCATCCCTTCTTCTTCAAGGTCGGCCTCGGCTTCTATCTTCCGGATGGCGACTGGCAGGGCGGTATTGCAAACAATTACGCCACGTTCGAACCGGATGTCGCCGTCACTTGGCTCAACGACGGCTGGAATCTGACGGCGCACGCGGTCTTCGACTTCCAGCTCGAAGACACGCACGCGCACTATCAGAGCGGCGATCTCTTCTTCCTCGATCTTACCGCCGGGAAGTCGATTGGCAAATGGTCGTTTGGTGTCGGCGGCAACTACACGCAGCAGCTTAACAATGACAGGCTCACCAGCGCGGGCGCGTGCCTTGCCCAGGGCGTCGTAGGAGTGTCCTCTTGCGACGTGCCGGCCATCCCCGGTTTAAGGAGCACCGGCAGCAAGATCAATCACATCTTGGTCGGACCGTATCTGGGCTACAACTTCGGACCGGCCGAACTTAACTTCAAAGCGCTTCTCGGCGTGCATGCCGAGAACACTTTCAATGCGAGCTTCTACCACATCGGCGTCTCGTTCCCGTTCTAAGATCGACGAGAGCTGAAACGATAAGCGGCGCCGGAGAAATCCGGCGCCGCTTCGCTTTGTTGGTGCGCGATCAGATCACCGGCGTCAGCAGCGGCTTCCCGGCGAAGTGGGCTTTAAGATTGTCGACGACGAGTTGCCCCATCGCGCCGCGTGTGGTGTGGGTGGCGCTGCCAACATGCGGCTGGACCACCACGTTCTCGAGCGCATAGAGAGCTTCGGGCACCTTGGGCTCGTCGACGAAGACGTCGAGCCCGGCGCCGCCCAGTCGTCCGCTCACCAGAAGGTCCACCATCGCCGGTTCGTCGATGACGGAGCCACGGGCGATGTTGATGACCACCCCCTTGGGCCCGAGCGCCGCCAGCACCTCGCGGTTGACGAGGTTGCGCGTCTCGGCCCCGCCGGGGCATGCGACGATGAGATAGTCGACATTGCGCGCCATCTCGACGAGGCTCGGGAAGAAGCGATAGGGCACGCCCGATTGCTCACGCCGACCATGATAGGAGATCGGCATGGCGAACGACTCGGCACGCTTGGCAATGGCGAGACCGATGCGGCCCAAACCCAAGATGCCCATGCGCGTGCCACTGAAGCGCGCCGGCGCCAGCGGCAGGTTGTCCTTGAGCCAGAGGCCGTCGCGCACATGGCGGTCGCCCACCACAAGACGCCGCGCCACGGCGAGCGCGAGGCCGATGGCAAGATCGGCGACATCGTCGGTCAGCACATCAGGCGTGTTGGTCACCTTGATGCCGCGCGACTTGGCGGCCTTCAAATCGATATGGTCGAGGCCGACGCTTTGCGTGGCGATGATCTCGAGCTTCGGCAGCTCGTCCATGAGCTCGGCCGGAATGGGGAAGCTCGCGGTCGCGATGGCGCGCACCTTGTCGCGAATCTCGGCAAAAAAGGTCGCGCGGTGCTTGGCGCCCCAGAGGCGGTGCACGGTGTAGGCGTCGTCGAGCTGCTCGACCGCGCTGGCGTAGATCGGAATCGTCAGGAGGATGTGCGGTTTCATAAAACCCCTCGGCATTGCGCGGCCGCAGAATGCAAGCCGTCAACCACCGCGTCAAACCCGCAATAAGAGGCTCCACGATCTTGCGGAATCCCACCCCGAGCGAGTAAGACTCCGGACGCCATGACTGTCGTCACCTCTCGTCCCGAGGCGCAGGCGCTCACCACCGACCTCACGCTGGGCGACGGGCTTCAGGAAATGTTGGGAGGTGCGCTCAGCGCACTCGGCCGCCATGCGAGCCCGGCCAAGCTGCCGCCCGCGGAAGCGGTGCACCGCTTCCGCGTCGGTTTGCGACGCCTGCGCTCGATCCTCTCCGCCTTCGGCGATGTGTTCCCGGAGCCAGAGCGTCATGCGCTCAGCGATCGCCTGCACGCCGTGGCGCAACGCTATGGCCCGGTCCGCGAGTGGGACGTGTTCCTTGCCGGGATCGTGGCGCCGCTCCGTGCCGCCATGCCGGCAGATGATGGGTTGCGTGCGCTCGAGCGCCTGGCGCGTCAGGCGCGCCGCGGCGCTTTGCCGCCCGGTGACACGCTCAAGAGTAGCCTTGCCGCCGTCGGGGCGGTGATCGCCGATGCCGCCGACTGGCTGCGCCGTCCCGCACCCGAATTCTCAGGGCGCTGGGACATGGCGCTCCATGACTACGCCGCCCAGCTGCTGACGAAGCGCCACCGGCGGCTGCGAAAACGCCTGAAGGACGCTGATCTCGCCGATCGGGCCGCCTTCCATCAGCTCCGCATCCGCGTCAAGAAGCTCCGCTATCCCGCTGAATTGCTGCGATCGCTGTTCGATGAGGATGCCAGTGCCGCCTACCTGAAGAAGCTCGTTGCCTTGCAGGACCTGATGGGGCGCGTCAACGACGCGCGCGTCGGCGAGGCATTGTTGCGCGACTTGACGGCGCCGGAAGCGGCGTCGCGGATCGCGGCCGGCTGGATCGCGCGCGAGATCGAACTCTGCTGCGAGCGCTTTCCCAAGACCGCCCGCCGCTTCCGCCGCGCCGAACCCTTCTGGGAAGCCTAACGGACCGTGCAGGCCGCGGTCTGACAGTAATTCGGGCGCTTGAACCAGCGCACGAGCCAGTCTTCCTCATCATCGGCACGCGCCGGTGACGCTGTCGGTGATGGTGCCGGCGCCGCGGCTTGTGGCGCTTGAGGCGCCGGCCGTTGCACCGCCACCGCCGTTGTCGGCGCAACCGGTACCGCCGTGGCGACCGGCGGCGTGCCGGCCCAGCGATCATATTCGCTTTGCGCGCAGCGAGCGAAATCGACCGTTCCCGGAATATATCCCAAATCCTGGCAGAGATTGCGCGCCCGCTCGATCGCTTGCCGCTGCCCGGTGTCGGCCTCGGCGACGGGGCGTGTGCGGCTCCCGCAGGCGCCGAGCGTTGCGGCGAGGCCGATCGCCAGCGCAAGCGGCACGAGATGGCTGCGGCGACCCATGATCATGCGATGCGTCCCCTTTGCGCGCGATCTTAAACGATGCCGGCGTCGCGGAGATAGTCGGGATTGCTTTCGGCGAGCTTCTGCCGTGTCATCGACCAGAGGAGGCGGTGCACCGCCTCGCGCCGCACGCCAGGCGCGTCAAAGAGGCCGGCGCGAATGTCGGCCGCGAGCCGCCGCAACAGCGCTTCGAGCTCGCCCTCGCCATAGAGCGCGACGAGCGCGCCGCGACAGGCTTCGAGCGGCGCCTCGCCCGCCGCCTGCTCGCGCGCGGCAATCGCGCGGGCCCGCTCGATGAGCGAGCGATCCTCATGTGCCGCCCGCGCCGCCGCCATTTTCACAAGCGTGGCGCCATCCGGACGGTCTCGCATCATGCCGCGTCCATTAGCATGAGGATCTCGAGCTCGCACTCCGCCGGGCGCCGGCCGGTGAGCGCGAGATCGAGCGAGGGCTCGCCGCCGAGGAGCGCGCGGTCGCGCTGCTCAAGCGCGATGACAAGCCAGCGCAAGGCCGCCAGCATTTCCCAGAAGCGCAGGCGCTCAGGCTCGAGCGCCGCGCCCCCGGCTGCCTCGTAAGCGCGGCAAAAGATCTCGCGCCGCACGAGACCGCCCGCCTCATTGAGACGCGCGCCGAAACGCCAGCAGCCGAGACAGAACCAGCCGATATCCTCGCCGGCATCGCTCCAGCCAGCGAACTCCCAATCGAGCAGCGCGGTGAAACGTCCGTCCGCGACGAGATAGTTGCCGGTACGGAAATCGCGATGGCATAGCACCGGCGGCGCGGGCGGCGGCGCGTGACGAATAAGCCAGCGCAATGCCCATTCCGCGACGGGATAAGGGTCATCGCGCGCGGCGAGCGCGCGCGTGAGCGCCGCGATGCGCGCTTGCGCGGCATCGTTCGGCGGCGAACCGAGTGAGTCGAGCTCGGCGCGTGGCGGACGAATGGCGTGGAGCGCGGCGAGCTCCTGCGCCAAGCGCGCAGCAATCGCGGCGCGGGCGACCGGCGGTGACGCGACGATCGCTGCGCCATCGGCATCTCCGGCCAGCCGCGGCATCACGAGGAAGGGCCTGTCGATGACGCCACGCTCCGCGCAGCACAGGATCGGCTCAGGAATGGCGACGCCCGCGCCGTGCACCGCGCGCATGATCGCGAACTCGCTCGCCTTGTCGCGGCTTTCGCTGAGCCCCGTCGCGGGATCGGCGCGCAGCACCAGCCGCTGCTCACCGGCGAGCGCGCCCCCCTCGAACACGGCATCGAGTGCCCAATTCTCCTGCACCGCACCGTACCGAAGGCGACGAAGCTCACGCACCACGACCCGCGCCGCGCCGGTGCGCGCGGCGAGATGGCGAGCAAGGCGCTCGATCGCGCTGGATTCTAACGTCGAGCTCACTTGCCTGGACCGCGGCCTCGGGCATCCTCCTCCGCCCTTCAGGGCGGAGGAGTTAGAGGAGGTGGGTGGCTCAGTCGCATGGGCGTTTCCGACAGTCACCGAACGTCCCCCACCTCACCCCACCTCTCCGCCCCCGAGGGCGGAGAGGAGTATGTTTATACGGGCGGCACCGCATTGCTGAGGTTGACACTCACACGCTCGCCACCGCGTGGCCGCCATCGACGGAGATGAGGGCGCCGGTGATATAGGCGCCGGCATCGGCGGCAAGCAGCAAAAGCGCGCCGTCGAGATCCGGCGGAGCGCCGGAGCGGCCCAGCGGGATGCGCGAGACGAGTGCGCGACCAACCTCACTACGCAAGAAGCCGCGATTCATGTCCGTCTCGAAATAGCCCGGAGCGATGGCGTTGACGGTGATGCCGTGGCGCGCAAGCTCCATCGCCATCGCATGCGTCAGCTGGACAAGTCCGCCCTTGGACGCGCAATAGCTCGGCACGCGTCGGATCGGTCGCAGCGCTAGCAGCGAGGCGATGTTGATGATGCGCCCGCGCCGTCCGCCCTTCACCCAGCGCTCCGCGAGCTCGCGCGACATGAGCCAGGCGCCTTTGAGATTGGTGTCGACCACCGCATCCCAGTCGCTCTCGCTGTGCTCGAGGAGCGGCTTCGAGATGGCGATGCCGGCATTGTTGACGAGAATGTCGATGGCACCAAGCGCTGCCTCGGCGGCGTCGACGGCGGCGCGCACGCTCGCGGCATCGGCGACATCGCAGAGCACGGCGGCGGCGCGACCGCCGCGCGCGGCGATATCGCGCACAGCCTCATCGAGCGGCTCGCGCCGGCGCGCTGCGAGCGCGACCGCGGCACCTGCTTCGACCAGAACCTGCGCGAAGTGACGGCCCAGGCCCGCCGAGGCGCCGGTGACGAGTGCGACGCGACCGCTCAAATCGAAATTCGCCATCGCCGCCGCCCCTCTTCCCCTTGCCGCTTGCCCGCGGCATCCTTCTCAACCCATGAGGAAGCGTCAAGAGAAGCGCGGGCCGATGCGCTCTTGCTGCGGCCGGCTGAAGAAGGAGCTGCGATGCGCATCGACATCGTTTCCGACGTGACCTGCCCGTGGTGCTTCATCGGCAAGCGACGGCTCGAAAGGGCGCTGGCGCTCCGCCCGGAGGTCGCTGCCGCGGTGACGTGGCGGCCGTTTCAGCTCAACCCCGACATGCCGGTGTCCGGTATGGAGCGGCAAGCCTATCTCAGCATGAAATTCGGCAGCGCCGCGCAAGCGGATCGGCTCTATCGCAACGTCGCCGCCGCGGGCGCCACCGTCGACATTCCCTTCGACTTCGCCCGCATCCGCCGCACGCCCAACACCCGCAAGGCGCATGCGCTCATCCGCCAAGCGCTCGCCGAGGGCGTGGCCGATGCGACGGTGGAGCGGCTTTTCCGCGCCTATTTTCTCGAGGGGCGCGACATTGGCGACCGCGCGACACTGCTCGAGCTCGCGGGCGAGATCGGCCTCGGGCAAAGCGTCAGCGAGCGAGCGCTCGACGATCCCGCGAGCGAGGAGCGCGTTATCGCCGAGGATCGCGGCGCGCGACGGCTCGGCATCAACGCCGTGCCCTGCTTCATCTTCGACGGTCAGTATGCGGTCTCGGGCGCACAGGAGCCCGAATTCTTCCTGCCGATCTTCGATCTCGTGCGCACCGGCGCGGAAGCGACGGCATAAGTTGTCAGGCACGCGCTAGCGCGTGATCGCCCAGTGCCCATCTTGCTGCTGGCAGACCGTGCCGGTGGCGCGCACGCGCTGGCCGTTGATGACGACAGTCTGCTCGACGACGCGGCAGGGCTGACCCTGATCGTTGCTGAAACCACGGATGATCCGCACCTGTTGCGGCACGTCCTGGGCGACGGCGGTGTGGGTCGCGCGCGGACTGCGCAAGAACGCTTCCAGCACCTCGGTATTCATTTCGATATAGGCGGCGCTGCCGCCCGCGCCACCGGCAGCGCCCGCACCGGCACCAGCTGCGCCCGCGCCGGCACCTGCACCTGCTCCGCCCGCGGCACCAGCACCGCCGGCGCCACCTGCTCCACCGGCGGCACCAGCGCCTGCTCCTGCTCCTGCTCCAGCACCACCGCCCGCGCCGCCCGCGCCACCGCCAGCGCCGCCTGCGCCACCACCGGCACCAGCTCCAGCACCGGCGCCGCCGGCGCCTGCTCCCGCTCCGG
>DASZAN010000088.1:0-60045 GCA_035945115.1 Allostellaceae bacterium
CGAACACGCCGATGAAAAAAAGCCGAAGCCGTTCGACGAGCGGTGCGACGCCGTTGCACGCCGCCCGCGCGCGGATGGTCTCGAGCTCCGCCGGCGTGAACATGGCGGCCAAATCGAGCGGCTTCGGGTTTAGAATATAGCGGGTCAGCTCCTCGGGATGCGCCTTGAGCTGCGTGATGTCCGCCTCGAGGAGAGCTCGCTGCGGCCGTCGAGCACGGACTCGGGCGGGCGCGGAACGCGCTCATCGCGAAGATGGAAGGAGGGGTAGAAATAAGTCACGCGCCCCGCCGGACTTTCCGCGCGATAGAACCAGATGGGCTCGCCCGCGCGGGCGCGTCCGCCGAATAGCGTGAGCGCGATCAGCAAGATGGCGGCGAAGCGGTGGGTCATGGCGAAAGCGCTTCCGGTCCCAAGGGAGAAGGGGATATAGCCTAGGTGCGAGAGCTTAAGTACTGGTTATGGCGCCGTCACAATCGGAGTTGCACTTTGCCGCCGGTTCGGAAATTCTCCGCCGGCACATTAGGGCCGAGGGAAGGCATGAGCTTCACGAGCATCGAGACCGCGCGAGAGCGCCTCAACCGCAGCGAGCTTGCCGTGCCCGGCAGCCAGCCGCATTTCTTCGAGAAAGCGGCGAAGGGCGCGGCCGACGTCATCTTTCTCGACCTCGAGGACGCGGTGGCGCCCGACGAGAAGGAGAGGGCGCGCAAGAACATCATCGCCGGGCTCAACGATGTCGATTGGCGCGGCAAGACCTTGTCGCTGCGCATCAACGGGCTCGACACACATTACATGTATCGCGATGTCGTCGATGTGCTCGAAGGTGCGTCCGGGAAGCTCGACCTCATCATGATTCCCAAGGTCGGCACCGCCGCCGACGTCTATGCCCTCGACATGCTGGTGACGCAGCTCGAGACGGCGAAGGGCGTCAAGAAGCGCATCGGCTTCGAGCTCATCATCGAGACCGCGCTCGGCATGCAGAATGTGAGCGCGATCGCCGCCGCATCGCGGCGCAACGAGTCGCTTCATTTCGGCGTTGCCGACTACGCCGCCTCGACGCGCGCGCGCACCACCAATATCGGCGGCGCCAATGCCGACTACGTCATCCTCACCGACAAGGACGACGCGGGCGCGCGCGCGGTCCATTGGGGCGACATGTGGCATTACGCGCTGGCGCGCATGGTGGTGGCGGCACGCGCCAACGGCCTCCGGCCGGTCGACGGCCCCTTCGGCGATTTCTCCGATCCCGAGGGCTACAAGGCGGCGGCTCGGCGTGCGGCAGTCTTGGGTTCAGAGGGCAAATGGGCGATCCATCCTTCGCAGGTGGCGCTCGCCAACGAGCTGTTCACGCCGTCGGCCAAGGAGATCGAGCGCGCGCGCCGCATCCTGGCGGCGATGGAACAGGCGAAGCGCGAAGGCCGCGGCGCCGTAGCGCTCGACGGCCGCCTCCTCGACATCGCCTCCATCCGCCAGGCGGAAGCATTGGTGCGCACGGCGGAGCAGATCGGGAAGGCGGGATAGCGCCGCTACACCGTTGCCCGCATGGTGATGCTCGTCGACCGTGCGAAGCCCGGGTGCGCGGTTTCCGCCACCTTGACGAAGCCGAGGCGGCCGAAGGCGGCGTGATTCTCGACGAGCTCGATCCGCGTCTGCAATTCGAGCACCGCGAGACCGCGGGAGCGCGCCTCGTCCCGCGCCGCCGCCATCAGCGCGCGGCCGACGCCGCGGCCTTGCAGATCGGGCCGGACCGCGAGCCTCGCCACATAGAGCGCATCTCCCTTGGGCCGCACGAACGCGCAGCCGACGAGCTCGCCCGCACACTCCGCCACGAGGAGCGCGCCTGCCGCCGCATCTGCCGCCAGCGACGCCGCCGTCATCCGCAATGCCGAGGAGGGCGGATCGATGCGGCCTTGCATGTAAGCGAAGGCGTCGTAGACGAGCACGCGCACCTTTCCCCAATCGGCGAAATCGGCCGGCGCGCGGCGGACGGCGATCGCGGCGGGCGTCACGCCTGCCATGCGCCGCCGTCGACCGTGAGAAGACCGCCGGTGGTGTAGCTCGCGGCATCGCTCGCGAGATAGAGCGCGGCGCCGACGATCTCATCGGGATTGCCGGCGCGACGCAGGGGTATGCGTTGCTTGCGCGCGGCGAATTCCGGCGATTGCGCCCAGAGCCTGCTGACATCGCTCAAGAATGGCCCCACGACGATGCCGTTGACGCGCACGCTCGGCCCATACTCTTTGGCAAAGGCGAGGGTGAGCGCGTTGAGGCCGGCTTTCGCGGCCGAGTACGGCGCCGTTTCCGGCGTCGGCCGGATCGATGCGATCGAGCTGATATTGATGACGACACCGCCTCGCCCGCTTGCCGCCATGCGCGAGGCCGCGAGCGCGGTGAGGCGGAACGGGCCTTTGAGGTTGACGCTGAGGATCTTGTCCCAGAGATCCTCGCTGGTTTCCGCCGAGGAAGCGGCGAGCGGCGACATGCCGGCATTGTTGATGAGGACGTCGATGCCGCCCATTGCACCATAGACCTCGTCGATGAGCCGCGTGCAGTCGTCCCAGCGGCCGACATGCGCCGCATGCGCCGAAGCGCGGCGATGAAGCGCGCGAATCTCGGCGGCGACAGCCTCGCAGGCCTCGCGCTTGCGGCTCGCGATCGCGAGATCGGCGCCGGCGCGGGCGAAGCCCATCGCCATGGCGCGCCCCAAACCGCGCGATCCGCCGGTGATCAACACCACTTTGCCGGAGAAATCCTGCATCATTGCGTGAACTCGCCATGAGCCTCAGATGTCTTCAGAATAAGCCATGCCTCCCATTCCTCGCTATCGTCCGCAGACCGGGCCGGCGATCTTCTCCGCCGGCTTCCGTCCGTTTTTCCTCGCCGCCGCGGCGTGGTCCGCGCTCGCCGTGCCTTTGTGGCTTGCGGCCTACCTCACCAGCATCGACGTGCCGACGCTGCTTCCCCCCGCCGCCTGGCATGTGCATGAGATGGTCTACGGCTTCGCCGCGGCGACCGTCGCGGGCTTTCTTCTCACGGCTATTCCGAATTGGACGGGGCGGATGCCTTTGCAAGGCTGGCCGTTGGCGGCGCTCGTGCTCCTCTGGGCGGCGGGGCGCGTCGCCGTGCTGTTTTCGAGCGCGATCGGCGCCGTTGTCGCGACCCTCCTCGATCTCGCCTTTCCCACGGCCTTTCTTGCCGTCGTGGCGCGCGAGATCGTCGCCGGCCGGAACTGGCGTAATCTGCCGATGCTCGCGGCCTTGTCGCTGCTCTTTGTCGGCAATCTGTTCGTCCATCTCGAGGTGTTGGGCGTGGGCGAGGTGGCCGATCTCGGCAATCGCCTCGGCATTGCGACGCTGCTCGCCCTCATCTCGCTGGTCGGCGGTCGTATCGTGCCGAGCTTCACTCGCAATTGGCTCGCGAAGAACGAACCAGATGTGCCGGCGCCGGCCGGCGAAAGTGGCTTCGACCGCGGCGCGCTCATCGTCACCGCGCTGGTGCTGCTGCTCTGGGTCTTTGCCCCGAATGCGGCGATCACCGCGTCGGCGCTGCTCGTTGCCGGGATCTCGGTCGGCGTTCGGCTCGCGCGCTGGCGCGGTTGGTGGACGCGCCAAGAGCCGCTGCTCCTGATCCTTCATCTCGGCTATGGCTGGCTCGCGCTCGGCCTCTTGCTGCTTGGCCTCAACCGCTTCGTGGAGGCGCTTCCAGCGACGGCGGCGCTCCACGCCTTGACGGCGGGCGCCATCGGCACGATGACGCTCGCGGTGATGACGCGCGCCACGCTTGGCCACACCGGCCGACCATTGTCGGCGGGATTGGCGACTCGCTTGATTTATACCCTCGTCACCCTCGCCGCCCTTCTTCGTGTGCTCTCGCCTTTCGCGGGGAACTCGCTCGACCTCATCCTCTGGCTCGCCGGCGCGGCGTGGACAGGCGCCTTCGGTCTCTTCGTTCTTTTCTATGGCGGGGCGCTCACTCGACCGCGCGCCAGCGAGGGCGCGAAACCGATTTGACTCGCGCCATCAATGTCCACCGCCTCCCGGCGCTATCTCTCCGTGATAAATGTCGGGCGCGGCAGGTCCATCGGCAATCAGCAAGCCGACGAGGCCACGCTCCATCCGCGCCAGCGCGTGATCGACGAAGGCGTAGCGGCCCGGCACTTTGAGCGTGAATTCGGTAACGGTGGCGCCGCCAGGCGCCACGGTCGTCGTCTGAATGCCGTGGAGCGGCTCGCTCAGCACGCCGCCCTGATCATAAACCTTGTCGAAGATGGTGCCGATGACATGGAAGGACGAGGTGAAGTTGGGGCCACCCACGCCGAAGAAGACGCGCACCGTCTCGCCCACCTTGGCGTGCATCGGGTGAAGCGCGGTCAAAGCGCCGACCGAGCCATTGAAGACGAAGTATTCGGGACGCTCGGCGAGCAACTTCTCGACGCTGAACTCCTGGCTGCCGTGCTGGCCGAAGGGCGCGTCGGTGTAGATCTCGCCCTGCATGACATAGAATTCGTGGTCGACTTTGGGCAGACCTTCCTCAGGCTCGACCAAGACCATGCCGTACATGCCGTTGGCGATATGCTCGGCTACCATCGGCGTCGCGCAGTGATAGACATAGAGTCCCGGCACCAGCATCTTGAGCGTCATCGATTTTTCTTTGCCGGGATCTACCTGCAACACGGCGGCACCGCCGCCCGGTCCCGTGGCGGCATGGAAATCGACAGAGTGGATCATCGAACTTTCGCCGGAATTGGTGACGTGCACATCGAGCGTGTCGCCGACGCGCACGCGTAGGAAGGGGCCGGGCACCTTGCCGTTGAAGGTCCAATAGCCGAAGGTGGTGCCTTCGGCGAGGCGGCCTTCGATCTCTTCGGTGATGAGGTCGAGGCGCACCGTCTGCGCCGGCCGTTTCGCGAGCGGCCCAGGCAGATCGGTGGGATCTCGCGAAATGTCGGCGTAAGCGACGGTCTGCGCCGGCGGCTTCGGCGTCACGACGAACTTTCCTTCCATGCCGGCCAATCGATGACCGGGCACGGTGCAGAAATAGAGGAAGTCGCCCGATTTCCCGGCGATGAAGGCGATCGTGGTGCTGGCGCCTTTGCCGGTGACGCGGGGTGAGCGGGCGTTCTGATCGGGGAAGGCGATGTCGTGCTCGGCGCCTTCGCCGTTGATGATCGTGACCTGCACGACTTGTCCTTCGGCGGCGCTCATGACCGGATTTACCTGGCCGTCGATGGCGCCACCGACGCCGAGATAGACCATGCGGCCCTCGGCAATGCCGGTGCGGAGCGTGTATCTGACGTCGGAGACGTAAGAGGCGCCGGGTGGCGGTTGCGGCGTACCCGGCATCGCGCCGCTGGCGGATGATGGCGCGGCGGAAGGTGCGGGTTTCGCCGCCGCGGCATTGCCCTGCGCGGCACCTGCAAGAAAGGCGATGATATCGGCGCGGTCGTGCTCGGACTTGAGGCCTGGGAAGGGCATGCGATTGCCCGGGACGGCCTTCTGCGGATCCGCGAGATACTGATCGAGGGTTTGCGGCGTCCAGGTGATGCCGGCCTGTTTCATCGCGGGCGAATAATTGAAGTTGGTATCGCCGCCGGATTTCTTGCCCATGATGCCGGCGAGGCTCGGCCCCACCAGGTTCTTGCCGGGCTCAAGCGAATGGCAAGCCTGGCACTTGCGGAAGGCCTGCCGCCCGGCGACGGCATCGCCGTGCGCGCCTCCGGGCTCGGACGGGGCCGCAGCTTGCTGCACGGGCGCGACGGATTGCCTCGGCGCGGCCGGGGTTGGCGTCGATGTCCCTTCCTTGGCCGCTCCATTCGGCGTCAATGCCGCCGCCGGATGCATGGCCATCCCGCCATGCTGCATCGGCGCTTCGCCATGTTGCATGGACGGCGCTGGCGGCTGCGGGGGCGCCGCTGCCGCTGGCGCCGTCACAGCAGGCGTGTTGGCGGCTGTCTCGGATGGCGGCGCGGGATCTTGCGGCGCCGCAGGGCTCGACTCGGTCGACCGCGCCACGGCGGGCGTTTCGCTCGCCGGATTGGGGTTCCCAGGCGGCCGCGACGAGAGCACCGAGAGCAGGGCGATAACCGCCACGATCATAATGCCCGGGAAAAAATATCGCATATCCCTCACCACTCGTGCCGCGGATGGCCAATCATCCGCGCCCCGAAATTCGCAAAGCGTCAGCCAATCATCATTGACCTGGGTCAAGACGGAGCCGCGCGCCCTTGCATTGCCTTGTTTTGTTCTCCGAGGGAGCGGCCCGGCGCCGCAGTGGCATCGGGGGTGCCGCTGTGCTAGGAGCCTCGCCGATGCGCCACTTTCTCGACTTCGAGAAGCCGCTCGCCGAACTCGAAGGCAAGATCGAAGAGCTGCGGCACCTCTCGAACGCCAATGACGTCAACATCGCGGATGAAGTCGCGCGGCTCGAGGCCAAGATCGAGCGCCTCTTGCGCCAGACTTACGCGAAGCTCACGCCGCTGCAGCAAGTGCAGCTCGCGCGCCATCCCGACCGCCCCCATGGCTCCGATTACGTCAAGGCGCTCGTCACCGAGTTCACGCCGCTTTCGGGCGACCGCGCCTTCGCCGAGGACCGCGCCATCATCGGTGGCGTGGGCCGGTTCCGCGGCTGGAGCGTCGTCGTGCTCGGGCACGAGAAGGGCGCCGACACCGAGGGGCGGTTGCGGCACAATTTCGGCATGGCGCGGCCCGAGGGCTACCGCAAGGCGCGCCGCCTGATGGCGCTCGCCGACCGCTTCGGCCTGCCGGTGCTCACCTTCATCGACACAGCGGGCGCGTACCCCGGCATCGATGCCGAGGCGCGCGGCCAGGCGGAAGCGATTGCGCGCTCGGTCGAGGCGTGCCTGCAGCTGGGCGTGCCACTCATCGCCACCGTCATCGGCGAAGGCGGCTCGGGCGGCGCGCTCGCGCTCGCCGCCGGCAACAAGGTGCTGATGATGGAGCACGCCGTCTATTCGGTGATCTCGCCCGAAGCCTGCGCCTCCATCATCTGGCGGACGTCCGAGAACGCGCCGGATGCGGCGGACGCGCTGAAGCTCACCGCGCAGGACCTCTCGCGCCTCGGCGTCATCGACGCGATCGTGCCGGAACCCTTGGGCGGCGCGCATCGCGAGCGCGAGCCCGCGATCGCCGCCGTCGGCGATGCGATTGAAACCGCGCTCCGCCCGCTTCTCGGCCTCCCGCCGGCGCAGCTCCGCGCGCAGCGGCGCGAGAAGTTTCTGGCGATGGGGAACCGCGGCCTCTAAGGGCGCGCCATCATGCCCTTGCGCGCGCGCCCGCACGACCCAATCTTCTCGGCGATGCGCATCCCAAGGGAGGGTTTCAATGACGCCGCAGGAACGTGAGCTCGTCATACAGTTGCTCGCGCGCGTGAAGCAGCACGCGGCGGAGGCGAAAGATCCCGAGGCGGAAGCGCTCATCCGCCAGGCGATGGCGGCGCAGCCGGACGCGCCTTATTTCCTCGTGCAGACCGTGCTGATGCAGGACATGGCGCTGCAGCAGGCACAGGAACGCATCCGCCAGCTCGAGGCGCAGGCGGCGCCGGCGAAGCCGGCGGCGACGAGCTTCCTCGGCGGCGCCGGCCGCGGCAGCGTCCCCAGTGCCGGCGCGTGGACGCAATCGGCGCCGGCTGCGCCACCGCCTCCGCCAGCAGCGGCATGGACGCAGGGCGGTGCGCCCTTTGCCGCCGCACCGAGCCCGGGGTCGAGCTTCCTTCACCAGGCCGCGACCACAGCGGCAGGCATCGCCGGCGGCGCACTTCTTTTCGAAGGCATTCGCTCGCTCTTCGGTTCGCATTGGGGCGGCGGCTTCCTTGGCGGCATGCCGATGCAGCCCAGCATCAGCGAGACCGTGATCAACAATTACGAGGGCGGTGCCCCGCAGGCGCCGCTCGAGGCCGATGCCGGCGTCACCGACGATGACGGCGGCTTCGGCGGCAGCGACGCCGACATCGCCGACACCGACTTCGGCGACACGAGCGGCGATTTCGACGTGTGAGCCTCGCGTAGATTCTTGGAGATCGACCGCAGAGGCGGTGAGGCAACGAGAAGGAAGGGCGCGCTTTCTTACCCCGGTGCGCGGAGCGTATAGCCGGCGCCGCGCACGGTGTGGAGAAGCGGCGTCGTGAAGCCCTTGTCGAGCTTTTGCCGCAAGCGGCTCACATGCACGTCGATGACGTTGGTCTGCGGATCGAAATGGTGGTCCCAGACCTTCTCGAGCAGCATGGTGCGGGTGACGATGTGGCCGGCGTGCCGCATCAGATATTCGAGGAGGCGGAACTCGCGCGGCAGCAAATCGATGGCGCGGCCGGCACGCGTCACCGTGCGGGAGAGCAGATCCATCTCGAGATCGGCGACGGCAAGTCGCGTCTCGGCGTTGCCTCGCCGCGTCAGCGCCTCGAGCCGCGCCAATAATTCCGCGAAGGCGAAGGGCTTCGAGAGATAGTCATCGCAGCCGGCGCGCAGGCCCTTGACGCGGTCCTCGACGTCGCCCAGCGCGCTCAGCACCAGCACCGGCGTCTGATTGTGCGCGGCTCGGAGTGACGCCACGATCGAGAGGCCGTCCGAGTCCGGCAGCATGCGGTCGATGATCAGGCTATCGAAGTCGTCGTGGGTAGCGCGTTCGAGGCCCCCGCGGCCGTCCTCGACCCAGTCGACGCGATGGCCGCTCTCGCCCAGGCCCTTGAGCAGGTACGAGGCCACTTCGCGGTCGTCTTCGACAAGCAGGATGCGCATCGCGTTTACATCGTCATGCCGCGGCGGGCGTCGGCGCGGCGCGCCCGCCGCGGCGCTCGATCAGCCGTTGTCGCCTTTGTTCATGGAGAGCGCCAGGTACTGGTTCGTGCCGCGGCGATTGACAAGCAGCAGCAGGTTCTTGCTCTTTTCCGCCTGTGCCTCCTTGAGCTTCGCTTCCGCCTGCTGCGGCGAGGTCACCGGCTGCTGGTTGATCTGCTGGATCACGTCGCCCGGCTGAACGCCGATTTCGGCGAGCGGACTGTCGTCGGCGACGGCAGTGACCACCACTCCCTTCACCTCCTTGGGCACGCCCGCGCGTTTGCGCATCTCGCTGTTGAGCGGCGCGAGCTTGAGGCCGAGCGCCGTCGGGGTTTCCGCGGTGCCCTGCTGGGTCTGATCGCCGCCTTGTTGTTCGTTCTTTGCCACCTGCGGATTGTCCGGCATCTGGCCGATGGCGACATCGAGGGGGGTCTCGCGCCCGCTCCGCCAGACCTCGACTTTGGCCTTCTGACCGATCGGCGTCTGCGCCACGATGATCGGCAGGTCGCGCACCTTCTGGATGGCGTGGCCGTTGAACGAGGTGATCACGTCGCCCTGCTTGAAGCCGGCCTTGGCGGCGGGGCTACCTTTCGTCACATCGGCGACGAGCGCGCCCTCGGGCTTCGGCAAGCCGAGGCTCTTGGCGATCTCCGGCGTCACCTCCTGGATTTGCACGCCGAGCCAGCCGCGCTCGACCTTGCCATGTTCGCGCAGCTGGTCGATCACCGGCTTGGCAAGCGCCGCGGGAATCGCGAAGCCGATACCGACCGAGCCGCCGTTGGGCGAATAGATTGCCGTGTTGATGCCGATCACCTGGCCCTGCAAGTTGAAGGTGGGGCCGCCCGAATTGCCGCGGTTGATGGCGGCATCGAGCTGCAGGAAATCGTCATAGGGACCGGAGTGGATGTCCCGGCCGCGCGCCGAGATGATGCCAGAGCTCACAGTGCCGCCGAGCCCGAAGGGGTTGCCGACCGCGAGCACCCAATCGCCCACCTGCATCGCGCCGCTGTCGCCCCAGCTTACATAAGGAAGCGGCTGCTTCGCGTCGATCTTGAGGAGACCAAGATCGGTCTTGCTGTCGCGACCGATGACTTTCGCCTGGTACTTGCTGTTGTCCTGCAGCACCACCGTCACTTTGTCGGCGTTGGCGACGACGTGGCCGTTGGTGACGACATAGCCCGCGGGATCGATGATGAAGCCCGAACCCAAGGCGAGGCGCTGCGCGCCGGGGCTTGGCCGCAAGGGATTGCCGCGGCCCGGTCCCTGCTGCTCGAAGAATTTGCGCAGGAACTCGTCGAAGGGCGAACCCGGCGTGCCCTGGGGCCCGCCACCCGGCGTGTCGGCGTCGGCGTCCTGGTCTTCATCGCCGTCGGGCGCGTTCGCCCGTTCGGTGACGGAAATGTTGACCACCGCCGGCAGCACCTTCTTGACGAGCGGCGCGAAGCTGGGCAGCGCCGAACCCGGCGCTTGCGGCTGCAGCAGCGGGGCGGGCGAGGCGGTTTGCGCCCAGGCCGCCGGCGCCAGAGCAAGGCCGACGCTCGTCGCCAGCGCCAGGGCGCGGACCCGCCGGAACGCCGCGCCGGTGGCAAGGCGGGGGGAGATCTCAAGACGCATGGGAGGTACCTCTTCGCAGGGGCTCAGGGATCGATCGCCTAACGCTAACGCCACGCCCGGGGGCCTCGGCGCTCCGGGAGGAGATTTGTTCGCGGGTGGTTACGAGCCTCCTACCCAGGGATTAAATGTTTGTCATTTCCCCCAACCCGCAAGGGGGCGGTTAGCCGCGCTGCAACGGCGCCCCTGCGTCCTTCGACCGGTTCAGGACGAGAGCTTTTCTTCGGGGCCTTGGAGTGCCACGACCCGATCTTCCTCATCCTGAACCCGTCGAGGGACGCATGGCCGTCATGCCGCCTTTATGCAGCAGCCGCCTAAATGCGGCCGTGGCAGTGCTTGTATTTCTTGCCGGAGCCGCACGGGCAGGGGGCGTTGCGCGGGGTCTTGCCCCATGGCGCAGCGGTCGCGACCGCCACGCCCGCCTCGGGAAAGGCCGCGTCGTCGTGGCGCTCCACCATCGCCCGCGGCGGCGGGGGCGGCACCGGCGGCTCCTCGCGAACGCGGAGCTCGATGGTGGCGAGGACGCGCGTCACCGTCTCGCGCAAGCCCACGAGCATATCGCTGAAGAGCTCGAAGGCTTCGCGCTTGTACTCGTTGACGGGATCGCGCTGGGCATAGGCGCGGAGATTGATGCCTTGGCGGAGATGCTCGAGCTGGAGGAGGTGCTCTTTCCAGCTCTGATCGAGGATCTGCAGGAGGAGGCTCTTCTCCACCGAGCGCATGATGTCGGCGCCGTAATTCGCCACCTTCTGCGCCATCTTGGCGTCGACCGCCTGCATGATGCGCTCGCGGATCTCGCTGTCGGCGATGCCCTCTTCCTTGGCCCAATCCGCGACCGGCAGCTCGAGGTTGAAGACGCGGAGGCATTCCTCGTGGAGTCCCGCCACGTTCCATTGATCGGCGAGCGCGTTCTCGGGGATGGTGCGGCCCACCATCGCCTCGACGGTCTCGTGGCGCATGTCGATGATGGTCTGCGCCACGTCCTTCGCCGCCATGATCTCCTTGCGCTGCTCGTAGACCACCTTGCGCTGGTCGTTCATGACGTCGTCGAATTTGAGCACGTATTTGCGCGCCTCGTAGTTGCGCGCCTCGACCTTCTGCTGCGCCTTCTCGAGGGCCTTGTTGATCCAGCGATGGATGATCGCTTCGCCCTCTTTGAGGCCCAGGCGCTGCAGCATGCCGTCCATGCGCTCGGAGCCGAAGATGCGCATGAGGTCGTCTTCGAGCGAGACGAAGAACTTCGACCCGCCGGGATCGCCCTGCCGGCCGGAGCGGCCGCGCAGCTGATTGTCGATGCGCCGGCTCTCATGGCGCTCGGAGCCGACGACGTAGAGCCCGCCCGCGACGCGCACCTCGCCGCGCGCCGCCTCGACCTCGGCGCGGATCGCCGTGGTGCGGTGCTCGCGCTCGGCCGGATCGGTGATCGTCGCCACCTCCTGGCGGAGCCGCATATCGACGTTGCCGCCGAGCTGAATGTCGGTGCCGCGGCCCGCCATGTTGGTGGCGATGGTGACGGCACCGGGCCGGCCGGCCTGGGCGATGATGTAGGCTTCTTGCTCGTGGTAGCGCGCGTTCAGCACCTGATGCGGGATCTTGCGCTTCTTCAAGAGCGTCGAGAGCGCTTCGGATTTCTCGATGCTGACCGTGCCCACCAACACCGGCTGCTGCCGGCCGTGGCAATCGAGGATCTGCTCGATGATCGCCTCGTACTTCTCGCGCGCGGTGCGGTAGACCTCGTCGTCGTGGTCGGCGCGAATCATCGGCATGTTGGTGGGAATCTCGATGACGTCGAGCTTGTAGATGTCGCCGAACTCCGCCGCCTCGGTCATCGCCGTGCCGGTCATGCCGGCGAGCTTCGGGTAAAGGCGGAAGTAATTCTGGAAGGTGATCGAGGCGAGCGTCTGGTTCTCGTTCTGGATCTCGACGTGTTCCTTCGCCTCGAGCGCCTGGTGAAGGCCCTCGGAATAGCGCCGGCCCTCCATCATGCGTCCCGTGAACTCGTCGATGATGACGACCTTGTCGTCCTTGACGATGTAGTCGGTGTCGCGCGCGAAGAGCTTGTGGGCGCGGAGCGCCTGGTTGACGTGGTGGACGAGCGCCACGTTGTGGATGTCGTAGAGCGTCCCCGCCTGCAAGAGGTCCGCCTCGCGCAGCGTCGCCTCCATCTTCTCGACGCCGCTTTCGGTCAGCACCACTTGACGCTGCTTCTCGTCTTTCTCGTAATCCTCGGCGGCAAGGCTCGGGATGAAGGTGTCGACGCGGCGGTAGAGCTCGGATGAATCCTCGGCGGGACCGGAGATGATGAGCGGCGTGCGCGCCTCGTCGATGAGGATCGAGTCGACCTCGTCGACGATGGCAAAGTTGAAGGGCCGCTGGACCATGTCCTCGAGGCGGAACTTCATGTTGTCGCGGAGATAGTCGAAGCCGAACTCGTTGTTGGTGCCGTAGGTCACGTCGGCGGCGTATTGGGCGCGCCGCTCATTGTCGTCGAGCCCGTGGACGATGCAGCCGACGGAAAGGCCGAGGAAGCGGTAGATCTGCCCCATCCACTCGCTGTCGCGGTGGGCGAGGTAATCGTTGACGGTGACGACATGGACGCCCTTGCCGGTGAGCGCGTTCAAGTAGACCGGCAAGGTGGCCACCAACGTCTTGCCTTCGCCGGTCTTCATCTCCGAGATCATGCCGCGATGGAGCACGACGCCGCCCATCATCTGCACGTCGAAGTGGCGCTGGCCGAGGGTGCGCTTCGCTGCCTCGCGCACCGTGGCGAAGGCGTCGGGGAGGACATCGTCGAGGCCCTCGCCTTGGGCGAGGCGCTCCTTCAAGGCATCGGTGCGCGCGCGCAATCCGGCATCATCGAGCGCCGCCAGCGCGGCCTCGGCCGCGTTGATGTCGTCGACGATATGCTGCAAGCTCCTGATATAGCGGTCGTTTGCCGAGCCGAAGACTCGCCGAGCCAGGGCGCCGATCATCAATCCCTCAAGGTGGTGGCAGGCGGGGTGCGGAGTCCCGCCGATGAGATAGGCGGATCGGCGGGTCGTGTCAATTCACGAGGGCATGACCGCTGGCTGAGTTCGAGAGACCGATCGACCTGCTGGGTAAAGCGGGCTGAGCGCGCTTGCGTCTTCCCCGCGCGATATGCTTTATGGGCGCGCAAGCGTCCCTGCCGGGGAGACGGGTGGCGCACCATCTGACCTGGAAGGATTCCCGTTTATGTCGGTTCGCGCCGCCCTTTCCCTTGCTCTGGTCGCGGCGCTCGCCGCCCCGGCCATCGCTGCCGAGACCAAAAAGAAAGAGGCGCCCGCCGCGGCAGCGCCGGCCGCCGCGGCGCCGAGTGACGACCCCGTGGTGGCGCGCGTCAATGGCACGACGATCCATCGTTCGGAGGTGATCAACGGCATGCGCGGCCTGCCGCCGCAGGCCCAGCAGCAGCCGGCGGAAAAGCTCTATGCCTATGTGCTCGACAATCTCATCGCCACCGCCATGCTGAGCCAGGCGGCGCACAAGGCAAAGGTGCAGGACGATCCCGACGTGAAGCGGCGCCTGGCGGCGCTGGAAGAACAGCTGATTGCCCAAAGCTACGTCGAGAAGCTCGTCGAGAAGAGCGCCACGGATGCGGCGTTGAAGGCGCGCTATGACAAATTCGTGAAAGAGGCCCCGCCGCGCGAAGAAGTGCATGCACGCCACATCCTTCTCGCCAACGAAGCGGACGCCAAGGCGGTCATCGAGGAGCTCAAGAAGGGCGGCGATTTCGCCAAGCTCGCGCAGGAAAAAAGCACCGATCCCGCCGGCAAGACCTCGGGCGGCGATCTCGGCTACTTCACCAAGGAAGAGATGGTGCCGGAGTTCGCCGACACCGCCTTCAAGCTGAAGCCCGGCGAGATCACGCAAGCGCCGGTGCACACCCAGTTCGGCTGGCACGTGATCAAGGTGGAAGACCGCCGCGCCGCCAAGCCGCCGACCTTCGATCAGCTGAAGCCGCAGCTCGTCCGCGATGTCGGTCGCGAGGTCTTCGAGAAGAAGCTCAACGAGCTCAAGACGGCCGCCAAGATCGAGGTGTTCAACGCCGACGGCAGCAAGCCCGGCGCGTCGCCACCCGCCGCCGCCGCACCCGCGCCCGCGCCTGCGCCGGCACTGACGCCGGGCGACGAGGGGCCGCCGATCCCGACGCTCTCGCCCGCAACGGCGCCGCCGACATTGGCGCCGGAGACCGCGCCGGCGCCCACCTTGTCGCCGGCGACGAAACCCAAGTGATGGCAGCGCGCCCGAGCAAGCTCGACATGGTGCAGCCGACGTCGCCTCTCGCCCCGGCGCAGATCCCGAGACTGCCGCCCATCGCCGGCGTCAGTCTCGCCGCCGCCGAATGCGGTATCCGCTACCGCGGCCGGCGCGACCTCATGGTCGCCGTGCTCGCGCCCAAGACGACCATTGCCGGGGTCTTCACCCGCTCGCTGACCGCGGGGGCGCCGGTCGAGTGGTGCCGCGACGCGCTGAAGCGCGGCAAGGCGCGGGCGATCGTCGTCAACTCCGGCAATGCCAACGTCTTCACCGGTCGGGCTGGGCGCGAGGTGGTGGCGCGAACGGCGAAGACGACGGCCGAGATCGTTGGTTGTCATGCGCGGGAGGTCTTCATCGCATCGACCGGCGTGATCGGTGAGCCGCCGCCCGCCGGGAAGATTCTGGGCGCCCTCAAGCCCGCCTTCGCCGGCGTCTCACCCGCGGGCTGGGATGTGGCGGCGCAAGCGATCATGACCACCGACACCTTTCCCAAGCTCGCGATGCGACAGGCGAGGATCGATGGCGTTCCCGTCACCATCGGCGGCTTCGCCAAGGGCTCCGGCATGATCGCTCCGGACATGGCGACGATGCTCGCCTTCCTCTTCACCGACGCCGCCGTTCCGGCGCCGCTACTGCAGGCGATGCTCAAGAGCGCCAACGAGCGCTCCTTCAATTCGATCACCGTCGACGGCGACACCTCGACGAGCGACACGGTGCTGCTCTGCGCGACGCAGCAGGCGAAGCACAAGCGCATCATGAGCCTCGACGGCCGGCTCGCCGAATTCCGCCGCGCGCTCGATGCCGTCATGATCGATCTCGCCCAACAAATCGTGCGCGACGGCGAAGGCGCGGAGAAATTCGTCACCATCGAGGTGACGGGCGCGCAATCGGCGGGCGCGGCGCGGCGCATCGGGCTTGCCGTCGGCAACTCGCCGCTGGTCAAGACCGCGATTGCCGCGGGCGACGCCAATTGGGGCCGCATCGTCATGGCCGTGGGCAAAGGCGGCGAGAAGGCGGAACGCGACAAGCTCGCCATCAGCGTCGGCGGCGTCGCCATAGCCGCCAAGGGCGGGCCGGTGCCGGGCTATGACGAGGCGCCGGTGGCAAAGCACATGGCTGGGCGCGATATCCACATCGCCATCGATCTCGGCATCGGCAACGGCCGCGCTACCGTCTGGACCTGCGATCTGACGCATCGCTACATCGACATCAATGGCAGCTACCGGAGCTGAGGGGCTGCCGCTCGTTCTCGTCGTCGCGGTGGCGCTCATCGACACGGACGGGCGCGTACTCTTGACGCAACGGCCGCCCGGCAAGGTGATGGCCGGCCTCTGGGAGTTTCCCGGCGGCAAGGTGCATGAGAGAGAGACGCCGGAGGTGGCGCTCATTCGCGAGCTCAAGGAAGAGCTCGACATCGACGTCGCCGAAGCCTGCCTTGCACCGCTGACGTTCGCCTCGCACCACTACGAGCGCTTCCATCTGCTGATGCCGCTCTATGTCTGCCGCCGCTGGAACGGCACGGTGACGCCCCGCGAGGGACAAGCGCTTGCCTGGGTGCGCCCGGCGCGGCTCGACGACTACGCCATGCCGCCCGCCGACAAACCGCTCGTCGCGGTGCTCAGGGATTGGCTCTGAGCGACCGTCGCTGCAAAAGAAACCAATTCCTTCGCGGTAGAATGCGCTCTAGCATGGCTCGCCCTCAGGACTGGCTTAAAGTCGATGCAGGATCCACAATCCGATCCGCGGGTGCGCCAGTGGAGCGACCGCTTTAGGAAAGATCGCCTCGCTAAGGCGGTGGTCGTCGGACTGCGGGATCGCGCGGACGAAATTTGGCATCACGCCTTCCATCTCCTGCAAAGGGAGAGCGCCGAGTACCGCAATTCGGTCGATGAAGAATTCGCTGGGGAATCAAAGTCTCATTGCAACGCGCTGCTGAGTTTGATCGTCGCCACCGCGGCCGGAGAGATGAGGCGACGCGGCCTCGACGCGTTTGATATCGTGCGCACCCATGCGCAGTGGCGCGCGCAGCATCGGGTGCCGCTCATCGCCTCGCTACACGCCTACCGCATCGCTCATCGGACATATTCCGAACTCTCGCAAGATGCGCTGGCGCGACACGGGAAGCCCAAGGACATCGTGCGCTCGCAACGCATGTTGTCGGACTTCTGGATCGAATTCTTCGACCACATCGGGAGCGTATTGGCTGAAGCTCACGCTGTCGAGGAGGGCCTCATCATCGCGCAGGAGGGGCGACGCTATGCCACTCTCTTTGATGACCTGCTGCGCGGCATTGCCCCGAGCGATAGGGAGCTTCAGAGACTGTGCGCGCTCCGGGGCATTCGCCCGAGTGCGCCGCTTGCTGTCGCCGTCGCCAAGCCCCGACTGCCGGTCGATGGCCATCCTGTCGATCTCGAGGTGACGCTTCGCTCGTTCCGTCGGCTCTTGGAGCAGGTGCTCTCTCCGGCCGTTTTCGGCAGTCTCGTTGACATCAGGAATGATCAAGTAACGGCGATCGTCTGCACTGAGGCCGAGACAGGACGCAAACTGCTGCAGGCCCTGCGTCGTGGTGGCTTCGCCAAGCGCGCCGCCAACGGGCATGCCGCCTACGTCGGCATCAGCAGGGATGTCGCCGAGATCGGGGAGCTTCCAGAGGCGCTCAAGGAAGCGGAGGTCGCATTTCAATTCGCTGATGTCCCTCATCCTCTTATGCACTTTCCGAACATCGAACTCACCGATCTGCTGGTGCGACGCGCCGACCGCATCGCGTTCCGCCTCATTCCTGCCTGGGCAAGCCGGTTGCACGCTGCGGCGGATGGGCAGTCGCGTGAGCTCTCCCGTACGATCCGTGCGTTCGCCCTTTGTAACTTCAATGTCAAGCGAACAGCGCACCTCCTCGGCGTTCACACCAATACCGTCTACTTCCGGCTCAACCGAATGAAGAAGCTCTCGGGCCTGGACCCCAGAACCTATGCCGGCGCTTCGACCATTTTGGCGGCGCTGCGTCTCCTCGAAACCCACGGCGGCACGCCCGCAACCTGAGTGGGCACTGTCCGCCGAACGCTGTAATCGCCAATCGGGCACAAGGACATCGGGCGCATGATGGTCATCACCGCGGCGCGGCGTGCGTATGCTTTTGGAGCTTGGGGTCCATGAGATCCCAAGGCTGCGCGCTTGAGGTAAATGTGTCCATCATGGGTCGGAACATTGATGGGTCGTCCAAGCTTCCCGCGTGCAAGGCGAGGATGTTAGGCAGCCGTTCCAATTTATCGGTCACGTGGCTGCCGCAGGTCGGGCAAAAACCGCGTTCGATCGCTTTGCCGGCGCCGCCGATGATTTTGTGATACCGCAGCTCCCCACGCATCTGCACCGCAGCTTTCGGAACGACGACGATTGCTGCGTAGGCGCTGCCACTTGCCCGTTGGCAGTCCCGACAGTGACAGTTGAACATAACAACTGGATCGGCAGTGCAGTCATAATGGATCGCGCCGCACGCGCACCCACCGGACAGTTTCTGGGTCATGGCATCCCTCCGAAGCGATAGGCTAGACCGATGAACGAGCAGCTCGGGCGCCCCGCGTCCCAGTCGGGCGCGAACATGACGTGATACGCGATGAGCTGAGACTTGCCGGCGAAGAGCTGCGCCAGCGTCGATGTGCCCTTCGGCCCCTCGAAGACGTACTCTCCTTCTCCTTGTTCAAGAGCGCCTGGCGCGCTGTGATCCACTCATCGTGCGAGGCAACCGGGTGACGCCGTATGATGTCGTTCACGCCGGCCTTCCCGGCAGATCCTCGTACTCGTCATGGCGGCGCACCCAGGCTTGCGGATTCGGTCCTTGACCCGATTCGTCACGCCCCTTCGGCGTCAGGTCGATGTAGTTGTAGGCACCGTTCAGGAGATCGACGCCACGCTGGTAAGTGGAATAGGTATGGAAGATCCGACTATCCGGGTTTTTCGCAAAGACGCTGATCCCGACCGTTTCGGTGTCATACGGCTTTTGGACCTTGTAATTCCAGTACGCTTGTCCCTTCGCAACCTCTTCCTTGGTGTGCGAGACGCCATAGTCGAAATTGAAGTCGGTGCCGAACGAGGATACCCATTTAAAGGTCCATCCCATTCGCCCCTTATAGGCCTCTAGCTTCGCAAGCGGGGCGCGCGAGACGGCAAGAAAACTGATGTCGCGCTGCCATAGATGGACATCGATCCCGTTGAAGTTATCGGCCCAGAACGAACAGCTCTTGCAGCCCACTTCCCACTCCGGATCGAACATGAAGTGATAGATAATGAGTTGCGACTTTCCAGCGAAGAGCTGCGCCAGCGTTTCCCTGCCCGCGGAGCCGTTGAAGACATACTCCTTTTCGACGCGCTCCCACGGCAAGGCGCGGCGCTGCCGGCTCAGCTCGTCGCGAAGGCGCGAAAACTCCTTTTCCTTCGCCAGAAGCGCCTTGCGGGCTTCGATCCACTGGTCATGCGAAACGACGCTGTGAGACTGTGTCATCGAGGTCCTCTCGAGCTATTGCGGCTTGGCTAGCGGGAGTGAGACACAAAGCGCGACATGGCTCGTCGCAGATCCGTGCCGAAGGTCCTTCATTTCTGCATTCTCCGGAGAACTCCTCGACCGCCTCGACCGCCCGAACGACGTCCAGGACCTCGCCGCCATACTGCGCGATGAGTGCGCTCGTGCGCGCGACATAGGGCGCGAACCGCGCCTAATCATGCACGACTACTTGTCCGATCAGATAGGCGGCCATTACGATGACGCACTGAAATGCGCACGTTCGTTGCGGATCCACCACTTTCCTGAGCGGCGCTCGGCGACGAACACGACCTTCACTAACACCTCTGGCACCCGCTTCTGATCAGGGCTAAGAAGATCACGCAACGTCAGATCGGCATCAACGAATGCGAGTTCCGGCGTGAGAAAGTCAAATCGGTAGTTCGAGAGATCGGCTTTTGAATGCGAAGTGATCTCGGCCCCCTCCAGGGCGAAATGTTTCTCGATTTCGGCGCGGCCTTCGAGGAAACCGGCGTTCGGCGGCAGGAGTGTTCCGTCGTCGAGCCAAATCGAGGCACGCTTCTTGGGGTCCTTTGACAGGAGCCCTGACACAAAGATGTCGTTGAGCGTCTTGATAGCCTGCTCATCGTGCTGCATGTGACTCTCCTTCGTCGCGAGTTATTTAGCCCCGTCGACCAGAGGGAATTCAATTCGGGTTGATCAACACTGACCCTCCCGATCTGTTGTAGAATCTCACAATTTCTTTTAAGGGGTACGATCCAACGGTTCAGCGGATGAGCCGGCTTCAAGGACGCGGATCGCCGCGTGTTTCACAGCTACTCGACCTATGCCCGCGGCATCGACATCAGGAAACAATTCTGGGTGCGCCGTCACGACGAATACGCCGCCAAAGCGTCAGGTTTGCACTGGAACGTCCGCCGGCGATTGCCTACACCTCATCCTGCTGCGTGAGGCGAGGAAGGGCGAATGGCCGCAGATAAGAAGGTAGGGGAAGCATTGCGCAGACGATGTCGAGCGCGCTTCATCGGGGCATTCTTCGGCTTTTTCCTCGCCGCGACGCCGCTAGCGAGCGCGGCCGAGAAATCCGCCTCCGCGGATGCGGTCTTCGTCAACGGCAAGGTCTTCACCGTCGATCCGCGCGCGCCGATGGCGGAAGCATTCGCGGCGAAAGGCGAGCGCTTCCTCGCCGTCGGCACGAGCGCCGCGATGCGCGCTTACGTCGGGCCCAACACCGTCGTCACCGATCTCCACGGGCGGCTGGTGACGCCTGGTCTCGCCGATGGCCATTTCCACAACGAAGGCGGCGGACCCAATCTCGATTTGTCGAGAACCCGTTCGCTGGGCGACCTCTTCGCGGCGGTCGGCAGCGCGGCCAAGGCGGCGGGACCGGGCGCGGTCATCGTTTCCAATCCCGATTGGCACGAGGCGCAGCTCAAGGAGAAGCGCCTGCCGTTGGCGCGAGAATTGGACGTGGCGGCGCCGGACAATCCGATCGTCCTCGTGCGCGGCGGGCATGAGATGATCCTCAATGGCGCGGCGCTCCGGAAATGGAACATCACCAAGGACACGCCCTCGCCCGCCGGCGGCAGCATCGGCAAGGAGGCGGATGGGAGGCTGAGCGGCGAGCTCGTCGACAATGCGAAGAAACTCGTCGACTTGCCGCCGCCAGCGCCGGTCTCTGTCGAGGACGCGATCCGGACGCAGCGCACGCTCAATCAATATGGCATCACCAGCGTGCGCATTCCCGGCGCCTACAAGGGCAACCTCTTCGACGATCTAAAGCTGTTGCGGACGATGCGCGACAAGGGCGAGCTCACCTTGCGCTACACCGTTTATCTGCCGGGCTTCGGCACCGGCGATGCCGCCAAGATCCACGACATGATCGTCAATTCCGGCTTGAAGCAAGACGAGGGCGACGAGTGGGTACGCGTCGGCGGCATGAAGCTCCTCATCGACGGCGGCTTCGAGGGCGGGCATATGCGCGAGCCCTATGAAGAGCCCTACGGCAAAGGCGGAAGCTTCACCGGCATCACCGTGGTGCCGACCGAGAAATTCGTCGCCGTGGTGAAAGAGGTGAATCGCCTCGGCTGGCGCGTCGCCACCCACGCGGTTGGCGACGCCGCGCTCGACGAAGTGCTCGACGCCTACCAGGCGGCCGATGCCGAGCGCTCGATCAAAGGTCGGCGCTGGTCGGTAGAGCACGCTTTCATCGCGCGACCGGACCAGATCGCGCGCATGAAGAAGCTGGACCTCATCCTCTCGGTCCAGGATCATCTCTACTTGGCGGCACCCGCCATGAAGAAATATTGGGGTGTCGACCGCGCCAATCACGTGACGCCGCTCAAGACTTATCTCGCCAACGGCTTCCTCGTCGTCGGCGGCACCGATTCGCCGGTGGTGCCGTTCAATCCGTTCTGGGAGATCTATCACTTCAACACGCGCGACACGATCTCGGACGGCGTCTACGGCCCCGAGGAGCGCGTGCGCTCGCGCGCGGCGCTGCTTCAGCTCATCACCCTCAATTATGCGAAGGCGACCGGCGAAGCGGCGATCAAGGGCTCGATCGAGCCCGGCAAGCTCGCCGATTTCGCGGTGCTCTCGAACGACATTCTCACCGTGCCGGCACGGCGATTGCTGACGACGAAGGCGCTCGCGACATATGTCGGCGGCAAGGAAGTCTATCGCGACCCGAGCTTTCGCTGAGGGGCTGCCGCTGTCTCAGCCCGCGGCCCAGCGGGTGACGTCGGGTTGGATGAGGCGCTCGCGCGGCAGCCGCACGCGCGCGACGGTGCCGACGCCCGGCTCGCTTTCGAGCTCGAGCTTGCCGCCGTGGAGTTCGGTGAGCGCTTTCGCCAAGGGAAGGCCGAGGCCGGTGCCCTCGTAGCGGCGGCTCAGACGGCTGTCGACCTGGCCGAAGGGCGACATGGCGCGGGCGATGTCCTCGGCGGCGATGCCGATGCCGCTGTCGCGCACCTCGATGACGATCCCGTCCTCGCTGCGCTCGAGGCGAAGCGAGATCTCGCCGCCGGCCGGGGTGAATTTTACCGCGTTCGACAGCAGGTTCATCAGGATCTGCTTGAGCTTGCGCTCATCGGCGCGGACGAGGCAGGGCCCCGGCGGCACAGTGATCTCGAAGCCGAGGCCGGCGCGTGTCAGGCGCTCGCGCAGCAACAGCGAGACCGCCTTCAGGATTTCCTCCATCTCGACCACGTCCTCAACGAGCTCGAGCCGCCCTGCTTCGACCTTCGAGAGGTCGAGGATGTCGTTGATGATCCGCAGGAGATGCGTGCCAGAGCTGTGGATGTCCTCGGCGTAGTCGCTGTAGCGGTGATCGCCGATCGGGCCCAAGAGCTTGTCGCGGATGATCTCGGCAAATCCAAGAATGGCGTTCAAGGGCGTGCGCAGCTCGTGGCTCATATTGGCAAGGAATTCCGATTTGGTGCGGCTTGCCGTCTCCGCCACCTCCTTGGCTTGCTGGAGATTGCGGTGGACTTCGGTCTCGGCGGTGATGTCGCGGCCGGTGCCGCGATAGCCGCTAAACCGGCCGAGCGCGTCGTAGACCGGTGTGCCGCTCACCGCGAAATAGCGGATGCTGCCGTCGGCGAGGACGCGGCGGAAGGAGAAATTGCGGAATGGGCGCTGAGCGGCGAGGTCGTCGAGATGCGCGCGCCAGGCGGGATCGTCGGGATCGCCGCCAGCCGCCTCGATCACCGTCTTGCCCAGGCGCGGATCGCCATCGGGCGCGGGCGCGTTGTGACGGCCGGAAAGATAGACGAGGCGGCCATTCTGATCGGTTTCCCAGAACCAGTCGGACGCCGCCTGGGCGTAGTCGCGGAAGCGCTCCTCACTCTCGGCAAGACGCCGGCCGGCCAACTCGCCGTCGCGAAAGACGCGCCAGCACAGGCGGATGCCGATCGCCCAGAGCACGATGCTGCCGACGATGAAGCCGGTGATGAGGAAGGTGCGGAGGGCGCGCGCCGCCTCGCCCATATGGCGCGAGAAGGAGTTTTCGAGGTCCGTGAGTTGCGCATCGAGCGCGTCGACGCGGAGCAGCAGGCGGTCGCGCTCCGTCGCTTCGACAGGACCGCTCGCCATCGTGCGGAAGACGTCTTCCCCGAGACTTGCGAGGTCGGTCACCAGTCGGTCGGCGTTCCGCCAATCATCGACAGCGCGCGCGAACGGGCCCCACCAGGAGAACCAGTGGAAGACGCGGGCCATCGCGCGGATGTCGCGGGCCTCGTTGCGGCCCTGGGCGAATCCGGCGTAGGTATCGGCGAGATCGGCCGGTGTCCGCTCAAGCGCCTCGCGGGCCAGGCGATCGCCGATCGGTACGGCAATCGCCCTGCGAAACTCTTCAATACACTGCGCATCACCCGACCGGACGTAGCGGTAGAGGTTCAGGACCGCATCCTTTTGCGCCTTGGAATAGGCGCCTTCGCCCGCGACATAGGCGCGTGTCGAATGGAGGCCCTCGATGGCGACGAGGCCGAGCGTCAGCATGATCGCCTGCGTGCCGGCGAAAATGGCGACGACGAGCGCGAAGCGCGAGCGCGGCCGGCGCGCCGCGCTCGATCCATCGGCCGGCGCTCGGCGCCGCCTTATCCATCGCCATCGGAGAGCCAAAGTCGTCGGTCCCGTGCCAATCCCTGTTGCCTGCGGGCGTTCCTCGGGCCCGCGCGGCCTCGGGGAGGACCTTCGCAAATCTTGGCTAAAACCTGATTAAAAAGCACCGCTGTCGCAATCTGCGATTGTGGGCGGGTCAGTGGCGGTCGGCCGATTGGTCGGCGCCGTCTCGCGGTGGGGCCAGCGCCTGGGCGAGCCGTGCTTGGGCGCTGCCGCGGCGCACCGGCTGGGGCTGGCTCTCATGCGGCGCCCAGGCGGTGAGCGTCACCAGCTCGAAGCTGGCGGGAATGCGGCCGTCGGCACCGGCGAACAGCTCGGCATAGCGAAGCGCCGCCCGCATCAGCGTGCCACGGCGGGTGAAATGGCGGCGCCGCTCGCGCACGGCGTTGCTTTCACCCATGGCGCGGAGATCGCGCATCAAGGCGAGGGCGTCCGGATAGGTCACCTGGATAGGGTCGCTGTCGACCACCGGCAGCGCGAAGCCGGCGCGCTGCAGCAAGTGACCGAGGTCGCGGGCGTCGGCGACGGGGGCGATCCGCGGCGAGGCGCCGCCTTCCTCGGCAAGCTCCGCCTCGAGCCAGGCCTGGCGCAGCTCGGCGAGCGTGCCGCCGGCGAAGAGGCTCGCGAGCAATAGGCCGTCGGGCTTCAGCGACTGGCGCAACTGCAGGAGCGCACCCGGCAGATCATTGGTCCAGTGGAGATCGAGATTGCTCAGCACGAGATCGAAGCTGGCGGGTGCGAAGGGCAGCGCCTCGGCCTCCGCCACCACCGCCGGCGCCGGGGCCAGGCGCGCATAGGCGAACGCCGCGTCGGCATGAACCAGCGCCTCGATGCCGCCACGGCCCGCGAGGAGACGCGCGAGCACGCCGGCGCGGCACCCGAGATCGAGCGCTCGCGGGAATGGACGCGCCATGTCCTCGAGCCGATCCGCCAGCCGCTCGGCTGCTTCGTGGACGAGAAAATCGGCCGCATCCGGCGCGCGCGCCGCCCGCGCCCGGTGGCGGCGCACCGCGTGGCGGTCAAAGAGGCGGAGCGGGTCGGGAGAGGACATGCGCCAAATATAGCGAAAGGCCCGGCTCGACGCAGGGCCACTGCATGACCGCCACGGGCGCAAGTGCAGTCGTTGCCGCGCAGTCGTTGTCCATCGGCGCATTTGCCGCTAAGGACGCGCCATGCTCGAGCAGTTGAAGGCCAACAATCGCGCTTGGGCCGAGCGGATGCGGCGCGGCGATGCCGATTTCTTCCGCCGGCTCGAACGCCAGCAAGCGCCGGAGTACCTCTGGATCGGTTGCTCCGACAGCCGCGTGCCGGCCAATCAGATCGTCGACATGGATCCGGGACAGGTGTTTGTTCACCGCAATGTCGCCAACCTCGCGCCGCCGCAGGACGCGAACTATCTCTCCGTGCTGCAGTTCGCGGTCGACGTGCTCAAGGTGAAGCACATTCTGGTGGTGGGGCATTATGGCTGCGGCGGCGTCAGCGCCGCGGTGGACGGCCGGCGCCGCGGCCTCGTCGACCATTGGCTCCATCCCATCCGCGAGGTTTACGACGAGCATCGCGAGGCGCTCGAGGCCATCGCCGACGAGCGCGCGCGCCTCGAACGTTTGTGCGAGCTTAACGTCGTGCGCCAGGTCAAGAACGTGGCCTCCGATGTCTTTGTCCAGGACGCCTGGGCACGCGGGCAGATGCTCTTCCTGCATGGTTGGGTCTATTCGCTCGCGACCGGCCTCGTCACCGATCTCGACGTCACCGTCCATCCGCCGGCGCGCTGACGCCGCACGATCGTTCAAGACCGCCGCCGCTTTGATGGCGAGAATCGCCAGCATGGACGGCGTTGTCGGCTTCGTCTTGGCGGGCGTGGCGCTGGCCGGCAGTCCCGGCCCGGCGACGCTGAGCCTTGCTGCCGCGGGCGCGGCCTTCGGCGCGCGGCGTGGCCTTCGTTATATGGCCGGCATCGTCATCGGCATGGTCGTGGTGATGGTCATTACCGCGTCGGGCGTCACCGGCGTGCTGCTCGCCCTGCCCGGCGCGGCGCCCGTCGTGCTTGCCGCGGCGGCCCTCTATTTCCTCTATCTCGCGCTCCGCATCGCCACCGCACCACCGCTATCGGCCGCGAACGACGGGCGCGGGCGGCCGTCCTTGGCCGGCGGCTTTTTTCTCTCGCTCGTCAATCCCAAGGGCTATGCGGCGATGGCCGCGCTCTTCTCTGGGTTCGTCTTGATCCGCGAGCGGCTCGCGCTCGACGCCGCGGCGAAGATCGGCGTCCTTGTGCTGATCATCACCGCCGTCAATGTCGCTTGGCTCTTTGCCGGCGCGGCATTGACGCGCGCTTTCCGCACGCCGCGCCTCAACCGAATCATCAATATCGGTTTCGCCATCCTCCTCATCGCTTCGCTCGTCATGACGCTGGCGTTCTGAGGAACTTTCGCCTTTTTGATGTCGCCGATCGCCGCGGTTGACAGCCGCCGCGCCGGCACGCTGTCATCGCCGGCGATGATCAGCCTTGCGCGTCCTGCCGTGCTGCGCCGGCTTGCCGGAACGGCGCTCGATCTATTGCTGCCGCCGCGCTGCCTCGCTTGCGGCACGAGCGTCGGCACGGCCGGCACGCTCTGCGCCCCGTGCTGGCGGAGCATCACCTTCCTGGGCGACCCTTGCTGTCAGAGTTGCGGGATGCCCTTCGAGTTCGAGATCGGGCCCGACGCGCGCTGCGGCGCCTGCGCGCGCACGGCGCCCGCTTATGCGCGCGCCCGTGCCGCGATGCGTTATGACGAGGCGAGCCGCAACCTCGTGCTCGCCTTCAAGCATGGCGATCGGCTGCATCTGGCGCCGGCCTTTGCGCAATGGATGCGCCGCGCCGGTACCGCGCTCTTGGCCGATGCCGATCTCCTCGTGCCAGTGCCGCTTCATTGGACGCGGCTCTTCAGGCGCCGCTACAACCAGGCGGCCGTGCTGGCACATGCGATCCATGCCGCGGGCGGCCCGCCCGTCGCTGCCGATTGGCTCGTCCGCCGCCGCCGCACGCCGTCGCAGGGCAAGCGCAACGCGGCACAGCGCGAGCGCAACGTCCGCGGCGCCTTCAGGCTGAAGGAGGCGCGCAGCGTCAAAGGCCTCCGTCTCGTCCTCATCGATGACGTCTTCACCACCGGTGCCACCGTCAACGAGTGCGCCCACGCGCTCCGCCGCGCCGGCGCCGCCCGTGTCGACGTCCTCACGCTGGCGCGCACTGTGCGGCAGGAGGGTTAATCCGTTGCTCGTAGAGAACGGCGCTCAGCCGGCCGCGAACATGGGCTCGGTGCCAGTCGGAAAATCGGCGCGATGAGAACGCACATTCCAATAGCAGTCGCCGCTGCCGCTTTGGCAATTTCCGTAAGTCTCGTATTGGCGACTTATGGCGCGCAGGGAACACTTGGCTTTATCGCGGTATGGATCGGATATCCTGGCGGACTTGTGAACTGGAAACTGAATTCTCCGCACGTAAGCTACGCGCTGGTCACAGCAGTCAATTGGTGCGCCTATTTCGGCTTCATCGAAGCCGCCATCGCCATCAAGCGAAGACTTTTGGCCTGACCGACACGAACGAAACAAGCTCGTGCGGTCGGCGAATATCCTTGATTCCGCCACGCGTTTGATTAAATGCTCCTCATCGGCAACGGCGGAAACGGATCGACTATGGCGCGTGTCGAAATTTATTCCACCATGTTCTGCGGCTACTGCGCCCGCGCCAAGAGCCTCCTCGACAAGAAAGGCGTGCCCTACGTGAACATCGACGTGATCGAAGATGCGGCGAAGCGCGAGGAGATGCTCGGGCGCTCCGGGGGCCGGCAGACGGTGCCGCAAATCTTCATCGATGGCGAGCATATCGGCGGCTCGGACGAGCTTTTGGCGCTCGAGCGGGCCGGCAAGCTCGACGCCAAGCTCGGCATTGCCAAGCCGTGAGCGACCGCTTCACTGCTGCCTGTATCCAGCTCAACTCGGCGCGCGAGGTTGCGCCCAATATCACCGCCGCGAGCGAGCTCGTTCGCCGCGCCCGCGAGCAGGGCGCCGAGCTCATCATGACGCCCGAGGTGAGCGACATGATCGAGCCCAACCGGGCGCTCCGCCTCGAGAAGGCGCGCCGCGAGACGGACCACCCCATGCTCGCCGCCTTCCGCGAGCTCGCGCGCGAAACCGGCGCATGGCTGCTTCTCGGCTCGATCGTGGTGCGGCGCGATGATGGCGACGAGCGGCTCGCCAATCGGTCGTTCCTCGTGGCGCCCGACGGTGCGATCGCCGCGCGCTATGACAAGATCCACATGTTCGATGTCGAGCTCGCCGGCGGCGAGAGCTACCGCGAATCGAACGCCTTCCGTCCCGGCGAGGAAGCGGTGCTGGCGGCGCTGCCCTGGGGCGTGCTCGGCATGACCGTCTGCTATGATTTGCGCTTTCCCTATCTCTATCGCGCGCTCGCCAAAGCGGGTGCCGATTTCCTCTCGATCCCCTCGGCCTTCACCGTGCCGACGGGGCGCGCCCATTGGCACGTGCTGATGCGGGCGCGCGCCATCGAGACCGGCTGTTTCATCTTCGCCCCGGCGCAATGGGGCGAGCATGCGCAGGGCCGCAAGACCTACGGCCGCTCCCTCATCGTCGCCCCCTGGGGCGAAATCTTGGCCGAGGCCGAGGACGGCACCGGTTTCGTTACCGCCGAGATCGACCGCGCCAAGATCGCCGAAGCGCGCCGCGCCGTGCCCTCCCTGACGCACGACCGCCCTTTCGCCGCGCCGGAGCCGCTCACCAAGCCGCAAGCGGCGGAGTAAAATTTCCAACGCAATAAAGCACGTCGTCCCTGCGAAAGCAGGGACCCAGGGCCAACGCTACATCGGCGAGTCATAAAGAGAGCGAATCGCTTGGGCTGCCCATGCAGCCGTCGCTAACCCCTGGGTCCCTGCTTTCGCAGGGACGACGGACGTTATTGGTGACGGCTGGAAAGGATTACATGGCGACTCACCGCTCCAACCGCGCGCCCGCCTCTTTGATCAAGCTCAAATCGGCGTATGTCGCGACCTCGATCGGCGCCTTCAAGAATCCCAGCTCGCGCTGCGTCTCCATGTTCTGCTGCAGGACCTCGAGATCGGGAAGGCCGCGCGGGTCGCGGTAGTGGTCCGCGCTCGTGTAGAGCCAGGGCGAGAAGCGCTCGGGCGGGAGCTTGGTGACGCGCGCCACGATCTCGATCGCTTCAGCCTGGTTCTTGGGCTCGGTGTACCAGCGGAGCTCGCGGAGATAGTCCTCGAGAAAATCGACCAGCGCCGCGCGGTTTTTCTCGATGTAGCCGGTGCGCGCTACCCACATCGTCATTTGCGTGCGGCCAATCGCTTCCGCTTGCGTGAAGAGCGGCCGCGCGATGGCGCGGAGCTCGGGGTCGTGCACGAAGGGAATGACGGCGCAAATGAGATCGACCTTGCGGTCGATCAGCACCGATTTCATGTTGGCGAAGTTGACCTCGACCAGTGTGTAGTCCTTGCGGTCCTCGAGTCCGTGCCGGCGCAGCATGGCGCGGAGGCCGAGATCGAGCGCGCTGCCGATGGCGTTCGACGCCACCACCTTGCCCCTGAGATCCTCGACGGTGCGGACCGGACTGTCCTTCAGCACCATGTACTCGTTGGTGTAATAGCCAGGTGCGCCGTCCTGGAATTCGTCGGCGATGATGCGCAGGTCGGTCATGTGCGCTTTCTCGACCGCCGTGCCGAAAGAGGAATAGGCCAAGGGTGCAATGTCGAGCTCGCCCGCGGCGAGCGCCGTGATCATCGCCGGCGTCCCGGCAAAGCGGATGGCGTCGAGCTCGTAGGATCGGTGCACGTGCTGGGACACGCCGGGCTTGGCGAAGAGGAGCGGCTGCAGCTCCGCGGGCACGGCGACCCAGCCAATGCGAATGGACGGCCGCTCCGCGGCGCGCGCGGACAGCGCCGCGGCAAGCACCAGCATCGCCGCCGCGAGCCAGCGAGCAACCACAGCGCGCTGCCCGCTCATAGCGGCAAGGCGCCGGGAACGGCGCTCTTCACCGCGGCGATCCGCTGGATGGCAGCCGCCCGCGGCATGGTGACGATGCCCTGCTCGAAGGCCAGCACCTGAAGCCGGTCGAGGAAGGCCGCCAGAAGCTCGCCCGGCCGCAGCAGGAAATCTGGGTTGGTGGGGCGCCCGAAGCGCTCATTGCCGCTCATGAAGGTCTCATAGAGAAGGAGGCCGTCCGTTGCCAGGGCACCCGGTATCGCCGGGAGCAGGGGACGGTGGAGATAGTTGGTGACGACGATCGCCGCAAACCCGCCGCCGAGCGGCCAGGGACGCCCGTCTTCCAAATCGATCGCTTTGATCTCACATCGAGGAACGCCGCCGAAGCGAGTCGTGAGTGCGCCCACATCGCGGTCGACGGCGAGCACGCGGCAGCCGGCCGCCAAGAGCACCGCCGTGTGCCGGCCGCGGCCGGCGGCGAGGTCGAGCGCGCGGCCGCCCGCTCGGATCAGCGGCAGGAAGCGCGTGATCCACGGGGAAGCGAACTCTGGCGCGGGGTGCGGCGTTGAGGAAATGTTAGCACTCGAGGGTTGAGATTGCTAAGGGGCGGCCCAACGTGTAAGAGGACGGCAAGCGGTCGAGGTCGGCCATGATTCTATTCAAGCTTCGGTGCGCCGCCGAGCACGAATTCGAGGCGTGGTTCCGCGACGGTGCCGCTTATGAGCGCCAGGCGGCCCGCCGCGACATCGCCTGTCCCCAATGCGGCAACAGCGCGATCGAGAAGGCGCCGATGGCGCCCAGGGTCGCACGCCAGGAGCGCACGCGGCCGGCGCCGCCCTCGCCGGCACAGCTCCGCCACATGCTTCAAGCAGTGCGCCGCCATGTGGAAACAAGCTGCGAGAATGTCGGCGACCGCTTCGCCGAGGAAGCCCGCGCCATTCACCGCGGCGACGCCGAGGCGCGCGGCATCTACGGCGATGCGACGCAAGATGAGGCCCAAGCGCTCGCCGACGACGGTATCGAGGTCGCCCGCATTCCCTGGGTCGCCCCTAACGACGCTTAGGCCGAGCGGCGGCGGCGCGGCGATTGCGAGGCCGCGGTCTCGCGCGACATCGCCGCCTCCGCCAACAGCCATTCGCGAAACGTCTTGATGTTGGGACGCTCTGCCGTCGCTTCCGGCGTCACCAGCCAATAGGCCTTGCCGTTGCTTGCGGTGAGCGCGAAGGGCTGCAAGAGCCGGCCCGAGGCGAGCACGTCGGCAAAAAGAAAGGGCGAGCCGACCGCCACGCCCTCGCCGTCGATCGATGCCTCGACGGCGATGCGCGTCGAGTCGAAGAGCGTGCCGGCGGCGTAATCGACCCCCTCGAGTTTGGCGGCGCGCAGCCAGGTCGGCCATTCCTCATCATCGGCCGTGCGTAGCAGCGGGAGGCTGCGCAAGTCCTCTGGGCGGCGCAGCCGATCCTTGAAGGCGCGGCCGCAGAGCGGCGTCATCGGCTCCTCGAAGACCTTGTCGACGCGCAAGCCCGACCAGCCGCCGCGGCCGTGGCGGATGGCGAGGTCGACATCTTCGCGCGCGAAATCGACGGCAAGCTTCGAGGTCATGAGCCGCACCTCGAGCGCCGGATGCATGGCCTGAAAGCGGGGCAGTCGCGGCACGAGCCAGGTGAAGGCGAAGGTGGTGCCGGTACTAATGGTGAGCGTGCCGCCCCGCGTGCCCGCGCCGATACGGTCCAAGGCCTGGCTCATGCGATCGAAGGCGCCGCGCAGCTCCGGCAGCAGCATCTGCCCCTCGTCGGTAAGGCGCAGGCCGCGCGTGAGACGGCGGAAGAGCACGACGCCGAGCCGCGCCTCGAGGGCCTTCACCTGATGGCTCACCGCGGCGGGCGTGACATGCATCTCCTGGGCGGCGCGCGAGAAGCTCAACTGCCGCGCCGCCGCCTCGAAGGCGCGCAGCGCGTTGAGCGGCGGTAGACGGCGGGTCATTGACGGCCCTTTGGCTTAGGAAAAGTAAGCCATCTTACGAAATAAGATCGTTTGTCGGCAAGGCCTGATCGCGCTTACGTTCAGGGCATGAGCTACCGCGACGACATGGCGCCATCTTGCGCGTTTGCCCCGCCTTCCCTGCCGTTCGAGCGCGCGCGAGGCCGTTCGCCGGCAGCGGGCGTGGGCCACGGATCCGCCCTACCAATGGGGTGGCTGCAGCGCCTCCTTGACCTGGTATTTCTATGGCACGAGCGGGCCCGGGAGCGGCGGCAGCTGGGGACGCTCGACAGCCGCATGCTGGCGGATATCGGCGTCGACACGGCGACAGCGCAGAACGAGGCCGACAAGTCCTTCTGGCGCTGAGCGAATTACGCCGGCTTGCGGAAGGTCAGCACCTTCGAGAAGTAGGCGAGGCGGATTTCCTCGAGCGTGAGCCCTGCCGCAGCGAAGCCGGCGACGAGGTCGGCGCGCGCGTACTCGGCGTAGTAGGGTTCGTAAAAAGCGAGCGGGAAATACTCGACGAGCGCGTCGTAATCGGGGACATCGCCGAGCTGGATCGAATCGATGAGGATCGCGGCGCCGCCCGGCTTCAGGAGCCGCGCCATCTCGCCCATGACAGCGGCGCGCGTCGCCTTCGGCAGCTCGTGAAAGAGATAGATCGAGGTCGCGACGTCGACGCTCTCATCGGCGAGGGGCACCGCTTCGGCCGCCGCTTCGATGAAGGCGGCGCCCGACCAGGGGCGAAGCGCCTCGCGCGCGGCCTCGAGATAGAACGGGCTCAGATCGAGCGCCGTGACCTTGAGCGCGGGATAATTGCTTTTCACCTCGCGCAGGAATCGCCCGGTGCCGCAGGCGAGATCGATGAGCCGCGCCTGCCGCACGCCGCACTCGGCGAGAATGCGCTTCAGCGGCACCAGCGCTTGTCGCCGCATTGCATCGGCGCCGCCGCCGAACAGCACCTCCACCTGATGGTCGTAGAGCTCGGCCGAGCGCCGGCTCAGATAGCCATCGGTTTGGTAATGAAAATTCTGCAGGTAATAACGCGGATAGTGCGCGCCGCGCATGGCCCGGAACACCTCGTCGTTGGCGGCGGCGCGGCGTCGGCGTTCGACGCGGCTCAAATCGGCGAAATAGAGTCCGGTCTTGCGCAGCGCCGCGATCGGTCGGGCGATCACGTCCTCCGGCAGGCGATAGTGACCCACGGCGATGTTGCGCCAGTCCTGCTCGATGAGCGCGTCGAGATCGGCCAAGATGCGGCGGCGATCGGGCATGCGCGCCTTGAGCTCGGGCGGCGCGGGCACGCTTTCGGTCAAGCGCGCGCTCAGCCATTTCTGTCCCGAATACCAGGACACCCGCAGCTGCTGCGCGGTTCGGTATGCCAAGCGTTGCAGCGGGCTCGCCATGCTCTTCCACCTTGCTCCAACAAGACAATATAGCTAGAGCACGTTCCGAAAAGGACCTCCTCCCCCCGTCGTCCCTGCGAAAGCAGGGACCCAGGGCAAGCGATGGTGCGCTGCAATCCTGGATTCCCGCTCCTGAGCTCTGGTCGAAGGGCGCGGGAATGACGATGAAAAAATCCTTCGATAGGACGTCGGTGATGCGGAAGTTTGCCACCCTCGACGACATCGACCCCAAGCAAAAGCGCGTGCTGGTGCGCGCCGATTTGAACGTGCCGATGAGCGGCGGCGTCGTTACCGACAAGACGCGGATCGAGCGCGTCGCGGCGACGATCCGCGAGCTTGCCGAGCGCGGCGGCCGCGTCGTCGTGATGTCGCATTTCGGCCGGCCCAAGGGCAAAGCCGATCCCGCGTTCTCGCTCCGTCCGCTGGTGGCGCCGCTCGCCCAAGCGGTCGGGCGGCCCATCGCCTTTGCCGAGGACTGCATCGGCCCGGCCGCAGAGCGCGTCGTCGCCGCGCTCAAGCCCGGCGAGGTGGCGCTCCTCGAGAATCTCCGCTTTCATCCCGAAGAGGAGAAGAACGACGCAAGCTTCGCCAAAAAGCTCGCCTCGCTCGGCGATCTCTATGTCAACGACGCCTTCTCTGCGGCGCATCGCGCGCACGCCTCGACCGAAGCGCTGGCGCACCTCTTGCCGGCGGCGGCGGGACGCTTGATGGAGAGGGAGCTCACCGCGCTTGAGAAAGCGCTGGGCTCGCCGGAGCGGCCGCTCGCGGCGCTCGTCGGCGGCGCCAAGGTCTCGACCAAGCTCGACCTGCTCCGCTTCATCATCGGCAGGGTGGATGTGCTGGTGATCGGCGGCGCCATGGCGAACACCTTGCTCTTCGCGGAGGGCAAGCGCGTCGGCACATCGCTCACCGAGCGCGACCTGGCCGAGACCGCGCGCGAGATCATGGCGGACGCCGAGGCGCGGAGCTGCCGGCTGGTCCTTCCCGTCGATGCCGTCATCGCGGGCGCGCTCAAGCCGGGCGCGGCGAGCCGCACCGTGGCGATCGACGCCGTGCCGGATGATGAGATGATCCTCGACATCGGCCCGGCGACGGTGCGCGCCATTGCCGCCGAGCTCGCGCGCTGCCGCTCGCTCGTCTGGAACGGGCCGATGGGCGCTTTCGAGACGGCGCCCTTCGATGCGGGCACCACGGCGGTCGCGCGCGAGGTGGCGGCGCTCACCCGCGCCAAGAAGCTCTTGAGCGTCGCCGGCGGCGGCGACACGGTGGCGGCGCTCGCCCATGCCGGCGTGATCGATGCGCTAAGCTACGTCTCGACGGCGGGCGGCGCCTTCCTCGAATGGCTCGAAGGGCGCGAGCTGCCGGGCGTGGCGGCGCTGGCCGTTAACCATAAGTTGTGAATTGCTTGCGGAATGCGCGCTTTCGATGGTATTCTCGGGAATTCCGGTGTGAGAACGAAGAGCCATGGACCTTGTGACTGGCCCGATCTTGCCGCAGCCGGCGCCCGTGACGGCGCCGACGCCGCTGCCGCTCGCCGGTCCCGCCCAGCCGGCGGCCCCCATCGAGCCCGCGCGTCGCGTCACCGCCAACCGCGAGGGCGGCCGCGGCGATCTCACGCCGCAACAGCAAGCCTCGCGCGGCCCGGCCGCCGCGCGTGGTCGCGGCCGCCTCATCGATCTCTTCGTCTAGCCGCGCCACCCCGGCAGGGGTGCTGGTAAGGCGATGGCCGAGCCGCCCTCACCGCTACGCGGACCCAGCGTCCTCGCCATTCCCGAAGGGGACAATCGCGAGCGCATGGTCTGCCCTGATTGCGGCTTCATCAATTACGAGAATCCCAAGATCGTGGTGGGCTCCGTCTCACTCTGGGAGGAGCGCATTCTCCTCTGTCGGCGCGCCATCAATCCGCGCCGCGGGTTCTGGACGCTCCCGGCGGGATATCTCGAGCTCCACGAATCGACGCCCGCCGGCGCCATCCGCGAAGCCTGGGAAGAGGCGCAGGCGAAGATCACGATCGACGGCCTGCTCGCCATCTACGACATCCCCCGCATCAGCCAGGTGCAGATCATGTACCGCGCGCGGCTGGTGACGCCGGAGTTCGCCGCCGGACCGGAGAGTCTCGAGGTGAAGCTCTTCGCCTGGGAGGAGATCCCCTGGGACGAGCTCGCCTTCCCCTCCGTGCGCTGGGCGCTCGAGCACTACCGCGAGTGCCTCACGAGCGGCGACTTCACCGCGCGCGGCACGCCCTCCGCCGTGGGCTCGGTTTGAATGGAGGCGGAGAAATACCGACGAACGTGGCGTTCGATGCGGCTCCGATTCACGACCGCAGCCACCCTTGGCGTCCTAACGGTGATCCTCAATCTCGCCGTCGTGATCAGACCACGAGAGCCACTTCTTTATCTTCTTGCTTGGTTTGGCGCCGAGACACTCTTCACCGCTCTGCTCGTGGCATGGATCTGGTGGTTCCGTTGTCCCCGGTGCGGCTACAATTTTTCGTTTTCCAGGAAGCGTTTTAGTCTGCGGCGCTGCGTCACTTGCGGGTTGCCGCTGGGCGCGCATGCGCCGTCCGATCCGTGAATCCACACCGAGCCTTCCCGCGTGACCCTTGCACACATAACGACAGTTCTGGTCGTTGCGATTTTCGCCATCCTGATCGTTACTGCGCTCACGACGGGAAAGATTGCGTACGGTCGAGGCTTTTCGTTCCGCGTCCTCTATGTTGAGCGCAGCAAAAATCGGGTTGGATACTGGCTCGTCGTGTTGGTGCATTTGCTCGGCTTATTCGGTGCCGCGGCGGCGTTCCTTTTCTTGAGTTGAGCTAACGCTCTGGTGCATGCCCGACAGTGATGGTCGACGCCACCTCCGCCAGAGCGTATCGTCGCCCGACAACCATGAAAGACGGGAGCGCGCGATGAGCGGGAAAAATCTGCAGGTGGTGCTCGCCAATCGTCCGGCGGGATGGGTGAAGGAAAGCGATTTCCGTCTGGTTGAAGGACCAGTGCCGACGCCGGGCGAGGGGCAGGTACTCGTGAAGAACCGCTTTCTCTCGCTCGATCCCTATATGCGCGGCCGCATGAACGATGTGCGCTCCTACGCCGCCAAGGTGGAGCTCGGCGACGTCATGACCGGCGAGACCGTGGGCGAGATCGTGCAGTCGAAGCACCCGCAATTTAAAGCGGGCGACATCGTCGCGGGCCGCGTCGGCTGGCAGCTTTATGCACTCTCCGACGGGAAGGATCTGCGCAAGCTCGATCCGAGCCTCGAGCCGCTCTCGCTCCATCTCGGCACCGTCGGCATGCCCGGCGTCACCGCTTGGGTGGGCCTCCTCGATATCGGCCAACCCAAGCCCGGCGAGACCGTCGTCGTCGCGGCCGCCTCGGGCGCGGTCGGCAGCGTCGTCGGCCAGCTTGCCAAGCACAAGGGCGCGCGCGTCGTCGGCGTCGCCGGCGGCAAGGCCAAGTGCGACTACGTCGTGAACGAGCTGGGTTTCGATCACTGCATCGATCACCGCACCGGCGATCTCGCGAAGGCGCTCGCCGAGGCGACGCCCAAGGGCATCGACGTCTATTTCGAGAATGTCGGCGGGCCGCTCCTCGACGCGGTGTTGCTGCGCTGCAACCCCTTCGCGCGCATTCCGCTCTGCGGCATGGTCTCGCAATACAACGCCACCGACGACCGCTACGGCGTCAAGAACCTGATGATGGCCGTCGGCATGCGCATCAAGCTCCAAGGCTTCATCGTCTCCGACCATTTGGACCGCTGGCCGGTGGCGTTGAAAGAACTCGCGAGCCTAGTGCGCGAAGGCAAGCTCAAATACCGCGAGACGGTGACGCAAGGCCTTGAGAACGCGCCCCGCGCCTTCATCGGCCTTCTGAAAGGCGAGAATTTCGGCAAGCAGATCGTGAAGTTGGCTTAGAAAAGAAATGGAGATGAGGGGATGAAGGGAGATGGAGGGGAGCTCCCCCATCCCCTCTTCATCCCCTCTCTCCTCTTTCTGGCGCGCTTTGCGCGCGCCACCGAGTTAAAGCATGCGGTCGGAGAGCCCCTCTCCCGCAAAAGCGGGAGAGGGAGGGGCCCGCCGCAAAGCGGCGGGAGGGTGAGGGTTGCGTGCCCGGATTGGATCTCACGCGACGCGGCGCGCACCACCTGCAAAATCGCTTCCTAAACGCCTTCGGGATTGGCAGGTTGGAGGAACTTATGCAGCTTCCATCAATTGAGACTACGCGGCTTCGTTTGCGGCATTTGGAACCGAAAGACGCGGCGCCGTTGCGAGATATCACCGACGATCCTGCTATCACTGGCGCCATCCAATTCTTGAAGAGTCCGTTCACCGCTTCCGACGCTCTTAAATTGATCGAAAGCAGAGTTAGCGGAGTCGATTGCTTTTTCGGGCTCCTGCTTCGCGAAAGCGACCAGCTCATCGGTGTGATGGGGGCTGGATTTACCGACGATGGAGAAGTTGAAATTGGATACTGGATTGGTACTTCATTTCAACGCGAGGGTTATGCGCAGGAAGCTGGACGGGCTCTCCTCGATCTCCTTGCACGTCAGTTTCCCAGGCGATCCATCATAGCTGTATGCAAAAGAGACAACCACGCGTCGCGGCGTGTCTTGGAAAAGCTCGGCTTCAAGGCGACTGGCGAGGCCAGTCACCGGCCGGATCGAGAGCGATTCGTTCTATTTTAGAGTGTGATTCGTTGAGTTGGAGTCGATTTGGAAAGCCCGTTTAGGATTGTTCATGTAAGCTCCCCCTCATCTCCCTTCATCCCCTTATCTCCTTTTTTGCTGCGCTTGGCGCGATCGCCGTTCTGCCACGCGGGCTCCTACGGCCGCAAGGCGCCTTGGGTGTTGAGGTAGACGGCGTAGAGCGAGGTGGTGGCGCAGATGAAGAGGCGGTTGCGCTTCGGGCCGCCGAAGCAAACGTTGGCGACCACTTCGGGGATTCGGATGCGCCCCAAGAGGGTGCCGTCGGGGTGATAGCAGTAGACGCCGTCGCCGCCGCTCGACCAGAGATGGCCCGCCTGGTCGATGCGGAAGCCGTCGAAGACGCCGACGGGGCACGTCACGAACACCTCGCCACCGGAGCGCGTCTTGCCGTCCCGCGCCACGGCGAAGCGGCGGATATGGCGCGGCCCATTCTTGACATGTGAGACGCCGGTATCGGCGATGTAGAGGAGGCTCTCGTCGGGCGAGAAGGCAAGGCCGTTCGGCTGAACGAAGCCGTCGGCGACGAGGCTTACCTCGCCGCTTGCGGGATCGAGGCGGTAGACATTGTTGCTGCCGATCTCGGAGGGCGCCTTGTCGCCTTCATATTCGGAATCGATGCCGTAGCTGGGATCGGTGAACCAGAGCGAGCCGTCGGATTTGACGACGACGTCGTTGGGCGAGTTGAAGCGCTTGCCGGCGTAGCGATCGGCCAGCACCGTGCGGGAACCGTCATGCTCGGTGCGCGAGACGCAGCGATTTTGGTGCTCGCAGGAAATAAGGCGACCCTCGCGATCGACGGTGTGGCCGTTCTCGTTGCGGCAGGGTTGGCGAAACACCGAGACCGATCCGTCGGTCTCGTCGAAGCGCAGCAGGCGATCGTTGGGAATATCGGACCAGACGAGATAGCGTCCGGCCGGGAAATAGGCGGGGCCCTCGGCCCAGCGCGAACCGGTCCAGAGCTTCTCCAGGTGAACGTTGCCCATGACGAGGCGGCGAAAGCGCTCGTCCTTGACCTCGAATGTGTCCGTCAGCATGGGCGCTCCGCTCAGCTCGTGACCCTGGCGCCGCGACCATAGACGAGCAGCATGGCGATGATGACGGCGCCGTAGATGATCTGCCGGCCCGCCTCTTCCATTTGCATGATCGACAGCACGGAATTGAGGAGAACGATCAAGACCACGCCGACGAGCGTGCCGAGATAGCGCCCGCGGCCGCCCAGAATATGCGTGCCGCCGATCACCACGGCGGCAATCGACGGCAGCAGATAGGCATCGCCCATGCCCTGATAGGCTTTGGTGGCGTAGCCCGCGAGCATGACGCCGGCGAGACCGGCGGCGAGGCCGCACAGCGCAAAGGCGGCGATGACGACGCGCCGCGTGCGAATGCCAGCAAGATAGGCGGCGGCTTCCTGATTGCCGATGGCGTAGAGCGCCTTGCCGAAGGCGGTGCGCGTCAAAAGCGCCGCGACCACGAGCGAGACGGCGGCCCAGACGAGGATGGCGACGGGAAATCCGGCGACGCGCTCGGCGCCGATGAAGCGCATGAGATCGCTCGCCGCGGTCTGCGGCGCGAATCCTCCGGTATGCACCACCATGAGGCCGCGCATCACCGCATTGACGCCGAGCGTGAAGATCATCGAGGGGATGCGCAAATAGGCCACGCCGAGGCCGTTCACCAACCCCACGGCCAAGCCGACCGCGAGCCCGGTCGGCAGCGCCAGCGGCCCGCCGACCGCGGTCGCCATCATCGCCGCGGCGGTGAGCGTCCACGGCACCGAGAGGTCGATATGGCCGATGAGGATGACCAGCATCATGCCGGCGGCGACGATGCCGAGGAACGAGCCCACCTGCAGCTGCTGCAGCAGATAGCGCGGCGACAGCAACGTCGCCGAGCCCTGCGTCGCCACCGTATAGACCGTGCCCATGGCGAGGATGGCGAGAATGAACGCAGCCGCCAGCACGATCGGCTTGTCGTCGGCTTTGAGGCGAAGGGCGAGCGTGGTCATGGCGCGGCTCAGCGGAAGAGCTCGAGCATGTTCTTGACGCGCAGCACCGGCAGCGCGGCAAGGCTCACCGCGGCGAGCAGCACCAGGCCTTCGACCAACGGCTGCACCAGGGGCGGCACGTCGAAGACGCGGAAATTGAAGGAGATGACGCGCAGCACCAGCGCGCCCATCACCGAGCCGACCGCGCTGCCGCTCCCACCCAAGAGCGAGGTGCCGCCGATGACGACGGCGGCGATGGAGTTGAGCGTATAGGCGCCCGCCTGCGGCAGGTCGGCGTTCCCCGAGGACGTCTCGATCGCGAGAAAGAGCCCGCCGATGCCGGCGAGCAGCCCCGCCAAGGTGAAGGCGGTGAGCTTGGCGCGGACGATCGGCAAGCCCGACATGAAGGCGGCGCCCTCGGCGGAGCCGATCGCATAGATGGTGCGGCCCGTCACGGTGCGGCGGAGCGGCAGCCAGACGATGGCGATGATCACCACCAGCAGGATCGCCGCCGTGGGCAGCCAGGCGATCGGCTCAAACCACGCGGCCTTGCCGCCGTCGAAAAGCCCATAGGTGTCGGCAAAATCGCCGAGCGTGTTCGTCAAGCCCCAGGAGAGATCCTCGTCGACCTTGCCGCCGGGCTTCGGCCGCAAGAAGAGCGCGATGCCGAGGGCGATCGCCGCCGTCGCCAGCGTGGCGATGATCGGCTGGATGCGGCCATAGACGACGATGATGCCGTTGCCGAGGCCGAAGGCCGCCCCCACCACCAGACAAAGAACGATCCCGCCGACGATCTGCAGCGGGCTGCCGATCACCAGAACGCTCGCGAGGCAATTCACCATGGTCATGACCGCGCCGACGGAGAGATCGAGGCCGCCCGCCAGCACCGGCAAGGTCTGCGCCATGGCGAGAAGCGCCAGCGAGAACGCCTCGTCGGCGTTCTGCACCAGCACCTGGCTGGTGAATCCCTTGGGATGGGCGAGGCTGTAAAGCAGGTAAAGCACGGCGAAGAGGATGATGGAGCCCAAGAGCCCCATATTCTGCCGCAAGCGAAGACCGAGATCGCCGGTGCGGCCGCTCATGCCACCGCCTCGCGTCCGCCATTGCCGGCGACGCTCATGGCGAGCGCGCTCGCGACGATCGCCTGCTCCGTGATCTCGGCGCCCGCGAGCGCGCGCACGATCCGCCCGTCATACATGACGGCGACGCGGTCGCAGCAGCCGATGAGCTCGTCGTAATCGGTCGAATAAAAGAGGATGGCGGCACCGCGATCGGCGAGCTCGCGCATGAGGCGGTAAAGCTCCTGCTTGGTGCCGACATCGATGCCGCGGGTGGGATCGTTCAGCAGAATGATGCCGGGCTCGGTCATGAGCCACTTGGCGATCACCACCTTCTGCTGATTGCCGCCCGAGAGCGTGGAGACCGCGTCTTGGGGCGCGCCGAGGCGAATGCCGAGCCGCTTGATGCCCTCGGCGACGACGCGGTCCTTCTTCCGCGCGTCGATGAAGGGGCCACGCGAGATGCGCTCGAGCGCCGCGGCGGTGAGATTGTCGGCAACCGACATAGCGAGCATCAGCCCCTCGGTCTTGCGGTCCTCGGGGATGAGCGCGATGCCGGGTGCGCGGCGCTTGGCGTCGGCGGGCGAGGCGGGCGCGATCACGCGGCCATCGACGCGGATCGTCCCGGCGACACCGCGGAGCACGCCGAAGAGCGCCAGCAGCAATTCCTTCTGACCCTGCCCGTCGAGCCCGCCCAACCCGACGATCTCGCCGCGGCCGACCGCGAGCGAGATGTCCTTGAGGCGATCCTGCCAGCGGAGAGCCTCGATCGCGAGCACCGGCGGAACGGCGCGGGGCGGCGGCTTCGGCGGATATTGCGCGCTGATCTCGCGGCCGATCATGAGTTCGACGATGGCGTCGTTGCCGAGCGTGCCTTTGGCGAAGGTGCGGACATGGCGGCCGTTGCGGAAGACCGAACAGACATCGGCGAGCGCCTCCACCTCATGCATTCGGTGCGAGATGAAGAGGATCGCCACCTGCTCCTGCCGGAGGCGCTCGAGCAGGCGATAGATGCGCGCGACATCGGCTTGCGTCAGCGCAGAGGTTGCTTCGTCGAGGATGAGGAGCCGCGGCTTTTTGCCGAGCGCCTTGGCGATCTCGACCATTTGCCGACGTGAGAGCGGCAGGTCGCGCACGCGCGCCACGGGGTTCACATCCTCGCAGCCGATGCGCGCCAAGAGCTCCTCGGCGCGTCGGCGCTGCGCGCGCGCATCGATGAGGCCGAAGCGCCGCGGCGGCGCGCCGAGCGTGATGTTGTCGGCGACGCTGAGATCGGGGAGTAACGATAGCTCCTGGAAGACCGAGACGATGCCGGCGGCGGTGGCGGCCGCCGGATCGGCGAAGCGCACCGGCTTTTCCTCGAGGGCGATGCTCCCTTCGTCGGGCGCCACGACGCCGGCGATGATCTTGATGAGCGTCGACTTGCCGGCGCCGTTCTCGCCGAGCACCGCGTGGATCTCGCCGCGGCGGCAGGAAAAGTCGACCCGGTCCAGCGCGCGCACGCCGCCATAGCGTTTGGAGATGGCGGAGAGCGCGAGGAACGGTTGGTCCATGTCGGCCGCGGCAGGAAAAGGGCCGCCGGTCGGACCGGCGGCCCCAGGTCGCGTCACTTCACGTTCTTCTCGTCCTTGGCCATGATCTCCGTCGCGGTGACGTTCACGCCGCAAGGCGGGAACTCGTTGGGCGTGAAGAAATTGTCCGAGAGATTGGACCAATAATTCACGCCGTCCTTGAGCTGCGTGTAGTCGGCGGCGGGGATCGGCACGGAGATGAGCTGCGGCATCGGATTGCCTTGCAGCGCGGTGATCGCCGCCTTGATCGAGATAGCGACGAGCCCCGGCGACTGGCCGATCGAGATGCCCTTGAGCCCGTCCTTCGAATGCTCGGCGATCAATTTGCGGAAGCCGTTCTCAGCTTCGCCGGCGACCGGCACGAAGGGATGGTGCGCGTCTATCATCGCCCGCACCGTGCCGGTCGAGCCACCTTGGACGAAGACCGCGTCGAACTTGCCGTGGACGGCAATGGCGTCGGCGGTCACCTTCTGCGCGGTGCCGTCATCCCAATTGCCAACGACTTCGACAATTTGGAACTTCGCGCCCTTCTCCATCACCTCGCGGAAGCCGATGTGGCGGTCGCGGTCGACGGAGTTGCCGGCAAGGCCGCGTACTTCGAGGATCTTGCCTTCGGTCTTGTCGCCGAGCTGCTGGCGCAGGAAGCGGCCGTTCATGCGGCCCAGCTCGAGCTGATCCTCGTTCACCTCCATGACCTTGTCGGTGTCGAGCACGTTGTCGAAGGGCACGATGACGACGTTGTTCTTGTCGGCAAGGCGGATGACGCGGTCGAAGCCCTCGGGCGACACCGCGATGGTCACGATCGCGTCATAGCCTTGATTGATGAAGTCCTCGATCGCGCCGAGCTGCGCCGCAACGTCGGTGCCGGTCGAGACGACCTTGAACTCCTTGACGTTCGACTTGATCTCGGGTTGCTCGGCGAACGCCTTGGCGGTCTTGATCATCTGGATGCGCCAGGTGTTGCCCACGAAGCCGTTGACGATGGCGATGCGATAGGGACCGGGCTTCTTCTCCCACTGGAAATACTTGATCTTGTCGCTCCAGGGCTTGAAGCATTGCGGATCGGCACCCGGCCCCTGCACGGTCTTGGGTCCGGCGAAGCACACTGTCGTCGACAAGAGAAATCCGGCGGCGACCGCCGCCCAAAGGAACATGCCGCGTCTCATAGGGCTCCCCTTTTCTTCTGGCGTTCATCTCCATCGGCAGCCCATCTCGCGTGGACCTTGGCCGAATGGTCGATTGTGCGTGGCCGAGGAAGCCGCCGTCAACGAGCGAGTGTCCGAGGGCTTCAGCCTCTTTCGAGGCAATGGCTAGGAGCCGCCGACGGAGAAGGCGAGGAGCACGTTCCCGGGCATGCCGCCGAAGACGGCATAGCCTGAACTGACGTAGAGCATGCCGCCGACCACGACGGGTCCCGGCCCGTCGATCGAGCCGCCCCGCGCCGTCATGCCGTTGACGGTCTCGTAGCTGCCCTTGGTGTCGACGTCCCAGACGATGCGGCCATCCCCAACGTCATAGGCGCGGAGGTGACCGTCGAGACCGCCGGAAAAGACGACGCCGGGGATGGCCGTCACCGCCGCCGATTGCGCGGGGCTGCAGCCGGGCGTCTCGCCGCAGCCGGGATGCGGCGTGTGCCAGACCACCTCGCCCGTCTCGAGCGACAGCGCATAAAGCCCGCCGCCCACCCGTGGATCGAGCAGAAAGGTGGTTCCGAACCCCGGCTGTGCACCGGGCGTGCCTTCGCTGACGCGGCGGATGCGGATATCGGAGAGCGCCACATAGACCTTGCGCTCGTCGGCAGCGGCGCCCCATTGAATGCCGCCCAGCGTGCCGCCTCTGCCGATCGTCCGCTGCCAGAGAATGGCGCCGTTCTCTGGATCGAGCGCATGCACCACGCCCGATTTCTGCGCGGCGATGAGCGCGCGCTTGCCGTTGCCGAGCGTGACGAGGATGGGCGAGGCGCCGAAATCGAGATCGGGTCCGCCCGCTTGCGGACAGTTGCCTTTGCCCGGCGCCGAGCCGCCGCAGGCGACGGTGAAGGCATCGCCCGGCGTCATCTGTTGCTTCCAAACCAGCGCGCCATTCTCGAGGCGAAGCGCCAGGATTGCGTCCGAGGTGTCGGCCGGCGGATCGGAATAGCTGTCGCCGGTGCCGAGATAAAGCATAGCCCGGGCGCGATCGACCGCCGGCGAGTTCCAGACGCCGGCACCCGAGGGACCGAAGAGCTCGACGCCGATCTCGTTCTTGCGCACCGGCTGCGGCTCTTCGGCGATGGTGTAGGTCTTCCAGCGTTGCGCGCCGCTCCGGGCGTCGAGCGCGACGATGCTGCCGCGAAACGTGCAGCAAGAATATGTGACATTGGCGCCGATCACCTCCTCCAGCGAGGAGACCGGCACGTAAAGCGTGTCGTCAACCAGCACCGGCGCGCCGGAGATCATCGCCGCGCGATGCGCCTCCACATGCGTCTTCCAGCGCAATTCGCCGGTGAGCGCGTCCACCGCGTAGGCATTGGCGCGCTGATCCCCGAAATAGGCCGTCCAGCTGCGAGTGTCGATGCCGATCGTGATGGCGCTCCTGACCGGTCCGTCCGCGGCAAACACCCAGAGGACGCAGCCGCTCTTGGCGTCGAGCGCATAGACCCTGCCGTTGACGCTGCCGAGAAAGAGCCGGTCACCCACCACCGTCGGCTGCGCATTGGCCCGCGTCACCTCGCCGAGCCCGAAGGCCCATTTGAGCTTCAGCTTCGGCACGTCGGCGGCGGCGAGTCCGGCCATGGCCGCCGGCTGAAAACGATGCTGGGTGAGATCGACGCCCCAGCCGTTCCAATGCGGCGTCGAAAAAGGATCGCTCGCCGGCGGAGCCGTCTTGGCACAGGTCGCGGCAGCGGCGCTCGTCGCCGTCGTCTCGGCGCCGCCGACAAAGCGGCTCACCGCATCGATCTCGGCCGCGCTCAGGCTCTCCCCTTGCGTGCGCATGCTGCCGCCGGTGAGCGCTAATTTGACCGCCGTCGGCGACATCCGCTTGAGGCTCGCTGCGTCGGGCGCGCGCGCGACGCCACCCTCGTGACACTGGGCGCAGCGCTCGCGATAGACCGATGCGCCGTCGACGGCGCTGGCACCCTCGCCGCGTGCGCCCAACGGGATGAGACATAGAATCAGCGCCGCGGCAATCGCTCTCATTGCCCTTCCTCCCGCACGGCCGCTGACGCGGCGCAAAAATTAAATCAAGTATCGCGACATCGACGCCGGGCCGATCGCGGATGCAGTTTGCGGAATTGCACGGCTGCCGGCAAGCTGTCGCGCTGCGTACTTTGACGACGAGGTCCTCCCGTGCGGCTCGTCATCGTTGTTGTCGTCGTGCTCGGCATTGCCGGCGGCTGGCTCTGGTGGTCGCTCCACCATGCGGCGCCGCCGCAGGGATGGCAGGGCTATGCCGATGCCGATTTCGTGAAGGTAGCGCCGGTGAGTGCCGGCCAGCTCACCTCGGTCTTTGTTGCGCGCGGTGACGAGGTCGCAACCGGCGCGCCGCTCTTTGCGCAGGATGCGACCGAGGAGCAGGCGGCGCGTGCGCAAGCGGCGCAACAATTGGCCCAGGCCGAGCACCAGCTCGCCAATTTGCGGACGGGCGGCAAGCCCACCGAGATCGAGCAGGCCGCAGCCAATCTCGCCGACGCGCAGGCAGGCTTGAACCGGGCGCGGATCGATCTCGAGCGCGACGAACAGCTGCAGCGCGCGCGCGTCGTGAGCGCGCAGCAGCTCGATCAGCGGCGCGCCGATTATCTCTCGGCGAAGGCCAAAGTGGAGGCCGCCACCGCGGCGCTGGCACAGGCGCGCGCGCCGCTCGGCCGCACGCCGGAGATCGCCGCGCAGCTCGCCGCAGTGGAAGCAGCCGAAGCTGCGCTCGCCATGGCGGAGTGGCGCCTCAATCAGCGCCGCGTCGCGGCGCCGATCGGCGGTCGCGTCGCCGACGTCCTCGCGCATCCCGGCGAAACCATGATGGCGGGAGCGCCGGTGGTCTCGCTGCTCCCGCCGCAAAACATCTTCGTGCGTTTTTTCGTGGCGGAGCCGGCGCTCGGCGCGTTGCACTACGGCGATCCCGTGGTGTTCCTGTGCGACGGCTGCCCGGCCGACCTTGCCGGCACCATCTCCTTCATTTCGCCGCAGGCGGAGTTCACGCCGCCGCTCATTTACAGTGAGACGACGAAAGCGAAGCTCGTCTATCGTGTGGAGGCCCGCCCGCGTTCCGAGCAGGCGCCGCTGATCAATCCGGGCCAGCCGATTGAGGTGCGGCCAAAGCCGGATCGGGCGTCATGACCGAGCCGGTCATCGACGTTCGTGGCCTGGAAAAGAGCTTCGGCGCGAACCATGTCGTCAAGGCGCTGAGCCTCCAGGTCGCGGCCGGCGAGATCTGTGGCTTCCTTGGCGCCAATGGCAGCGGCAAGACGACGACGCTGCGCATGCTCTGCGGGCTCTTGAAGCCGGATGGCGGCCGCGGCACTTGTCTCGGGCTCGACATCGTCCGCGACGCGCCGCGCATTCGCCGCGAAGTCGGCTACATGACGCAGCGCTTCAGTCTCTATGAAGATCTCACGGTGTTCGAGAATCTCGACTTTGTTGCGCGCGTCTATGAAGTGACGGATCGCGCGCAAAAGGTCGCGGATATTGTCGAGCGTATGCAATTGCGAGATCGTGCGGGGGATCTCGCCGGCCATCTCTCCGGCGGCTGGAAGCAGCGCCTGGCGCTCGCCGCCTGCATTCTGCACGAGCCGAAATTGCTTTTGCTCGACGAGCCCACTGCCGGCGTCGATGCGCAAGCGCGCCGCGAATTCTGGGATTTGATCCACGACCTCGCTGCGGCCGGTCTCACCACGCTCGTCTCGACCCACTACATGGACGAAGCGGAGCGCTGCAACCGCATTGTCTACATCGCCGCCGGCCGGGTTGTCGCCGAGGGCGCTCCCGACGAGCTCACGCGCGCGGCAGCGCTCATCACCTTCGAAGGAGCGGGCGACGATCTCGAGGAAGCGGCGCGGCATCTGCGGCAAATGCCCGGCGTTGAAGCCGCCGCCGTGTTCGGCCGCGTCGTTCACATCGCCGGCCAGGATCGCGCCGCGCTCGAGCGGGCGAAGGCCGCGCTCGGCACGGGTGTCTCCTGGCGCGAGGTGCCGCCGCGGCTCGAAGACGCCTTCATCCATTTGTTGCGACGCAAGGCGGGCGCATGAACCGCTTCTCGCTCGCTCGCTTTCTCGCCGTGCTGCGCAAGGAATGGATTCAGATCCTGCGCGATCCGATCACGCTGCGCCTCATCATCGCGCTGCCGGTGATGCAGCTCTTCTTGTTCGGCTATGCCATCAACACCGATCCCAAGCATTTGCCGACCGGCGTGCTCTCGGTCGATCATTCGCAGTACGAGCGCACCTTGATCGCGGCGTTGCGCAACACCGGCTACTACGACGTTCGCCCACTCACCTCCGAGGCGGAGGCGGAGCGCGAGCTGGCGCAAGGCAATCTGCTCTTCGTCATCAACATACCGGCAAATTTCGAGCGCGCGGTCGATCGTGGCGAGCAGCCGATCGTGCTTATCGATGCCGACGCCACCGATCCCTCGGCGATCGTCAATGCCACGAGCGCCCTGGCGCCGCTGGTGGCGTCGCTCGAGCGCGATCTGCCGCCGGCGCTGCGCGCCGCGCCGGACAAGCCGCCGTTCCAGTTCGAGGTGCACGCCCGCTACAACCCGGAACAGCTCACCGTTCTCAACATCGTGCCGGGGCTCGTTTCGATCGTTCTCATCTTCTCGACGCTCATCATCACCTCGCTGTCGATCACGCGTGAGCGCGAGCGCGGCACGATGGAGAACTTGCTCGCCATGCCGGTGCGGCCCGCCGAGGTCATGGTCGCCAAGATCGTGCCCTATATCGGCATCGGCTATATCCAAGTGATCCTCATCATGGCGATCTCGGTCGCCGTGTTCCATTTGCCGATCCGCGGCTCGATCACGGTGTTGTTCCTGGCGCTCGGGCTCTTCATCGCCAGCAATCTCGCGCTCGGCTTCACCTTCTCGACGATCGCCACCAGCCAGATGCAGGCCATGCAATTGGCGCAATTCACCTTGCTGCCCTCGATCATGCTGTCGGGATTCATGTTCCCGTTCCGCGGCATGCCGTTCTGGGCGCAGTGGCTCGGCGAGATTTTCCCGGCTACGCACGCCCTGCGCATCGTGCGCGGTGTCCTCCTCAAGGGCAACGGCGCTGCAGAGATCCTGCCCGAGCTCTGGCCGATCGCGGTCTTCACGCTCGTCGTCGGCGTGATCGCCATCTGGTTCTATCGCGAGACGCTCGACTGAGGGTTGAGTACGGTCAGGATGCCGGTCGAATGTTTTGATTCAGCCGGAACATATTGTGCGGATCGTAGCGCTTTTTCACCTCGGCAAGGCGTCGGTAATTCGCGCCATACGCCTCTTCGACGCGGCCCCCCTCATCCGCCGGCATGAAGTTGACGTAGGCGGTGCCCGCGGCAAAGGGGCTCATCGCCTGGAACAGGTCGCGCGCCCATTTGGTGCAGCGATCGTCCTCGGCTTTGTCGCGCCAGCGCGTGTGCACGTTCATGATGAAATGCGACCGCCTGAGCGGGTAAGCGGTCGCCTCGACCGGTACCCGGCTCATGGCGCCGCCGAGGTGGGCGATGAAAACCTCGCATTCCGGGCCGGGCAGCTGCCGCACCGCGCCGACGAGCGCCTCGATCGCGCCGTCCGCCAGCTCGACGAAATCGTGACTCTTCCAGTAATTGCGCGCGCCAGGCGTCAGCAGCGGATCGAAGGCCGCTTGCCAGCCGGTGAAGGGATGGGGACTGACGACATCGGCGATCGGCGTGCCGAGCGAGCGGAGCTCCGCCACCGCGCGTCCGCCCGCATCCGCCTCGCCGCAATAGCAGAGCGCAAAGGCGAGGATCTCGCGGCCGTGCCACTCCGCCGGCAGGAACGGGAAGGGCGGCGCCTTGCGCATCACCACCCAACAGGTGAGCTCGTCAGGCGCGGTGCTGACGATGCGCCGGTAAGACTTGAGCAGATTGGCCGCCGCGTCGAGCGGATGCACAAGCAGTCCTGAGAGCACCTCCGGTCCCAGCGGATGCAGCTGGAACTGGAACGCGGTGACGATGCCGAAATTGCCGCCGCCGCCGCGCAGCGCCCAGAAGAGGTCCGGATTGTCGCGCGCGCTCGCGGTCACGAGCTTGCCCTCGGCCGTCACCACATCGGCGGCGAGCAGATTGTCGATGGTGAGGCCGAATTTGCGGGTGATCCAGCCGAAGCCGCCGCCCAGCGTCAAGCCGGCGACCCCCGTGGTCGAATTGATCCCCGTCGGTACGCCGAGCGCGAAGGCCTGCGTCTCCTTGTCGAGCTCGCCGAGCGTGACGCCGGGCTCGACCCACGCCGTGCGTGCGACGGGATCAACCCGCACCGATTTCATCGGCGAGAGATCGATCATCAGGCCGCCCTCGCACACGGCATTGCCGGCGATGTTGTGGGCGCCGCCCCGCACCGCGAGGAGAAGCTCGTGCTGGCGCGCGAAGTTGACGGCGCGCATGACGTCGCCGGCACCGGCGCAGCGCAGGACGAGGCCTGGCCGGCGATCGAACATCGCATTCCAGATCGTGCGCGCCTCGTCATAGCCCGCCTCGCCGGCAACGCATGCTCGGCCGCGCAAGCCCGCGCGCAGTGCACCGAGCTCATCCTCGCCGACCGAATAGGAACCGCCATTGCTTGTCGTGAGCGTGAGATTTCCCATCGCAGCCCCCCTTTCGTGAACGAGCTTGCGCCCGCTAAAGACCGCGGGCAAGCGCGATCGGGTACCATGTGACGTGCGATGTGAGGTTGCGCACATCTTGCCCCGATCCGGCGTAACGCCATCCCGCCCGTCAAGCGCAGGGACTTTTCTGCTGCAAGGGTTCGAGCGACCGATGAGGTGGCGCTGTCGGCGTCGGCGGCATGCCGGTATAGTGCGGCTCAAATCAAAACAAGGCACGGGCGTGGGAGGCGCGGAAGCGATGCAGTCGAAGGCGAGCGCGGCGGTGCTTGGTGCGGCGTTGCTGGCGGCGTGGGCTGCGGCGCCGGCTCGGGCCGAGACGATCAAAATCGGCGTCATCAACACTTATTCCGGCCCCAATGCCTCGCTCGGCGATCAGATCGACAAAGGCATCAGCCTCTATGTGAAGGAGCACCAGAAGGATTTGCCTGATGGCGTGACGGTCGAGCTGGTGCGGCGCGACGACACCGGGCCCAATCCCGATGTGGCGAAGCGCATCGCGCAGGAGCTCATCACCCGCGACCATGTGAAGTTCCTGACCGGCGTGGTGTGGTCGCCCAATGCCGCGGCGATCGCGCCGCTCACCGCGGAGGCGAAGGTCCCGTTGGTCCTCAGCAATGCGGCGGGCTCGGCCATCACGCGGATCTCGCCCTATGTGGCGCGGGTTTCTTTCACGCTCTGGCAGGAGAGCCTGCCGCTTGGCACCTGGGCGGCGCAGAAGGGCGGCTTGAAGCGCGTCTATATCGCCACCAGCGACTTCATTCCCGGCCATGATGCGCGCGACGCCTTTTCCAAGGGCTTCAAGGATGCCGGCGGCGACATCGTCGGCACCGTGCAGTTCCCGGTGAAGGACCCCGACTTCGTGCCATTCATGCAGCGCATCAAGGACGCGAAGCCCGACGCCGTCTTCGTCTTCATTCCCTCCGGCAAGCAAGCAACCGCTGTCATGAAGGCTTACAACGACCTCAACATGAAGGCGGACGGGGTCAAGATCATCGGCCCGCAGGACATCGTGCCCGACGAGGAGCTCCCGAGCATGGGACAGGAGCCGTTGGGCGTCATCAGCTCCGGCATCTATTCCAACGCCGGCGATCGGCCCGCCAACAAAGCATATGTCGCCGCGTGGAACCGCGAATACGGCGAGAAGACGCCGCCGGGATTCATGTCGGTCGGCGGCTGGGACAGCATGGCCGCGATCTTTGCCGTCATCAAAGAGACAAAAGGCGCCGTCGACGGCGACAAGGCGATGGCGGTGCTGAAGGGCTGGAAGAATCCCGAGAGCCCGCGCGGCCCCATCATGATCGACCCTGAGACCCGCGACATCGTCCAGACCGTCTACATCCGCCGCGTCGAAAAGCAAGGCGACCGCCTCGCCAACATCGAGTTCGAGACGATCCCGACGGTGAAGGACCCCTGGAAGGAACTGAACCCGGCGAAGTAGCGGTCAGTCTATGCGGAAGGGCGCACAACTTTCCCTCTCCGCACGAGGTGGGGAGAGGGAGGGGACCCATTGCTCGAAGAGCAATGGGGAGGGTGAGGTGTGTCTGCGCCGCACTGCCGTTCAATGTGGGTTCATCATTTCAACGCCGAGAATGTGCCGACGCCCCACCTCACCCCACCCTCTCCGCCCCTGAGGGGCGGAGAGGCGAATTTCATCCGGGGATTGCCTTCGACAAAGCGCGCAACTCCTACGAATTCCCCGACCGTAGCACGCCGGTCCGACCCGGGTATTGCGCCTTCGGATTTTGCCGCCACCAGAACTCGACGGTCACTGGAATGCGCCATCTCTTTGCGAGGCGGTCCACTTCCTTCCAAGCGTCCGATGCCGACTGACCCTGCACCGAGATGCCGAGGTCGGGGTGATACTTGAACCCTTCCTCTTCGTACTGCTCCGGCTTCGACGGGATGCGCAATTCGTCGACCAGCGCCTGGCCCTCAAATCCCTTGGCCTTAACCTGCGCGATCATCGTCAACAGGATGGCCGACCAACGCGGGCTGCGGATCACCTTGTCATTCACGGAGGCCGAAAGTGGCTTCGTGAAAGCGAGCCCGGGTGCGCTTTCGAACTCTGTTGCGCCGGTGCTCGTCGTGATCGACGCCGCTTCCGGCTCAACGTCGCGTTCCATCCCAAGTTGCTCCATCGCCTCACGCACGATCCGGTCGATGGTTTCGCTGGGCGTCTTGGTGCCGAACCAAGTTGCGATGGACTTGAGGTCGGCAAAGGTCGCGTCGTTGATCCTAACCACGGGCATCATGTGGGCTCCTCCATTCTCTCAGAATAGAGATATGTTACATATCCTGGAATGAAGATCCAGAAAATATGTTACCTATTCTCTATGAATCACTCGCAATGACGGGCTCGGGCCTAGGGCCTTTACTAAAGCTCTTGCCTAACTATCGAGGCCGTGATACTTAGGCATATGCTTAACCAATCGCCTCCTCTCGATCGGCTCTTCCAGGCGCTGGCCGACCCGGCGCGGCGCGCCATGCTGGAGCGGCTGGCGCTCGGGCCGGCGCCGGTGAGCGAGCTGGCGCGGCCGCTGCCGATGTCGCTGCCGTCGGTCATGCAGCACCTCAGCGTTCTCGAAGCAGCGGGGCTCGTGCGCTCGGAGAAGGTGGGCCGGGTCCGCACCTGCGCCATCGCGCCCGAAGCGCTGAGCCAAGCCGAGCGGTGGATCAACGCCCGACGGATCGAGTGGGAGCATCGTCTCGACCGCTTGGGCGACTATCTCAAGACAATGGAAGGCAAAGGAGAGAGTGATGGCGCGAAAGACTGAGACGAAAGAGAACGCCCAGATGCGGGAACTGCCGCCGCTCAGGCTTTCGCGCACGCTTCACGCGCCGCGCGCCACCGTGTTCAAGGCCTGGAGTTCCGCCGAGCATGTGAAGCGCTGGTTCTGCCCGGAGACCTTCACCGTGCCGGTCGCCGAGGTGGAGATGCGTGTCGGCGGTGCCTTCAATGTCTGCATGCGCTCGCCCACCGGCGAAGAGCATTGGACCTGCGGCACGGTCGTCGAAGTCACGCCGACTACCCGTCTGGTGATCGACATGCATGCGGCCGACAGCGCGGGGAAGAAGCTTTTCCGCGCCTACACCGAGGTCGATTTCGCCGACACGCTCGGCGGCACGCGCATGGATGTGGTCCAGACCTACACGATCATCGATCCCGCCGCGGCTTGGATGATCAGAGGTGCACCCGAGGGCTGGCGCGGCACGCTCGAGAAGCTGGAGAAGGAGGTGGCGCGCATGCAGGGCGGCGCGGACACCAACGTTCGCTCGGTGGTGCATGCCAGCTTTCACCTGAAGCGCACCTATGACGCGCCGGCCGCGCGAGTCTGGCGGGCATTGACCGACGAAAGCGCCAAGCAAAAATGGTTCGGCGGCAACCCCGGCCAATGGGAATTGCTCGAGCGGCACATGGATGTGCGCGTCGGCGGACGCGAGCGCCTCAGGGGCCGCTGGCAAGCCGGCGTCGTCTCCACCTTCGACGCCATCTATCACGACGTGATCCCCAACGAGCGGCTTGTCTACAGCTACGAGATGCACCTCGACGACAAGAAGATCTCGGTGTCGCTCGCGACCATGCAATTGAAGGCAGAGGGTGCCAAGACCACGCTCATGGTCACCGAACAGGGCGCGTTCCTCGACGGCTACGACGATGCCGGCTCGCGCGAGCGCGGCACCGGTTATCTCCTCGACGCGCTTGGGGCGTCGTTGAAGGACTGAGCGTGCGCAGAAAAACGAGCGACGGGGCCTGGAGACCAGGCCCCGTCCTCATGTGCAAGGTGCGGGCTTTACTGAGCCTTGTTGTCGCTCTTGGCGGGCGCGGCGGCGTTCTTGCTCGCCGGCGCTTGCGCCGACTGCTTGTGGTCGGCGCTCTTGCCGTCCTTCATGTCCTTCGCGGCGTGCGTCTTGCTCTTGTCGCTCTTCATTTCGCCGGTGGTCTGTTTGTTGACAGACTTGTCGGTGGAGACCGCCGGCGCGTTGTTGGCGGGAGACGCGGGCTGGTTCGTCTGCGCCAGCGCGGGGAGCGCGAGCGCGAGGGCGGCCACAACCGCCGCGGCGCGCGGCAGCACGATAAATTTGCTCATGGGATCAAGGTTCCGTCGGTTGGTCGTCTCGGGAAGTGAGACGCCCAGACAACGGCGCGCCGCGCCGCGCTAATCCGCGGCAAACTGGCGGTGTTGTTGTGGCGGAATTGCGGCGGCCTCGCCCTCGCGCCAGAGCCATTGCGGCCCCAGTTGGTTAATGTCGGGACAGCCCATCTGCGCCAGCACGCGATCCACCTCGTCGCGGAGAATGTCGATGGCGCGGGTGGCGCCCTGGGTGCCGGCAACGGCTGCGCCGTAAAGTGTGGCGCGGCCGACGAAGAGGTATTTCGCGCCGAGGCAGCGGGCGATGACGATGTCGGAGCCGCGGCGGACGCCGCTGTCGAGCATCACCGTGAGCTTGTCGCCGACCGCGGCGTTGATCGCCGGCAGCATCTCGAGCGGCGAGGGGGCGCGGTCGAGCTGGCGGCCGCCATGGTTCGACACCATGATGCCGTCGGCCCCGAGCTCGGTGGCGCGGCGCGCATCCTCGGGATGCATGATGCCCTTGACCACGAATTTGCGCGGCCAGAGTTGGCGATAAATCTCGAATTCGCGCCAGGTCTGCGCCGAGGGCGTCTGCGCCGAGACGAAATCCGAGACTTGCTGCGCGCTGGCGCCGGGTGGCGCGTAGGGCACCCAATTCTCGAAATAGGGCAGGCCGCCGTGGCGCAAATATTCGATGAGCCAGGCGGGATGGCGCAGCCCGTCGAGCACGATCGACGGCGTCAGGCGATAGGGGCGGACGAAGCCGTTTCGGATGTTGCGCTCGCGCTTGGAATTGACGGGCACGTCGACGGTGAGCACCAAGGTGGAGAGGCCGGCATCGCGCGCGCGGCGGATCATGTCCTCGGAAATCTTGATGTCGCGCGCGGCGTAGAGCTGGTACCAGGCATGCTCGGGCGCCACCTTCGCCGCCGCTTCGATGGAAGCGGTGCTGGCGCCCGACATGATGAAGGGGATGTTCGCCTTCACCGCCGCTTCAGCCAGCATGAGGTCGCCGCCGCGGCGGAAAAGCGCGGCGATGCCGGTGGGCGCGATGCCGAAGGGAAGCGAATAGCTGCGGCCGAGGAGGCTCGTGGTCTGCACGCGGGTCGAGACATCGATCAAATAACGCGGCAACAGCGCGTGGCGGTCGAAGGCGCGCTCATTGCGGGCGAGACCGTGCTCGTCCTCGAGGCCGCCTTCAATGAAGTCGAAGCAGAGGCGCGGCAGATGGCGCTTCGCCATGCGCCGCAAATCCTCGATGTTCACCGCCTTTTCGATCGTCATCCCGTCCGCCTATGCTTTGTCTCCGCCGATATTGGCATAGCGGTAGGTAGCGGAAAAGGGAGGGGACATGAGCACGTTCGTCCTCGTCCACGGTGCCTGGCATGGCGCGTGGTGTTGGCGCCGCGTCGAACGGCTGCTGCGCACAGGAGGCCACGACGTCTACGCGCCGACGCTCACCGGCCTCGGCGAGCGCGCCCATCTCATGAGCCGCCAGATCGATCTCGAGACGCACATCGAGGATGTCTTGGGCGTAATGCGGACCGAAGATCTCCGCGACATCGTTCTCTGCGGCCATTCCTACGGCGGCATGGTGATCACCGCCGTCGCCGATCGCAACCCGCAGCGGATATCCGCGCTCGTTTATCTCGATGCGTTCGTGCCGAAGAATGGCGAGTGCACGCTCGACCTGTTGCCGGCGGAGCGGCGGGAGCAATTCGAGCGCGGCGTGCGCGAGCGCGGCTTCGGTTGGCTCGTGCCGGCGATCCCGGCTGCGGTCTACAAGGTGAACGAGGCCGATCAGGCCTGGGTCGATGCGCAATGCACACCCCATCCGCTCAAATGCTTCGAGCAGCGCCTTTCACTGAGCGGCGCGCATGAGAAGATCGCCCGCCGTCTCTACATCCGCGGCGCCCACTACACGCCCTCCGCCTTCGCCCCCGTCGCCGAGCGCTTGCGCCACGATCCCCGCTGGCGCGTCGTCGACCTGCCGGGCGGCCACGACGTCATGCTCGATACGCCGAAGGAGCTTGCGGCGCTGCTTATGGAGACGGCGTCGGGACGTTAGTGCGTCGCGTTGTTTCGCCCCCTCGCCCTCCCGCCGCTGCGCGGCGGGCCCCTCCCTCTCCCCGAGGGGCGAGGGGTAAGAACCGCGCAGTGCGTCCCCTCTCCCCACCGGGGAGAGGGACAGGGTGAGGGGCGTTCGCGTCGCGCGCTGTCGTCGAATAAGGGGGGCGTTGCTGCCGCGATTGACAACCTCCGCCCCGCCCAGTAGCTTTCCTCCGCTTCCGCTTTGAAGCAATCGTCTCGCCCCGATGGGGCCGGTCAGTCCGCGAGTGTCGCGCACTGGCCTCTTTGGTTTTGTGACGGGTGTCGCTGATGTTCGAGAGCCTGAGCAATCGCCTCAACGACGTCTTCGACCGGCTGCGCCGGCACGGTGCGCTCTCCGAGGACGATGTCGCGGCGGCCTTGCGCGAAATCCGCATCGCGCTCTTGGAAGCGGATGTCGCCTTGCCGGTCGTCAAGGACTTCGTCAATGCCGTCCGCGAGAAGGCGATCGGCCAAGACGTGCTGCGCTCGGTGACGCCGGGGCAGATGGTGGTGAAGATCGTTCACGACCATCTCGTCGAGACCTTGGGCGGTGCCGCCGCTGAAGGCCTCAACCTCAACGCCGTGCCGCCGGTCGTGGTGATGATGGTCGGGCTCCAGGGCTCGGGCAAGACCACGAGCGCCGCCAAGCTCGCGCGGATTCTGAAACAGCGCGAGCGCAAGAAGGTGCTGCTCGCCTCGCTCGACGTGCAGCGCCCCGCCGCGCAAGAGCAGCTCGCCGTGCTGGCGCGGCAAGTCGAGGTGACCTCGCTGCCGATCATCGCCGGGGAGAAGCCGGTGGCGATCGCCCACCGCGCGCTCGATACGGGCAAGCGCGAAGCTTATGACGTGGTGATCCTCGATACCGCCGGCCGCCTCCACATCGACGAAGCGCTGATGCAGGAAGTGGCGGCGGTGCGCGATGCGACGCATCCCGCCGAAAGCCTCCTCGTCGCCGATGCGATGACCGGCCAGGACGCGGTCAACGTGGCGAAAGCCTTCACCGAGCGCGTCGGCATCACCGGCATTCTCTTGACCCGCGTCGACGGCGACGCTCGCGGCGGCGCTGCGCTCTCGATGCGCGCCATCACCGGACAGCCGATCAAGTTCATGGGCACGGGCGAGAAGCTCGACGCCATCGAGCCTTTCCATGCCGAGCGCGTCGCCGGGCGCATCCTCGGCATGGGCGACGTCGTGAGTCTCGTCGAGAAGGCCGCCGAGACCGTCGATCGCGAAGAGGCGGAGAAGCTCGCCCGCAAGCTGCAGAAGGGCGGCTTCGATCTCGATGATCTTGCGCAGCAGCTGAAGCAGCTCCGCAAGATGGGCGGCGTGGGTGGTGTCATGGGCATGCTGCCCGGCATCAACAAGGTCAAGAAGCAGCTCGAGGAAGCCAAGATCGACGAGACCATCATCAAGCGCCAGGAGGCGATCCTCTCGTCGATGACCAAGGCCGAGCGGCGCAATCCCAAGCTCTTGAACGCGTCGCGCCGGCGCCGCATCGCCGCCGGCTCCGGCACCTCGGTGCCCGAGATCAATCGGCTGCTGAAGCAGTATCAGGACATGGCGACGATGATGAAGAAGATGAACAAGCTCGGGCAGAAGGGCCTCATGCGCCACGGCATCGGGGCACTCTTGCCGGGCGGCGGAGGCTTCCGCGGATGACGCGCATGATCGATCATCTCTCGCTCGGTGTGCGCGATTTGGCGCGGGCCCGCATATTCTATGATCGGGCGCTCGCGCCCTTGGGCTATTGCCGCGGCTGGGATGTCGAGGACGCCTCCGGATACGGCTCGCCCGAGCCGCATCCGCTGGGCGAGCAGGCCCTGCAATTCTGGATTGGGCATGAGCCTGAGGGCGTGGCGCTCAACGGCCATATCTGCTTCTGCGCGCGCAATCGCGCCGCGGTCGACGCCTTCTTCAAAGCGGCGCTGGCCGCGGGGGCGCGCGACAACGGCGCGCCGGGCCTGCGCCCGCATTACCACGCCGATTATTACGCCGCCTTCGTCGTCGATCCCGATGGGCATCGGCTCGAGGCGGTGTGTCACTTGCCGGAATGATCAGCCTCAGGAAAGGAGACTCATGTCCCTCAAGATTCGCTTGACCCGCGGCGGCACCAAGAAGCGGCCGTTCTTCAGCATCGTCGTGGCGGATTCGCGCAGCCCACGCGACGGCCGCTTCATCGAGAAGCTTGGCACCTACAATCCCATGCTCGACAAGGGCCACCCCGACCGCGTCGTTCTCAAGGCCGAGCGCATTCAGCATTGGATGAAGGTGGGCGCGCTGCCGAGCGAGCGGGTGCAGCGCTTCCTCTTCGATGCCGGCCTCGGACCCAAACCAGAAATCCGCGAGACGCCCAAGAAATCGGCGCCTAAGGCCAAGGCGCAGGAGCGTGCCAAGGCGGCGGCGGGCGGCGAGGCGCCCGCCTCGGCGTGATTTTTTTGTCATGTTTTGTCGTCTTTTTCGGCTGACCCCCCTCCCTACCCTCCCCCTCGAGGGGGGAGGGGCGGGAATCATCAGCTGATCCATGGTGGAGAAGCGCGTGCTGATGGGCGTCATCACCGGAGCGCATGGGGTGCGCGGCTTGGTGCGGGTGAAGAGCTTCACCGCCGACCCCGCCGACCTTGCCGCCTACGGGCCGCTCGAGGACGCGACGGGCGAGCGACGCTTCGCGCTCGAGCTCGCGGGTGCGGTCAAGGGTGTGCTGCTGGCGCGCGTTCCCGGCGTCGAGGACCGCAACGCGGCGGAGCGTCTCAAAGGCACGCGCCTTTATCTTCCGCGCGCTGCGCTCCCCGATCCCAGCGCGGAGGAATATTACCACGCCGATCTGATCGGCCTGCGTGTGGTGCTGAAGGACGGCAGCTCGTTCGGCACGGTCAAGGCGGTGCATGATTTCGGCGCCGGCGACAGCCTCGAGATCGAACGCGCGGACGGCGACGTGGTGCTGGTGCCTTTCACCAGCGCCACCGTGCCGGCGGTGGACATTGCTGAGGGCCGTCTCGTGCTCGATCCGCCGGATGGGCTCCTCGACAACCGCCCCGTCGAGGTGACGGAACGGGACGAGCAAGGATGAACGGCGCCATGGCTCCCTGGACCGCGCGCGTGCTGACGCTTTTCCCGGCGATGTTTCCGGGACCGCTTGCCCATTCGCTCGCCGGCAAGGCGCTGCAAGAGGAGATTTGGCGGCTCGAGGCAGTGGACATCCGTGGTTTTGCGCGCGATAAACACCGCACCGTCGACGACGCGCCCTTCGGCGGCGGCCCCGGCATGGTGATGCGGCCCGATGTGGTCGATGCGGCGATCGAAGCGACGCCCGGCCCGGGTCCGCTCCTCTACCTCTCGCCGCGCGGCCGGCCGCTCGATCAGGCGCGCATCGAGGCCTTGGCGCGCGAGCCCGGCGTTCGGCTCTTGTGCGGCCGCTTCGAAGGCATCGACGAGCGTGTCCTCGCGGCGCGCGCCGTCGAGGAGGTGTCGATCGGCGATTTCGTGCTGTCGGGCGGCGAGCCGGCGGCGCTCGCGCTCATCGACGCGGTGGTGCGCCTCTTGCCCGGCGTCGTGGGCGACGCTGAGGCGCTCGCCGAGGAGAGCTTT
>DASZAN010000089.1:0-21193 GCA_035945115.1 Allostellaceae bacterium
TCCGCCGGCCGAAGAAGGGTGCGCAGTTCAGCACCTGCCAATTGGTAACCCAGGCGCGCGTCGCCGGCTTCACGCTCGGCATCGTCCACGACAATCTCCGCCCCTTCAGCAATTGCGGCGGCATCATCGGCTTGAATGCGCCGGGCGAGGATTTTCTCTCGGGCAAGCGCATGACCGGCGTCTGGTTCGAGAACCAGGAAGCCGCAGCCGCGCATCAGCGCGAGATGCCGCGCGTGCCGTCCGGCCGGTACAATGCGCTCGTCGTCTCGCCACTGCGCTCGGCGCGGCTCGATCCGCCGGATATCGTGCTCTTCTACGGCACGCCCGGGCAGATGATCCTCTTCATCAACGGCCTGCAATGGAAGACATACAAGCGCTACGACTTCTCGATCACCGGCGAGAGCGCCTGTGCCGATTCCTGGGGTCACGCGCTCAAGACGCGCGAGACCAGCCTCTCCATCCCCTGCTATGCCGAGCGCCGCTACGGCGGCGTTGCCGATGACGAGATGCTGATGGCGCTGCCGCCGGCCGAGCTTGCCCGCGCCGTCGAAGGCTTGAAGGGGCTCGCCAAGGCCGGTTTGCGCTATCCCATTCCACCTTACGGCGCCTTCGCCGATCCGGCGGAAGGTATGGCCAAGAGCTACGGTTGATCTCCCGGAGGGCGACGTGACGAAGCTTCCACTTGCTGCAATGGCGGCGCTCGCCGCAGTGACGGTTCTGGCGAGCGGTGCCGCGCTCGCGCAAAGCGCGCCCGACGCGCAGGACATGCGGCTCGTCGGCTACAGCGATCTCCAGGGGCGGAGCGCGTACCAGCCGACCATCCATCAGCAGGACCGGCGCTGGATCGCCTATATCGGCCATCACGGCGGGACCGATGCGGAGGCTCAACCGGTGAATCCCCTCACCAAGCAGCGCGAGAACAACGGCACCTCGCTCATCGACGTGACCGATCCCACGCACCCCCAATACCTCGCGCATATTCGGGGCGAGGCGGGGCTTTATGAACAAGGCGGCGCGCAGATGGTGCGGGTCTGCGACGGCCGCGCGCTGCCCAAGGCCGATCCCAAGAAAACCTACATGCTCCGCACCTTCGGCAATTCCGCGCATGAGGTCTGGGATGTGAGCGATCCGGCGAAGCCCGCTCTCATCACGCGCATCGCGGGGCTCGAGGGCACGCACAAGAACTGGTGGGAGTGCGACACCGGCGTCGCCTATCTCGTCTCGGGCGTGCCGGGCTGGCGCGTCAAGCGCATGACGCAGGTCTATGATTTGAGCGATCCCACCCATCCCGTCCTCATTCGCAATTTCGGCTTGGTGGGACAGCAGCCCGGCGCTTCGGGCGATGTGCCGACCGAGGTCCACGGCCCCATTTCCACCGGGCCTGCCGGCAATCGCGTCTATCTCGGCTACGGCACCAACAAGAACGGGATCGTGCAGATCGTCGATCGCGAGAAGCTGCTCAAAGGCGCCAAGGAACCGACGCCGGAGAATCTGCTCTATCCGCAAGTGGGCCGCCTCGATCTCTCCGCCTTCAACGGCGCTCACACCGCCTTTCCCGTGCTCGGCGTCGAGATTCCCGAATTCGCGCATGAGAAAGTGTCGACGCGCAATTTCGTCGTCGTCACCGACGAGGAACTCGTCAACGAGTGTCAGGAGCCGCGCCAGATGGTGTGGATCGTCGACATCACCAGCGAGGCGCGGCCGATGGTGGTGTCGGGCTGGACGGTGCCGGAGGCGAGTGGCAATTTCTGCGCCCGCGGCGGCCGCTTCGGCACGCATTCCTCGAACGAGAGCTTCACCCCCATCTACTACAAGCGGCTCATGTTCTTCTCGCACTTCAATGCCGGCGTGCGCGCCGTCGACATCCGCGATCCCTATCATCCCCGCGAAGTGGCACACTACATACCCGCGATCACCGAGCACACCGATCAGCGCTGCGCCACGGTGAGCGGCAAGGAGCACTGCGCCCGCGTCATCCAAACCAACAATGTCGAGGTCGACGAGCGCGGCTATATCTATATCGTCGACCGCGCCAACACCGGCATGCACATCCTCGAGCTGACCGGCGCGGCGCGGCAGGTCGCCAACTGGCCGAAGTGATCGCCATGAGCGAAAAGACCGACGCCATCATCGCCCGCGCCGAGGCGCAGATGGAGATCGCGCATTACGCCTGCACCATCCGCGCCGGCCGGCATTCGCTCATTGCGGACGAGCCCAAGAGCGGCGGCGGCGCCGATGCCGGTCCTTCGCCCTTCGGCCTCTTGCTCTCGAGCCTCGGCGCTTGCACCGCCATCACCTTGCGCATGTATGCCGACCGCAAGAGCTGGCCCCTCGCCGAGATCGGCGTTTCCCTCAGCTACCGCTGGGAGGGGGAGACGCCGCGCATCGAGCGCGCGCTCCGCCTCCAAGGGCTCGACGAAGAACAGCGTCGGCGCTGCCTCGAAATCGCCGAGAAGACGCCGGTGACGCGCGCGCTCAAGAGCGGCGTCGCCATCGCGACGCGGCTAGAGTGAGCTACGCCGCGGCGTGGATTGCGGCGGCTTTTACCTCGGTGCCGACGTAAGGCTCGAACTTCTTGAAGTTGGCCTCGAAGCGCTTGGTGAGCTCGCGTGCCGTGTCGTCGTAGGCGCCCTTGTCGGACCAGGTGTCGCGCGCGTTGAGCACGTCGGCCGGCACCTCGCCGCAGCTCTCCGGCACGAAGAGGCCGAAATAGGGCTCCTGCTTGACGGGTACGTTCTTGAGCGTGCCGGCGAGCGCGGCGCGCACCAGCGTGCGGGTGTGTTGGATCTTCATGCGCTGGCCCACACCGTAAGCGCCGCCCGACCAGCCGGTGTTGACGAGCCAGCATTGGGCGCGGTGCTGGCGGATGCGCTCGCCCAGCATCTTGGCGTAGACGGTGGGATGGCGCGGCATGAAGGGGGCGCCGAAGCAGGTGGAGAAGGTCGCCTGCGGCGCGTTGCCGAGGCCTTTCTCGGTGCCCGCCACGCGCGCGGTGTAGCCCGAGAGGAAATGATACATCGCCTGATCGGGGGTGAGCCGCGCGATCGGTGGCAGCACGCCGAAGGCATCGGCGGTCAGCATGATCACGTTCTCGGGATGAGGCGCCATGCCGCTCAGATTGACGCTCGGGATGAAATCGAGCGGATAACAGGCGCGCGTATTCTCGGTGAGGCTGCCATTGGCGAGATCGGGCATCCGCGTCGCCGGGTCGAGAACGACATTCTCGAGCACGGTGCCGAAGCGATGCACCGTCGCATAAATCTCGGGCTCCGCCTCGGGCGAGAGATTGATCACCTTGGCGTAGCAGCCGCCCTCGAAGTTGAAGAGCCCTTTCTGGCTCCAGCCGTGCTCGTCATCGCCGATGAGCGTGCGCGAGCCGTCGGCGGAGAGCGTCGTTTTCCCGGTGCCGGAGAGGCCGAAGAAGATGGCACTGTCGCCCTTGGGCCCGACATTGGCCGAGCAGTGCATCGGCAACACGTCGCGTGCCGGTAGCAGGAAATTGAGATAGCCGAACACCGACTTCTTGATCTCGCCGGCATATTCAGTGCCGCCGATCAGCACCAGGCGGCGCGCGAAATTGACGAAGATGAAGGTATCGGAATTGACGCCGTCGAGCTCGTGAAGCGCGAAGAAGCGCGGCGCGTGCAGGATCGTGAAGTCGGGCACGAAATCGTGGAGCGCATCGACGCCCGGCCTGATGAACATGTTGCGGACGAAGAGGCTGTGCCAGGCGCTGTCGGAAATGATCCGCACCTTGAGCCGGTAGTCAGGGTCGGCGCCGCCATACATGTCCTGGACGAAGACGTCGCGGCGCTGGAAATAGGCGGCAAGCCGCCGGTACATGCTTTCGAAGCGCTCTTCACTGACAGGCTTGTTGATCTCGCCCCACCAGACGTCGTCTTTGCTGGAGGCTTCCTCGACGATGTACTTGTCGCGGGGCGTGCGGCCGGTAAACGCGCCGGTGCGGGCAACGAAGGCGCCGCCGGCGGCGACGAGACCCTCGTGGCGGCGAACGGCATGCTCGTAGAGCACGGGGACCGAGAGGTTCCAATGGGCCGCGGCAAGATTGCGCAGGCCATGCTGCTCGAGGCCATGGCTGCTGGCCGTTCCGGTTACGGTATGAGCTGCGTCTTGCACGGCGTGACCTCCAAAATCCCCTTGGTTTTGTGCTCATGGGCCGGCCGGGGCCCCGCCCGAAGGACCCTGCCGGTGCGCTCGCCACTCATTGGCGAGAGTGGCAGCACAACGCTTACCACCTGCCCTTTGTTCCCGTCGCGGTTTAGCCGCTGAGGTGTGACATCTCGCCAATTTGGCGAGGCGCACCGGCGCCGAGCGCGCTTCCGACGCATCGCTTAATGGCATCTAGAAGTCAAGTCTTTCCACGCCTCAGCTGCGGCGGAGATCGATTCCTTCGGGATTGATTGCGGTCATGCGCCAGTCCTCACCGGAGAGCCCGAGACGCTTGTTCGCGCAACAGTTGATAACGTTCGAACGCGCCGCGGCCTTGTGCCGCAGGAGTGCAAGGTTCTTGCTGCGTTCTGCAACGCGAGAGCTTACTCCGCAGCGACGGCTGCGGACGCCACTCGGCTCGCGGCTGCCGGGAAAAGGAGGGCGGCTGCAAGCGTGCCCAGCCCGATGGCGGCCAATGCCGCGAAAAGGGGGCTGAACCCTGTCGCTTGCGGCTGGAGATAGGCGACGAGCGGGATGGCGGGGAGGCTCGCGCCGAACGACACGACATAGCGCATCGCATAGACGCGCGAGCGCCAGGCATCTTCGGTATAGCGGGCAACCATGGCGTCATTGATGGGAATGATGCCGAACATGACGAACATCATCGCCACGGCGATGGCGAGCATGGCCCAATCGGTGAACGCGCCGGCGAGCAGCAGCAACGGGCTCTGCAGCACTGCCAAGGTGAGGAACACACGCCGGAGTGAATAACGGTCGATGAGCTGGCCCACCACCAGCTGCGCCATCGCGGCGATCATGTAGACCACAGCGACGAGCGTGCCGATGCCGGTGGTGGTGTCGACGAGAGCCGCGAGGCGTTCCGCGAAGATCTTGGGCATGGCATTGGTGGCGGCGGCGAAGATCACGCCGCTGCACGCCGTCGCCAGCGCCAGGATGGCGAAGATGCGGCGGGCATCGCGGGGAAGCGGCCGGTCGGCGCCCCTCCTCTGCGCGCGTCCCTCCCCGTTGACGCTCGCTGGGACCAGCGAGAGGAAGGCGACGCCCGTCGCCATGGTGACGATGCCCGGCGCGATGAAAGCCGCACGCCAGCTCAGATGGTCTGCGAACCAGCCGGCGATGACGGCGGAGAAGGCGAGGCCGAGATTGCCCCAGACCCCGTTCCAGCCAAGCACACGACCGATGCGCGCCTGATCCTTCACCAGCATGGCGATGCCGACGGGATGGTAGATCGAGGCGAAGATGCCGACGAGCGTGAGCGCCGTCACGATCTGCCAGGGGGCGCCGGCAAAGCCCACGAGGGTCAGCGCCGCGCCCAGCCCGAAAAAGAACACCGCCATCATGGTCCGCCGCCCGAGGCGGTCGCCAAGCCAACCCGACGGGAGCGAGCCAGCGCCGAAGGCGATGAATCCGCCCAGCGAGAGCGGCAGCATCGCCTCGTAACTGAGGCCGAACTCGCGCGTCATCACCAGCACCGCCGTAGCGTAGATGAGCATCGCGAGGTGATCGAGAAAATGCCCAAGATTGAGGAAGGCCGTGGTGAGGCGCGGTCGGTTCATGGAAGCGTTGGGACGCTGTTCAGCCCGCATGCAAAGATAAGCGTCGCGCGGCCTGCCGGCTCGCGCTATTCTGCCATCTTCTGTCGAGATTCGGACATGAAGCGAAGCGCCAATCCCGACGACTACCAGGACGTGCCTCGGCCGATCGCCGCGATGGCCAAGGATTTTGCCGATGGCAGCCAGACGCCGCCGCACCGCCATCAGCGTGCGCAGCTGGTCTTTGCCGCGCAAGGCGTCATGGTGGTATGGACGCATCAGGGGACCTGGGTCGTGCCGCCGAACCGGGCGGTATGGATGCCGGCCGAAACCGAGCATTCCATCCGCAGTTCGGGTGCGGTGGCGATGCGCACGCTCTATGTCAGGGCCGATGTGGCAGACGCGCTGCCCGACGAGTGCTGTGTCGTCTCCGTCTCGCCGCTGCTGCGCGAGCTCATCCTGCGCGCGGTCGAGCTGCCGCTGCTCTACGACGAAGCAGGGCCGGCCGGACGCGTCATGTCGCTGATCCTCGATGAGATTAGCGCCGTGCCGGTGCTGCCGCTCCATCTGCCGTGGCCCGAGGATGGCCGACTTCGCCGGCTATGCAGCGCCATTCAGCGCGAGCCCGCGAGCGAACGAACGCTCGAGGAATGGGCGGCGAGCGTCGGCGCCTCGAGCCGCACGCTGGCGCGGCTCTTTCGCCGCGAAACCGGCATGAGCTTCACCGCCTGGCGTCAGCAGGTGCGTCTCGTCGATGCGCTGAGCCGGCTAGCCACCGGCCAACCCGTGACAACCGTGGCACTCGATCTCGGCTATCAGAGTCCAAGCGCCTTCACCTCCATGTTCCGGCGAGCGCTTGGCCGCGCGCCGACGCGGTATTTCTTGGAAAGCTGAGGATGAGAGGCGTATTACGGGGATTGGCCAAAGTTCTCCCCAGGTGCGCCTTAAAGGCGCCACACTGGAAGGCGAGCTTTCCCGCATCCCATTCGCGTGAGAGGCGCTGACAGCCGTGGCTAGCTCAATTGCGCTCGTTGACGACGACAAGAATATCCTTACCTCGGTGGCGATGGCGCTCGAGGCCGAGGGGTTCCAAGTGCGGACATATTCGGACGGCGCCGAAGCCCTGCGCGGCCTGGCGCAGCAGCCGGCCGATCTCGCCATCCTCGACATCAAGATGCCGCGCATGGACGGCATGGAGCTTTTGGGTCACCTGCGCAAGCAGGGCACCATGCCGGTCATCTTCTTGACCTCCAAGGATGATGAGGTCGACGAAGTGCTGGGCCTGCGGATGGGCGCCGACGACTACATCAAGAAGCCGTTCTCGCAGCGGCTTCTGGTGGAGCGCATCCGCGCGCTGCTGCGGCGCGGCGAGCTAGCGCGCGGCTCGGGGGAAGGCGAGCCCGTGATCCAGCGCGGCGACCTCGTGCTCGATCCGGCGCGTCACCAATGCACCTGGCGCAGCCACAATGTCGATCTCACCGTCACGGAATTCCTCATCCTGAAGTCGCTGGCGCTGCGGCCCGGTCATGTGAAAAGCCGCGATCAGCTGATGGACAGCGCCTATGGCGAGCACATCTATGTCGACGATCGCACCATCGACAGCCACATCAAACGGCTGCGCAAGAAATTCAAGGCGATCGATGGCGAGTTCGCGCAGATCGAAACGCTTTATGGTGTCGGATATCGCTACCGCGACCGCTGAGCCGAAAGCGCCCACCGCGGCGCCTGTTGAAGCCGCCGCGCCGGCGCCGCGGCGTGCCCTCCGCCTGCGCCGCCGGCGGCGGCTCTCGCCGCTGACACGCCGCATTCTCGCTGTCAACGTCCTCGCGCTTGGTCTGCTCGGTCTCGGCCTCCTCTATCTCGGCGAATACCAGCGGAGCCTGGTGAGCGCGCAGCTCGACGCGCTCAAGACTCAAGGCGAGATCTTCGCGGCGGCGCTCGGCGAAGGTGCCGTCATCGATTCACTGGGCGAAGGCGAGCAGCTCGTCCCGGCGCTCGGCCGCCAGATGATGCAGCGCCTCGTCGAGCCCACGCAGCACACGCGCGCTCGCCTTTTCGACGCCGCCGGCAAGCTCATCGCCGACAGCCGCGCGCTGCGCGGTCCCGGCAGTTTCGTCCAGATCGAGGAGCTGCCGCCGCCCGACGCCCAGCCGGGGCTGTTCAAGCGGTTGGCCACCTGGCTCTATGACGAGGTGATCGCGGCGCTGCCCTGGCAGCGCCAGCATCCACTCTATCACGCCACGACCGAGCAGAACGCCGGCGACTACGCGGAAGTCCAGAAAGCGCTCTCGGGCGAGGTGGGAAGCGCGCTGCGCAACGAGCGCGAGGGCGGGTTCGTGCTGAGCGTCGCTGTGCCGGTGCAGCGCTACAAGCACGTGCTGGGCGCCGTCCTCCTCTCCTCCGACAGCGCCGATATCGATCAGGCCGTGCGCGCCGTGCGTTTCGAGATTCTGAAGGTGTTCGTGATTGCGCTCGGCGTCACCGTGCTGCTCTCCGTCTACCTCGCGGGCACGATCGGCCGGCCGATCCGCCGCCTCGCCGCCGCCGCCGAGCGGGTGCGCCGTGGTCATGGCCGGCAGATGCTCATTCCCGACTTCACCCGCCGCGGCGATGAGATCGGCGATCTCTCCGCTGCCTTCCGCGACATGACCGCGGCGCTTTGGCAGCGCATGGATGCGATCGAGCGCTTTGCCGCCGATGTCGCGCATGAAATCAAGAATCCGCTGACGTCGCTGCGCAGCGCCGTCGAGACCGCGGCGCGCGTCGATGATGCGCAAAAGCAACGCGAGCTGCTTCGCGTCGTGCGCGAGGACGTGCAACGCCTCGACCGGTTGATCACCGACATCTCCGATGCCTCGCGGCTCGATAGCGAGCTGAGCCGGGTCGAGCTCGAGCCCGTCCTCATCGGTCGCATGCTACATGCGCTCGTCGAGGTGCAGCGCACCACCGCGGACGAGGCGGCACCTCGCCTCATGCTGTCCTTGCCCGGCGCGCTCGGTACGCCCGAGGGCGATCTTGCCGTGCTCGGCATCGAAGGCCGGCTCGGGCAAGTCTTCCGCAATCTTATCGCCAACGCGATTTCCTTCAGTCCGCCCGCCGCGGCGATCCACATCGTTGCGCGACGCGACGGCGACTACATCGTCGTCGTCATCGAAGACCAAGGTCCTGGCATTCCCGAGGGCAAGCTCGAAGCGATTTTCGAGCGGTTCTATAGCGAGCGTCCTGCTGGTGAGAAGTTCGGGACGCACTCCGGCCTCGGCCTCTCGATCTCCAAGCAAATCGTCGAGGCGCATCGCGGCAGCATCCGCGCCGAGAACCGTCGCAACGAGGGTGGGCGCACCATCGGCGCCCGCTTCACCGTTCGCCTCCCGGTCGGTTGAGGGTCGGACCGCCTCATCCCCTGGGGTACCCGAGAAGCAAACCAACTAGCGGTTGATAGGCGAGATCGCCGCACCAGGAAAGCGATGGCGGGCCATTGACTTTGCGCCGGGAGCAGCGCACCTAAACCGCCCATGATCCGCGTTCACGGCACGTCGGTCGCGCTCGATGGCGCGGGTGTCCTCCTGCGCGGCCCCGCGGGCGCCGGCAAGTCCGATTTGGCGTTGCGCCTCATCGATGCCGGGGCGGCTCTCGTCGCCGACGATCAGACGGAGCTGCGCCGTACCGGGATGGGCCTCCGCATGAGCGCGCCCGCGACCATTGCTGGCCTCCTCGAGGTGCGCGGTCTCGGCATCCTGCGCGTTCCCTCGGTGCCATCGACCATCCTTCGCCTCGTCGTGACGCTGGTACCGAGCGAGGCGATCGAGCGGCTTCCCGAACCGCGGCACTGCGTTCTGCTCGATTGCGCCATCCCGGAGATCACGCTCGCTCCCTTTGAAGCCTCTGCCGTTGCCAAGCTTCGCCTGGCGCTTCGCGCCGCGGACGCCGGCGCGGGCCTTGTCTCGAGCGCCTCGTGAGCGGCGCGGGCAAGGTCGCGGGGCCCGGGTCAGAGCGCCTCCTCGTTGTCACCGGCATGTCCGGTGCCGGCCGCTCGACGGCGCTCAAGGTGCTCGAGGACCTCGGCTACGAGGCGGTCGACAATTTGCCGCTCTCGCTGCTGCCCAATCTGTTGGCCGCGCCCGCGCCCGCGCCGCTCGCGATCGGCGTCGACGTGCGCACGCGCGATTTCGGCGTGAGCGCGTTGCTGGCAGCGCTCGATCGCCTCATCGCCGAGCATGCGCTCGCGCTTCAGATCGTGTTCCTCGATTGCGAGGATGATCGTCTCGTCCGCCGTTACACCGAGACCCGGCGCCGTCATCCGCTCGCCGGCGACCGGCCGGTGACCGACGGGATCGCGCTCGAGCGCCAGCGCGTTTCGCCCTTGCGCGACCGGGCCGACCTCGTTATCGATACCACCGCCCTCAGTCCGGGGGATCTGAAACGGTTGCTCTACGGGCATTTCGCCCTTAACACCCAGTCCCGCATCACCATATTCGTAACCTCCTTCTCCTACCGCCATGGGCTGCCGCGTGATGCGGACCTCGTCGTCGATGTGCGCTTTCTGCGCAACCCCCATTACGTGGCGGCGCTCAGGCCGCTTACCGGGCATGACGGCGAGGTCGGCCGCTTCATCGAGGCGGATCCTGACTTCGCGCCCTTCTTCGAACGGCTCTGCCAGTGGCTCGCGCCACTGCTGCCGCGCTACGAGCGCGAGGGCAAGAGCTATCTCACCGTCGCCTTCGGCTGCACCGGCGGCCGGCACCGTTCGGTCTACCTCGCCGAGCGCCTGTCGGCGTGGCTTCGTGAGCAGGGGCGCACCGTCGCCGTCGACCACCGCGATCTCGATCGCGCGGCGCCGCCGATGCCCAGCGCCGTTCCCGGCGAGCCCGCAGGCTCCCTGAAGGACATCGCATGATCGGAATGGTTCTCGTCACTCATGGCCGGCTCGCCGCCGAGTTCGTTGCGGCGCTTGAGCACGTGGTCGGTCCCCAGCGCAACATCGCCGCTGTCTGCATCGGCCCCGACGACGACATGGAACGCCGGCGGCAGGACATTCTCCGTTGCGTCGCCGAGGTGGATGGCGGCGACGGCGTCGTGCTCCTTACCGACATGTTCGGCGGCACGCCCTCCAATCTCGCCATCTCGGTGATGGACAAGGCGAAGATCGAGGTAATCGCCGGCATCAATTTGCCGATGCTGATCAAGCTCGCGAGCCTCCGCCAGAGCGAGCCGCTGGCGAACGCCGTGCGCGGCGCGCAAGAGGCGGGACGGAAATACATCAACGTCGCCTCGCAGCTCCTCGCCGACGCCCGCGAATGAGCGATGCCGACGGCCAGGGTGGCGCCGACGGCGCCGACCCGATCCGGCGCACCGTCACGATTTGCAACAAGCGCGGGCTGCACGCCCGGGCCGCGGCGCGGTTCGTCAAGCTCGCTTGGCAATTCAATGCCGAGATCACCGTTCGCAAGAACGGCAACAGCGTCTCGGGGCGTTCGATCATGGGGCTGATGATGCTTGCGGCGGGCCCGGGCACCGCGATCGAGCTCTCGGGCACAGGACCCGAGGCGGAGCGCGCCGTTGTCGCGCTTGCCGATTTGATCAGCGGCGGCTTCGATGAGGCGTGAAGGCTCCTCGCTGGGCGGCGACAAGCCGAAAGGCGAGCGCGTCCTGCACGGGCTCGGCGTCTCGGCCGGCATCGGCATCGGCGCGGCCTTCGTCAGCGACGATGGCGAGATCGCGGTCCCCGAATACCGCGTCGCCGCCGACAAGGTTGCGGCCGAGCGCGAGCGCTTCGCCGCGGCCGTCGCCGTGTCGCTGCGGCAGCTGCGCAAGCTCAAGGGCAAATCGGCGGCGTTGCCGGATTCGGCCGCCGAGGAGGTGGGATACCTGCTCGACGCCCACATTGCCATGCTGACCAACTCGCGCCTGGTGCGCGGCGTCGAGCGGCGGATCGAGCAAGACCGCATCAACGCCGAACGCGCCGTGCAGATGGAGATGGCCGAGATCGCCGAGAGCTTCGCCGCCATGGGCGACGCCTATCTCGCCGCGCGCGGCGAGGATATTCGCGTGGTGGGCGCCCGCCTCATCCGCAATCTCACCAAGACCCCTTATGCCGGGCTGCAGCACGTGCCGGAAGGCACCGCCATTCTCGCCGAGGAGCTGACGCCCGCCGATACCGCGTTGATGGACCCACGGCGCATCGTCGGCTTCGCCGCGGTGTTGGGGGGCCCCGAGGGCCACACCGCGATCATGGCGCGCGCGCTGGGGTTGCCGGCGGTGCTGGGCGTCGCCGGTCTCCTGAGCGACATCGATCCCGGCGACGCCGTCGTCATCGATGGGACGAACGGCATCGTCGTCCTCAATCCCAAGCGCGAGACGGTGACGCGCTACGAGGAGCAACAAGCGAGCATCGAGCGCGAGGAGCGGCAGCTCGCGCGCTTGAAGCGGCTTCCCGCCGTCACCCGCGACGAGGTCGACATAACGCTTCAGGCCAATCTCGAGCTGCCGCGCGAGCTCGACCAGGCGGTGGCCGCCGGCGCCGCCGGGTTGGGTTTGGTGCGCACCGAATTCCTTTACATGAATCGCGAGGACCTGCCCGACGAGGACGAGCAGTACGCCGCATATCGCGGGCTCGTGCGCGGCATGGAAGGCCGGCCCGTTACCATCCGCACGCTCGATATCGGCGGCGACAAGCTGGCGGCGCCGCTTGCCGACGCCACCATCGGCGAAGGTGCCAATCCCGCCTTGGGTTTGCGGGCGATCCGCTTGTCGCTCAAGGAGCGGCACCTCCTCGATGCACAGCTCGCCGCCATGCTGCGCGCCGGCGCCGAGGGGCCGGTGCGCATTCTCCTGCCGATGATCTCCAGCGTTTCGGAAATCCGCAAAGTGCGGGACGCCATGGCGCAGATGGTGCGCCGGCTCAAGCGGCGGGGCCAGAAGATCGCCGATCCGCTGCCGCCGCTCGGCGTGATGATCGAGATTCCCGGCGCCGCGCTGGCCGCCGACGCGCTGGCGGCCGAGGCGGATTTCTTCGCCATCGGCACCAACGATCTCATCCAATACACGCTCGCCATCGATCGCGGCGAAGAGCAGGTGGCGCATCTCTATAATCCCCTTCATCCCGCCGTGTTGCGCCTCATTCAGTTCGCCGTCGAGGCGGCGCTCCGCGCGCGCATTCCGGTGAGCCTCTGCGGGGAGATGGCGGGCGATCCCCGGTTCACTGCGCTGCTTTTGGGGCTCGGCATTCGCGATCTCTCGATGGCCCCTGGCAAGATCGGCCGCGTCAAGCAGCGCATCCGCGCGCTCGACATCGTCGCTGCGACGCGCCGCGCCCGCGCCATCATGGATCAGCTGGACGATGCGCGCATCGCGAGCCTGCTCGACGACTTCAACGCGCTGGCGTGACGCGGGCCGCGTGGGCAAATGCCCATTCCATGCCCATTTACCGCACTTCTCGCGCCGAATGGCAGAGCGTCGCCAGGCTTGCTGCGCCGCAACTGCGCTGCTATAGCGGGCGCCGCTTCGCGTATCGGATCGAGGGAGCACGATGATGGCCGTTGCCGCCGACTATAAGGTCGCCGACATTTCTCTGGCCGACTGGGGGCGACGCGAAATCGCCATCGCCGAAACGGAGATGCCGGGCTTGATGGCGCTCCGTCATGAGTTCGGCAAGAAAAAGCCGCTCAAGGGCGCGCGCGTCACCGGCTGCCTCCACATGACCATTCAGACCGCGGTGCTGATCGAGACACTGATCGAGCTCGGCGCCAGCGTGCGTTGGAGCTCCTGCAACATTTTCTCGACGCAGGATCATGCCGCCGCCGGCATCGCCGCGCGCGGTGTTCCCGTCTTCGCCTGGAAGGGCGAGACCGAGGAAGAATACGAATGGTGCATCGAGCAGACGCTGCGCGGCCCCAACGGCTGGACGCCCAACATGGTGCTCGACGATGGCGGCGACGCCACCAAGATCCTGCACGACAAATACCCGGAGCTTCTCAAGGACGTCCGCGGCATTTCCGAGGAGACGACGACCGGCGTTCATCGCCTTTACGAGATGATGCGCGCCGGCAAGCTCATGGTGCCGGCGATCAACGTCAACGACAGCGTCACCAAGTCGAAGTTCGACAATCTCTACGGTGTGCGCGAAAGCCTCGTCGATGGGGTGAAGCGAGCGACCGACGTCATGCTCGCCGGCAAGATCGCGGTGGTCGCCGGCTTCGGCGATGTCGGCAAGGGCTCGGCGGCGAGCCTCCGCGGCCAAGGCGCGCGCGTGATGGTGACGGAGATCGATCCGATCTGCGCGCTGCAGGCGGCGATGGAGGGTTACCAAGTCGTCACCATGGAGGAGGCGGCCCCGATCGGCGACATCTTCGTCACCGCGACCGGCAATATCGACGTCATCACGCTCGACCACATGCGGCAGATGAAGGATCGCGCCATCGTCTGCAACATCGGTCACTTCGACAGCGAGATTCAGATCAGCGCGCTGCACAATTACAAATGGGAAGAGGTGAAACCGCAGGTCGATGAAGTGGTCTTCCCGGATGGCAAGCGCCTCATCGTCCTGGCCAAGGGTCGGCTCGTGAACCTCGGCTGCGCCACCGGCCATCCGAGCTTCGTCATGAGCGCCTCCTTCACCAACCAGGTGCTGGCGCAGGTCGAGCTTTTCACCAATCCCGGCAAGTACGAGAAGAAGGTCTACGTGCTGCCGAAGCATCTCGACGAGAAGGTGGCGGCGCTCCATCTCGACAAGCTCGGCGTCAAGCTGACAAAGTTGTCGCCGGCACAAGCCGCCTATATCGGTGTTGCGGGAAAAGGTCCCTATAAGCCCGATCATTACCGTTACTGATCGCCATCACTTTTCGTCTGGGAAAATCGCGCGGCCGCGTCATAATCTCCGCTCGGCGCTTGCGGGGATCGCGATCTGGCGCCTGAGGGGACTTGGTTGGCGGGTTTGAGGAGCATCGGCGGAATTGCCGTGCCGCTCGGCATCGCCGGCGCGGCGCTGTCGTGGTCGGGTGCCGCCGCCGCGACCGGCGATGGCGCGGTGATGGGAAGCGCCGGGTTGGCGGCGGTGTTTGCCGTCCTTGCCGCGGTCAGCGCCATCGTCGCGCTGCGCGAGAGGGCGCGGGCGCGACGGGTCGAGGGCGGCCGCGCCACGATGGCTGCGGCGCTGGCCGAGGCGCAGGGCCTTCTCGCCGCGACGCCGGTTGCATTCTGCCGCTGGAGCCACACGGGGGAGGAGAGTTTTAGGGCCGGATCGCTCGGTTTGTTGCGAGATGTCCGCGAACCGCGTCTCGCCGATCTCCTCGCGCGCGCCGAGCGGTCGGATGGGACGGCATTCGAGGCTGCGGTAGAGAGCCTCCGGCACGACGGCACGCCCTTTGACCTCGCGCTTCACCTTGCCGATGGGCGCGGCGTGCTCGACGTGATCGGCCGGCGCATTCCGGCGGAGGCTGGCATTCGCGCTGCCGACGTGGTGTGGTTCCTCGATGCAACCGCACGGGCCGATGTCGCCCGAGAGGTTGAGATGGCGCGCGAGGGGCAGAGCAGGTTGCGCGCCGTCCTCGATGCGCTGCCGATTGCCATCTGGCGCCGCGGTCGCGAGCTCGGCCTTGCCGATTGCAATCGCGCCTATGCCGTCGCCGTCGATGCGCCGCGCCAGAAGGTGCTAGAGGAGGGGCGCGAGATCGCCGCCGGCGTTCTCGCCGAGAACGGCCGCGCGCTCGCGGCGCGCGCCCGCGCCTCGGGCTCGCCGCAGTCGGAAAGCCGCCACATCGTCATCGCCGGCTCCCGCCGCCTCCTCGAATTCACGGAAGGACCGCTCGACGGCAGCGGCGACATCGTCGGCTACGCGCAAGATTTCACCGATCTCGAAAACATCCAGGCGGAACTCGCGCGCCATATCGCCGCGCATGCCGACGTGCTCGAGAACGTCGCGGTGGCGATCGCCATCTATGGCCCGGACACGCGGCTCAATTTCTTCAACACCGCGTTTGCCAATCTCTGGCGGCTCGAGGAGGAATGGCTCGTCACCGAGCCGACGCTCGACGAGGTGCTGGAGCGTCTGCGCGAGCGCCGCCGCATTCCCGAGCACGCCGATTTCCGCGCCTTCAAGCGCCAGCAGCTCGCCATGTTCACTTCGCTCATCGAGCCGCAGGAGGAGCTGCTGCATCTCCCGGACGATCGCACCTTGCGGCTTATCATTTCGCCGCATCCCTTCGGCGGCCTCACCTTCGTCTACGAGGACGTGACCGACAAGCTCGCGCTCGAGCGCTCCTACAACACCCTCATCGAAGTGCAGCGCGAAACCCTCGACAATCTTTACGAGGCGATCGCCGTCTTCGGCAGCGACGGCCGCTTGAAGCTCTCCAATCCCGCCTATGCGCAGATGTGGCAGCTCGCCGCCGCCGACCTTCAGGGCGAGCCGCATGTGAGTGAAATCATCGAGAAGCAGCGATCGCTCTTCGAAGACGGCGGCGATTGGCCCACGACGAAGCGGCGCATCATCGCTCGCCTCACCGCGCATAGCGCGGACAGCACGCAACTGATACGTCGCGATGGCTCGATTTTGCAGGCGGTGACGGTGCCGCTGCCCGACGGCAACATACTCTTGAGCTATCTCGACGTCACCGATTCGACTCGCGTCGAGCATGCGCTCCGCGAGCGCAACGAGGCGCTCGAGACCGCCGGCCGCTTGAAGAGCGAGTTCATCGCCAACGTCTCCTACGAGCTGCGCACGCCATTGAACGCCATCATCGGCTTTGCCGAGATTCTGACGAACCAGTATTTCGGAGAGCTGAGCCCGCGCCAACTCGACTACAGCCGCGGCATTCTCGACAGCTCCCATCGCTTGCTGTCGCTCATCAACGACATCCTCGACCTTGCCACCATCGAGGCCGGCTACATGACGCTCGAGACCAGCGAGGTCGACATCCACACCTTGATGTCGAGCGTGCTGTCGTTGACGCGCGAGCGCGCGAGGAAGCAGGGCCTCAAGCTCGAATTCGACTGTCCGACGGATCTCGGCATGCTCATGGCCGACGAGCGGCGCCTCAAGCAGGCGCTTTTCAATCTGATTTCGAACGCGCTCAAATTCACGCCGCCCGGCGGGACGGTGACGCTGGCAGCGCGTCGCGCCGGCGGCCGCGTCGCGCTCATCGTCGCCGATACCGGCGTCGGCGTCGCGCGCGAGGATCAAGCGCGCATCTTCGAGAAATTCGAGCGCGGCAGTCCCAATGCGCGCCAATCGGGCCCGGGCCTCGGCCTGTCGCTGGTGAAGAGCTTCATCGAGCTCCACGGCGGCACGGTCGAGATGGACTCGCGCCCGGGCAGCGGCACCACCGTGACCTGCTATCTCAACGCCACCGCCGCCCAGGCGGCTGCCGAACCGCAGCGCTCAGTCGGGGATTGAACGGCAGGCTCCCGCTCACCGTCCCGGCACGCCCTTGGTCGTCGAGTATTCGAAATGGAGCGCCTCGCCGGGATGGACGAGGGGAAAGATCGCGTGCGCCGCCTGGGCCGCTTCGGCAAAGCCGGAGAGGATCAGCTTGAGCTTGCCGGGATATGTGGCGATGTCGCCGATGGCGAAGATGCCGGGTGCCGAAGTAGCGGCCGTCGCGGGATCGATCACGATGTGGTTGCGCTCGAGATTGAGTCCCCATTCCGCCACCGGTCCCAAATTCATGGCAAGGCCGAAGAATGGCAGCAGCACGTCGGCTTCGAGGCGGCGCATGTTGCCGGCAAGATCGCTCACGATCACCGCCTTGAGCGCGCCGTTGCCGCCATCAAGTCCGTGCAGCTGATAGGGGATCACCAGCTCGATCTTGCCCTCGCGTGCCAACGCCTCGAGCCGCGCCGCCGATTCGGGCGCGGCGCGGAACTTGGGACGGCGATGGACGACCTGCACGGCCGCCGCCACGTCAGCCAGCGACAAGGCCCAATCGACTGCCGAATCGCCGCCGCCGGCGATGACGACGCGCTTGCCGCGGAAATCCTCGCGCCGCGTGACGAAATAGAACACGCTCTTGCCTTCGAAGGCCTCGATGCCGGCGAGCGGCGGGCGATTGGGGCCGAAAGCGCCGACGCCCGCCGCGACGATCACTGCCCGAGCTTCGAGCACATGGCCGAGCGAAGTCTCTAGGCGAAAGCCGCCGCCGGGAAGGGGCGCCAGGCGCTCGACCCGCTGCGCCAGATGGTAGACGGGGTGGAACGGGGATGCCTGCTCGGCGAGCTTGTCGATCAACCCTGCCGCGTCGATCGCGGGATATCCGGGAATGTCATAGATCGGCTTTTCCGGATAGAGCGCGGCGCACTGGCCGCCGAGCGTGTCGAGCGCATCTACCACATGGCAGCGCATCTTCAGCATGCCGCATTCGAAGACGGCAAAAAGACCCACCGGCCCGGCGCCGATGATGGCAACGTCGGTCCGATGAATGGTCGTACTCATTGTCATGCGGCCCCCGGCGCCGCACCATGGCAAGGCCTCTCCGGCGGCGCAAGCGCTGGACCCTCCCGCCGGCCCCGGCACGGTTGCGAGCCTTCGCCCGGACGGGATAAAAGGGCGGCGTGACCCTTCCCCTCACCTTGGTTCTCGACTTGCCGGACGAGGCCGCCACCGCGACGCTCGCGGCGCATCTCGCGGCCCGTGCCCGGCGCGGCGACGTGCTGGCACTCGAAGGGCCGCTCGGCAGCGGCAAGACCAGCTTTGCGCGCGCCTTCATCCGCGCCTTCATTGGCGCGGAGGAGGTGCCGAGCCCGACCTTCACCTTGGTCGAGATCTATGCCGCGCCCGGGAAGCCGCCGATCTGGCATTTCGATCTCTATCGCCTCACTGCGCCGGAAGAGGCGTTCGAGCTCGGCATCGAAGAAGCCCTCACCGATGCGGTGAGCCTCATCGAATGGCCGGAGCGCTTGGGCGATTGGCTGCCCCGGGAAGCTCTCCGCCTCAGGCTCGACGACGGCCCGACCGCGAACGCCCGCCGCGCCCGGCTCGTCGTTCCCGCGAGCTGGGCCGATCGGCTCACCGGCCTCGTCCATGGCTGAGCGCGCCCGAGGGATTGCGGATTTCCTCGCCGCCGCGGGCTGGGGCGGCGTGCCGCACCGTCCGCTCGCCGGCGATGCTTCCTTCCGCCGCTACCACCGCCTGGTCTCGGGCGAGCGGCGCGCCGTACTGATGGATGCGCCGCCGCCGCAAGAGGATGTCCGCCCCTTCATGGCGCGGGCGCAGCTTCTGCTCGGGCTCGGCTTCAGCGCGCCGCGCATTCTCGCCGCCGATGAAGCGGCGGGCCTGCTCCTGCTCGAGGATTTCGGCGACGACACTTATACGCGGCTCATCGCCGCCGGGCGCGCGGAGATGCCGCTCTATGCGCTCGCCGTCGATGTCCTGGTGGCGCTCCATCGCGCCTTCAATGGCGCCACTACGGACGTTCCGCCCTATGACGAGCCGCGTCTTCTGAACGAGGCGGCGCTCCTCGTCGACTGGTATCTGCCGGCGATCACCGGAAGACCCACGCCGCCCGATCTGCGCGAGGAATATCTCGCGCTCTGGCGAGCGCTGCTGCCGGTGGCGCAAGGCGCTCCCGAGAGCCTCGTCTTGCGCGACTATCACGTCGACAATCTCATGCTGCTGCGTGATCGCCAAGGCATCGCCGCCTGCGGCTTGCTCGATTTCCAGGACGCGGTCATCGGCCCCATCAGCTACGATCTCGTGTCGCTGCTCGAGGACGCGCGGCGCGACGTGCCTGCCGCGGTGTCAACGGCAATGCGCGCGCGTTATCTCGCCGCCTTCCCGTCGCTCGACCGCGAGGCCTTCCTCGCCTCTTATGCCGTGCTCGGCGCGCAGCGCAATTGCAAGATCGTCGGCATCTTCACCCGCCTCTGTGTGCGCGATGGAAAGCCCGCCTATCTCGTCCATATCCCGCGCGTCTGGCGATTGATCGAGCATGCGCTTGGCAATCCCGTGCTTGCGCCCCTTGCAGCCTGGCTCGACCGCCACATTCCGTCGCCGCTCCGGCGCATTCCGCCATGTCCAGCGGCGCCATGACCGCCCCCACCACCGGCATGGTGCTCGCCGCGGGCCTTGGCACGCGGATGCGGCCCATCACCGACCAGCTGCCGAAGCCGCTGGTGACGCTCGGCGGCCGCACGCTCCTCGACCATGCGATCGACCGTTTGGCGGCGAGCGGGGTCGAGCGCGTGGTCGTCAACGTGCATTACAAGCCCGAGATGATCGCCGCCCATCTCGCCGAGCGGCGCTCGCCGGCGATCACGCTCGTGCGCGAGGGCGAGCTGCTCGAGACGGGGGGCGGCGTGCTCAATGCGCTCGACGCGCTGGGCGATGTGTTCTACGTGGTGAACGCCGACGTCTTCTGGCTCGACGGCAAGACACCCGCTCTGCTCCGCCTCGCCGACACCTTCGATGCGGCGCATCTCGACGCGTTGCTGCTGATGCAGCGGACCGCGACGGCGCTGGGGTATGAGGGGCGGGGCGACTTCATGCTCGATCCGCTGGGCCGCCTGCGTCGCCGCCTCGAGCGAGAAGTGGCGCCGCATCTCTTCGCCGGCGTGCAGATTCTGCACAAGCGCCTCTTCGACGGCTGTGCGCCGGGCAAGTTCTCGCTCAACCGGCTTTACGATCGCGCCATCGCCGCCGGGCGCCTCGCCGCTATCGTGCATGACGGCGAGTGGTATCATATCGGTACGCCCGCGGGCTTGGCGCTTGCCGAGGCGCGGCTCGCGACGCACCGCACCGAACGTTAGGGGATCCGCGTGATCATCGTGCATCACCTCAACAATTCGCGCTCGCAGCGCGTCCTCTGGCTTTTGGAAGAGCTGGGCGTTCCCTATGAGGTGAAGCGATATGAGCGCGACCCCAAAACAATGCGCGCGCCAGCCTCGCTTCGCGCCGTCCATCCGCTCGGCAAATCGCCGGTGATCACCGACGAGGGTCGCGTTATGGCTGAGTCCGGCGCGATCATCGACTACCTTGTCGAGCGTCACGGCCAAGGGCGCCTCGTTCCGCCCGCGGGAACGGAGGCGCGGCTGCGCTACAGCTATTGGCTCCACTATGCCGAAGGCTCGGCGATGCCGCCGCTGCTGATCAAGCTCGTGCTGAGCCGGATCAAATCGGCGCCGATGCCGTTCTTCGCGCGGCCCATTGCGCGCGCCCTCGTCGATCGCGCGCTTGATGGTTTTGTCGAGCCGCAGATCAAGCTCCACCTCGACTACATCGAGAGCGAGCTTGCCGGCCGCCCCTGGTTCACCGGCGCCGACTTCACCGCCGCGGACATTCAGATGAGCTTTCCGCTCGAGGCTGCGGCCGCCCGTGGTGGTCTTGACGAGACGCGGCCGAAAGCGGTGGATTTCCTTCGTCGCGCCCAGGCGCGCCCCGCCTACCGGCGCGCGCTCGAACGCGGCGGTCCCTATGAGCTGCTGCGCTAGGCTGGTTTGCAAACAGAGGAATCAACATCCCTTTCATCGTCATTCCTGCGTAA
>DASZAN010000090.1:0-30499 GCA_035945115.1 Allostellaceae bacterium
CGAGTTGGCAGAACATGGCGTTTTTGAAAATGCACGGGTTCTCGCTCTGCTCTTTGGCCAAGGGCTGCGTCTCTCGCAGCGCGACTATCTTCGCTCGCAACGTCGATGAGCGCCCTTGCCGTAATCGCTCTCGTAATCCTCGTGTTGCTGTTCGCCGCAGCGGCAGCAGGAGGCTTCCCCCTTCAACAGCGGCAAGTAAGGAGTACCTGATCATGTCCACGATAGGTCGTCAAACGTTCGAGGCTGCGGTTGTCACCGCTCACTCGACCAAGGCCAATACGGTGTCTTCTTCGTTGGCAACGCTCAATGCGGCGTACTTGACAGCGAAAGCCGCGTATGACGGCACGCCTGCAACTTACGCCACGTATAATGCCGCCATCGCTGCCGCCGACGCTGCGCACCAAGCGACGATTTTCGCCGCCGAGCAAAAACGTCAGCAAGACGTGTTGACAGCGGCGAACGCGCTTCGCAGTGCGGACGGAGTTGGCCCTAGCGGTTTTGGCAGCAATTGAGCGTGTACACACGTTCGGCGTTGGAGGCAGCGCCGCGCGTGCTTTTCTGATGGAGACGAACATGTCCGAGATGCCTCCGACGAAGAAGCCAACGAAGGGAGAGAAAGAGCAATTGCTCGAAGTGCTGAAGGCCAAGAGGGACAGCAAGCGCGCGAACAAACTGCGCGACCATGTGCTCTATCCCGTGCAACGCGATTTCGTCATCGCGACGGGTGAGCCCGATGTCACTGAAGTAGCGTTCCGCGCAGGGAACCAGCAAGGTAAGACGTTAACCTGTACCTACACCACATCAGTTTTTGCGACGGGGACGTATCCCGATAATTGGCCGGGGCGCGTCTTCTCTGGACCATCGAGAGGGTGGATCGTCGGCGAAAGCACGACTGCCGTGCGCGACGTGGCGCAAAAATATTTGATTGGCTTGGAGAGCGGGGAACCGGGTTTCATTCCGCAGGATCGTATCGTGAAAACGATCATGGGCCATGGCGCTGGCGGAGGCATTGACAAGCTGCTCGTGCGCCACTTGTCCGGCGGCATCTCTGAAATCGGGTTCAAGTCCTATGACCAAGACCGCACGAAGCTACAAGGCGCTACACTCGACTGGGTATTATGCGATGAGGAGCCGCCGCTTGAACACTACATCGAATGTCTTGCGCGCCTCATCGCCACACGCGGCCTGATGATGTGCTCGTTCACTCCTCTTTTCGGGTCAAACAGAATTTTGCCGCGCTTCAACGAGCGCACTCCTGAAGCGCTCCGCCATCGGCGAATGATCCATGGCCGCGCTGATGATGCGCTGCATCTCAAAGACCCAGAGGCGCGCTCGCGCCTCTTCGCGATGTTCCCAGAGCACGAGCGCAAGGCGCGCATCGAGGGATTGCCGTTGTACGGCAGCGGAGCCGTCTTCGAGGATGTGACCTGGGAACAGATCGTCGCGCCGTTCATCTACCGCGATGGGCGCGTGATCCATGAGACGTTCGGCGAGTTTGATGCTCGCGGCCTGTCGTGGCTCTGGGCGATTGACTTCGGCATCGCGCACCCATTCGCCGCTGTGCTGCTCGCCTACGACGCGGCAGAGGATGTCGTGTACATCATGGCCGCATTCAAGATGGCAGGAGCGACGCCACCTGTACACGCATCGAGAATGCGCGCTCTGACGAGGAACTTGGGAGAGGTCCGTGTCGCGTGGCCGCACGACGGGAACGCTCGCGAGAAAGGGAGCGGCGAGACGCTGGCGAGCATCTACAAACGCGAAGGGCTCGCGATGCTGCCAACGCACGCGACGCACAAGAGCGGCGGTTACTTCACCGAGCCCGGCATTGTCGAGATGATCACGAGGTTCCGCGACGGCAGGCTGAAGGTTGCGCCCAACCTTGTCGAATTTCGCGGCGAGTTCGAAATGTACCATCGCAAGGACGGCATCATCGTCAAGGAGAACGATGACATCATGAGCGCGTCGCGCGTTGGCGTGATGCAAATCAGGTCCGCAAAGCCTCCCGCTGGTGTCTACCGTGGCGTTCCGATCATTGGCTACGACAAGCCACGCGAACTCGCGCAAGGGCTCGACTTCGACCTATTTAATCCCAATGGAGACTGACCATGACCGATGCAGAGAGACAGGCGCTCATTGACGCGGCGATCAAGGATCAGGAGCGACGGCGCAGGATCGAGAAGCGCCGTCGCGCTGAAGGCGAAGCCAACAGTGATGCGGCGATCCGCCAGCGCACCGACTTTGACCCGTTCACTGGCGAGTGACGTGTACACGTCGATTGCGCCGGAAATGAGCGCCCCTCCGCTCAACGCTCCAAGCTACTTTCGCCCTTGCCGCAGCTACATTGCCAGAGCGATTTTGTTTGACGCCGCTCCGCCTCTTGGCCTTCCATTCTGGTAGATCATCTCGGAATGGAGGAGCACATGCTTTCGCCTCGGGACAAAAAGCGCCTCGCTCGCGCTGAACGCTCGCTCGCAATTCTTAGCATCTCGGTACGGAGCAATCCTCGCACAGATACGTTTCAGCTTGTCGATGAGATTGATGGTTCGCTGATCCACGATGACGTTGAGTTCAGTTTCACCGAACCGCTCGTCACTCGTGCGCCTATGGCCAAACTCTATGCGATGACATTGAACGATGTTGTCGAGTTCGTCGCGCCATAGCCCGCACCATAGTCCCCGCGCGGTAGTGGCATAGCGAGGGGCGTTGATCCTGATCCTTGGGATTTCGATCCTGAGACCAATTCTTAGATGGATGGGTTGCATCATGACCATCGTGGCTTGTTGGGTGAACGCCGAGACAAACCCGCCACAGGTATGTGCTGTAAGCGATAGCCGCATCAGTGCACCAGACGGGAGCGTTATCTCGGATAGCGTCGCCAAAATATTTTCTCTGCCAATTGTGAGCAGGCGACCGTCAGCCAGTGGCCATTTCGACCAAATCTATTACGCTCATTCATTCGGACTCGCGGTTGCGGGAAGCGCGCTGTTGAGCTTGAACCTAAATGCGCTTCTCGTGCCTGTGTTATCAAACTTGATCTGTGTTCCTCAGGGTCAGGACCTGGCGATCCCATCCTTAGAAGACGTGGCGAGTGTCGTAGCGCGGCTTCACACGGAACTATGTCGACAGATTGGCGTCACGGCTGGCAATCGCGCTCTAAGTGAGGCAGTGGTGTTCGGGTATTGTCATCGGTTCAGGCGTTATCGGATTTTCCGGCTCTCCCCGGTTGACGGGTCAGCGCCGCTCACGGTTTGTTGCCAAGAACAAGATACGTCGGCTCGCGAGACGGTGCTGCTGTTAGGCGTTGGTCAGCATGAGATGGCCCAACGGATCGCCGATGCCCGAGCACGCGCCACTTCCGAGATTGCGTGGTGGCGCGCACCGGATTGGGAACTGAGAAAGGTGGTGGCTTCAGCGATGTACCCGTCCGTGGGAGGGGCGATACAGCTTGCACGCGCATCTGAGCACGGTACCCTTCTCTTTGCATCTTTAGAGCCGATCAACCCAGGGCAAGCGGCCGCCACCATGAAATATCTGGGCTTAGATTTGGATGGTACCGTAGGTATGGTCGGCCCATGCCGCTCTGCCATGATTGCCCAGGCTTAGCTTGAACAACTAAATGGCCTGCGCGAGGGGGCTTTGCGTGTCGGGTGCCGCCTTCATGTAATAGCGATCTTGTCGCCTTTTCTAAGATTGCAGGCTTCGCAAAGAATTTGGATATTCGCTGCTGAGTTTCCGCCCCCTTTGGCGACTGGAATGATGTGGTCGAAATGAAGGTCCTGCTTCGAGCCGCAGCGCATGCAAGCGCCCCCATCCCTGGCCCAAACAACCAATTTGACATCCTCAGGGATCACATCCCGCTTTGGTCCGGACTTCTGAAATTCAATTGCCGCTTCCAAATTCGCAACGGCTTCGCGCAAACTGGATAACTCCGCTTCCTCCTCGTAGACAGCCTTCTTTACCCGCAGGATGACTTCTTCCTGCTCCACCGTATTCGACGGCGAGCGTTCGGGCATGAACAGGCGATCATGGAAATACACAATGCGGCCGGAAGCCTCGGGAGGAAAGAACGGAGCCTCATGCTGCGATCTTGGCAGGAACGGCGGCAAATCAATCTGAACTGTGCGCGCTGCCGGACCGGCTCCGACAACCAGATCAAAAGTCCACGTATGCCGCAGCGGATCGTCTACTTCCCTAAGGTTGGTCAAGACGGCGGCCAAATCCCCGGCACGGAATTTTTGATTGGTTTGGAAGACAACCTTGCCTCCGACAACCTCGCCGACCTTGTAGACCCTAATCGTCATTTCTTCTCCGCACCGAACAAATCTTCCCCGAAAGAAAAGTCTATTCTGCCGACGATTTTTCTACCGAACTCGATTGAGGCTTGCCGATGCAAGCCTCTACGAACTTTCTGCCGAACTCCGTTAGCAGGTATTTGCTGCGCACCCTTGTTCCCGTTTGTCGTCGCTCAGCCCCTTCACCAGAGAATATCGGCTCCTGATTTCCCTGCTGATACACACCCGCTAATCCAAGTTTGTCGAGATGCGCCATGTACAGCGGAGCGTTTTCGGGAAAGGTCAACCCTTCAAGGGGTAGCGCATCGACCAAAACACGATGACGCGAGAATAGGTGCGTTTCTGGATTGTAGTCAGCGATGCTTACATGGTCGTAAGAGGTTTCGCTCATCCGCGCCAAGATTTTCGCCTCGTCAGGAGAAAGTTGCCGGATCAGAAATGGATATGCGGGATGCGCTTCGTTCACGCGGCTCCTGTCGATGGCACGGCTGAGCAGTTCAGAGAACATCTCGTCTATCGGCGTACCGGCCGGCTCATAGCGAATTGCTTCGATGACTGGTCCCAAGATTTGCGGCGCGGGAGGGATGCGACGCTCTTCCGGGACCCTCCCGATGGAACGGTCAATGAAACTGCGATAGCGGTCTTGTAGGGCCGCGAGTGCTTGAATGGGAGCCAATGCGAGGCGAAGGGTCTTCACAATGTCGGTCAGTATCTCGCCAGCCTCCTTGGTCGGCTTCGCGAGGGCATCTTGATAGACGGCAGTGACTGGCACCTGCTTTGCTATCTCCTTCGCCAGGGTGTGGGCAAAATCTTCTGGCGGGTCGGACATGCAAAATCTCCTCCAAGTCACTTCAGCCGTTCGCTCAGATCGTAGAGAGTGGCGTCGCCCGCGAGCGCGATCAGGTTGCGCGGATCAAACCGCGCGCCATGGCCGCAGTTGAGGCAGAAGAACCAGAGCATCCGAAGCGCCCGGCTCGCATCTGACAGCCGCTCGATTGGCCCGACATACTTCTCGCACCATCAGAACAATTAAAGAACAGTTTCAATGCATCGTCCAGCGCGCAGCGGAAACTTACTACTTAGCCGCTAACCGGCGACGGGGGCCATTGACAAAGATGCATCGCCGGCATCATCCTCACGCTGTGGTTGCGCGTGGGGCAGCCCGTGAAAGACACCAACTCAGACAAGCTCAGATGGCGCTCATCGACGGGGTGCTGTCGGGTCATGTCTCGCGGCCATCAGACCAGTCACGTTGACTGAAAAGCCGTTAAGAGTGCCGACGAAGTAACAGGCTGTAGAAAGCTCAACTCGCCCATCCGGAACCACCGACCAACGGCGCAATCCGTTTGCGCCGTCAACGTGGGAGGGATGAATGGCATCACTTCACAAAATGGCTGTGCGGGTGATTTCAGCGGCGCTCATCGGCGGCGCCGGTGTGGCTGCTGCTGCCGACTTTCCAAAGGAAGGCAAGTACGACATCACGAGTTGCTGGTCGGGGATCGGCAACAATATCGACTTCTCGAAAACTCACAGTGCTATGAGCTACGAGCTGACGGGAACCACCCGCAGCAACCCGCCTGGTGGCTTCCTCGACATGACGGCTTTCAGATGCGTCGGGTTCACCGGCACCATCGACGGAAAGGTGTCGGGGATGAATATGTGTGAGGGCATCGACAAAGATGGAGACAAGTATCTTATCAGGAGCATCGTCGAACCCCCGAAGAACACTCTTGAAGGGCTTGCTGGGACTGGAAAGTACGAAGGGATCGTCAGGACTGGAGTGGCCGAGTCTCTTGGGGCCTTCCCGGCGGCCAAACCAGGGACATTCGAGGGCTGCAACCACGGCACTGGCGCATACAAGATGAAATGAACCCGCGGAGGTTGCTAAAAGGCCGGAACGTCAGGCGATGAGCTTGCGCTGACTATCGGCGCCTGCCTGCCTGAAGGCCACCACGATCCCTCCCGTAATCCAGCTTCTCAATCGCGGCACGCTTCGTCTTCAACGACGTGCCGCCGCTGTAGAGACCATAGGTCATCGTCTTCTTTTCGTGGCCGAGAATATCCGCCGCGACGTTCTCCGGCACGCCTGCATCCTCTAACAGCGTCGCGACAGTCTTTCGGACGCTGTGAAAGACGTGCTGCGGGCCGAAGCCTAGCGATTGCCTGAGGCGGGCAAACCGCTTCCCCACAGCGCCGCCGCGAACGCCATACTTGTTCGCCGGCAACCCCGAGAGCACGTAGCCATCGGTGCTTGCCTTCACCAGCCGTCTCATCTTGGGTGCGAGTTTGGAGTGGATGGGGACCTGCCGCCATCCTGCCTCCGTCTTTGCGTCCTCAACCTCGAAATAGCCGGCCTTCAGGTCCACCTTCTCCACCCGGAGCGCGCACAGTTCTTCACGCCGAGCGCCGGTCCACATTCCGAGTTCGATCAGGTCGGACAGTTCGTCATCGCCGTGCTTGCGCGCTTCGGCCAAGAGATTGCGCACATCGGCGGCTGTGAAGGCTTTGCGCGCATCCGCCTTGCTGCTCTTGCTGCTGTTCGCGCTCGCGATGGAGAGCTTGTCGAGCGGGTCCGGGTGCTCGCGGGCCGCGTTGACGCTGACGAGGAATTTCCAGTAGCCCCTCAGATCGCCGATGGCCCGCAGGACCGTCGCACGAGCCGCGCCATTGCCAACCTCGGCGTTGGCCCACCGCTGGACCGCCGTGCGCTCTACGTCAGCCGTGTGCTCGAATAGCTTACCGAAGCGCACGAGGTTGGTGCGCTTCATGTGCAGGCTCTTTGCTTCGATGCCGCCGGAGACCGTCGCTAGGTATTCGTCCAGATGTTCAGCAAATGGCACCAAGCCGCCCATCGCCATCGACACGAAGCGGTCGAGGGCATCGCGCCCCGCCTCGTTGCCGGGCTCGTCTGCTTCGTGCCAGTCCATGCCGGCATGTTTGCTACCAGCATCGAGGATGCGCTCCTGAAGCCAGTCGCGTTCCTCGTCTGTCTTGCAGTCACGGAGCCGCTGCCGCCAAAAGGCAGTTTCCTCCGTAATGTCAGTGCCGCGCCGGGCACGCTCAATCGCGGCTAGCCATTGAGCCTCGCAGACTGCGGCCTTAATTCGAGCCTGCCCAAGGTCGCCCGTGCGCAGGTTCTCGTAGAACCGCTGGCGGCCAACGGCCTTCCGCAGCGATGGAGGAACGTCGTAAAATGCCCAATAGGTCTGATGCCGGAGAACAAGGTACATGCTGGCCTCTCCACACAGGTTCTCCACACAGTTTTACCCTTGAAATACGGCCATTACTAGCGTTTTCAGCGTTAATTTTCTCATCACCCCGGGGACGCCACCTTTGGTCAAAACTGGGCACTCCGGCCTGGGGCAACTCGCGCTCCTGCCGGAGCGCCGTTTCAAGAGTATCCTTGCGACCGAAGAGCCGCACTTCCGCGTCGTCGACCTCGATGCGCTCCACGAAGAGCCGAAGATACGCTTTGCGAGTGGCTATATCGGCGCTGAGCAGCTGCTCCCGCATCGCCTTACAGAATGCGCCCAGCTGATGCGGTTCGATCGTTCGTCTGGGAATTGCACGCTGCCTCTCGACAGCCGCTTTCAAGCGCAAAAGCTCCTCGCGGCGTTGCCGCAGCGTCGCGAGATGCTTACCGAGTGCGTCATCGAGCGGCGCAATGCCACGCCCGACCATGTCGAACAGGCGGTTGGTTGCTTCCTCGTTTGCCCGAAGCTCCTTCTCGGCCTGCTTTGCCTCTATGCGCCACTTGTCGGTCCTTTGGCGCTCGGTATGCTCGTTCAACAGCTGCCGAAGACGCTCCGGCGTGAACAGCCGATCGGCAATCCGTTTGACCACCAGATCGTCTAGGAAGGCCATGGGGAGGGCTCGGCCCTTACAGGCGGTCGTCCCCAGCCGCATGCAAGTTGAGCACGCGTAGTAGCGATATCGGCCGCTCTTGCCCGTCCGCAGCGTCATCGCGCCATCGCACGTCGCACAGCGGGCCAATCCCGTCAGAAGCACCGGACTGTTGACGATACGAGGAGCAATCACCTTTGGGCTACGGCTTGAGAGCGAAGCGCGCGCTTGCTGTAACATCGTGTCATCGATGATCGCCGGAACGGAGAGCGGTACCCATTCCTCGGATGACTTCTGCGCTCCGCTCTTTGAGTCGCGGCGATTGAACCAATGGCGGCCCGCATAGGTCTCGCGCGTCAGCAGGCGATGAATGAGCCCGTTGCTGAATTTTCGTGAGCCGCGGTAGCGAATACCCTTTCGGTTGAGGTGATCGGCAATGGCCTTAAGGCCGAGCGGCCCGGCACCCTCGCCATGGAGATGGAGACGAAAAATCCGACGAACGATCTCGGCCTCGCCAGGATCAATCTCAAGCCGCCGCTTCACTCGGTCGCCGCGACGCTCGACTTCGATCAGGCGATAGCCATAGGGTGGCGGCGAGCCGTTCCAAAATCCCTGCCTTGCATTTTCCTTCATCGCGCGCAGCGTATGTTTCGCATTCTCCTTGCTCTGATACTCGTCAAACAGAGACACGATCTTTCGAATTAGTTGGCTAGTCGGATCGTCGCCGGTCTCTTGCGTGATTGAGACCACCCTCACACCATGCTTTTGCAAACGGCGCAGATAGAATTCGAATTGGAAAGCGTCGCGGAAAAAGCGCGAGTAGCTGTGCACGACGATAATGTCGAACTCGCGATCGGAGCGGGTGGCCGCGTCCACCATCTCCTGAAAGACGGGTCGCTTGTCGTCCGTGGCGCTCGCGCCGCGCTCCCCGAATTCCCGGCAGACAACCCAGCTCTTGCCTTTGCAATAGGCTTCGGCCTGCCGGCGCTGATCGGGGATTGAAAGGTCCTTCTCGACCTGGCGCCCCGTCGAAACACGGAGGTAAAGCGCTGCGCGTATGCCCATGTTCGCTACCTGTCGTTCGCGGCTTTCGCCGTAAGCTCCTCGATCACGGTCTCGATCAGCCTATGGAGGGTAGTGAATTCTCCCGCTCGGATCGTTATAGGCTCACCAAAATCGTCAGTCACGTGGATGGCGACGCGTCCGCTCCTTGCTGCCACATTTTCATACCTAACGGGGCTCCCCTCCCTCACTACGTAGCTATGGGAATTCGCCGGATCGCCACTGCCGCGAGTCTCATTTTCGGCCTCTGGCGCGGCGGAATTCACTATGTAGGGACTAGCAGCACCTCTGGCCTTTCTGTGCTGCCGGCGCCGGCCGGGCGCGTTGTCGTTCGAGGCTACCATTGGCCGAGCCTCATGGCTTTGAGGCGATTGCCTACGTCCGCGTGCCAGACGACTGGGTTGTGGTGGCGCCGGAGAGCTGGGCCGAGCGCGGCCAGTAGCTCCTCAAAGGTTAGAGGAACATCGCGCTCGTGCCTTTCGCTCAGCAATGCAGCGTAGCCTTTCAAGGTGCCGTGGAGGGCGCGACCTTGATAATCGAGCCGCATGTTGAGCGTGGCGTGAGGTGAGAAGTTCCGAATCAGACCAGTCCGTGGCAGCTGCGTAATGTCGCCGATGAATAATCGCCACAGAGGATGGAGCGGCCATCGCGCTCGATTGCTGTCGCCGCTTGGCTGCCTCAACGTCGTATGGTTTGTCGCCAGCTCGTGCACAAGATCATTCTGTAAATCGCGTAGATCGTCTGTCGTATGCATGCCGGCTTGCTGCAGCCTCGCTCCGCGCACCTGGAATTCAATGCGCCACACGCCTGCGCGGCGGCCCCATAAAGGGAAGAACCAATATTTGTGACTTTCCTCCTCGATCTCCGCGACCTTGTCATAGACGCGGATCACGCAATCGCCGCGGCCGAATGTGAACGTCTGGATTTTCCGATTTGACCGGTGAATCGAATCCTTCTTGAAGCGGCTGATGAAGTGGTCGGCGCCAAAATCAATATCTGGAAGCGCGTAATCAAACGCCCAATCTGCGCGAGCGACCACCTCAGGTGCCTTTTGCCGGAGGCCGAGCGAGCCGCACCAGCTGTCAAAGCGATTGAGGCTGTCTTCAAGCCCGCAATGCCAAAGAAGATGGCTGCCATATTGCACGTGGCAGCTGGGGCTCATGTTCTCCGATAGCCGCACCTCGAACGCGTCGTTCGTGAGCACGTAGGCGTAGGGATGCTTCCCATACGGCATGACCGCAAAGGATTCACTCCCCACCTGAGCCGCCTCTAAGCGGCCCTTGCGAGCTTCGCGCGCCCTCTCTTTCTGAACAGCCAACTCTTCGAAATCGAGCTTCCCGTTTCGCACGTCGAGGTAGTAGGAGACGTAAAGGCTATCGAGGCCGCAGAGCAGCAACCGCGGGCGCGCGCTTGCCGATCCGGGCGCTTTGTGTCGGTCGTTCGCTGTCACGGGCAAGGCTGCCTCCATGTTTTCGTACAAAGGGCATCGCAGCGAAGGCGAAGGCCCGTCAAAGGAGAAATCGCTTCCCTACGTACGTATGGAAATCTGATCCGACGCGGTCGAGCGCAGCCACCAAATGCCGAGTCGCTGCGGCGACTCGGCGCGGGGCGAGCGGTGGGGTTCGTCGCGTCTCCAAGCCTCAGGACCTGTCCGGGAGCATGGATGGTGGCCTCCTCGCATCGGTGGAGGCGACTAGATCAGGTTTGCAAGGGTCGTGGGGAAAATCGCGCTAACGCTAGCGGGATTGAAAACGAGCCTGCGACCGCCCGAATTCGGGTGCGACTCGTGCGACTCGCCACTGCTCGTGCCCGCTAACGCTAGCGCTAGCGTTAGCGCTAGCGGGATGAGGAAAGACGAGCGCCATGCCGCGCGCTTCGCGCCGAGCCGCGGGCTCTGCCCCCGGCGCCCCCGGCCTCGCCGGCGGGCAGGGGTGCGGGTCTGCGGGTGCTTGCTTCGCTGCGCACCCGGTCCCCGCTCCCCAGGCCGCAAGCTAGACCGAGTCCGGGTGTCAAGGTCCTTCCACCCACGCTCCGCGTTTCGCTTGTGCGCGCGGGTCCCTGCGAAGGACCTTGACACCCGCAGCGGCTAGCCCGCGCCTATCGAGAGAATTTCATTGTTCCGGAGCCGCGTTTAAGGGCATGTATTTTGAGCCCCCCGTGTTACTGATCACGGGGGTGACGAGCGCCTCCAGCACAAAGCCGCGGCGCTGGCTGTCGGGGTTAACCAGCCTTCCGCTTGCTGAGACTCGTTCGCCTAGGAGCCGCAATTTCTCAGCGGCCGAATTTGCATCGACTCTGTCACCGATCATCGTGGTGCCGCTAACGCACGGCGTACCCATTCGTGAGAATCCCACGGACGATGGTCACGCGTTTCATGGCCGCATCGCTGTTCCCGGATCTACAGTCGATGTTCGCAAGGCGGATTTCGGTCTTCATGTACTCGATCTGTCCGCCGGTGTACTCACGGCCGTTTTTGCCGAGCACGTGCGCGGCCGGCTTAGCCGGCGTCGGAAACGACATGGCGTTCCACTGCTCTGCAAGCAGCTGCAGCTCGTCGGTACACGTCGCGGCCACCGCCGGCTGCGTCCCGAACAGAACGGCGGCAACGCCGATCAGTGCCGATGCCCAAGCGATCGACCCCAGATCCGGCGTCGGAGCCATCCAACGGCAAGTCCCGATGCGCGCATGTCCAATGCGAGCCAAATCACGATGAAAACCGCGATCCAGACGATACATGCGTTCCTCCATCATGCTGGGCCGCGGCCTTCCACTTTCCCCCGCGGTCGTAACAGCGGTATTTGAGATCAGTCGTGAACACGCGAACGAGCGCGATGAGGGCTGGCATCCTGAACGGGTCCATGCTCCACTTCGCTCCTTCCAAATTTGCTCATTCGGCAGGACTAAATGCACGTTGCCCGGCCGCGCGCGTGCGCGAGGAGCGCACGAGGCGCGTCTTCACGAGCGCGTAGATCGCGGGGATGACCACCAGCGTCAGCACCGTCGACGACAACATGCCGCCGACCATCGGCACGGCAATGCGCTGCATGACTTCGGAGCCGGTCCCCGTGCTCCAGAGGATCGGCAGCAACCCGGCCATGATTGCCGAAACTGTCATCATCTTGGGTCGCACGCGCTCGACGGCGCCTTCCATGATCGCGGCGTGGAGATCCTGCGAAGTGAGCGGACGCTCCGACCGCCGTCGCTCCTCGACCATCTCGGTGAAGGCGTTATCGAGATAGATCAGCATCACGACGCCGGTCTCCGCCGCAACGCCGGCGAGCGCGATGAACCCCACCGCGACGGCGACGCTCATGTTGAAGCCCATGAGGTACATGAGCCAGAGACCGCCGGTAAGCGCGAAGGGCACCGAGAGCATGACGATGAGCGTCTCGGTGAACCGCCGGAAGTTCAGGTAGAGGAGGATGAAGATGAGGAAGAGGGTCAGGGGCACGACTGTTTGCAGTCGTGCCTTGGCCCGTTCTAGGTACTCGAACTGGCCGCTCCATTCGATGTGGTAGCCGGGCGGGAATGATATTTGCTCCTGAACGGCCCGTTGCGCGTCCGCGACATATCCGCCGAGGTCGCGTCCGTGCAAGTCGACGTAGATGTAGTCGACGAGCTGCGCGTTCTCGGTGCGGATCGACGGCGGGCCTTGCGCGATGTTGATCGATGCGACTTGGCCAAGGGGAATCGCCGCGCCGTCGCTCCCGTTGACAAGGACGTGGCGCGCGATTGCCTGCGGGTCTTCGCGAAGATCGCGGGGATAGCGGACATTGACGCTGAAGCGCTCGCGGCCTTCGACGGTGTTGGTCACCATTTCGCCGCCAAGCGCGGTCTGCACTACCTCCTGCACGTCGTTGATCGTGAGCCCATATCGGGCGAGAGCGGCGCGGTCTGGCTCGACGTTCACGTAGTAACCGCCCAACATACGCTCTGCGAAAGCGCTGGTCGTGCCCGGCACTTTCCGTACCACCGACTCGATTTGCCTGGCCAGGCGGTCGATCTCGCCGAGGTCGTTGCCGTAGACCTTGACGCCCACGGGCGTGCGAATGCCGGTCGAGAGCATATCGATGCGGGCTTTGATCGGCATGGTCCAGGCATTGCTCACGCCAGGAAATTGCAGCGCCTTGTTCATGTCGGAGATGAGCTGATCGACAGTCATGCCCGGGGGCCACTCGCTCTCGGGCTTCAGGTTGATGATCGTCTCGAACATTTCGGTCGGCGCCGGATCCGTTGCCGTATTGGCTCGGCCGGCCTTGCCGAAGACGGAGTCAACTTCGGAGAAGCTCTTTATGATCTTGTCTTGCGTCTGCAGCAGCTCCGCCGCTTTGGTGATCGACATGCTCGGGAGACTCACGGGCATGTAGAAGAGCGTTCCTTCGTTCAGCGTCGGCATAAACTCGCTGCCGATGTTCATGACCGGGTAGACGGAGATGCCCAGCACGACCAGCGCGAGGGCGATCGTGAGCTTCCGCCAGCGCAGCACGGCGGTGATGACCGGCCGGTAGATCCAGATCAATAGCCGATTGAGCGGGTTCTTTTGCTCCGGCATGATCCGGCCGCGGACGAAGATCGTCATCAGCACCGGCACCAAAGTGACCGACAGCAAGGCGGCCGCAGCGAGCGAGAAGGTGTAGGTGTAGACGAGCGGCTTGAACAGCCGGCCTTCCTGCGCCTCCAGCGTGAACACCGGCGCGAAGGAGACGGTGATGACGAGCAGGCTGAAGAACAGCGCCGGGCCGACTTCCGTCGCTGCCTTGATTAGAACCTCCATCCGCGACGCATCACGCGGCGCGCGCTCGAAGCGCTTATGCGCGTTCTCGATCATGACGATCGCTGCATCCACCATGGCGCCGATCGCAATGGCGATCCCGCCGAGGCTCATGATGTTCGAGGAGATTCCGAGTGCATGCATGATGATGAAGGCGATCAGCACGCCGACCGGAAGCATGATGATGGCGACGAGTGCGCTACGGGCGTGCAACAGAAAAACCATGCACACGAGCGCAACGATGATGCTTTCCTCGAGAAGGGTATGCCTTAGCGTGTCGATCGCGCGATAGATCAAGTTCGAGCGGTCATAGACCGGGAGGATTTTCACGCCTTCGGGCAAACTCCCGGCGATCTCTGATAGCTTCTCCTTGATGTTCTTGATGACGCTGAGCGCGTTCGCGCCGTCGCGCTGAAGCGCGATGCCGCTGACGACCTCGCCTTCGCCATCGAGCTCGGTGAGGCCGCGTCGCTCGTCAGGACCAAACTCTACGCGGGCCACGTCGCGCAGCAGAACCGGCGTGCCGCGGTCGGTCTTGAGAACGATCTGCTCGATGTCGGAGATGCCACGCAAATAACCGCGGCCACGCACCATGTACTCGCGCTCGCTCATCTCGATGACGCGGCCGCCCACATCCATGTTGCTCATGCGGACGGCTTCGGTGATTTTCGCGAGCGGAATCCCGTAGGCGCGAAGCTTCGTGGGGTCGACCACGATCTGATATTGCTTGACGAAACCGCCGACGCTCGCGACCTCGGCCACGCCCTCCGCCTTGGTGAGCTGATAGCGGACAAACCAGTCCTGGATGGTCCGCAGCTCCGCCAGCGACCGCTTGGCGCCGATCACGACGTATTCGAACACCCAGCCGACCCCGGTGGCATCCGGCCCGAGCGACGGCGTGACACCCGCAGGCAGGCGCTTCTGGGCGAAGTTGAGGTATTCCAGCACGCGGCTACGCGCCCAATAGATGTCGGTGCCGTCCTCGAAGACGACGTAGACGAAGGAGGCGCCGAAGAAGGAGAAGCCGCGCACCACCTTCGAGCGGGGGACGGCCAGGAGGGCCGTGGTCAGGGGATAGCTGACCTGATCTTCGACGACCTGCGGCGATTGGCCAGGATATTCGGTGTAGACGATGACCTGGGGGTCCGAGAGATCCGGGATGGCATCGAGCGGCGTGCGCAGCACCGCGTAGATGCCCGCAGCGACGATGAAGACCGTCGCCATCAGGACGAGCAAGGCGTTGCGGCTCGACCAGCGGATGATGGTGGCAAGCATCGGTCAATTCCTTGCGACAGCGGTGGTTCGAACGTGGCGCATGCTCACGACTTTCCGTTTGCAGCGGCTGGAGGCGGCGTCGTGCGGTCGCTTGTGCCGCCTTCCGGTGGCGCGAAGGTCTTGAGCGCGGCCTTCAGATTGCTTTCGGCATCGATGAGAAAGTTGGCGCTGACGACGACCCGTTCGCCGGCGGAGAGCCCGTCGCGAACTTCATAGGAGCCCTCCGCATGGGCTCCCAGCTTCACTTGGCGAGGCTCGAACTTCCCCTCGCCGCGCTCGACGAGGACGATCTGCTGATTGCCGCTGTCGATGATCGCGGAGTCCGGAACCACGAGCACCGGGCCGTCGCCGATCGAGGCGTCGAGCGTGACGTTAGCGTACATGCCTGGCTTGAGCCGGCGGTCGGTATTGGCGGTGACGATCCGCACCTTGCCTGTTCGGGTCTCCTGCGAGACGGTCGGATAGATGAAGCTCACCTTCCCGTCGAAGGCGGCGCCGGGATAGGCGTTGACGGTAATCTTCGCGTCCTCGCCAGCGCGCAGCGCCCCCAAATCCTGCTCGAACACCTCGGCGATGAGCCACACGGTGGAGAGATCTGCGATCCGATAGAGCGGCTCGCCCGGCATGAAGCGCATGCCCTCCACGGCCGTTTTCTCCAGCACCACGCCGTCGGCGGGTGCCCGTAGGGAAAGGGTGCGCGTCATCTTGCCGCTGCGCTGGAGCTCTCGCACCTGATCGTCGGGAATGTCCCAATTCCTGAGCCGGGTGAGGGCGGCCTCGGCGAGCTGTCGCGCGGCATCGCGGGTGTCGGCTGTTGCTGCTTTCATGCTTTGGAGCGACCGCCAGGCGAGCAGGTACTCCTGCTCGGCGACGACGAGGTCCGGAGCGTAAATCTCCATGAGCGGCTCGCCGCGACGCACCGATTGCCCCGTGGCGTTGACGTGGAGCTTCTCGATCCAGCCCTCGAACTTCGTGTTGACCACGAAGAGCCGCCGCTCGTCGGCTTGAACCGTGCCGACGGCCCGGATGGTGCGGGCGATTTTGCGGAGTTCGGCCGGCGCCGTCCGGACGCCGAGCGTTTGCACCCGTGTTGGACTGATCTTGACGGTGCCGGCGTCGTCGGCGTCCTCACCTTCAAGGACCGGGATGTATTCCATTCCCATCGAGTCTTTCTTCGGCACAGGCGACGTGTCGGCGAGACCCATGGGATTGCGGTAATAGAGGATCCTCCCCTTGGGCTGAGATGCCGGCGGCGCGCTCGCCGAGGCTGGCGAAGCGTTGTCCTCCTGTCCCTCGTAGACCGGGACAAAATCCATCCCCATCGCATCCTTCTTGGGAACCGGCGAGTACTCCGGCTTGCCCATGGGGTCGCGGTAGTAGAGGATCGCGCGTTCCGGCGTGGTTCTGGAGAACGGCGCGTTTGGAGCTTCCGTCGCGCCGATTGCGGACGTTCGCGCGGACGCTTTGATCTCTCGTCGTCCGATCCAATAACCCCCGACGCCGATGCCGAGGGCGACCACGAGAAGCAGGACCACAACAAGGGCTCGCTTCATAGCTCACCTCCGATCAGGCGCTCGATCGCCGCGAGCGCGGTCTGCTCCTGCATCAGCAGTTCCAGCAGCTCGAGGTGGATCTCGAGCCGCTGGCGTGCCGCGTCCAGAACCGGCGTGAGATCGCCACGGCCACGCTCGTAAGAGGCAAGCGCGGACCGATAAGCCGCAGCGCTCTGCTGGGTCAGCGCGTTCTTGAGCAGATCCGCGGTGCGTTGCGCCTGGCTCAAGGTCGCCAATGCCGCCTGGAGGTCGCTCTCGATCTTGAGCCTTGTCCCCTCGAGACGCGCCTGTGCTGCCGCCTTCTTGGCGCTGGCCGCATGCGCCTGCGCGTCGCGCACGCCCCATTGCAGCGGGACCTTGATGCCAACGCCGGCCACCACCCGCCCCGGCGATTGACCGGGAAGGACATCGTCACCAACGCTGACCGTCACGTCGGGGTACCAGCTCTTGTCGACGAGCGTGCGCTCGTGGTCGGCAGCAGTGATTTCGGCCCGGCTGGTTGCCAGCATCGGATTGCCGTCGCTGGCGCGCGCCACGAGAGTGCCGAGCGTTAGAGAGGTTATGCCAGGCACCTTGCGAAGCGTTGTCGGTCGTGCGAGCGCAGCATCCGCCGGATGGGAAATCAGGGCGTTGATTTTCGCCTTCGCGATCTGTTCGTCGCGTTCGAGCATCGAGAGCTTAGGACCGACACGGGTCCGCTCGAGGTCGGCCCTGATCGCGTCCGATTGGTTCCCGAGTCCTTGCGCGTAGCGCGCACGCACGGTTCCGGCGAGATCACGCAGCAGCGAATCGATTTCACGCGTAACAGCGATGGCATGATCGGACTGGTAATATTGCGCGAAGGTGACTTTGACCTGCTCTTCGAGCTCCGCTGCGACGCTGCCTTCGCGGCCCTTCGCCGCGACGGCGTCTGCCGTCGCCACTTCCCGGCGAAGCTCCCGCTTACCCCAGAGCGGGAATTCCTGGGAAACCGAGAACGTGGTGTTGCGAAAACCTTGGTCGCGCCCAAGGTTCAGCGTGGGATCGTCGAGCGCGCCGGCCGGGTAAATCTTCGCCATCGCCTGCTCGCGGTCGAGCGCGGCTGCGGCGAGGTCGGGGTTGAAGGTCCTGACGAGCGCCAGCAACTCCTCCACCGTGGCGCCCGGAGTGGGATCCGCGGTGGATGCCGCCCGCGCGGCAGAGTCGGGAGCAAGGATCGCGGCGGCAACGCCGATCGCCAGGACGCAGCCAAGCTTTCGCCTGGCCGCGCCCATCCCAAGCGGATCGGTTTTCACTTCGGCACCGTGACGATGACGGTGCCGCGCACGGTGTCGGTCTCACCTTGAACTTTCGCCGCAAGCGTCAGTGCCCAATTCCCGGACATCGACGGCTCGACCTCGATCGCATAGGCGTCCGCGTCCTGCCCTCGGACCGCCTTGGCAGGTGCCGTCATGGTGCCCATGCCGTCCGGCCCCATGTCGAACCTCGTCTGAAAGATGACGGCGCCGGATACTCGCTTGCCATCCGGCATGTGGATCAGGTGGACCTTGATGACCGTGGCTTTGCCAGCTGTCGCCGGCGGACCGTCAAGCTCGAAGCGGTAATCGGAGGCTGTGGCCCATCCGGGTGCGGTCGCAGCTACCATCGCGATGGCAACGGCCGCGAGAATGCGGTTTCTTGACATGCTCTTCCCTTCCTCGGCCGTTCCGCTCGGGAACGGCTGTTTCACGGCGAGCGGAGACGGCGACTGGGCGGCCATCCCTCACCCGGCTCGGTGCGTGGCGCGCGCGGCGATTGCGCCCGCGTCACGACGCAGGACGTCGGCCACCGTGAGGCGGCGCGGCGTCGGCTTAAGCCGACAGGATCGGAGGGAAGAGTTCCGGCTCGATGGAGCGGCCGTCGAGCATGGCGGCAAGAGAGGGATAATCGAAGGCGGCCCACACGACCGGAACGGACCCGGAGGTCGGCGCCGCCGGTAGGGCAGCGACGATGATGCAGCCCGTCGCGTCCGCACAGGTCGGCATCATACCCTTGCAGGGCGTGGCGGGGTCCGATATCGGCGCCATGTCGGACGCCGTGCCGTCATTGCAGGGCATCGGCATGCCCGCCGCGACGTTGGCAGACGTTAACGCGCCCGTCGTCCCGGCGACCAACGCCAAGACGAGCAGGACGTTCGACAGACGCTTGAGCATACCCATCCAGTTCGAAGGTATGGCAACTGCGGGGGGCAATCAAGCCGGCTCTGATAACCGCGTCCTGCTTCCTAGTAGTTCACGGACTCGACCAGACCCGCCGATCTAGTCTGCGGAAAATCGGAAGATCGACGACTACCACCCAAAGGTTCTCAGTTCTATCTCGTCCGGCACGCCACCCTTCCGAGGGGGTGCCGGGCGCCGCGGTGATGCCTATCTCTTCTCATGGACGCCCGCGTGATTTCCGGGGAGGTGAGCCCATGCCCGTCGCCGACATTCTTCATCACAAGGGCCAGCACGTCTCTACCGTGCGTTCGATTGATATCGTGGAAACGGCGATCCGCAAGCTCCATGAGGAGCGAATCGGCGCGCTCGTGGTGCTCGACCGCTGGGGCAAGCTCGTCGGCATGTTTTCCGAGCGCGACGTCATCCACGCTTTCGCCCGCCACGGCGCCGAGGCCCTGACATACGAGGTGCACGAGCTGATGACGCCCGACGTCACCACCTGCACGCCCGAGGACCGCATCGATGCCGTCATGCAGGTGATGACGGCGCATCGCGTGCGCCATCTGCCGGTGATGGAGAACGGTCAGCTCGTCGGCCTCGTCTCGATGGGCGACTTGGTGAAGCACCGCCTCGACGAGAAGGAGCAGGAAGCGGCCGTGCTGCGCGACATCACGCGGGCAAGGCGATAGCTGGCCCTTCGTCGATCACGTTGTTCCTCTCCGCCCCGAAGGGTGGAGAGGAGCCATATTCCCTCGATGCTTCCGGCCCGCTAAAGCGGCAAGCGTCATGCGCGTCGACGATTTCGATTTCGAGCTGCCGAAGGAGCTGATCGCCGATCGCCCGGCGGAGCCGCGCGATAGGGCGCGGCTGCTCGTCGTCGACAAGCGGCTGGAAGGCCGGCGCATCCTCGACCTGCCGCAGCTTCTGCGACCGGGCGATCTCCTCGTCGTCAATGACACGCGGGTCATTCCGGCGCGGCTGGTCGGGCGGCGCGGAACGGCGCAGGTCGAGGTGACGCTCCATCGCGACTTGGGCGGCGGGCGATGGCGCGCCTTCGCCAAGGGTGCGCGGCGGCTCAAACCGGGCGACCGCCTCGATTTCGGCGAAGGCTTTGCCGCCGAGGTCGCGGCCAAGCACGAGGAAGGGGATCTCACGCTTGCCTTCGATCGCGAAGGAAGCGACCTCCGCGCGGCGCTCGAGCGCCTGGGCTCCATGCCGCTTCCGCCCTATATCAAGCGCGGCGTCGGCGGCGATCCGCGCGATCGCGCCGACTACCAGACGATCTTCGCCCGGCATGAGGGCGCGGTGGCGGCGCCCACCGCCGGGCTGCACTTCACCGAGCGGCTTCTGGCGGCGCTCGACCAGGCGGGCATCGCCTGCGTCACGCTGACGCTCCATGTCGGCGCCGGCACCTTCCTGCCGGTGAAGGTGGCAGACACGCGCGATCACCGCATGCATAGCGAGCAGGGCTTCATCGATGCGGCGATGGCGGCGCAGATCAACGCCGCGCGGGACGCGGGCGGGCGCATCGTCGCCGTCGGCACGACGAGCCTGCGGCTTCTGGAAAGCGCCGCCGATGAGCGGGGCCACATCGGTCCTTTCGCCGGCGAGACCGATCTCTTCATCACGCCCGGCTACCGCTTCCGCGCCGTCGATCTGTTGCTCACCAATTTTCACCTGCCGCGCTCGACGCTCTTCATGCTGGTTGCCGCCTTTGCCGGCCTCGAGCGCATGAAGGACGCCTACGCCCATGCTATAGAGCAGCGCTACAGCTTCTTCTCCTATGGCGATGCCAGCTTGCTGTTCCCCGACGCGGCCCCATGACCGAGTTTTCCTTCACCCTTCTCGCCCGCGACGGCGCGGCGCGGCGCGGGCGCATGGCGACGGCACATGGCACGGTGGAGACACCTGCCTTCATGCCGCTCGGCACCGCCGGCACGGTGAAGGCGATGCGGCCCGAAGATGTGGCGGCGACCGGCGCCGAGATCATTCTCGGCAACACCTATCACCTGATGCTGCGGCCAGGTGCCGAGCGTATCGCCGGGCTGGGCGGTCTCCATCGTTTCATGAACTGGCCGAAGCCGATCCTCACCGACAGCGGCGGCTTCCAGGTGATGTCGCTGGCGAAGCTCCGGAAGATCGACGAACGCGGCGTCTCCTTCCGCTCGCATCTCAACGGAACCCTTTATGAACTGTCGCCCGAGCGCGCGGTGGAGATCCAGCGGCTCCTCGGCGCCGACATCACCATGGTGCTCGACGAATGCACGCCGTTTCCCGCTGAGGAAAGTGAGGCCGAGCGCTCGATGGAGCTCTCGATGCGCTGGGCCGAGCGTTGCAAGCGCGCTTTTCCGCCGCGGCCCGGCTACGCGCTCTTCGGCATCGTGCAGGGGAGCGTCTATCCCGCCTTGCGCCAGCGCTCCGCGGCAGCGCTGCGCGCGATCGGTTTCGACGGCTACGCCGTGGGCGGGCTCGCGGTGGGCGAGGGACAGGCATCGATGTTCGCGGTTCTCGACGAGACCGTGCCGGCGCTTCCTCAGGACAGGCCGCGCTATCTCATGGGCGTCGGCAAGCCCGCCGACATCATCGGCGCGGTCATGCGCGGCATCGATCTCTTCGACTGCGTGCTGCCGACCCGCTCGGGCCGGACCGCACAAGCCTTCACTCGCCGCGGCACCGTCAATCTCCGCAACGCGCGCCACATGGACGATCCGCGGCCTCTTGATGAGGGTTGCACCTGCGCCACCTGTCGCCAGTACACGCGGGCCTACCTCCACCACCTCGTCCGCGCCGGCGAGATCCTCGCGAGCATGCTGTTGACCCAGCACAATCTCCACTACTATGCCGATTTGATGCGCGATCTCCGCATCGCCATCGAGACCGGCACGCTCGCCGGTGCCGCGGCGGGGATCGCGGCAGCGCATGCGGCGGGGGACATTCCGGCGCTTTAGAGGAACAATGGCGAAAGCGAATGACCGCACGCTGACGCAGCTCGGGGGAAAGGCGCGGCTCCCCGCGTCACCCGAGGACGCCGTGCTCGAGAAAGTGCCCAATCCGCATCCGCGCGAGACATACCTCGTGCGCTTCACCTGTCCCGAATTCACCGCGCTCTGTCCCATCACGGGTCAACCTGATTTCGCGCATCTCGTCATCGACTACGTGCCGCGGCGCTTTCTCGTCGAGAGCAAGTCGCTGAAGCTTTACTTGGGCTCGTTCCGCAATCACGGCGCCTTTCACGAGGATTGCACGGTCACGATCGCGCGCCGCCTCGTCGATACGTTGCAGCCGAAGTGGCTGCGCATCGGCGGCTATTGGTATCCGCGCGGCGGCATGCCGATCGACATCTTCTACCAGACGGGCGCGCCGCCCCGCGGCTTGTGGCTTCCCGAGCAAGGCGTCGCACCCTATCGCGGCCGCGGCTGAGGGGCGCGGCATGAGCGGCGACATCAAGGCCGCCATCCGCGAGGAAGCGCTCGGCCTCGGCTTCGACGCGGTCGGTTTCGCGCCGGCGGCGCTCGCGCCCGAGGCGCGCGCCAATCTCGCCGAGTTTATCGCGCGCGGGTTCCACGGCGAGATGGGCTGGCTTGCCGCGCGCGCCGAGCAGCGTGGGCATCCGCAATCGCTCTGGCCCGAGGCGAAGAGTGTCGTCGTGCTCGGCCTCAATTACGGGCCCGCCGAGGACGCGCTGGCGCCGCTCGCGCGAAAGACCGAAGGCGGCGTTTCCGTCTATGCGCGCGGCCGCGACTACCACGACATCGTGAAATCGCGCTTGAAGGCGCTGGCGCGAGTGATCGCGGCGCGCTGGTCGAGCGACCTCAAGGTCTTCGTCGACACGGCGCCCGTCATGGAAAAGCCGCTCGCGGCGCGCGCCGGCATCGGCTGGCAGGGAAAGCACACCAACCTCGTCTCGCGGCAATGGGGCTCGTGGCTCTTCCTCGGCGAGATTTATCTCTCATTGTCGCTCTCGCCTGACGATGCCGAGAGCGACCATTGCGGCGAGTGCTCGCGTTGTCTCGATATCTGCCCGACGCGGGCCTTTCCCGCGCCCTACCGTCTCGATGCGCGGCGCTGCATCTCCTATCTCACGATCGAGCACAAAGGTCACATCGACGCCGCGTTGCGCCCGCTGATGGGAAACCGCATCTATGGCTGCGATGATTGCCTCGCAGTCTGTCCCTGGAACAAGTTCGCGCGCGTGACCCGAGAGCCGGGCTTCGCGCCGCGCGAAGCGCTCATGGCGCCGCAACTGGCGGCGCTCGCTGACCTTGATGATGCCGAATTCCGCGCGGTGTTCTCGGGCTCGCCGGTGAAACGCATCGGCCGCAACCGCTTCGTCCGCAATGTGCTCATCGCCGTCGGCAACAGCGCCGAGCCGGCGCTCGCGGCTGCGGCCGAAGCGCGCCTTGGCGATGCCTCGCCCCTGGTGCGCGCGATGGCGGTCTGGGCGCTGGCGCGGCTCGCGCCCGCGGCGCTATTTTCAGCGTTGCGCGAGACGCATTTGCCGGCCGAGACGGACGATGGCGTGCGCGCGGAGTGGTGGCGGACAGAAGAAAGCCGCAGGGAGGCGCGATGACCGGGAAAATCGATTGGCGCCAGCACGGCGTGCGCGTGGTGAAGGGCTCGGCGCTCGACACCAACACGCCGCAGACACCCGGCATGAACCGCGCCGCCGCCATCACCCATGCGCGCGCCGGTGCGGAAAAGCTCTGGGCCGGCACGGTCACAATCCACGCCAACGCCAAGACCGGCGCGCATCACCACGGCGATCTCGAAAGCGTCATCTATGTGGTGAAGGGCAAGGCGCGCATGCGCTGGGGCGAAAAGCTCGAATTCATGGCCGAGGCCGGCCCCGGCGATTTCATCTATGTGCCGCCCTATGTCCCGCATCAGGAAATCAACGCCAGCACGAACGAGCCTTTGGAATGCGTGCTGGTGCGGAGCGGCCAGGAACCCGTCGTGGTCAACCTCGACATCACCCCCGTCGAGGCGCCCGAGGAGGTGAAATGGATCGATGAGATTCATCGGCATTGATGAAGCAAGCCAGCGCTCTTCCTTAGTGGGATTGAAGAATCTCGGGGAGATGAGGGAGATGGATGGGGATGAGGGGAGCGCGTCGCCGCCTGGGTAATCTTTCTCCCCTCATCTCCCCTTATCCCCATATCTCCATTTCTCTTCGGCTTGCCACACGCACGCCATTTCGATATGTTGGGCTCCATGACGCACGCGCTCTGTCGCCGAAGCTATTGGTGCCGCCGGTTCCGACCGGCGGCCTAGGTTCGCGCAACGCGTCGCAGAATCCGAAGCCGCCCGATCCCAACGGCGGCTTTCGCGTTTTCTGACCGACTTTCCGGTTTCCAACGTCGAACATCCGTCCTGGGTCGTGCGGCTTCCTTGAAGAAGGAGGCTGGTCATGGAGGATTTCGACGTGGTTACGGGGCCTTCGCCCTCGCGGATGCCGGCGCGCGCGAAAACCCCCTCACCCCAACCCTCTCCGCAAGGGGAGAGGGAGAAGGAAGGGACGCCGGAAGAGCGCGAGAAGGCGCCGAATTAACCGGCGCGTGCCGCTTTGAGCAGGTCCGCGAGCTTCGTCGCGGGATCGGCGAGCGCGGCTTTCGGGAGTGGTTTCGGCAGCGCCGCGATGCGGCGGAGGATTGCCATGTCGCGGCCGCTGTTGACGGTGATTACAGCGGCAAGGCGTCCCTCGCGGTTGAGTCCGAGCACGGTGAAGGCGGGTCCCGCGGGATCGCCGCGCAGGAGTTGCTCGAGCGCCGGTGCGAAGAGTCCGAGCGTCTGGATGTTGCAGTCGTATTGGTCGGTCCAGAGCCATGGCAACTCGGCGTACGCTTCGTGCGCGCCCAGCATGTTGCGCGCCACGACCGCGGCTTGGTTGAGCGCCACCTGCCAGGATTCGACGCGAATGGCGTGGCCGATCAGCGGATTGACGTGTCGTGTCACGTCTCCCGCGGCGAAGATGTCGGGATCGACGGTCTGGCCGTGTTCGTCGACGCGGATGCCGTCTTCGATTGGCAAGCCCGCTGCCGCCGCGAGCTCGGTGTTGGGCGCAGCGCCGATGCCGGCGATGACGAGATCGCAGGGATAAGCGGCGCGCTCGGTGGCGATTTCGAGGCGGCCGCGCGCGTCATGCGTTATCCCTGAGAGCCGCGCGCTGAGCTCGATGCGCACGCCGTGCCGCTCATGGAGCGCGCGCACGAAGTCGCTGACCACCGCCGGCATGCCGCGACTCAAAAGCCTGGGCGCCATTTCAAGCACAGTCACCGCGGCACCGAGCTTGCGCGCCGAGGCCGCGATCTCGAGCCCGATGAAGCCGCCGCCGATCAGCACGACGGCAATGCCGGGCTTCAACGCCGCGCGGATGCGGTCGGCGTCGCCGAGGCTGCGGAGATAGAGCACGGGCGCGTGATCGAAAGCCGGCGCCAAGCGTCGAGAACGGCAGCCGGTGGCGATGAGGAGCTTGTCGTAGGGAAGCCGCGCGCCATCGGCGAGCTCCACCTCTTTCGCTGTCCGATCGATGCGCACCGCCGGAGCGCCCAGCCGCAAGGTGATGCGCTGCGCGCGGTAAAAATCTTCGGGCTTCAGATGGAGCCGCGTCGCGTCAAGATTCTCAGTGAGAAACGCCTTCGAGAGCGGGGGGCGATCGTAGGGAAGATGCGGCTCGTCGCCGACGAGCGTGATCTCCGCCTCGGCGTCGCCTGCGCGCAGCACCTCCGCCGTGCGCATGCCGGCGGGACCGCCGCCGATGATGAGGAGGCGCTGCGGCACCGGCGATTACGCCGTTGCAAATCCGCCCGTACGTCCTTCGACAAGCTCAGGATGAGGCGCTTTTCTTCGTGGCATCAAGCAAATGCCAGTCCCGATATTCTTCATCCTGAGCCTGTCGAAGGACGCTCGATCGTCATGCGGCGGCTCAATGCAAATGCACGTATTCGTGATCGACCGGCAAATTATTGATGCCGCGGTCGGGCGGCGCGATCCAGGCGGCCATCTTGCCGGGTTCGATGACGCGCTGCATGAGGCTTTTGACGAAGGCGCGGTCGCTCTCGGAGGGAAGCCAGCCCGGCAGCTTCGCCGCATATTGCTCGGCCGAGATGGGATTGCCGGCAGGATCGGTCGGCACATTGGCCCAAGCGCCGATGGCGCGACGGAAGCGCTCGCTCGGCAATTTCAGCTCGACGGCGTATCCCGCTTTGGCGATGAGCCGGTTCCAGCGCTTGACGCCGATCTCGCAGTCGCGGATGTAGGCGCGGCGCACCGCTTCGTTCATGGCGTTGCGGAGCGGCACGTCTTCCGTGCGGACGCCGCCCTTGCCGTCGGGCACGTCGATGGTCATGGCGCCCTCCCGGCAGATGTGATCCTCGAACGAGGCTTCGTCGGGCCGGCCCTTGATGCCGGTCGCGAAATAGCTCGCGGCGTTCGACGAATTCTCGGCGCCGAAGAGATCGAGCGAGGAGGTGAACCAGAAATTGAGGTAGCGCTGCATCGTCGGCAGGTCGATCGCGCCTTTGGCACGGATGGCGGCGGGATCGTCGCTGCCGATCTCCTTCATCACCTCGAGCGTGCGACGAACGACGCGGCCGATGCCGGTCTCGCCCACGAACATGTGGTGCGCCTCTTCCGTCAGCATGAAGTTGCAACTCCGCGACAGCGGATCGAAGCTGCTTTCGGCGAGGCTCTTCAGTTGGAACTTGCCGTCGCGATCGGTGAAGTAGGTGAACATGAAGAAGGAGAGCCAGTCGCTGATCGGCTCGTTGAAGGTGCCGAGAATGCGTGGCTTGTCGCGGTCGCCGGAATGGCGCGCGAGCAGCTCCTCCGCTTCCTCGCGTCCGTCGCGGCCGAAATAGGCGTGGAGCAGATAGACCATGGCCCAGAGGTGGCGGCCCTCTTCGACATTCACCTGGAAGAGATTGCGGAGATCGTAGAGCGAAGGACAGGTATGGCCGAGAAGGCGCTGCTGCTCGACCGAGGCGGGCTCGGTGTCGCCCTGCGTGACGATGAGGCGGCGCAAGGTCGAGCGATGCTCGCCGGGCACTTGCTGCCAGACGGGCTTGCCGTATTCGTCGCCGAATCCCACGCGCCGATCGGGCACGGCGTCGGCGAGAAAGATGCCCCAGCGATAGTCCGGCATCTTCACGGTGCCGTAGGTCGCCCAGCCCTTGGCGTCGACCGAGGTAGCGGTGCGCAGATAGACGTCGGCGTCGAGGAAGTCGGTCGGGCCGAGCTCGCGCCACCAATCGAGGAAGTGCGGCTGCCAATGCTCGAGCGCGCGCTGCAGCACGCGGTTCTCGGCGAGGTGAACGTTGTTGGGAATCCGCTCCTGATAATCGATCGCCATGACGTCACACTCGCTCCCATTTGAAGGGCGGCTTGGTGCCGGTGCCGAAAAGCTTCAGCGCGCCCTGGTCACCCACCGCGTTCGGTCGATTGAAGATCCAGTTCTGCCACGCCGAAAGCCGGCCGAAGATGCGCGTCTCCATCGTCTCCGGCCCGGCGAAGCGGAGATTGGCCTCGAGCCCCGACAGCGCATCGGGCGAAAGGCTGGCGCGCTCTTCGACGGCCAGCCGGATTTCGTCTTCCCAATCGAGCTCGTCGGGCGCAAAGGTGACGAGGCCGAGATCGAGCGCCGCCGCCGCGTCGAGCGCATCGCTTTGGCGCTTCTCAAGCGCCTTGACCGGCGCCTCCTCGCCGCAGAACCGCGTCTCAATCCGGCTCAAGCCATTCGCCATCGGGAAGGGGCCGAAATTCACCGCCGAGAGGGCGACGCGCGGCGCCGCGTTGTCGCCCTCCGGCAGGGCCAGCATATAGGCGCGGTCGGCCGCCAGCGCCAATTCCAGGAGCGTGCCGGCAAAGCACGAGCCCTCATCGAGGATGGCGAAGAGGCTCCGCGCCGAGACGTCGAAGCGCGCGAGCGTGCGGCGAAGGAACGCCATCGTCTCGCGCACGAACCAGTGCTGCCGATTGGCCAGCATGAGCGCGTCACTCACCAGCACGGCCGCGAGCGAGCCGCGGGTCTTCAAGAGGAGCGTGCCGAGCTCGAGTTCGTTGACGCGCAGCATCAGGATGGCATCGTCCAGCTCGCGCGCCATGGCGAGCGGCCACCATTCCGCGCCGCGCGCGAGAATGCCGGCGAGATCGCGCGGTCCTGTCTCTTCGGGGCCTTTGACGGTGATCTCGGCGACGCGGCGCGCGCGGTCGAAGGCAACGTCGACGAAGCGATAGTGATAGCCGGCATCGTCCACGTTGCGAGCGAGCGGCGGCAGCTTCACGCCTTGCGCATCCGTCGGCCGATCGCTCGTCGCCGCGAGCGCCTTGGCGCGCTCGCGCACCAGCTCGGCAAAGCGCGCGGGCGGCGCCGAATGATCGACGAGCTTCCACTGCTTGGCGCGATCGGCGCGCACGCCCTCGGCGGTGGTGCAGAAGACATCGGCGAGATCGCGCCTCACCTTGCGCTTGTCGACGAGCCGCGTGAGCCCGCCGGTGCCGGGAAGCACGCCGAGCAACGGCACCTCCGGCAGGCTCACGGTCGACGAGCGATCATCGATCATGGCGATCTCGTCGCACGCGAGCGCCACCTCGTAGCCGCCGCCGGCGCAAGTGCCGTTGACCGCCGCCAGAAATTTGAGTCCGGTGTCGCGGCTCGAGTCCTCGATGCTGTTCCGCGTCTCGTTGGTGAATTTGCAGAAATTGACCTTCCAGGGATGGGGCGAGGAGCCCAGCATGTAGATGTTGGCGCCGGCGCAGAACATGCGCTCCTTGCCGCTCGTCAGCACCACGCATTTGACAGTGGGATGCTCGAAGCGGACGCGGTTCAAGGCGTCGTGGAGCTCGATATCGACGCCGAGATCATAGGAATTGAGCTTCAGCTTGTAGCCGGGCTTGATCCCGGCATCCTCCGCCACGTCCAGCACCAGCGTGGCGATCGCGCCCTCCACCCCGAGCCGCCAATGCCGGTAGCGCGCCGGCTCCGTCTCAAACGTAATCATCGGCGCTCCCTCTGCCCTTGCTTCTTATAAGCATTATAATGCAGGTTTGAGTGTGGTCAAGAAATATGATGCAGAATTGGTTTCGTTTCGTAATTCTCCCGAGACCGCCTGTCAAATGGCCGCGTGCATCGAACGCACGATGCGTATGCGAGGACTCATAAAATATTGTCAGGGAAGTGGCGCTAGACAAAGCCCACAGGCGAGAAACTCACGACCAGGCTTCTCGGCGGTGCCAACGGGACGGGTTCAGTTCCCTCGGACTGTGTCACGTGACTGCGCGTACGAACGTTTCATTCGACAGCGCTGGCTCCTTACGGAGTGAGTCCATATATCTCATGTAAATTCGGTACTCGATACCGATTTCGGCTATTAGCTGATCGACGTCCGCAACTTCCTCTAGACGATTTGCTCTGTTTATAAGAGTGCCAAAGCACGCCAAATAAAACTCCTCCAAGTTCAGTACGAGGGAATCGAGATAGCTAGGGCGCCTGCCTGCGTGAACGAGATTGTTCCGCGCTCTGTAGATGCGGTGAAGTTGCCACGCAACACGTTGTTCATGTCCTTCAAGAGCTGCTTTCAGCGCCCTCGGAGACGAGTAGTCGCGGTGAAGCTTCCAAAGTCTATGCATCGCCAGCGGATTGTCGGAACATATCGTGATAAGTTGGCCACGTAGCGCATCGTGCTGGGGCAAGAATAGGATAGCGGCGAACTTTGTGTGTTGATCGCTCCCGCTGAAGTCGGGCTCTGTTTGCACGATCTGAGAGAATTTTTTCCGGTACGCGACAAGCATTTCGTTGAACACGGCAACGGTTTGCCGCCGAATATACCGTAGGCAGATGCACGGAATTAGTAGCTTAGTGTAGTGAGTGATGCGCGTGGTGTCGCGAGGCGGCTCACTCAGTAAGACCTCGATGGCCGACCACAATGAGGTTAGTTGATTTTCTATGCTCGGCGAAGTGCGAGCCAAGGCACGCAGGTTCAGTGAACTCAAAATCCTTTCCGTCGAAGCGCTATCGAAATTGGAGAGAACCTTGCCGGAATAGCTCGTGAGGCTTTTCAACGCTTTTCTGGCGGCGCTTGCAGGTACCAGCGCTCGCTGTAGAGGTAGGACTTGACTAGGGAGCAAGGCACCTCGCGTCGATCGTGACTTGACCACGTACATCGCGTGATGCCACCTGCAATCCATCATGTGCGGAACGATAAACGCTAGCGCACGAACCGATGCCAGGACGCTCTCGACTGCCGCTACAGCGGCGTCCTCGTCATGCGCACCAACACGATAGAGCATGTACGAGTGTCCGGCCATGAGCGGTAAGTGATTAGCGACGCTATGTCCAAGCTTCTTGGGTAGCTGAGCCGCTGACGGATAAACATGGAAGCTGAGTCTACCTAGTGGATTGAATCTAACACTTGGTGCCCTCGTTTGACGGCGGCGATGATCATGTTGGGGTCCTTGGTCCAGGTAAAGGGCTTGGGATTGGCATTGGTCTGGTCGAGGAAGCGATGGATGGCGTCCTTGAGTTCGTGC
>DASZAN010000091.1:0-59787 GCA_035945115.1 Allostellaceae bacterium
CGCGTGATCCAAGAAGTCGGCGAGCTTCATCTGCTCGTCGCGGATCACCTGCTCCATCTCGTGCCGCGCCGTCACGTCCTCGAAAGACCACAGGCTGTAGCCGGGACGGCCCGCGAGCTGATGCGCCGAGAGACTGAACCACGCGGTATTCCCGGCGGGGTAGCGAAGCGCGATGCGGCCCTGCGCGCGGCCGTATTGCGCCGCCTCGAGCCGGAGGCGGGCGAATTCGCCGATCGTCCCTTCGCCGCCGGCGAAGCGACGGTCGAGCGCATCGAGCGGCGGCTTCTCGAGATTCGGGAAGAAGCGGTGGAAGGCGGCGTTGTCATAAGCCACCTGGCCGTTGGGGGCGAGGATGAGGTGCGCGTTGGGCGAGGCCTCGAGCGCCTGGCTCAAGAGATCGAGCCGTCCAGCGAGCGCCGCGTGCACCTGGCGGGCGACGATCGCGGCGAGGCCGAACACACCCGCGAGCACGATGAGGGTGATCGCCGCCGAGCGCGCCATGCCGCCGCCGATGAGCTCGGCGAGCGAGACGAGAAGAAGGACCGCCGCCAGAAGCCCGCAGACGATCGCGGTGGCGCCGAGGCGGCGCATCCACAAGGGCGCGCCCACCGCACCGGGCAGCGCGCCCTCCAACAGCGACGGATCGCGAAAGGCGGGCTCCGCCGTCACGGCCGCGATCCTTTGGTCCTCGGGCATACCCCTCCCATAACCTATTCTACCCCCAAAGTGCCAGCCCCGGTTAGCGCGGCCGGAGCTTGCCTTTGAGGCGGAAGACGTAGTTGATGATCTCCGCCACGGCGCGGTAGTGCTCGGGCGGAATCTCGTGGTCGAGCTCGACATTGGCATAGAGCGCGCGGGCGAGCGGCGGGTTCTCGACCAGCGGCACATCGTTGTCGCGCGCGATGTCGCGGATGCGCTGCGCCAGGAAATCGGCGCCTTTCGCCACCACCTTGGGCGCGCCCTTGGCGCCGAGCTCGTATTTGAGCGCGACCGCATAGTGCGTCGGGTTGGTCACCACCACCGCTGCCGTGGGCACCGCCGCCATCATGCGCTTTCTCGCGCGCTCCAGGCGAATTTGCCGGAGCCGCGCCTTGATCATGGGATCGCCTTCGGACTGCTTGTGCTCCTCCTTCACCTCCTGCTTCGACATGCGCATCGAGTGAAGGAAGCTGATGCGCTGATAGACGTAGTCGAAGCCGGCGAGCGCAGCGAGCACGAGCAGCATGCCGACGGCAAGCCGCATCAGCAATCCGTGGATCTCGCCGCCGAGGAGCGCGGTGTCCATGCCGGTGAGCCCTGGGAGCTTCGCCACCTCGGGCATCACGAGCATGGCGAGGATGGCGGTGACGACGGCGAATTTGGCGATGTTCTTCAGGAACTCGACCACCGAACGGAGCGAGAAGAGGCGCTTCAGGCCGGCCAGCGGCGAGAGCCGCGAGAGGTCGAAGTTCATCTTCTCGGTGGCGAATACCAGGCCGGTCTGGATGACCGAGCCCGCGACCGCCGCCACCACGAGAGCCAAGGTCGGCAGCACCAGCGATGCTGCGATCTCGGCGAAAAGCGCGCGGATCGCCTCCCAGCGGATGCCTTCGCCGCTCAAGAGGCCGGTGAGATCGAGAAAGCGCGTCAGCGTCACCTGGAGGCGCGCGGTGAGCCCCGGCGCCAGCAACAGCACGAGTGCGGCGCCGGTCGCCAGCATGAAAAGGCTGTTGATCTCGCGCGACTGCACCACCTGGCCCTGTTGGCGCGCGCGCGAGAGCTTGCGCGCCGAGGGTTGTTCCGTTTTTTGGCTGTCGTCCGCTTCGGCCATGACGCCTTAGCCGCCGGTGAGCGCGGCGAATTGCTGCGCGAAGCTTTCGAGGAACCATTCCATGCCGGCGGTGAGCACGAACGCGAAGGCGAGGAGGCCGCCGGCGATCTGCAGCGGCTGCGTCACAAAGAGAATCTGCAGCTGCGGCACGAGCCGCGAGACGAGGCCGATGGCGACGAAGAAGAGCGTGCCCAAGAGCACGAACGGCGCCGCCATCTCCATGCCTAAGCGAAAGGCGCCGGCGACGCTGCGCGTCACCATCTCGGAGAAATCGCCCAAGGGCGGCAGCGTCCCCGCCGCGAAGACGCCGTAGCTGTCGACCATGGCGCGGAGCAGCAGATGGTGGAGGTCGGTCACGAAAATGAGGAGCACGCCCAGAATGCTGTAGAACACGCTCGGCAATGTGCCCTGCTGCGCCATCTGCGGATTGAAGATTTGCGCCGCGGAAAGGCCGAGCTGCAGCGACGCCACGGTGCCGGCGACGTCGAGCGCCGAGAGCAAGATGCGGGCGACGCTGCCGAGAAAGAGACCGATCGCCACTTCGCTGCCGACACTGGCGACGAGCGCTCCCACCCCGGTCGGCAATGGCGGCAGCAGCGGCACCAATACCGGCGTCAGCAGCGCCGACAAGAAGAGCGCCAAAAGCAGGCGATAGCGCTGCATCACGTAGAACTCGCCGAACCCCGGCAAGAGCATCATGGCCGAGCCGATCCGCGCGAAGATCAGCATCACCGCGAAAAGATTGGCCGGCAGCAGCTGCTCGAGCATCGCCTCGTCACAATCCTCAAATTTTTTGCTGGCGGAAGGTAAGTCGCGCCCCTACCCCGCGATGATGCGGCCGACGAGAGATTCCGTGAAGGTCGTCAGCGTCGTCATCATGAAGGGAAGGAGGAACATCAGCGACAAGAGGATCACCAGCACCTTCGGCACGAAGGTGAGGGTCATCTCCTGCATCTGCGTCAACGCCTGAAAGAAGGAGATGAGGAGACCGACGGCGAGCGCCAGCAGCATCACCGGCGCGCCCAGCTTCAAGGCGACCATGATCGTCTCATGCGCGAGATCGACGGCGTCGGTGGCGTTCATCGCAACGCGGCCCCGTCAGATCGGCATCTTGGTGATGTCTTGATAGGCCTGGATGACGCGGTCGCGCACGGCGACCACCGCTTGGAGCGCCACCTCGGCGTTGCCGACCGCTTGCGTCACCGCGTTCAAATCGGCTTTGCCGGTGACCGCCTTGAGGCTTTCCGCCTCGCCCGATTTGAGCGCGCCGAGCGCATCGCCGGCGGCGGATTTGAGGATGTCGGCGAAGCCGGTGCCCGATGATGCCGCGGGCGTCTCGAGCCCCGGCGTTGCGGTGACCTTGCCGGCATTGGCGTAAGCGGCGATCGCGTTGGCGATGGTGGCCATGTCGTCTCTTCCTTATGAGGCCGCGCTCAGCCGCGCAGCAGGTCGATGGTGCGGGCGATCATCGCTTTCGCCGCATCGATGGTGGTGATGTTGGCCTCGTAGCTGCGCTGCGCCTCGTGCATGTCCATCATCTCGACGAGCGGATTGACGTTGGGCATGAGCACATAGCCCTGCGCGTCGGCGGCGGGGTGCGATGGGTTGTAGCGGCGCTCGAACTCGCCCTTGCCCGGCATGATGTGCGCCACTTTCACCACGTTGGCGCCGATGGTCTTGTCGAGCACGCTCTTGAAGGTGATGACCTTGCGTCGATAGGGCTCGCCGCCCGGCGCCTGCGGCCCCGACTCCGCGTTCGCGAGATTCTCGGCGATGACGCGAAGCCGCGTGCTCTGCGCGTTGAGGCCGGCGAAGGAGACTTGCAGCGATTTGTCGAGGCTCATGGCTCAGCCTCCGATCAGCCGGTGGGACTGCGGCCCAGCACCAGCTTGATCAAGCCCAATTGCTGGCGGAGCAGGCTGGTGGTGAGCGCATAGTCGTTGGCGGTGTCGGAAATCTTCATCATCTGGTCTTCGAGCCGCACCGAATTGCCGTTGGGCGCGTGCTCGTCGGTCTTCTCTTTCACGAGCGAGAACTTGCCACCGTCCTGGACGGGCACGATGTGGCCGGGCGCGGTGGTGGCGAGCGGCAAGCGCTCGCCCGCATGCGCCACGAGCTTCGCGAAATCGGGTACCTTCAGATCGCGCGCGGCATAGCCCGGCGTATCCGAATTGGCGACGTTCTGCGCCAGCACGCTCTGGCGCTCACCGAGCCAGCTCATGCGCTTGGCGATCGCCTCGAAAATGGGAATCTTGCTGAGATCCATGGGCCCTTTCCGAGTGCCGCCCGCGAGAGCCCGATGATGCGCGGGCCTGCTTAATAACCGGTAAATTGCGCGCTATTTTGCCGGAGGGTCAGATAGTTAACGTCGGCCGGCGTTGACCACCCGAAGCAACGCCAACCGCATCGAGGCACCGATGGCCGAACAGCGCCGCCCCTGGTACACGATCCTCTACATCCAAGTGCTGATCGCCATCGCCGTCGGCATCCTGCTTGGATACTTCTTCCCCAAGACGGGCACGGCGATGAAGCCCTTGGGCGACGGCTTCATCGCGCTCATCAAGATGATGATCGCGCCCGTCATCTTCTGCACCGTCGTGCACGGCATTGCCTCCATGAGCGACCTCACCAAGGTGGGCCGCGTCGGCATCAAGGCGCTCCTTTATTTCGAGGTGGTCTCGACCTTGGCGCTCGCCATCGGCCTCATCGTCGGCGAGATCGCGCAGCCCGGCGCCGGCTTCAACATCGATCCCGCGAGCCTCGATCCCAAGGCGGTCGCCACGTACGTCACGAAAGCCAAGGAGGAAGGGATCATCGCGCATCTGATGGCGATCATCCCCAAGACCTTCTTCGATGCCTTGGCGGGCGGCGACCTCTTGCAGGTGCTGCTCATCTCGATCCTGACGGGTTTCGCCGTCTCTCGTCTCGGCGCACTCGGCGAGCGCATCGCCGCGGTGATCGACGCCGCGGCGAAAGTCTTCTTCCGCATCATCTACATCATCGTCCGCGCGGCGCCGATCGGCGCGTTCGGCGCCATGGCCTTCACCATCGGCGCCTATGGCGTGGGCGCGCTCTGGAACCTGGCGCAGCTCATCATCACCTTCTATGTGACGGCCATTCTCTTCGTGCTCATCGTGCTCGGCGCGATCGCGCGCCTCAATGGCTTCTCGATCCTGCGCTTCGTCGCCTACATCAAGGACGAGTTCCTGATCGTGCTCGGCACGAGCTCATCGGAAACCGTGCTGCCGCACATGCTGCAGAAGATGGAGCGCCTGGGCGCATCGCGCTCGGTGGTGGGCCTCGTCATTCCCACCGGCTACAGCTTCAACCTCGACGGCACCAACATTTACATGACGCTCGCGACGCTGTTCCTGGCGCAAGCGACCAACACGCCGCTCACCATCACCCAGGAGCTCACCATCCTCGCCATCGCCATGCTCACATCCAAGGGCGCCTCCGGCGTCACCGGCGCCGGCTTCGTCACCTTGGCGGCGACGCTGTCGATCATTCCCGACATTCCCATCCAGTCGCTCGCCATCCTGCTCGGCATCGACAAATTTATGAGCGAGTGCCGCGCGCTTACCAACCTCGTCGGCAACGGCGTCGCCACCATCGTGGTGAGCCGCTGGGAAGGCGAACTCGACCGCACCCGCCTCCACGACGCGATGGCGCACCCGGTGACCCTCGGCGAAGCCCTCGAACGCGAGCCGGTGGCGGGGTGACTACTGCCTGATCGGAACTTGCCCCTCTCCGCGCGCGCGAAGCGCGTGGGGAGAGGGAGGGACCCACGCAGCAAGGCGTGGGAGGGTGAGGTGTCTCTCCGGCGGCACCACCCGGGCGCTCAGGGCGCCCTCCGCCGAGGTGGCTGCTATAAGGCTTGAATTGGCTGTTCAACAAACTCGGGAAGTAACTTCTTTAGCCCATTACCTTGCGACGCGTTTTTGAAATCCTGCTCACGATCGACCGCGACGAGCGGTATATGATAGCGCCGAGCTGTATCATTCAGGATCTGAAGTAGTCTTGGCAGCTCCTGAATCTGCTCGTTAAATATGATCACATCGAGGAAGATTCTTTCTAAGAAGACAAAATGCTTTCTTTGGCGATGGATACAGTAGTCGACGCGATATTTTTGCGATTTTTGCGAATCCCAGTCAGCATAACGGAACCGCCGAAACTTAGTTACTTCAGTCCACTCGATCGTTTTCCAGCGCAAGCCAAACAGGAAAGCCGTCACGCCGTCCTGTGAAATGCGAATGGACGCAAACTTACTCCGGTAATTCAGATAGAGGAAGATGAAGAACGCATCCGCGCCGAAACCGACCGCTAAACCCGCAAGATTTGGACCAGAAATGGCCCCGAGCACACCGATAGTCGTGAAAATCGCAAGCAGGACGCAGATGCCACTGTCACCTCTCGCTACCGCCGCCCATCGGTAGCGAAACATCTGACAGGAGCTTCGCCCCATATCGTGCATGCGACACTCCGTTAGCCCCTCACCACGTCGAACCCCACCCGTGGGAAATGCAGGTGCAGGTCGCCGACCTGCTCGTCCCGACGGCGGATGGTGATGCGGGTCTCGTCGATCGCCACGAGCTCGCCCTTGATGGGGTCGCGGCCGTAGTCGTTGGCGGCGACGGTGACGGTGTCGCCGGATTTGCACCCGCTTTCGTCAACAGCCCCGCCGGCTGCGGCGATCGGCTCCGGCCGCGCCGCTTTGGCGATGGCGAGCGCTTCCTTGGCGTCGAGCGGCTCTTTGCGGCCGTGGCCGATCTCGGCCATGCGCGCCATCCACGCTTTCGTCGACGACGCCTGCGCGAGGAAATCCACGTCGGGCAGATTGCCGCGCACGAACCAGAGCGGGTGATAGAGCGCGAAATCGGCGATGGACGGCTTAGCGCCCGCCACGTACGCGCGGCCGTCGGCGAAGACCGCGTCGATCCAACGGAGATGCGCGCGGAATTGCGTACGGATCGCCGGCTGTTTTTCCTTCATGCGGTCGGCGTCGAACATGCCGGCGGTGAATTTGATGCGGTCTTCCTTGAGCTCGGCCGGGAAATTGTCGGCGAAGGTGCCGAAGACCACGCCCACGGCATTGCTGAAGAGCAGGCTGTCGGCCCATTGGGCGATGAGATCGCCGCCGCCCGGCCCATAAAGCGGCGGGTTGGGAAAGCGCCGGTCGAGCTCGCGGATGATGAGCCGCGTGTCGCAGAAAATGTCGGCGCCGATCTGCATGACCGGCGTCTTGCGGTAGCCGCCGGTGAGCGGCATCAAATCGGGCTTCGGCATCCAGCGCGGGATTTGCACCGAGCGCCATTGGGCGCCTTTGAGGCCCAGCACCGATCGCACCTTTTCCGCAGACGGTGATCGCCAGGGCCGAACCCATTGGCATTGCTAAGGAAATCCCAGGTAAACAAAGGCTTAACCGGTCGAAATCGACCTATTTGACACGCTCCTGGATTGCGAAGTACGCTCCAAGCATCGCTAAGAAAGCGTTGAGGGCCAACGTCAGGGCCTTCAGGGAAGGAGCCCCATGGGGAAGCACAGGAGCAAGCCGTTCATCACCGATCCCGCCCAGGCGATCACGCCCGGCGACCACTACTTCGACCCGGAGGGCGGAGGCGTCGAGCAGCTCTATATCCGCGTCCAGGCGGCCACCAGGACGCGCCGTTGGCGAGCGCGCCTTCGGTATAAGGGCGAGCGCCTCGTGCTCTTGCTGGGCTCGCCTGTTGAAGGCGATGTCGTCCGCTACTTGACGCTGGGGGAAGCGCGCGCTGGGGCTCACAGGTTGGCTGCCGCGGCTGGGCTCGGTTTCGATCCCCGCGGCGAGCTTCCCGATCAGGCCGTGTTGACGACGAAGCAGAACGCCGAGCTGACCTTCAAGGACGCGGTCAGCTCCTACCTCGCCCATCTCGACCGGCGCGTCCGCAACGACGATCTGAGCCGGCGGTACGTCGACGAGGAGACGGCGCTTCTCGCGGGCGCGTCGTCCGTGGTGACGCCGTGGAACTCGCGGCCGATCGCGAGCATCGAGTGGGACGACGCGCTGAAAGCCTTCAATCGTCTACTGCTCCGCAACCGCGGTAAGAAGCGCCGGTCGACGATCGCAACGAAGGAGCGCGGTGCCGCCCAGGTCCTGCGGCTGCAAAACACGCTCGGGCGCCTGTGGACGCACGTCAGGAAGAACCAGAGCAAGGAGCCGCGCTTGGTCAACGTCTTCCTGGATCGCGAGCCGCAAGGGCACGTCGCGCGGCGCGAGCGTGTACTGGACGAAGCCGATCTCGCGCTCGTGCTCCGCGCCGCCGAGAACGAAGGCCCGGCCGGCGAAGCGATCATCTTCGCGTTGCACACGGGCAGCCGGCACAAGGAGACGGTCGCACTGCCGTGGAGAGAGCTGACCGAGGGGGATTGCTCGGAATGGAACCTCGATCCTCGCCGCGCCAACGTTAAGTCGGATCGGAAGCATTGGCGCCCGATGCCGACGCAACTCACAGCGATGTTGCAGAAGATCAAGGCGCGGCAGTTGGCGGCCGGATGGAAGGTCGACTTCGTCTTTGCGCTCACACGCACGAACAAGCCGCTCTCGACCTTGCAGAAGGCGAAGGAGCGGATCGTCGCGGCGACGGGCATCGAGGATTTCACCGTTCATGCGACGAAGCACACGGTCGGCGTGATGCTGGCGCGCTATGGCAAGGTGCCGCCCTACATCCGCGAGCACATCCTCAACCACAAAAGGCGAGGCGTTACCGCGAGCACGTATGAGCATGTCGAGCCCGAAGATCGCGAGCTAGTGCGGCGAGGAATGCAGAACTTGGCGAACGCGCTCGACTTGATGAAGAAGGGCGATTGGGCGGCGCTTGAGCGATTGAAGAACGGCGCCGCTGCCGCATTGCCGGCGCCGCCGCTCGCGCTACCACCGCCGACCGCACGCGCCGCCGAGTAAGTTCCGACGGGAGAAAACGAACCCCCGAGCAGTGACAACTATTCGATCACCTCGTCGGCGGCGATGAGGAGCGTCGGCGGCATCGTGATGCCGAGCGCCTTCGCCGTCCTCAGATTGATGATCAGCTCGAACTTCGTGGGCTGATAGAAGGGGATGTCGCCGGGCTTCGCGCCCTTGAGGATTTGGTCAATTTGATCGGCCGCGTGGCGGGACAGATCGCTGAGGCTGACACCATAAGACATGAGCCCGCCAATATCGGTGAATTCGCGAAAGAAGTAGATTGCCGGTAATCGCGCCTTCTCGGCGAGTTCCACGATCAACTGCCGGTTCCCGAAGTTTTCTGGTCCACCGCCGACGAGCAATGCATCCGCGCCCGCCTGCGCCATGGCCGCAAATACGCGGCGAAATTCCGCTTCATTGAACGGAGCTTGGAGCGGCGGGCCGACGAGGGAAATCTGCATTTTCCGGGCCGCCTCTTGTAGCGCCACGGTGTATGGCGCTTGCCCTTCCCGCGGCCGTGACGCGAGCCATGCGATCCGCGATGCCGCCGGGACCATCTCGCGCAAGAACTCGAGACACTTGCCCATGATTTCCACGCCGGCATCGACCGTGACGCCGGTGATGTTTCCACCAGGTCGGGGCAGGCTGGCCGCAACGCCATATGCGACGGGATCGGCCGATACTGCCACCACCGGGATGGTGTCGGTGGCCGCTTTGAATTCCAGCGCCAACGCGGTGGCCGACGCCAAGATTAAGTCCGGGCTGCCGCGAACGATCTCGCGCGCCAACTCGGCATAGTGCTCCGGCCGGTTTTCACCAGAATATCGCTCGACCACGAGGTTCTGCCCTTCGACATAGCCAAGCTGGCGAAGCCTCTCGAAGAATGCACGGTAGTACGCGCTGCCTCCGGTCTCACTCATCAAGGCGACCGAGGTGGCCGCAGGGCTGACGACGGCGATGCGGTAGACCTTCGTCGTCTGCTGCGCGCGCGCGAAAAACGGCACGGTCGCAACGACCGCACCGCAGAGAACGCCAAGGAAATTGCGTCGCCTCATCTGTCCCCCTCGTCGCCGCAGCGGCGGGAACGGAGCTGCGCTCAATCTAAGGTCATCCTACCTGGTCAGCATGGGGCCACATGTGCGAAACGTCACAGTCTGTTCACTGACCGCGCGCTCGGACGATGGTCGGGGCGCTTTGGGTCTCGGCGGCTGCGGTTTTTGTCGCGCAGCCGCCATGTGGTCGAGAAGCGGCTACTTGCTCGGCGTGGAGGTGCCGGTCGCCTCTAAGGTCAGTTGGTAATCGAAGTGTTGCGTGCAGACAGACTGACTAGTGGCGGCATTCAGCACTTTGCACGTGAACGGACCGTTGCCGTGGATGCCATTGTACTTGCCGGTCCCCGAGGTGATCGTACTAGAGCCGGCGAGGGCGCTCGTGGGCGTGAATTTGCCGGACCAATCCGAAAATATTTTGTCGCCGTCGGCATCGCTCCAAGCGCATTTGCCCCCAGCCGTGCCGGTTCCCTCGATGGCCTCACTCTCGGTGGTGCATACCGCTGGACCCATGTGAAGCGGGCCATTGCCTGCGGCATTAAAAGATACACCCCAAGATTTCCAGGTGCCGAGCGTATGCTTGTCGGCGACTTGTGTCGTCTCGCCGATCGACTTCCAGCCAGTCTGAATGTCGAAACTACCCGACTTCGGCAGGTCAGCCGCGATGGCAGGGATGGCCAAGCCGGTTAGGAGCACAGGGATCAACCAAAGTGGACGGAACATCGTTCTTCTCCCCTCACCCGATTGGGCGGGAGCGCGCGTCACCTCTCTTCCGGGGGTACACGTCTCTCTCAGTCGTCGGCGCCCATTGAGAGCCATGCCGACGATACGGCTATCGTACGCTGAATAAGAGTGGCGCCCTAATCAATTGTCCCGCGGACCTGAACGCTGGACAGCGTCGCGATCCCGTTCTTAAATTGTTCCGATGGTTGGAGAATACCATGGTCCGATCGAAAAGCTGTCCGACGCCAGCGCAGCGCGCCTTATGGTGTGGCTCTTCTGTCTCCGCTGATCGAAGAGGTGAGGCTCAATTGAATGATGAAGACGCCGTACCGTTCGAACATCTCGCGGCTTGAGTGCCGGATGGCGGCCTTGCGAACCCAGAACCTCATGGATGTTTAGTCTCGATCAAGCGCGCCGGTGTCTTGATGCGCATCTCGACATTTCGCGATCCGCACCGCGGACACGGCACCGGCTCCATCTTCACGACCGGGCTGTCCTCACCACGCTCGAGAATGAGCGCCGCGAGATCAATGTCGAACGCGGCGCGCTGAGGCGTGCGCCTCGCCCTTACGTCGGCCCAGTACCATGAGGCGTCGCCGCAATTGGCGCACCAACCGAACAGGCCGTGGCCGTGACGATGAAGCGCGCCGAGCGTGTCCAGGACGATCATTTCCACGACACGCAACGATCGAAGGCTGCTGAAATCATCGGCGGACGCCATGATCTCGCGCAAACTCGCGCGCTCGTCGCGGGTATTCTCGAATGATGCGATTGAGATCGCGGCGCCTTATTTTCACGTTTGTGTAAGCAACGCGCCGGGGCGTCAAAGCGTCAAAGCGATTTTCGCCAACTACCGGATACAGGCTGCCATCATCATCGGATACCTGCGTCAATCGTGTCGAAGGTGGCTTCGCGCCAAGGAGCGTTGTCTGATCGTCTACCATAAACCCGTAGATGAAATGCCGAAGGCGCTCTTCTGGCGCCGTGTCCGGATGCGTCGTCAAATCAGCAACGCCGGCTTTTTCTGCCGCCTCAAATGCAAGACGCGCGGCCGTATCAATCGGCACCAGAGACCATGGGAATGCCGTCATCGTGAGGCTCGGCAGTTCAAGGTCGGTGTTCCGCAGTAACAGCCAAATCGTGAGAGCCGCAAAAGCGGCTGGCGGCCCGTACTCTACAATGCCACCAGAAATCGGATCGGGCGTCACAGCAACGACCTTCCCGAAGAACCACGCCTCGATAGCTCCCCGGGCGAACCAAGTTCCAATAGAAGCGACAGCCGATAAGAGAAGCGCAACGATCTTTGGTAGCACGGAATTTCCCCTCCTTCGTGAGGTATCGGTTCCGGGCCTATCAGGTACGATGCGGTGACAGTCACGTTGCTGTCAATCGACGGCGGTCCTGCGGTATAAAGCCGCCATGGAGCGCGAGCCCGGCTGACAAAGAGGTAAACATGATCGATGGAACGTGGGCATTCGTGTATGCCGGCGACAGCGGGATGGGCATCGGTTGTCTCGTCATCAAGGACGGAAAACTCCGGGGCACCGATGCTGGTGGCGTCAAATACAGCGGCAGCATCGCGGAGCATCCATCTAACGGCGAACTCTCGATAGAGCTGACAATGAATGTGCCCGCCGGAACGTGGCTAGTGGGCGGAGCAGGCGCATTGGACATGCCACACACGCGAAACTACTCGTTTACGCTTCCGCCGCGATTTGGAGAGCTTGCGCCTGTGGATTTGCCGGTGTTTCCGGGAAAGACGATCGCGATGTTTAAGCTCGTCAGCGACGAGTTCGCACGCTTTGCGGATGGCTTCGAGGTGCGGCTGAAGTCTTCTTAGCACAAGCGAACGCCCGCTGAGATCACTCTCAGCGGGCGTCCGTTAGAAGTATCCGGGATCGTCGGCAATCGCGCCGATGTTGTCGTGCAACCATTCGCCTGCGGCTGTGATGAAAGTGCTTGCCGTGATGCCGCAGTCTGGACAATCAACGGTGCCATCGGTGCCGCTGTGGTGGCACTCGCCGGACATGCGCCAGCCGAACGTGCCGGCGATACCCGGATAGTCCCAATCGAGCGACACGAGCATCGTGTTTGCCTCGTCATGTGGATCGGCAAAGGTGCCATCAGCAAGCTCGCGGGCAAGAATGAAACAGCACGGTGCAAATGCACTGTCCCGGCATAGCTTGATACGCATTGGATCACTCTGCGATTTGTTCGGCTAGTTCGCTGGCGACTTTCTCGCAAGCGTACCAGACGAGCAGGTTCTTGAACTGATCGAGGCTTTCCATCATGTCGTCACGACGGAAGCCGGCGATGAACTGGCAGACGTTCTTGTCGCCGCAGTCGCTGGCGTCGTTCACCAGCATCTCCCAAATCTCATCACCGAATTGATCGAACAGCTTGACAGTGTCCGATGTGTAGGTGATGTGGGGAAAGCCGCTGTCGGCGCCGTGCTCGGCAATGTCGCGAGCACTGTCCGCCAAGTGATTTCGGAACCATTCGCGGAATGTCATCGGAAAAGTTCTCCGCATTGCGAGAGGAACGGGATTGTCCTCTCTCAACGCCCCGAGCCCGACCGCTTATCGCGGTAACGGGCTTGGGGTTCGCGGTGTCATTCGATGTCGGCTTGCTGCCGAAACTCTTCCTCGGTGAGACCGTGGAAAGAGAGGACATGTTCGCGATGGAAGATGCTGAAATGCATTGAGCTAGAGCCGTGACGTTTGATGCGCTTCCATAAGTGCAGGACGTGCGCTTGCGCGAAGTGCGCCTTCGGGAACTCGTACCGCTCAAGCTCGTCACGAATGAACGCGGCTAGATCGCGCCGCGTGTTGAACTCGTGGACACCATCGTGACTGTCCGGCAGGTAGCAGCCGGCAAGGCCAAACGTCACCGCGTAGCGGGCAACGTGGGTTGCCATGTCACTGATCCTTTTTCGCAGCGTCGGCCGCTGCGGGATCATGCTTCTTCTCATCGTCGCTCTCGCCGTGCTTCAGGAGCGTGCTTACGCTTGTGGTCTTAGAGGCCATCAAGGCGATCACGCCGATGAGCGCGAGGATCACGACTTTGTCGGATTGCATGTGCGCTCCTTTTTCGTGGAGCGCGGCCCGCCGAGCGGCGGTGCCGCGCGGGGGTGTCCAGAGAGCCGAATGCTTCTGGACTACTGCAGATATAGGTACTCTTGACTATAAAGTCAAGTACCTACGCCCGTAATAAACGGCACTTTGGCAGTATAGTTCCTGGACAATACTGTAAAAATGGATCTTAACCGCCGAGCCGATTGCGCACGAACCCGGCAAACCTAGTGCCGACAATCTCGGCCGGCAGTGCAACGACGGCCTTCGCGATCGGCAGTGGCTTCCGTCGCTTCGGCTTGCGCACTGTCCAGCTCGCGCTGTCGACATGTCCGCTCCCGGCGCCCGAGATGCCGCCGATTTTGAATAGCCTGCTCATGCTGTTTCCCCACCATCAAAGACGCGGAGTTGCATCAGCGCGCACTCGACTTCATCGCGAGATCGCGGCGTCCGCTCGTACGGTTCTCCCGCGAAAGCCGGGTTCTCGATAACGCGGAAGCCCACGAGCGGCGCGAGCGGTGGCAGATCATGATGGGTGACTATTGCGCCCGCGCGCTCTTGGCGCTCGCGAGCACGGCGCGAAAGGTCTCTCACTACGATTTGGACGCCTAAATCGGTAGCGTGCTTCCGCGCATACTTGACTGCAACGTCTTCCAGGAGCTTCGCGACGGCGCGAGGATCGTGCTCCGGCGGTGAACCACGCAACGCTATCAGACGGCAAACTGCCTCATGCGCATCGTTCAGTGACGCGGCAATCTCACCCGGCGGTGTCCAGTTTGGATCGTCAGGCGGAAGCTCTTCTTTCCAACCATCAGCAATCCCGCCGGCACAGCCGAGACCGCAGAGGACCGTCACGGCAGTGCTCTCCATCTCGCTGCCTGATTGCGCGAACAGGTACATGCGCATGATGGTGTCGACGATCTCGTCGAGCTTTCGGCGCGAGTACGCGCTATAGCTGATCGCCGCGGTCATTGCTGCACCAGCGTATCGAACAGCATCGAGAATGCCGGCAAGGTGTCGTCATCCATATCGGATGAGTGAAGCGAAACGTCGACGGCGAGCCCTTCGGCCGTGGTGAACGTGAAGACGAGCGACAACTCGCCGATGTCCGGCGTGACACTGGCAAGCTTCAGCGGCTTGCCGCCCAGCTCGCGAGCGCGCATGCCGGCGACATCGAAGAGCAGTGCTATCGCGTCGGCCTGGACAGGCTGCGGCTCGTAGGGCTCGTCGCTCTCGACGTACTCGACGCCTTCTTCCACGGCTTCGGCTGCCACGGCTTCCACGGGCTCGAATGGCTCGACGACTGCGACGGGCTCGCCACGGTCGAGCAGCTCGGCGAGAGCCTCCGGGATGTATTCGTTCGCATATGGCATCGTCGGCGGCTCCTCATCGGGGGTTATCGGACACACAGGCATGCGACGACCGTCAGCGCCAACAGCGCGGCCATGTAGACCGGGAAGAACTCTGGCCGGTTCATAGCGGGTAGCAGCCTTCTTCGATGTGCGCTCGGAACTTGCGCGTGAACTCGCGCTTGTGCTTCGCCTTCCAGCGCCTCACGGCGGTTTCCCGCCACAGAAGGCACGGGCGCCGATGCGCGGGCCGTGTGTCGCGCGATTGGGAATTGTAATCAGTGACGAACCTCTGGGTGAGCGCCTTCCCGAGCACGCGCTCGACACCTGGGAGATCGAGAAGGACCGCGCCGATCATTTGGCGGGCTCCATCATCTTCTCGAAGAGCGCGACGCTCTTCTGATAGTGCCAGGGGCGGAAGCTTTGACCGGCGGGCGGAACCTGTTGCACGGTCGGCGCGGATGGCTGGTACTTGCCGCCCGCTACGATGCCGTGCGCGATAGCCGGAAGCCGCGGCGCCGGTTGTATGCCGTAGCTGGACAGGGCGCGATGGGCGATGTCGAGAGCATGGCTCATGCCCTTGAGGTGCTGAACGTGCGAAGGGAGCACTTGCACATGCGAAGTCAGTTCGCCGTTCGCCGTTGGCGCCGTGAATGTGAGTTGCAGTCCGCCACCTTGAACGGGCCGAACAGCCGTAAGTTTGCCGCGATGAATTTGGGGAACCGCGCGTGCAGCAAAATCTTTTAACGCCTTCATGCCGGCGGAGACGCTCCATCTCCCGCGCTCGTCGCGCGGCTCATCTGAAACATCGTGTGCCTTGGCGAAAACTGAATACTGCATCGGTCTTCTCCGCATTGAGCGAGCGGCCCGCCGCTGTCCACTGGGAGGTAAAAACAGCGGCGGGCGGCTCTGTCGCTGAGGTTCGGCACCTGCCTCGTTCCACCTTTAAACCGGGGTGACGGAAGCGCAGCCCGATGGTCTCGGCGCATTTCTAAGAGCGAGCGGCGCGCATATTTCCAAACTCACCCGAGCGGTCTTTTGCGCGCCGCTCTTTCGTCGACGTTGCCGGCGCCTCCTCCGCTGACCGCTAGTGAAAAGCCGCATCGGTGAGCCCAGGTCCCGCGACGATATTTTTGGGCGGCGCCACGCTGTCGACCGTTCCGCCGGATCAGGAGCGGAACTTTAAGAGTTTGGTCGCCGCCCACCGGGCATCGAACCCTGGACACCACGGCGCGGTTGCGAAGCGCGCCGTATCGGTGGACATTGTCCGGCCGGTTTGAGTTGGGCGGGCGCGCACTGAGGGGAACACGCCCGCCCACATCCGCGAGGAGCCGCGCGGATGGTTTAGTTACCGCCTCCCTTTGGCAATCTGGTAAAGGTCATCGCGCTGTTGGTACGCGGCGGACAGTGCTTGCGTCGCCGTCATGCCAGGGCGGCTCTTACGAATTTCGCCCGCTAGCCGGAGCAATTCATCGTTCGCGGTTTGCATCTTTCGAAGAGCCGAGCCGGCAGTGCGCGCGTTTGCCGTGCGACCATCGCGGTGGCCGACATTTTCGGTGTCGACATTTTGAAGGTCTTCGTACTCTTCCAGTTGACCGTCCCCGGCATCGCCGGCACCCTCGTCTTTCTCATCGATCAACGCGTCGCTGCCGACGTTGCCCGTGGCAGAAGCGTGATTGGTGAGACCGCGCGAAGCCTTGTACAGCTCCGGGTTCGCCGCCGCAGCTGTGGCGAAGGCTTGGAAGAAGGACATCGGCTTGCCGTTCTTGCCGGGCTGTCCTTCCATCGATTTCGCGATGGCGTTGAGCTGGCCTTCAGCAACAGCCTTCGCGATCTCGACATTGGCGCTCTTCGCGATCGGTGCCGCGGTGACCGCTTGCTGTTCTCTCAGGGAGACGTAGAGATCGGGCCGACGCCGGCACGCGATCGTGTACGCCTTCTCGAAGGTCATGGACTGTCCACGGTCGAGCGCCGATTTGACGATCGCTTGCGCCTGCGCCGTGAGCGCATCCGCAGCGAGGACCGGACCATCGCGCCTCGCTACGTGCGCGTTGTACGTCGCGGCGAGCGCGCCTTTGGTCACCTCGTCGAGTGCGCGGACGCCTGTATCGTTCTTACAAACGCGACGCATCCACCTCCATTGAGTTTCACCGACGATCGGCGGTTCGGCGTTCGCTTTCGCGATCACGTCGCCGTCTGCGCCTTTGTAGATTTCGCCGTCCACCGCGGCGCCGCCATCGGCGAGCTTCGCGAACGTCTCTTCGAATGCGGGCCAGAGCGTGGCGCCAATGTCCACGTCGTCAGCGCTCTTCGCGATCTCGCCCGCGGCCTCGACGCAATAGGCGTGGAGATCAAGGAAGGCTCCCTTCTCAACGCTGTTCTCGTCGTAGCCCATGTCCTGGTACGCCTTCTCGAAGGCGTCTTGGAGGAACTCGGCGGATTGAGGGTGATCCGCATGTTGCACGATCGCCGTCGCAGCCTCGTGCAGCTTCGCCATGATTTCGCTTTTGGTGCTCATTGGTGCAAACTCCCGAAGTGAAAAAAGTTTAAGAGCAGAGTTACTGGCGCGCGATCTCACGGTCGCGAGCCTCTAGCTTCTCGCGCACTTCGGGGGGTAGTTCGCGCTCGAAGAGGAGAATGACGCCGCGGCTTTGAAGCGCGGCGCGGTTCGCAGGGCGGAAGCTCATCACGAGTTCCGGCGACAGCAGGCAGCCGGCGGGATAAGTGCGTCCGCCGGTGGTGAGTGTCCGCAAGGTGATACCGCCGAACCTGCCGAGACCGGGATCAGCGTATGTCGCAGGTCCTGGCAAAGTCGTTGCGCTCGACGCGCTCGTGTAGGCCATCGCGGCGGTTCTTTGCGCGTGGTTCGCCGCCGCGGCGTCTTGCAGAGCGCCAGGACGGGCAGCCGCATCATGTAGAGGCTGGTTGCTCACGGCGCGGGCTCCGCAACGGCGAAGTCGGCGGGAAGAAGCCCAGCGTCCTTGAGCCGATCAACATCGGTCTTCTTCGGCGCCGCAGCGACTTCCGCAGGTTCACGGATCGCGCGCGTGGCGAGCGGCAACAGCGCGGCGAGCGAACCGCGCGCACCGTCATCGAGACGAATGCCACCGCGGCGAAGACCTTGAAGCCTGATGCTCGGGAAGAAGTCGGACAGTCCGGCCGCGAGCACGGCATTCTCGATCGCAGACGGTGCGGCGAGGTGCGCAGCACTAGGCAGGTTAAGGCGCCGACGTGCGCCGGAGCCGAAGCGCGACGCGAGGACGTGGCGCTGTTGCAGGAGCGGAGCGATTGCGTCGAGATGCGACTGGATAGCCATTGACACTTCGACCAGCTCCGCGGCGTCGTTTGCGGCAGTCAATTTGAAAGCCTCGTCATCGGCGCGCTTGGCGTCAGCAACCGCTGCGTTCAATCGCTCGACGGCGCGACGCTCGGCCTCTTCGAGAATGGCGATCTGTGCATCGAGCTTGGCGGCGCGATCGGACTGATCCTCGAAAGCTTTGCCGTCGCGCACGTTGGCGATGACGGCGTCGAGATCATCCGCGGTGGCCTTCTGGGCGCGGCGTGCGCGCAGCTCGACAAGCTGGGCCTGTACCGCGGCGAGATCGCCGCGGCGAGCCGTGATCTCGGGCGAACTCAGCTCGACCACGGGCGCCGGCACGAAAGGCTTCTTCCTGGGAGGAGGCTGCAAGGCGCCGATCGTCGCCGTCACCGCCGGCTGCACGATCTCGCCGGTCAACGCGCGCTTGGTGACGGGCGTCGGGGGCTCGCGCCTGATCGTGGAGGGGTCAATGGTAGCAGCGGCCGGCGCAGGTTCCGCGAAGTGTGTCTTGCCGTGCGTCGCCCGGCGGAGCGCGTCGGCTTGATCAGGGCTGAGGAGTGCGGCAACGTCCTCGATTGCGATCGGCGCAGGGGCGGGCGACGAAAGCTCGGAAGCCTTCTCGTCGGCGAGTTGAGCAAGCGAGGCGTCGGCGGCAGCGGAAGCCGCCGCTGCGGCAGCAGCCTGGGCAGCCTCTTCGGCTTTCATCGCCTCGACGTGCTTCATGAATTTGCTGGTCGGCATCGGTCTCTCCCTCGGGGACGCGCGATCGGTGCGCGCGTTCGTTTCATTGGAGATCATTCTACCACAGGGTATGGACTGGCCCGGTCCACGGGGCTCGCACAGGGCGCCGAGCGCTGCGCCGCATGCACTTCTGCGCACGCAGAAGTGATAACCGCTGACGGCAGGCGCGAGCGCACCAGCCCACGAGGCCCGCCGGGGGCGCGCGCCCGCGGTTAAAAAGCAACATCGGAAACCGTTCCGATGTTGGAAGGCAAAGATGCGGGGGCGCGCGCCAGGGCGCGAGGGCGGCCGGCGGGCGGACGTAGCGCCGGGGGCGGGGATCGAGCTGGGCAGCCTCTGGCGTCGAGAAGCGGGACGTTTTAAGCGCAAAAGTAGGAGCAGTGCCTGACACCACGCAACCGGGGGCGGAATGATATGCGGATTTGCTGATAATAAGCATGCTTATCATTAGTCGCCATCAACTGACTAAAGTCAAGGGTTAGGTGCGAGCAGAACTCTCCTTGTAGGGGCATGATCATAGCCGGTGGCTCAGCGTCAGATGGGACCCGGAGCGGGATCGAATAAGGGCAGGCCAGAGCCACGAGGGCGACCTGGTGGAGATCATCCGGCGGGGGCGATGAGCCGCAGAGACGATGCGACGGGAGCGCGCCAGGGATGCACCTCAAGCGAGCAGTACAGGAGACGGGGGCCTTCAAGTAATCGAGAGCCGCAGACCTTCGAGCTTGAAGTATACGTGCAATAGCCCAGAGCCACAGACCTTCACGCTGAAAATACCGGTATTTGCTATTACTGCATTCCCGTCGCTCGCTCAAACAGTCAATTCAACCGCTAGGCGGAGACTACTTCGCGTTTTCTCTGATCGTATTGTCTCTTCGGCTCATCGCCCGAGCAGCTCGCCTATCTCTCTTATGCCGATTTTTGGCTCAAACGCTGGGTTTTGATCTGCGGAAATGGGGATAAGCGCAGAAACCGGGGCCAAAAGCACATGAATGGTTGCAGAACTGGGCGAAGTTTTCGCCTCAGAGCTATGCGAGGCGCTCTGAAGCAGACCTATTCTTTGAAACAGGTTTGTCGAGACGCAGCGTGGCGGGGTCATGGTGAGCGAGCGCCGCGGATTTGCTCGTCCTATTCGAGGCTGCCGGCAAAGACGCATGGTAAAGAGTTCGTTAAGGTCTGGGCTCGTGTCGGCGAGCCGGCTAATCGTGCTCGTTGATCAGCACAACGCGCTCGATCCGGCTGCCGGCGAGGATGGTGCAGGACGCCAGATCATGGTCGCAGTAGGCAGTTGCGAGAGATCGCGATCGACGCGCCCGACCCGGTCCGTACCCCGTACCCCGGCCTACCCCCCACTTCCTATTATCCCCTTCACTAGAGTGCTCATTTTTTATTTTTTCAGTACCCTTTCATGGTCATTTTCTCATTTTCTCTCATGTAGAGACAAACCCACGACATAGACCGGGGTACCGGGGTACAAAATCCTCCAAGTATATGAAGAAACAAGGCTTATTCCGTACCCCGCCTGCCCTTTTGCCGGGGTAAAAGAGGGCTTAGGCCGGGGTACGGAACGCGCTTGAAACCGCACGCCATGGCACTGCAAACGTGAACTTAACGAGAACTTCGTACCCCGGCAATTTTTGCCGGGGTACAATAGAACCATGGTTGCAGTCTTCTACCTAGCCATTGCTCGCCCGCTGTGATGCGGCAACGGAAGGCGCGCCAATGCGGTATGCCGAGCGCGGCGCACCGCGCGAGCACCATCTCTCGCGTCGCCTCTTCGCTCATACTCCGCGGACAGCCCGGCGCTCGGCTTCAAGGATCGACATGCCGATGCTTTCCTTGGTCATGTCCAGCTCGATCACCTCGCCCGTCGTGAGGATTGCGCCCATGCGCACTTTGCCGTCCGCGCAGAGCGTGTATCGTGAGAACCGGACGACATGGTCCAGGTTAAGAATGTCGTCGACGGTGTGCCCGCCGAACAGAACCCGCCGAATGCCGATGAACATGGCCGCCTCCCTCACTCTGCCGCGGCCTTCGGCGGCTCGCCGGACGCAAACTCGGCATCGCGCGGGGGCAAGGTGCCGTTGCGGTGACTATCCAAGTGCTCCTTGATCTCGCTCGGCGTCGCCTTGCGCCAGCGCGCGGTATTGCGCACGGCCCAGAGGCGCGGAATGCCGAGCTTAGAGTTCTTCTTTTCCTCGCCGAGATTGACGGCGCCAGCTTCGTTGAGCGCCGTAGTCAGCATGGTCGCAGTGAGCGGCGCGTTGCCGCGGAACAGTTGCGACGATCGCAGATGCGCCAAGGCTTGCGCGCTCGTGATGAGATCGGATGCGAATACGCCGGCCTTGCTCGTGACGGCCTCGTAGATCGTGTCGTTCACCAGCTCCTGCGACACGTCGCTCTGCTCGGCGAGATACTCCTGGCATGCCTCGGTGACGCATGCCGGTGGAGGATCGAGCCCTTCTTTCTGCCACAACAAGCAGCCCTCGATGGCCCAGCGCAATATCTGCTCGCCCTCTTCCTGGACAAGCCGATCGACAAATTTGATGTCGCGCCGCTCCTTCGGGACGCGCTGCGTGAACTTGATGATCCGCAGGCGCCGCTCGATCGCTCCACCTTCGTCCTCTCCATCCAGGCCCGGCGACCCGTTCATGGTGAACCAGAACTTGGCGCGGATGTAAAAGTCGATCGGGTCCTGCCGCATCGCGTAGGCCGTCGTCTTCTCGCCGCCGACGAAGGCTTTTAGCCGCGCGGCATCCAGCGTCCGGTTTGGCACCTCGCCGACCGTCACGAACCGCGCGCGTCTCAGCTTGTGGATGTTGGTGGGATGCCGCTCGAATTTGCTCTTAAGGAACAACTGCGGGTCCGCGGCTTCGTGGTAGCCACTGCCGAGCATCTTAGCCAGCATGTTGGCGAAGGTCGTTTTGCCACTGCCGCCGAGGCCCATCAGGAAGAGGAATTGCTGTTCGTCACCCTCGACGGGGCCAACGAGCGCGTAGCCCGCCCACTTCTGGAAGTACCGTTGCAGCTCCTTGTCGTCCTTGGTGATGAAGCGCAGAAACGACATGAACTTCGGCGCTTTCTCCGGGTCGAATGTGTCCGCCACTCCCACATCGGTGATCATGGAGCAACGGAACTTCGGATCGTGCGCCATCACGGCCCCGGTCCTCAAGTCGGCGACGCCTGTCCGCGTATTAATAAGCCAACCATCGCGGTCAAGGTCGCTCGCGGCGACGAGAACTCGCGCGTCACTGCGGACCATTTTCTCGACGTGATCGTGCGCCGGCTGTCCATGGAATTTCTCCAATAACCTCAGCGCCGCTGGTAGCAATTTCCGTATCTCGTTGCCCTCGGCGACGCAGTGTTCTTTCACCATGCGCCTCACGAGATTGCCGGCGTTCGTCTGCGCGTAGCGTGTGCCGTCCCAGACGAACCATCTGTTCTCTACATAAAGGAACTTGTCCGGGTTCGCCGCCACGAAGCGATCGGCCACCGCCGCTTCGGTGTAGAGCCTCGGGCCTGAAGCTACGTTCTGCGCCGGCTTCTTCTTTTTCGGAGCGGTGGCTCTCAGGGCGTCGTAAAACGCGAGGGCGTCATCTAGCCGCTTCCAGATCGGTTGGCGCGCCTCGGGCGTCATCGCGTGCATGTACTCTGCAAGGTGCTGCCGCTGCGCTTCGTCCGTCCTCTCGTTGATCGCTCGCCGCTCTTCGCGCGATGGCTCAACGCCGAGCGCCTTCTTGCGCGCAAAGAACAGGTCCCGCACCTCGTTGCTGATGCTGGTCCGTGTGTACCGGCTGAGCTTGTCCGCTATGTCTTGGACCGTCTCTGCTGTCCGGGGTGTCGGACCGATGGTCGGTGACGCCGCTGCCGACAAGATTTTATGCGCCTCCTCCGGCAGCATGCTCCTGATCCGCTCGTCGGCGTAGCCCATCTTTCTCAGCGCCTCGCGCATTGGCGCTGCCGCTACCGATGGTGCTGCTGGCGCTGCCGGCACTGCCGGCAACTGATGTCGCCCTGCAATATCTGCGACTAGTCGATTAGCGGCCTCCGCCTGCTCTGCGGCGGATAGGGGCTTCAATTCCCCGCTCTGGTACTTCGCAAGGACCACCCTGCGCTCTTCGCGCGGTAGCGCCCTGATCTCATGCAATGGATGCCCGAAACCGCGCAGCCCGAGCCAGACTTCGTCGTCACTAAGAAGACGCGCGCTGCTTGGTTCTTTGCCCTTCTCAGGCGCTGTGTTATTATCTCTGGACATGGCGCTTCCCCCTCTGGCGGTTTTCGGTCCCGCTCTGTGGTGGTTGTGGCCCGGTCCCTGGCAGGACCGAACGCGGTTTCAGTTTCGCGGCCGGCACTTCAGTGCCGGCCGTTTCGTTTTGCAATTCTACCACCATGGTCCCGCACTCCTTACGAATGCGGTTCCGCCGGCTCCGGGCAAGCCTGCGCGAAACGGAGAAAGCGAAGGTCATCACCTCCGCCTTCAAGCGCGAGCAGCGCGAGCGTCGCCTCGGTCACGGTGCGATCGACATCGGCAGCGGCGCCGACTTCATGGCAGAGCATGCGCAAGCGCGAGATGTTGCGCCGGAGCCGTGCCTTCCCGACTTCGTCGAGCTTGTGCCGGCGCGCGACCGCGTCGATCAGCGGATCGAAGAAGTTGCCGCTGACGCCGGCCGCCTTCCAACCCACGGCCTCCTTGATGTGCTCGATCAGCTCTTGGTCGAGACGCCATGGCCGGCGGATCGTCTTGCCGGTCTCAAGGTTGTAGACCCCCGGAGCGCGGGCGCGCCGAGCGGTGCTCATGGCGTTGCCGGCGCCGCGGCCGGTCCGTGTTTGGCAAAGCGGGCTTTAGCACCGCGCCGCGCGCGCTCGATGTAGTTCGCTTTGGTGCGCGCGCGCTTTTGCTGAAGCGCGTCTTGCCACGCGTCCAGATCGCGCTTCAGCACGTATTTCTGTCCGGCGATGCGGACGGTCGGCGGCAGCTCGCCCTTGCGCACGAGCACGGTGCGCTCCTTCGGATCGATTGTCCGACCGAGAAGAAGCATGTCGGCTTCCTCAGCGGACAGCGCGAGGCGAGTGGTGGGATCGATGTTTGTGGCGGACATAGAGACAGCTCCACCCTCCGCGTGCTCCATCCCTGGCGCACTTGGAGGCAAAAAGGCGTTGCGGTGTTACGGGAGCTGTGGTCCTACTGGCACCGGGTTGCGGGCTTCGGCCGACGCTCGTTCACGGACGTAAGCAATAGTATAGCCGCAATCAAGGGACCAAGAAAATTCGCGCGGAGCTGCCGGGGGTGCGCGAAGGCCGATGGCCCCTTGAAATATCGACTTTTGGCCCTAGCGTGGCCCTCGACCAAGGTTTCCGCGGTTCTCGTTCCTGTTCCGCAAAGGGCGAACGGTCATAATGGTGGAGGATGATCTCGGCCATGGTGCGTCTCCCTCGGTGGTGCCGGGCGGGTCGCAACTATAGCGGAGCGGGAAGAGGGCGCCATCACAGCCAAGGAGGGGGAGAGCCATGTGGAAGGAATTCCGCGAATTCGCCATGCGCGGCAACGTCGTCGACCTCGCCGTCGCCGTCATCATCGGCGCCGCCTTCGGCAAGATCGTCACCTCGCTCGTCAACGACATCATCATGCCGCCGCTCGGCGTCATCCTCGGCAGGGTCGACTTCACGAACCTCTTCCTCAATCTTTCGAGCCAGCATTATGCGTCGCTCGCCGAGGCCAAGACGGCGGGCGCGGCGACCATCAACTACGGCATCTTCATCAACGCCGTGCTCGATTTCGTCATCGTCGCCTTCGCCATCTTCCTGCTGATCCGCGGCATCAACCGCCTCAAGAGCGCGCCGCCGCCGGTCTCGCCGACGACGCGGCCTTGTCCCTATTGCCTCACCGTGATCCCGCTGGCGGCGACGAAGTGCTCCGCCTGCACGTCCGAAGTGGCGCCGGTGAGGCCCGCGGAATAAGCGAGCGGCACCATCGGCTTAGGCGTAAAGCGCGAGGGCTCGGCAACCATTAATTAAGCATGTGCGGGCAGGATGGGGAGGTGTCGAACCCGCGTCCGCCCGATCCCAAGCAAGTCGCCGTCGCGCTCCAGTATGACCGCGGCGAGGACAAGGTGCCGCGCGTCGTGGCATCTGGCCGCGGCGCCGTCGCCGAGCGCATCCTCGAGCTCGCCTTCGCGCATGGGGTCAAGGTGCGCGAGGACGCCGACCTCGCGGAAATCCTCGCCGCCGTCGAGATCGGCGAGCAAATCCCGCTCGCCGCCTTCGCCGCCGTCGCCGAGATCCTCTTCTACATCTACCGCGCCAACGAGCGCCAAGCCGCGGCGCCCGCCGCGGCGGAGAGCGAGCAGGTATGATGGCGGCGCACACGCACATCCGTCTCCGCATCACAACCATGTCCTCCTCCGCCCTTCAGGGCGGAGGAGTTAGAGGAGGTGGGTGTCTCCACCGACGAGGCGATGCTGGCGACGCTGGAGTGTCCCCCACCTCACCCCACCTCTCCGCCCCCAAGGGCGGAGAGGAGTTTCTTTCAGCGGAGCGTGTCAGCAGCGCCGCTTACTCCTGGAGCACCTTCATGACCCCTTCCCCGCTCGATCAAGAGATCGGTGAGATCATCGATGCCGTCACCGCGGCACAGCGCATACTCGCCGACGGCGCGTTGGTCGAGCTTGCCGGGCTCGATGCCGCGGTGGGCAAAGTGTGCGAAGCGGCCTCGCATCTCGCGGTCGAGGAGCGCGCGCAGGTGGCGGGGCGGCTTTCCGGCCTCGCCGACGCGCTCGACCGGCTCGCGCTCGATGTCGCTAATCAGCATCAGGCCTGCTCGCGCCAGCGCGCCGCCGCCGCTTACGGCGGACAGAGCGCCACGGAGAACGGCTCCGCGCAATGAGCTTCGACGCCTACGGGCGCTTCCTGCTGGCGCTCATCTTTGTGGTGGCGCTCATCGTCGCGATCGCGTGGCTCGTGCGGCGCTTCGGCCTGGGCGGACGCTTCGTCGCCGCCGGGGGCACGCGCCGGCTCGCCATCCTCGAGGTGCTGCCGCTCGACGGCAAGCGCCGCCTCGTGCTCTTGAAGCGCGACGGCGTCGAGCATCTCGTGCTCTTGGGCCAGCAAAGCGATCTCGTCATCGAACGCGGCAGTGCAGGCGATTTCTCCGGCATGGTCGAGGGGAGCGCGCCGTGAGCCGCCGTATCGGAGGGCTCACGGCGCTCGCCGCGTTGTTGCTGGCGCTCAGCGCGGCGCCGGCGCTCGCGCAGTCGATGACGTTCGATTTGGGCGAAGGCGGCAGCAGCACTGGCCGCATCATCCAGCTTCTGGCGCTCCTCACCGTCTTGAGCCTCGCGCCGGCGATCCTGGTGACGGTCACGTCCTTCACGCGCATCATCGTCGTGCTGTCGTTCCTCCGAAACGCGCTCGGCGTGCAGCAGACGCCGCCCAACATCGTGCTCATCAGCCTGGCGCTGTTTTTGACGGGCTTCGTCATGGCGCCGACGTTGCAGAAATCCTATGACGACGGCATCGCGCCGCTAATCGCCGAGAAAATGCCCGAAAGCGAGGCGCTCAACCGCGCCGCGGCGCCCCTTCACACCTTCATGGCGGCGCATGTGCGCGACCAGGACGTGCAGCTCTTCGCCGGCATCGCCAAGCTCGACAGGGCGGAGGAAGCGAAGGAGATACCCTTCCGCGTCCTTGTGCCGGCCTTCATGATCAGCGAGCTGCGCCGCGCCTTCGAGATCGGCTTTCTCCTCTTCCTGCCGTTCCTCATCATCGACCTCGTCGTCTCCTCGATCCTCATGTCGATGGGCATGATGATGCTGCCGCCCGTCACCATCTCGCTTCCCTTCAAGCTCATCTTCTTCGTGTTGGTGGACGGCTGGTACCTCGTGGCCGGCTCGCTGGTGCAAAGCTTCGGCCCGGTCTGATGGCGGTGCCGCGGGTTTGCGGGTAAGCTCGTGCGATGCGCACCCATCGCAAATTCTATCGCGCGCCATCCCCCTCACCCTGCCAGCGCTCCGCGCTGGGGCCCTCCCTCTCCCCGTTGGGGCGAGGGGGAAGAACGGCGCCGTACGTTCCATCTCCCCTTGGGGAGAGGGCCAGGGTGAGGGGGCGTGTTTCTGCGGCAGTGGTAGCGGTGCTGTGCTGCGTGCTGCTGGCGCTACCCGCGCACGCCGACGAGCCCCAGCCTGCAAAGAACGCGATCCAACTCCCTGCGGACTCAACAACGCATCACACGCTCGCGCTCGACGGCAAGACACTCGACTACACGGCGGTCGCCGGGAGCTTGCCGCTCACCGACGACAAGGGCGCGAAGCAGGCCGATATCTTCTACGTCGCCTTCTTCCGCGAGGGCGTCGGCGATGCGAGCAAGCGCCCCATCACCTACGCCTTCAACGGCGGGCCGGGCGCGGCAGCGGCTTATCTCGATATCGGCGCGTTGGGTCCGCGCGCGCTCGATTTCGGCACGCAGGGAAAGCCGCAGCCGGCGGTCGACAGCGTCCAAGACAATCCCGACAGCTGGCTCCCCTTCACCGATCTCGTCTTCATTGATCCCGTCGGCACCGGCTTCAGCCGCGCCGTCAACGACGAAACTGCGAAGAAGCTCTATCGCGTCGGCCCCGATCTCGATGCGCTCGCGCAGATCATTCGCCTGCATTTGACGCGCACGCAGCGCCTCACCTCGCCCGTGTTTCTCGTCGGTGAAAGCTATGGCGGCTTCCGCGCCGCGCGGCTTGCGCATCAGCTCGCCACCGATGCCGGCATTGCACCGCAAGGCGTGCTCCTGGTCTCGCCGGCGATCGAGTTCCGCCTGATGCAGGGTGATCGCTACGACGTGCTGCCCTGGGCGCTGGCGCTTCCCTCTTATGCCGCGGTCGCGCTTGAAGAAAAGAACGCGCTCTCCGCCGACGCGCTCAAGGACGCCGAGAGCTTCGCGCTCGGCGACTATCTGACGGGCCTCGCCGCGCCCGATGCGCGGCCGGCGCAATTCTACGCGCGCATCGCCGCACTCACCGGACTTGCGGAGCCGATCATTGAGCGCTGGCGCGGGCGCATTCCCGCCGGCATCTACACCAAGGAGCGCCATCGCGACGCGGGCGAGGTGCTGAGCCGCTATGACGGCGCGATATCCGCGCCAGATCCCAATCCGTCGAGCCGCTATCCCCAAGACGATCCGGTGCTCGAAGGCACGATCGCGCCCTTCACCCGCGCCTTTACGGCTTACGCGCGAGGCGAGCTCGGCTTCTCGACCGACCTCGCCTATCAGCTCCTCAATCACGAGGTGAGCCACCATTGGGAATGGCGCGACGGCGACAATGGCGGCGGGCGCGCGAGCCTCGGCGCCGGCGACGAGCTCGGTCGCGCGCTTGCCCTCGAGCCGCGCCTTCGCGTGCTCATCGCCCACGGCCTCACCGACCTCACCACGCCCTATTTGATGAGCCGCTTCGTCGTCGATCACCTGCCGAGCAACGTCACGGCGGAGCGTGTGAGCCTCAAGCTCTACATGGGCGGCCACATGATGTATCTGCGCACGGCCTCACGCCATCGATTGCACGACGACGCGCAGGCGTTCTACGGCGGCGAGGCGCCGTAAGTAGATGCGCTCACGCAAGGCCTGATATTTCTTTGGCGTGTGCTCATAACATCGCCCTGCAGATGTCCGCAACCCGCTGAAATGCGGACGATTAGTGAATTGCGAGCGAAGTCGCAGAAGTGCCATAAGCAGAAGTAAGGAGTGCGGGCTCCTTGCGCGCCGCAACCGAATTTCACCGGACATAGTGTGGTGCTATGGTGGAGGCTCGGGAGACCACGCGTGGCACCGGCACGCATCGAGCGCAAGCTGGCAGCGATTTTAGCGGCGGATGTCGCCGGCTACTCGCGCTTGGCCGGCGCCGACGAAGAGCGGACGCTCGCGCGGCTCAGGGCGTTGCGCGGCGACTTGATCGATCCGGCGATCGCGGCCCACCACGGCCGTGTTGTGAAGCGTACAGGCGACGGTATCCTTATTGAGTTCCGCAGCGTGGTGGACGCGGTGCGCGCCGCGATCGAGGTGCAGAGCGGCATGGTAGAGCGCAATGCCGGACTGCCGCCTGAGCGCCGCATCGAATTCCGCATCGGCATTCATATCGGCGACGTAATCGAGGAGGCGGACGGCGACCTTATGGGCGACGGCGTCAACATCGCCGCGCGATTGGAAGGCATCGCCGAACCCGGTGGCATTTCCCTTTCCGAAGACGCTTACCGTCAGGTGCGCGACAAGATCTCCGCCACGATCATCGACCTGGGCGACCGGCAGCTCAAGAACATCGCGCGTCCGGTACGCGCGTACAAAGTTGAGCTCAGCGCCTCTCCGGACGCGCCGAAGAACGCGCCGCCGCCGCTGCCCGATAAACCATCGATCGCCGTCTTGCCGTTCCAAAACATGAGTGGCGATCCGGAACAGGAGTACTTTGCCGATGGGATGGTCGAAGACATCATCACAGCTTTGTCGCGTTTCCGACAACTGTTCGTGATCGCTCGGAACTCGACCTTCAGCTACAAAGCCCGCGCAATGGACGTGAAGCAAGTTGGTCGAGAGTTTGGCGTGCGCTATGTGCTGGAGGGCAGCGTGCGCAAAGCGGGCAATCGGGTGCGCATCACCGGTCAGCTTATTGACACCGAAACGGGCACGCATCTTTGGGCGGATCGCTTTGAGGGCGCGCTAGAGGACGTCTTCGATCTGCAGGATCAAGTAACTGCGCGTGTCGTGGGCGCCATAGCCCCAAAACTGGAGCAGGCGGAGATTGAGCGCGCTAAGCGCAAGCCAACCGAGAGCCTCGACGCCTACGACTACTATCTGCGTGGATTGGCAAGCCTCTATCGCTGGACTAAGGAGGGCGTCGCCGAGGCGCTGCGGATGTCGTACAAGGCGATCGAGATTGATCCCGACTTCGCCTCGGCTTATGGCGTGGCCGCGTGGTGCTACTTCTTGCGCACGCTAAGCGGCTGGATGCTCGACCGGCGACAAGAAGTTGCCGAGACCACTCGGCTGGCCGCCAAAGCGATTGAGTTGGGGAACGATGATGCGGTAGTGCTTTCCTTCAGCGGGGGCGCGCTGGGCTATGTGGGCGGTGACCTCGAAACAGGTATCGCGCTGATCGATCAGGCACTGGTGCTCAATCCGAACTTGGCGACAGCTTGGAGTGCCAGTGCGATGTTGAGAGCTTTTAATGGCGATCTGGACGTGGCGATCGACCACTCGGCGCGTGCCGTGCGGCTCAGCCCGCTCGATCCGCTGGCGTTCTTGACTTACAGCGTCGCCGGTCTAGCTCATCTCCTCGCTGGCCATTATGACGAGGCTTGGCCGGTGGCGGAAAAGGCATGCCGCGAACGGCCCAATTTCTTATCTGCGATACGGGTGGCCGCCGCGAGCAACGCCATGGCTGGCCGTCCTGACGAAGCAGGCCGGTTCATCGCCCGTGCGCTTCAACTCGATCCCGAACTGCGCATTTCTAATCTCAAGGATCGCATTCCCGCGTGGCGGCGGCAGCAAGATTTTGCCAACTACGCTGCGGCGCTGCGCAAAGCGGGCCTGCCTGAGTGACGACACGGCCGGTCCTCCGAGAGGCGAAACTTTGCTGGATTAGCACCGTAAGGTCCGCTACGGGTCAAGCTGCGACTTCGCTGATTGCGCTATGTAGTTCAGCATTGTGGCTGACAGCAGACATTTACCGACCACACCGGCGGTGTCGTTTATGAGTACAGGCCCGAGGCTAACCGATACCTGATTGGCTTCGCCTCAATTGATCGCGCTGAGCTTCTCCTTCGCGACGCGCTCTTTGTAGCTCGCCATGAAGCTTTGCAGCTCGCCCAATTGCGCGACGCGGTTGGCGATGGCGCGGGGATCGCCCTCGCCGGCGGCGCCGGGCTCGCCGGCAACGACGCGGAAGGCGTCGGCGAAGGGTGTCGCGGCCATGGCGCGGCCATAATGGGCGCGGAGATCATCGAGGCCTTTCTGATCGCCGGCAACCGTCAGCGCCGCCGCCCAGTTGAGCACGATCTGGCTCGACCCTTGATCGAGCTTCGCCTCGGCTGCGGGCGGCGGGACGATCCGGGCGAAGACTTTCGCGGCTTCGTTCCAATTGCGCGCACGCCAATAGATGTCGGCACGCAAGCGATCGGCGTCGCGGCTGGTGTCGCCGTTCAGGATGGCGAGCGCCTCGTCGTTGCGGTTGAGCTCGGCGAGCGCGCGAGCGCGAAGCTGTTGGCGCTGGCGCAAGAGCTCCGCCGGGAGGTCGTTGTCGACGGCGATGGCGAGTGCTTTCAGCGCCTCGTCCGGGTGGTAATCGAAAAGGCGAATGAGCGCCAGCTGCGCCGCGCCGCGCGCCTTGTCGCGGCCGGTCAAACGATGCTCCACCTGGTCCTCGAGCAGCATCGCTGCGCGGTCCAAGAGATCGACCGAGACGAGGCGATCGATGAGGCGGCGCACAATGGCGTCGCCGCGCTCGCCCACCGGCGCGTAATCCTTGAATTCGTCATAGAGCGTGAGCGCCTTCACCGGTGAGACGTCGACCGATTCTTTGCCCAAGAGAAGATCGGCGAGATTGTCGCTCAGCTCCTTCATCAGCTCTTTCGATTGCGGATCGTCCGGGAAGTTGAGCGCGGCCTCGCGGAGAATGTCGAAGCCGCCGCGCTGATCGCCGTCGGCGAGCTTGAGCTCGCCGAGCTTTCTCAGGATCTGGAACTCGATGCGGTCGCCGCGCCAGGCGAAGCGCAGCTGCTCGAGCGCCTTGATGGCATCGGCGCGGCTCACCTGCGCCGCGTCGTATTCGGCGGCGATGCGCGCGAAGAGCGCCCGCGCCCGGCTCGGCCGGTCGTCCATCGCGGCCACCTGTGACCAGAGCTCGACGGCATGCGCGTAATCGTCTTGCGCCAAGGCCTGGCGTCCCTGGAGATAAAGCGCCATCGCCTTGTCGGGGAGCGCCGGCTCGCCTTTGAGGACGAGGCGGATCATGGGATCGGCGGCGGCGGGCTGCCCCGTCTCGAGGAAGGCTTCCGCCGCTTCGAGCGCGAAGCGATCGCGGAGCGCTTTGGGATACCGCGACAAGAGGCCGGTCGCGGGCGTGAACAGCGTGACGGCCGTGTTCCACTCGCCGTTCGCCGCCGCGAGCGAGGCGCGCCAGAGGCCGGCGTCGGGCTCACCCTCGACGAGCTTTTGGCCGAGCGCGTCCGATGCTCCCTTGCGATCGCCGGTGAGAAGGCGCACCGCGCCCGAGAGCATCGCCACCGCCGGCTGGCCGAATACGGCGGGATCGTCGCGCTCGATCGCGGCCAGCACGCCCTCCGCCTCGGCGGCATAGAGATTGGCGAAATAGAAGCGCGCGAGATCGAGCCGCGCCTTTGTGCGCGATGCGCGCGGTGCCGATGCGACCGCTTGTTCGAGCCGGCTCCGCCGATCGAGGAAGCTTTCGCTCGTGCGGCCCTGCCAGCGCGCGAAATCGAAGCCGCCATGGCCGGTGCTCACCGTGGCGACGCGACGGTCGCCCTCGCTCGAGAGCGAAAGTCCGCCGGGGCGGCTCACCTCGACGCCATCGGCGGTGCGCTCGATGCGGAGATCGTCGGCGATCGGCCGGATGGCGATGCCTTGCATGCTCGCCAACGCCTCGAAATCGACGAAGCCTTGGCTCGCGCCGATGCCGCGGCCGAGGCCGCTGACGGGTACCACGGTCACCATGTCGCCGACATCGGGATCGCGCAGCGTGATCGGTTCCGCAGCGTCGCCGACGCGGAAGAGGACGCGCGGCGGCGCGGCCTCCGCCTCCGGCTCGACAGCAATCGGCGCGTCGGCGTGCGCCTCCTGCGGGCGCAGCTCGACGACCCACGTATTCTCGGCGCGGCGCACCGCGGCGTTGATGCCGGCGCGCGGCTGAAGGCGGAGCACCGTCGCCTTGGGCTGCGGCACCTGGTCGATGCGCTGGATGAGGTCGCTCGGAAGCCTGCGCGCCTCCGCGAGATCCACCTGCTTCGCCCCGGCGAAGACGATCCAGAGCGCAGCCCCGCGGCGATAGACGGCAGCCGGCGTCGGCACGGCCCAGTCGAAACGCAAACTCGCGCCTTCCGGCGCGAGCGCGGCGCGAGCGGTGAGCACGCCTGGTGGTCGAGGCGGCGGTGCAGCGGCGGCGGGTCGGGATGCGGTGAGCGGCGGTTCTTCCTCCTCGGCGGGCGTTCCCGCCGAGGGCTCGATCATTTCCGGCGGCGGCACCACCTCGCCCGGTGCCGGCGCCTTTGCTGTCGGATTTGCTGCGTGCGGGCGCGCCGGCTTGGCGACGACATCGACGACGATCGCGCCCTCGCTGCGGAAGTGGCGGAAGCTGACGCCGTCCGGCACATGGAGGACGACGACGGTGGAGGCGGGCGCCTCCTCGAGTTCCGCCGCGAAGCTCGGAAAGGCGGCGCCGAGCCGTTGCCGATCGAGCGCGCCCATGCGCTCGAAGCTGAGCCGCGCGATCCCATCCTTGGCGACGAAGCTGTACGTTGGCGCGCCATGCCAATCGAAGACAACGCGGCGAAATCCCTGATGATCGGAAAAGCGAATCGCGACGGCCGTGGCCGCGGCGCCGTCGGTCGCGGGCTTCGCCGGCGAAGCGGCGCGCGCGGGCTTGGCGAGCGGCTTCCGCGCCGCGGCCTCGGCTTCGCTGGTCACGAGATCGATGGCGACGACGCGGCCCTCGACGAGGCCACGCAGGCTCGCGGCTTTCTTGAGCGTCGCCCGCACGGTGACGCCATCGTCGTCGATGGCCACGGCGGCGACATAGTCGCGGAGATATTTGGTCACGGCGGCGAAGTCGGCCTCGATCGGCCGCGCAAAGCGCACGCGCAACGTCTCCCCCTCGATCTCAGCGTCATAGGTGACGGGCGCCGGCCAGTCGAAGGCGATGCGGGCAAAGCCCTCGGATTCGTGCACCGCCGCCCGCACCGTCACCTTGTCCGCCCAAGCGGGCGTGGCGACGAGGGTGAGCCAAAGAACGGCGGCGACCAGCCGAAGACTCATGCGCGCTTGTCCAGCTGCGCCAGGATGGCGTCGATGTCCGCCTGCGTGTTGGCGATCGCCGGCAGCTGCGGGCCTGACATAAGGTGGCTCGACTCGTCGGACGCCGGTGACGGCGCGGCGCGCCGCACGGCGTTACCATCGCCGAAGGCAGCGAGCAGCGCGTCGATCTTCTGCTCGATGTATTTGAGCGTCTTCACCACTTTGGTGATGCGCTGTCCGGTGATGTCCTGGAAGTTGCAGGCCTCGTAGATGCGGGTTACCGCGTTCGCCACGGTGGTGGACGCGTCCTTGGCAAGCGTCGGCGCAAGCTTCTCCATCGTCTCGGCGGCATCGAGGATGGTGCCGGTGGCCTCGGCCGTGTGCTCCACCACGGCGTCAAGCTCGTCCGCCGCTTCGGGAATCCGGGCGTTGATGTCGCTCGGCTCGATCTCGGCGATTTCGCGCTTGGCGGCGGCGATGTAGCGCGCGAGCTGCTGCAGCTCGTGATAAAGCTTGAGATCGGCCACTGACATCTCGCCCGAGAGACTCGCCAGCACCGCCTCGACCACCGAGGCGACGGCGTCCGCCTCAGGCACCGGCCGGGGGGCGGCGGAGAGCGCCTTGATCTCGCCCATGATATCGGCATCCTCGCCGCGCTCGCGCATCGCTCTTACCTCCCGCATCGTCAGGGCTGGGCCGCCGGCTTGCCCGGCGCCGACGCCGTCGCGTCGGCCTTCGCCTGCCGATCGCGTCGTTCGGCCAAGGCGAGCGTCACCGCTTTCGCCTTCGCCGGATCGAGCGCGGCAAGAATGGGGGCGGCGTTCCGCTCCTTCATCCGCTCCACCACGCCGAGCAGCACGGGCATGTCGAGCTGCTCGAAGATGCGCGCCGCGTCATGTGGCTTCATCGTCTCGTAGATCTTGACGAGGCTCTTGAGCCGCGCGTCGTCTTCGGCGCTCTGCTTGTCGACGAGCGCGGCGATATCCTTCTTGAGCGCTTCGAGCTTGGCGATCTTCTCGTCGATGCGCTTTTCGGCAGCTTCGAGCAGCACCTCGCGCTGACTTTGCTCGGCGGCTCGCTTGTCGAGACTGGCGCGGCGCTCGGCGAGCTTCTGCAGGAGCTCCACTTCGGCGGGGCTCATCGACAGGGGGTCGAGCGCCTGGCGCTCGCCTTCGGCGGGCTCGGCCATGGGTGTCGCCATGGCTTGCGTCTTCGCCGGCGCTCCCACGGTTCCCGCCCCCGCATGCGCGGGAGGGGTCGGGAGGGGGGCCATGGCATGCGCCGGCTTCGCCGTTTTCTCGCTCTCGCCTTGGGCGCGCGCGGCGGCGAAGAGCGGCAGATCGGCGGCAACCCAGAGGTTGCCGAGCTTCATGCCGAGAAGGCCGGTCGCGGCGACAATCGCCAGTGGCAGCACGCGAAGGCGGAAGCGCATGGAGTTCGATCCTGGTTCGGCTGGTCCGCTAGCGGCGGCCGCCCAATGCGCGCAGCAATTGGCGCTCGGCGCGCGAAGGTGCCGCTGGCGCGAGCCGTTGAGCCATCTGCTCGACGAACTTGGCGGCGGCAGCCGCTGCAGGCTCGCTGCGCAGCTGCTTGGGCGCAGGCGCCGGCGTCGCGCGCGACCGTTCCGGCTGGGCGGGATGCGCCGCCTCGGGCGTCGCCGCCTCGCGGCGCGTGCGGATCGTGCCCTCGAGCCGGTCGGCAGTGGTGCCGCCGCGCTCGATCATGTAGACGAGGTCATCGCGCAAGGACTGCGCGTCCTGAAGCTTCTTCTCGAGCGTGCGGCCGATCTCGTGAGCGGCGGCGCGCAAGCCCGCCACCCCCGCCTCGGCGCTCGCCGAGGCGTCGGCAAGCTGGGTGACAAGCGCCTTGAGCGCCACTTTGTCGCGGCGAAGCGCGTTCAACTTTCTGCTCAGAACCATCGCATAACAGATTGTTATTAAAAGAAGTATCGAGACAATTCCATCCGCGGCCAATGGCAGGGACATGGTCATGGGGTGTGGCCTCGCTCCTTGTCGGTTTTCTCGCTGATTCTGATGGCGATATGGCCCGCCTTGCGGCCCATCTTGCCCGCGAACATCGCGAGGTCGCCGCAGACCAACCTTACGTCGGAATTGGTGTTGGCGTTGAGCAGCACGCGCGAGCCGACCTTGAGATTGAGCACCTCGCGGAGTGACATCTCGACGGTGTCGAGCACCGCCTCGATCGGCACGTGCGTCGCCCAAAGCTCGCCGGCGAGATGCGCCTCCCAAATCGAATCGCGGCCGAATTTCTCGCCGAGGAAGCCTTGCAGAAGAATCTCGCGCACGGGCTCCAGCGTGGCGTACGGGATCAGCACCTCCAAGCGGCCGCCGCGATCCTCCATATCGACGCGCAACCGCGCGAGCACCGCCGCGTTGGCGGGCCGGCCGATGACGGCAAAGCGCGGATTGGTCTCGAGCCGCTCGAAGCGGAAGGTGACGGGGCTCAGCGGATCGAAGGCGCCCGACAAGTCAGAGAGCACGACGGAGACGAGGCGCTCCACCAGATTGCGCTCGATCGTCGTATAGGGGCGGCCTTCGATGCGCATCGCGGCGGTGCCGCGGCGCCCGCCCAGGAGCACGTCGACGATCGAATAGATGAGCGCGCTGTCGACGGTGAGGAGGCCGTAATTGTCCCATTCCTCGGCCTTGAAGACGCTCAGCATCGCCGGCAGCGGGATCGAATTCAGATAATCGCCGAAGCGGATCGAGGTGATGTTGTCGATCGATACCTCGACGTTGTCGGAGGTGAAATTGCGCAGGCTCGTCGACATCATGCGCACGAGCCGGTCGAACACGACCTCGAGCATCGGCAAACGCTCGTAGGAGACGAGCGCGGAATCGATGATGGCGCGAATGCCGGAATTGTCCTTGCCGGTGCCGTCGCCATCGCCGAAGCCGAGGAGGCTGTCGATTTCATTCTGGTTGAGAACGCGCGTCGTGCCGGCGACCTCGCCCTCGCCCTCGCCCTCAGCGGCCGGCGCGTCACCCTGTGCGCCCTCGCCGCCGCCCTCGCCGCTGCCGGCATTGGCCATCTCGGCCCATTCGGCCGCGAGTTTCTCTTCCTCGGTTTGCGCCTGTCCCTCGGCCATTATTGAACCAGCATTTCCTTGAAGAGCACGTCGCGCACCTTGACCGGTGCCACGGCGGTGTTGACGCGGGTCAAGAGCTCCTCGCGCAGGCGATAGATGCCGCTCGAGCCGCGCAGATCCTCGACGCGAAGCTCGCGCAGATAGACCTGGAAATTGTCGATGATGCGCGGCATCACTGCTTGGAGCCGCGCGAGATCGTCGCTGCGCTCGAGCTCGAGGCTGACCGAGAGCTTGAGGAAGCTCGCCTTCCGCCCGGTGGTGTTGAGATTGACGAGCAGGTCGGGCAGATCGAAGAACACCGCAACCGGCGCCGCGGTCGGCGCGGCCTTTTCCGCCGACGCTTCCCCCTTGTGGCCGATGAACTTGTCGGTGATGCCCGTGAAGTAGAGCACGCCGCCCGTGATCACCATTAGGCCGATGGCGCCCGCGGCGATGATGATGAGCTTGCGCTTGCCGCCCGATGGCGCCGCGTCCGCCTCGGCGGCGGGAAGTTCGGCTTCTTGGTCGGCAGTCTGTTCGGCCATGGCGCGCTTCGCCTTGGGCTGTGGTGACGGCGCGGAGGATATCGGGCGCAAGCTTAATAACTGGTGAAGCGCAGGTTGCGCCGATCGGGCGCCGCTCATCCCTGGGGCGGGCAGGAAGTGCCCGGCAAGGCTTGCCCCTGCAGCCGCCCATGATCGGCAAAAAGGCCCGCGAATCAGGGCCTTCTGCTCTGGCATGGGGCGTGCATCAGCGGGGCCGGACAGATCAGAGATGCGGGGCGATGGAGAACGCCATTTATATCGCGCTATCGAGCCAGATGGCGCTGCAACGTCAGACCGATGTGGTGGCGAACAATCTCGCCAACCTCTCGACGCCGGCCTTCAAGGGCGAGGAGATGATGTTCAGCCAATTCCTGCTCCGGCCCGAGGGCAATGGTCCGCTCGCCTTCGTCCAGGATGTCGGCACCGCGCGGAACCTGAAGCAAGGACCGATCTCGCGCACCAGCAACTCGCTCGATGTGGCGCTTGAGGGCAGCGGCTACTTCGCCGTCCAGACGCCGCTCGGCACACGCTATACGCGGAACGGCCACTTCCAGCTCGATGCGCAGAATCAGCTGGTGACCACGGAAGGCTATCCCGTGCTCTCCGACGGCGACCAGCCGCTGCAGATGCCGAGCAATGTCCGCGACATCACCATCGCACCCGACGGCACGATTTCGACGAGCCAGGACGGCACCAAGGTGAGCACGAAGATCGGCAAGCTCGAGGTCGTCGACTTCGCCAACCCGCAGGCGGTGACGCCGGGCGCCAACGGCCTCTACGTCACCGATCAGACGCCGCAGCCGGCAACCGCGACGGTGCAACAGGGCATGCTCGAGGAATCGAACGTGCAGCCGGTGGTCGAGCTGACGCGGCTTCTCGGCGTTTCCCGCGCCTTCGCCGGCATCAACAATTTCCTCGGGCTTGAGAGCAAGCGTCAGCTCGACGCCATCGACAAGCTCGGCAAGGTTTCCTGAGAAGGATCAGACTGATGCGTGCCATGAACATCGCCGCGACGGGTATGCTGGCGCAGCAGACCAATGTCGAGGTCATCGCCAACAACATCGCCAATCAGAACACCACCGGCTTCAAGCGCCAGCGCGCCGAATTCCAAGATCTCCTCTATCAGACCGACCGGCGCGCCGGCGCCCAGTCATCGGACACCGGCACGATCGTGCCGGTGGGCGTGCAGATCGGCATCGGCGTCAAGACCGCCGCCGTCTATCGCATCACGACGCAGGGCAATCTCACCACCACCAGCAACCCGCTCGACGTGGCGATTCAGGGCCGGGGATTCTTCCAGATCCTGCAGCCGGACGGCACCACTGCCTATACGCGTGCGGGCTCGTTCCAGCTGAGCCCTTCGGGCCAGATCGTCACCGCCGACGGCTTCACTGTGCAGCCCGGCATCACGGTTCCGCAGAACACCGTGGCGATCAGCATCAATGCGAGCGGCCAGGTGCAGGCGCAAGTGGCGGGGCAGACGGCGCCGCAAACCGTGGGCCAATTCCAGCTCGCGAACTTCCCCAACGAAGCGGGATTGGAGGCGCTCGGCAACAATCTCTTCATCGAGACGCCGGCTTCGGGCGCGCCGATCGCCGGCAATCCCACCTCGATCGGCTTCGGCGCGCTCAACCAGGGCCTGCTCGAGACGTCGAATGTCGACATCGTCTCGGAGATCACCAATCTCATCACGGCGCAGCGCGCCTATGAGATGAATTCGAAGGTGATCCAAACGACGGATCAGATGATGACCTCGCTCAATCAGATCCAATGACGGGGGGACGGGAGATCAGGATGATCCGCTTTGTTCTTTTCTTCTTGGCCGCGGCCGTCGCGCTCGCCGCCAGCGCGCGCGCCGAGACAACGCTGAAGCCCGTTGCCGTCGTGCAGGGTTCGGTGATCCGCATCGGCGATCTCTTCAGCGATGCCGGCAGCCGCGCCGGCGATGTCGTGGCGCCGGCGCCGCCACCGGGTGCGCGCACCATCTTCGATTCCCAATGGCTCGCCGCCGCCGCGCGCGAGCATCACGTCGACTGGCAGCCCGCCTCGCGCTTCGACCAGGCGGCGGTGGAGCGCGCCTCGCGTCTCGTCGCCGCCGATGCGGTGACGGCGGCGCTCCTCGACGAGATCCGCGCGCGCCAGCCACTCGATGACGGCGAGATCCAGCTCGACAATCCCGCCATGAGGCTCACTGTCGCGGCCGAGGCGCCCGACACCATCGGCATCGAGGGTCTCACCGTCGATCCACGCACCGGCCGCTTCTCGGCGCTCATCGCGACGCCGGCGAACGACGCCGATGCCGAACGTCAACGCGTCAGCGGTCGCGTCTTCCGCCTCGTCAAAGTGCCGACGCTCAACCGCGCCATGACGCCGGGCGAGACGATCCGCGCCGGCGACATCGCGTTCCTGCGGCTTCGCGCCGATCGCACCACCGGCGACGTGGTCGCCGAGCTTGCCGAACTCGTCGGCCGCACGCCACGCCATCCGCTTCGCGCGCACGAGCCGCTCCGCGCCGGCGACATTCAAGTGCCGATCGTCGTGCACAAGGGCGATCTCGTCACGGTGTTCCTGGAGACGCCGCTCATGCGGCTGAGCGCGCAAGGAAAAGCGCTCGAGGACGGCGCCATGGGAGCCGCCATCCGCATCGCCAACACCAAATCGAACCGCGTCATCGACGCCGTCGTGACCGGACCCAATCTTGCCGCCATCGCCGCGGCGGCACAGCTCGCCGCGCGATAGGAGAACCTTCATGAACGCGCCCTTCCGTTTCGCCCTCCTGCTCGGCACCGCCGCCCTTGCTGGCTGCAATGCCGCAACCCGCCTCTCGCAACTGGGCGAGACGCCGCCCCTCACCACCATTCAGGACCCGCATCAGCAGCCGGGATATCGCCCGGTCTCGCTGCCGATGCCGACGCCGATCGCCGGTGAACGGCGGCCCAGCTCGCTCTGGCAGTCCGGCAGCCGCGCCTTCTTCAAGGATCAGCGCGCAGCACAGGTGGGCGACATCCTCACCGTCGTCGTGCAGTTCGACGAGAAGGCGCAGTTCAACAACGAGACGCAGCGCCAGCGCACCTCAGCCGACACGGAATCGGTGACGGGCCTTTTCGGCTTCCAACAGCAAATCCCGAAAATACTGTGGAAGGGAGCCGATCCTGCGAACCTGGTCAACACCTCCGGCACCAGCAATCACGACGGCAAGGCGATCATGAACCGCGAGGAGCAGGTGAGCCTACAGGTGGCGGCGCTGGTGACGCAGGTGCTGCCGAACGGCAACCTCGTCGTCCAAGGCCGTCAGGAGCTGCGTGTCAATTTCGAGGTGCGTGAGATGCAGATCACCGGCGTGATCCGCCCGCAGGACATCAGCTCCACCAACACAGTGCCCTATTTCAAGCTCGCGGAAGCGCGGATTTCGTACGGCGGCCGTGGCCAGCTCACCGACATCCAGCAGCCGCGCTACGGGCAGCAGCTGCTCGACATCATCGCGCCGTTCTGAGTCAGCTGACGCGAAGCGTGTAGATCTCGGCTTGGCCGGGGAAGGCGCCGCTGCGGACGTCGGCGGCGTAGGCGGCGGCCGCCTGTGTGATGGTCTCGCGGAGATTGGCGTAGCGGCGGACGAATTTCGGCGTCCAGTCGAAAAGACCCAGCATGTCGTCGGTGACGAGGATCTGCCCGTCGCAGCGCGGCGAGGCGCCGATGCCGATGGTGAGCGTCTTTACTTCCTGCGTGATCTGATCAGCGAGGTCGCTCGCCACGCCCTCGACGACGATGGCGAAGGCGCCGGCTTCATCGGCGGCGCGCGCCTCGGCAAGCACCCGCTCGCGCTCGGCCTTGGTGCGGCCCTTGGCCTTGAAGCCGCCATCGACGTGGGTGGCCTGCGGGCGCAGGCCGACGTGACCGACGACGGGAATGCCGCGCTTCACGAGGAAAGCGATCGTCTTCTCGATGCCCTCGCACGCTTCGACCTTCACCGCCTGGCAGCCGGTCTTGCGCAGGAGCTTCACCGCCGATTTGTAGGCGTGCTCCGGCCCGGTTTCGTAGGTGCCGAAGGGGAGGTCGACGACGATAAGCGCGCGCGCGGCGCCGCGCAGCACCGCCTGGCCGTGCATGATCATCATCTCGAGGCTGACGCCGACCGTCGTCGGCAAACCGTGCAGCACCATGCCCACGGAATCGCCGACCAGCAGCAGATCGGCATGCGGATCGAGGAGCGCCGCCATCGGCGCAGTGTAGGCGGTGAGGCAGACGATCTTCTCACGGCCCTTGCGCGCCGTGAGTTCCGGCACCGTGACGCGTCCCGATTTGTTCTGCTTCGACATGACGGCCTCGCGCGAGCGCCGGCAGCGGCGCGTGTGCGTTAGTTTAATCGACGCGATCGATGCTGCAAAACCGCAGTGCCTCCTTCGACAGGCTCAGGGTGAGGAAGATCGGGAATGGCATCTGCCAAGTGCCGCAAAGAAAAGTCCCCATCCCTAGGCTTGTCGAAGGACACCGTATTTTCCTGCAGCGGACGCGCTCAATCGTCGCGATGCGTACGTTCCATGCGCTCGTGACGCTCCTGGGCCTCGAGGCTGAGCGTGGCGATGGGACGCGCTTCGAGGCGGCGGATGCCGATCGGCTCGTCGGTCTCCTCGCAATAGCCGTAGCTGCCGTCTTCGATGCGCAGCAACGCCGCGTCGATCTTGGAGATGAGCTTGCGCTCGCGGTCGCGCGTGCGGAGCTCGATCGCCCGCTCGGTCTCGAGCGAGGCGCGGTCGGTCAAATCGGGCTCGGCGAGACTCTCTTCCTTGAGGTGCTGCAGGGTCTCCGTCGATTCCACCAAGAGCTCGGCCCGCCAGCGCAGCAGCTTTTGGCGAAAATATTCGAGCTGGAGCGGATTCATGAACTGCTCGTTCTCGGACGGTCGATAGTCTGGCGGAAGCGTCGGCCGCATTAAGCCACTCCGTAGCGACGAACCAAGGCGCGCGGGAGTATATGAATATGACCCCGCGACAGCAAGCGAGTCGAATGAAGACAGAGCTTTGAAATCTTTAGTTATTTTTGACGCTTTTTTGACCTATTTGATCGAGCTTCGCGAGCTCGACCGCTACTCTGAGGTCAATGTCGTCGAGAATCGCACTGAGCCGCGGATCGGTGATTGCGGCGCGGTTTGTTCTCGCTAAACGGGAAAGCTCCTCGAGGCGCTCCCGCGGCAACACGCCGGTGAGAAGAGCGAGCCGCACATCTTCCAGCCGATCGAGCAACGCCTCGCCCCGCTGAACCGCGCGGCGGCGTCCGGCGGTGGCGTCGGGTATCTCTTGAACGGTTAAGAGAGCGTCAAGCGCACTCACCGTGGCTGGGGCCGCAGCCGGCGCTGGCGGTTGCTCGCCCGAGAGCGCGGCGGCGAAGGGCCCGTCTTGTGGCGCGCCCACCCTGGCGTCGCGGCGCACTGGAGCCGTCCGCCGCAACGGCGGGGTCGATTCGATCCTCATCGGCCGCTGCCGCCTTTCGCCTCAGCTTGCAACGCCCGCAGCATCGGGCGGCGGCGGTTAAGGTCCGCTTAACGGAAAGCGAGGCGGCAAGACTTGCCGGCAGCCGGCACGCTTTGCCGGCCGCGCACCGCCGCGGCACCGTGCAAACCCGGCAAATGCGCGCTTTTACCTTGGCATGAGTTTGGCAAGACGCGGGGCGATGATCGCCAGCCCTGCACCAATTGCCATGCCCCTCCTCGCTTTTCGCCGCGCCTTCCTTGCGCTCTTCGCGATGGCGCTCCTCGCCCTCAATGCCGGGCCGGCGGCCGCCCTCTCCCGCATCAAGGACATCGCCGATTTCGAAGGGGTGCGCGACAACCTGCTTGTGGGCTACGGCCTCGTCGTCGGCTTGAGCGGCACCGGCGACTCCCTCAACAACGCGATTTTCACCCGCGAGAGCCTCATCGGCATGCTCGAGCGGCTGGGCGTCAATGCCCGCGACACGGCGCTGCGCACCAACAATGTCGCCGCCGTGATGGTGACCGCGACCTTGCCCCCCTTCGCCCGCCAGGGCGCCCGCATCGATGTCCAGGTCTCGGCCTTGGGCGACGCCAAGAGCCTCCTCGGCGGCACGCTCCTCGTCACCCCCATGCTCGGCGCCGATGGCGAAGTCTATGCCGTGGCGCAGGGCTCGGTGGCGGGCGTCGGCGTCGCCGCCCGCGGCCAGGGCACCTCGGTGACGAAGGGCGTGCCGACCTCCGGTCGCGTCACCGCCGGCGCCATTGTCGAGCGCGAGGTCGGCTTCGAGCTCACCAAGCTCCAGACCGTGAACCTCATGCTGCGCAATCCCGACTTCACCACGGCGCGGCGCGTGGCGCAGGTGGTGAACAGCTATCTCAAGATCCCCGCGGCGCGCCCGCTCGACCCCTCGACCGTGCTCATCGTCATGCCGGCGGAAGCCAAAACCGATCTCGTTGCAATCCTCACCGACATCGAGCAGCTCCGCGTCGAGCCCGATCAGGTGGCGCGCGTCGTCATCGACGAGGCGAACGGCGTCATCGTCATGGGCGAGAACGTGCGCATCAGCACGGTGGCGGTGGCACAAGGCAATCTCACCGTCAAAATCACCGAGACGCCGCAAGTCTCGCAGCCCAATCCCTTCGCGCCCGCGGGCCAGGCCACCACCTTCGCGCCCAACGCCAGCACCACGGCGCCGACCTCGCAGTCGCCGCCTCTGCAACCCGCCCCCAATCAGGACGGCGTGCAATTTGCGCCGGGTGGCGGCGGGCAAACCGTGGTCGTGCCGCGCACCGACGTCAGGGTGGACGAGCAGGCCGATCGCCGCATGGCGGTGTTGCCCGCCGGCGTCAGCCTCCAGGAGCTCGTCAACAGCTTGAACGCGCTCGGCGTCGGGCCGCGCGACATGATCAGCATCCTTCAGGCGATCAAGGCCTCGGGCGCGCTGCAAGCCGATATCGAGCTCATGTGATGGATACGGGCACTCCCATTCCGCCGCCGATCACCGGCTCAGGCGTCAATCCGGCACAGTCGAGCGCGCCGCAGAACACCGAAGCCGCGCACAAAGCGGGCGAGGATTTCGAGGCGTTCTTCCTCTCGCAAGTCTTCGAGCACATGTTCAATGGCGTCGGCAACGATGCGCTCTTCGGCGGCGGGCAATCCGAGACCATCTACCGCTCGCTGCTACTGCAGCAATACAGCAAGGTCGCGGCGAAAAGCGGCGGCGTCGGCCTCGCCGACGCCGTTCAGCGCGAGATCCTGCGCGCTCAGGAGGTGAAATGACCGCGCCCGTCTCCACCTCGGCGCCGCTTGCGCCCGCGTCGCTCAGCGAGCAGGCGACGGAGATGCTCGATTTGATGATGCGGCTTTCCGAATTGCTCACGCACGAGACCGAGCTCCTGCGCTCCGGGCGTTTGCGCGATATCGAGCCATTGCAGCGCGAGAAGATGCGGCTCACGCTGCTCTATCAGACATCGCTCAAGACGTTGACCGCGGCCGGAACGACGGTCTCGGCACTGCCGGCCCCGCTCCGCGTGCAATTCGTGACGGCGAGCGGCCGGCTCGCCGATGCAGTCGGCGAGAATGAGCGCGCGCTTCGCATCGGCCGTGCCGCGACACGGCGTCTCCTCGATGCGATTGTCGAATCGGTACAGGCGCGGCTGAAGCCGCTCTGCCACTACGACGCGCGCTCGCGGACGACAGCGAGCGTCACGCCGCTCGCCCTTGCCGTCGATCGGCGGCTCTAGGAGCTCCGGCGATGAGCCTAACGCTCTCTCTCAACAACGCGCTCACCGGCCTCCAGGCGGCGCAGCAGAATCTGGCGCTCATCTCCGCCAACATCGCCAACGCCAACACGCCTGGCTATTCGCGTCAGATCCTGCCGGCGACGACGCAGATCATCCAGGGACAAGGCGGCGGCGGGGTAGAGATCGGCGTCGCCAGCCGCGTCACCGACGACATCCTCAACAGCAATCTGCGCAGCCAGGACAGCGTCACCTCGGCTGCGAGCACGCTCGATAGCTATCTAGGCCGTGTCCAGGACCTTTTCGGTCATGTCGGCGATGCCAACGCGATCACCGATACGCTCTCGAAATTTTCGAGCGCGTTGCAAACGCTCGCGGCGACGCCCGAAGACACGGTGGCGCAGACGAACGCGGTGAGCGCCGGGCGGGCGCTCGCCTCCCAGCTCAACAGTATTTCCTTGGGCCTCCAGACGCTCCGCTCCAATGCCGACACGGACATCGGAAGCGCCGTCACGCAGGCGAACACGCTGATCGAGAAGATCGCCAACTACAACGCCGAGATCGCCCATGCGCGCGCTTTCAATCAATCGACGGCGACGCTCGACGACCAGCGCGATCAGGCGCTGCAGCAGCTCTCCCAGCAGCTCGACATCCAGGCCTTCACCCGCGCCGATGACAGCGTCGTCGTGCTGACCTCGGGCGGCAAGACGCTGGTAAATGGCATCGCCGAACAGCTGAGCTTCACTCCCTCGGGCACGGTCGTCGCCGGCAGTCCGGTATCGGGGGTTTCGATCAACGGCCTCGACATCACCAGCGAGATCCATGGCGGGACCATCGGCGCCTTGCTGCAGGTCCGCGACAAGGAGGTGCCGTCGCTGACGTCCGAGTTCAATCAGTTCACCAACGCGCTCTACAACGCGACCCAGGTCGCGCAATCGACGCAGACCCAGACCCTGAGCGGCACACTCGCCGCCGGCGATACCTTCACCGTGACGATCGACGGCAACACATTCACGACGGCGGGATTGCCGGCGGCACCGACCATCGCCGACGTGGTGAACGCGATCAACGCGCAGCTCGGCGCCACCACCTTTTCCGCGAGCGTCACGGCTGCGAACACGATCACCATCACGGATTCAAAAGGCAATCCGATCACCTCGAGCATCGTCAAGGCGGCCGGCACGGGAACCGAGACCTTCGCCGCCGGGACGCCCACCAACGCGCTCCCGACGACCGACAGCGGCTTGAGCGGCCCCCCGCCGGGCGACGCCCATCATTTCTTTGCCAACGTCAACACCGCGACCGGCATCGACAACGCCGCCACCATCGAGGTCAATCCAAGCCTCGCCGCCAATCCTGGCCTGCTCGATGGTGTCGCCGGCATACCGAGCCCGACCATCGCGGCGGCACTCTCCGATAGCGTCGCGCTCTCGACTCCGACCTTCCCGCCGGCGGGGAATTTTCCGGCGCCGCTGACACTGACGCTCAGCCAGTACGCCGGGCAAATCCTCGGCCAAAGCGCCACCGCCGCCGCCACCGCGCACGACGATTCGCAGTTCCAAACGGGCGTTCAAAGCGAGATCAGCACGCGAGCGCAGGCCGTGAGCGCCGTCAATCTCGACCAGGAGCTGGCCAATCTCAGCATCTATCAGACGGCCTATTCCGCCTCGGCCCGCGTCGTCCAGACCGTCAACAACCTCTTCAACACCTTGCTGCAGATCCAGACGTAAGCCGGAAGACGCGCCATGACCCGCATCACCACCGCCGCCGAAAATGCTCTGATCCTGTTCTATACGCAGCAGAACCAGAGCAACCTCGCCGATCTCAACGCGCAGATTTCGACCGGGCTCACGGCGCAGACTTACGATCAGATCGCGCCGCAAGCGAACCACCTCGTCGATTTTCGTGCCGAGGCCTCGCGCCAGCAGGACTTCATCAGCACCATCGATACCGTCAACACGCGGCTTCAGATCACCGATCAGTCGCTGGCACAGATTCAAGACGTCGTGCAGAAGTTTCGCTCGCTCCTGCCGGGCGGCGCCTTCAATACCACCTCGCCCGACATCAAGACGCAGGCGCAGCTCGCGCTGCAGCAGATCGCTGGATTCCTCAACACGCAGGACGGCACACGCTACCTCTTCGGCGGCACCGATTCGCAAACGCCACCGGTCGATATCAGCAACTTGCCGACCGGCGCCGCCGCGACGCTGACCACGCCGGTGAACGGTCCCCCCGCCAGCAACGGCTATTACGCAGGCGGACCGGCCGTGCCGCCGGTGCGGATCGATACGCAGGTGACACTAAACTATGCGGTGAAGGCGGACGATCCCTCGACCTTCGAGCCGATCATTCGCGTCCTCAACTTCATCGCCCAGAACGCGCCCTTTAATCCCACGAATGCGACCGACCAGGCGAACGTTTCGCAAGCGGGACAGATTCTCGACCAGGCGCTGCAAGCGCTGACGACGACGCGCGGTACGCTCGGCCTGCAGCAGGCGCAGCTCAACGACGCCAAGACCGTGCATCAAAACACGGTCAATATCGCGCAGAACGGCGTCAGCAACATCCTCTCCGTCGATCAGGCGACCGCGATCACCAAGCTGCAGACGCTGGAGACGCAGTTGCAGGCATCGTTCACGGCGACGAGCCAGATCGAGAAACTGAGCCTCGTCAACTTCATCAATGGCTAACCGGCAATCGGTCCTTAACCTCACGGGAGAATGATCGCTCCATGTCGATCGCCGCCATCGATCGCCGCAAATTCGCGGGGAGGCCGAGCGCCCCCGACCCGCGACCGCGCCGCGCCGCCAAGGAATGGCGCGCCACACTGGTGGCGAGCGATGTAACCATTCACGAAGCGATCCGCGCCATCGACGAAAGCGCCCTTCAGATCGCCCTCGTTGTCGATCCCGCCCAGCGGCTCATCGGCACCGTTACCGACGGCGATGTCCGCCGCGGCTTGCTGCGTGGCATCGCGCTCGAGGCGGCGGTAACCGAGATCATGAATGCCCAGCCGATCTCCTGCCCGGCCAGGCTAGGCCGGGAGGCGGCGCTTGCCGTGATGCGGAGCGCCGATGTGAAGCAGGTGCCCCTCCTCGACGATATCGGCCGCGTCATCGGCCTCGAGCTCATGGGCGACGTCGTCAAGCGGACCGACCACGACAATTGGGTGGTGCTGATGGCGGGCGGCCTTGGCCAGCGCCTCCGCCCCCTCACCGAGGATTGCCCGAAGCCGATGCTCCCCGTGGGCGGCCAGCCGCTCCTCGAGATCATCCTCAAGAATTTCGTGCGGCAGGGATTTGAGCGATTCTTTCTTTCCGTTAACTACAAGGCGGAAGTGGTGCGCCAGCATTTCGGCGACGGCTCGCGCTGGGGCGTCGCCATCGACTACCTGCAGGAAGGCGAAAAGCTCGGCACGGCGGGCGCGCTGGGCCTGTTGCCGGAGCGTCCCAGCGAGCCGCTCATCGTCATGAATGGCGATCTCCTGACCGCGATCAATTTTAGCAGCATGCTCCAGTTTCACGTGGAACATGCCGCAACGGCAACGATGGCGGTGCGTGAGCACACCGTTGAAGTGCCCTTCGGCGTCATCGATCTCGCCGAGGATTATCTCGCCGGATTGACGGAGAAGCCACGCTATTCATGGTTCATCAATGCCGGCGTCTATGTGGTGGAGCCGACGGTGCTCGATCTCGTCGAGCCGGGAAAACCGGTCGACATGCCCATTCTCTTCGAGCGCGTGCTCGCCCGGAACGACAAGGTCGCCGCGTTTCCCATCCGCGAATATTGGCGCGATATCGGCCGGCTCGAGGATCTCGAGCACGCCAGCGCCGACTACGCCGCTTTCAGCCCCTGATGCCCACCGCCCTCGTCGTTGGCCAGGGATCGATCGGCGAGCGCCATGCCCGCTTGCTCGGCGATCTCGGCCTCGACGTGGCCGTGGTGAGCCGGCACGGGGCGCGGGCCAAGGCGGCGTCCTTCCCTGCCCTCGAGGACGCCCTTGCCGAGGTCAATCCCGACTACGTCGTCGTCGCCAACGAGACGGCAGCCCATCGGCCAACGCTGGTGGCGCTCGCTGCGGCAGGATTTGCCGGCCGCGTCCTCGTTGAGAAGCCGCTCTTCGATCGCCTCGCCGCCGTGCCGCAGCATCGCTTCGCTGCCTCCTTCGTCGGCTACAATCTTCGATTCCATCCCGTCCTCCAGGAACTGGCAGGGGTGCTGGCGGATGAGCGGGCGATCAGCGCGCATCTCTATGTCGGCCAATACTTGCCGGACTGGCGCCCGGGCCGCGATTACCGCGAGACAGCCTCGGCCTCGCGCCAGGCGGGCGGCGGCGTGCTGCGCGATCTGAGCCATGAGCTTGACTACCTCACCTGGCTCTTCGGCCGTTGCGACCGCCTCGCGGCGCTCGGTGGCCGCTTCAGCACACTCGAGATCGACAGCGACGATGTCCAGGGCCTGCTTCTGGCGTTCGAACGCTGCCCGGTGGTGACGGCGCAGCTCAACTATCTCGACCGCCGCGGCACCCGCAACCTCATCGTCAACACGGGAAAGCGCACCTTCGTCGCCGACCTCATCCGCTCGACGCTCTCGATCGGCAGCGAAGAAAAGGCGTTCCCGCTCGGCCGCGATGACACCTACCTGGCGCAGCACCGCCGTGTCCTCGGCAATGCCCATGAGGGACTCTGCACGCTCGGCGAGGGTGGGGCGGTGCTGGAGCTCATCGCGGCTGCCGAAGCGGCGGCGGCGACCGGCCAATGGGTGCGGCTGTGAAGCGGCTTTGCACCATTTGCGCGCGGGCGGGATCGAAGGGCGTTCCGTCGAAGAACACGCGGATGATCGCGGGAAAGCCGCTCCTCGCGCATTCTCTTTACCAAGCCCGCGCCAGCGGGCTCTTCGACGCGATCGCCGTCAGCAGCGATGGCGACGAGATTTTGACCATCGCCCGGAGCTATGGCGCGACCTGCCTCGTGAAGCGGCCGGCGGCGCTTGCCAGCGACACCGCCGCGAAGCTCCCGGCCATTCGCCACTGCCTCGAGGCTGCCGAAGAAATGCTGGGAACCGGCTTCGAAGTGCTTGTCGACCTCGACGCTACCTCGCCGCTGCGTCTTCCCGAGGATATCCGAGGGGTCGTCGAGCTCCTCGAAGCGGAACCCCACGCCAATGTCATCACTGGCGCCGCAGCGCGGCGCTCGCCCTACTTCAATCTCGTCGAGCGCCGGCCCGACGGCACGGTGGGGCTCAGCAAGCCGCCAGCCACGGCCATCGTGCGCCGCCAGGATGCGCCGCCTTCATTCGATATGAATGCCTCGATCTATGCCTGGTGGACCGCCGATTTCCGCGCCTCGCCCGCGGTGTTCACGGCGCGTACCCGGCTCTATGAGATGCCAGAAGAGCGCTCGCTCGATATCGATTCCGAGCACGATTTCCGCATCGTCGAATTCCTCCTGGAGAGCCGCACGATCGACGCGGCCGCCGCCGAATAGCCATGGCGGACGGGACCTACCATCGCCTCTTCGACCTCGCCGGCAAGACGGCGGTGATCACGGGCGCCTGCGGCATTCTCGGCCGGCGCTTTGCCACCGGGCTCGCCGAGTTCGGGGCGGCGGTGGCGCTGGTTGATCTCGATCAGGGTACGGCCGACACGCTCGCCGGCGAGATCGAGGCACGCTACGGCGTGCGGGCGCGCGGCATTGGCTGCGACATCGCCGACCCTGCGGCGGTGCGCGCCATGGCGGAGAAAGTCGAGGCGACGCTCGGCGCACCCGCCATCCTCATGAACAATGCCGCCAGCAAAGGCACCGATCTCGACGCCTTCTTTGCGCCGGTGGAACAATTCGACCTCGCCACCTGGCGAGAGATCATGGCGGTCAATCTCGACGGCATGTTCCTGGTGGCGCAAGCGATCGGCACCGGCATGGCCGAGCGCCGCCGCGGCAGCATCATCCAGACAGCGTCCATCTATGGCGTGGTGGCCCCCGACCAGCGCATCTATGAAGGCTCGCTCTACAATGGCCGCGGCATCAACACGCCAGCGGTCTACAGCGCCTCGAAGGCCGGCGTCATCGGCTTGAGCCGCCATCTCGCCACTTATTGGGGCCATCGCGGCGTGCGTGTGAACACCTTGACGCCCGGCGGCGTCGCCAGCGGCCAGAACGATGAATTCGCCCGCCGCTATTCCGCCCGCGTACCGATGGGCCGCATGGCCGAGGCCGACGACCTCGTCGGCACCGCCGTGTTCCTCGCCTCCGACGCTTCGCGCTACGTCAACGGCCAGAACATCATCGTCGACGGCGGCCTCAGCGCGTGGTGAGCGGGCGTTCGCGCCGCTCACCGCCGGTATAAACCACGAGGTTGTCGCCGACATCGCGCCGGATGATGGCGCCAGCGCCGATGATGCTGCCGGAGCCGATACGGACACCCTGGATCACCACCGCGCCGGCACCGATATGGGTGTCCTCGCCGACGATGACGTCGCCGCACAGCACCGCGCCCGGCGCCACATGGCAGTGGTCGCCGATGTGGCAATCGTGATCAATCGCGGCGCGGGTGTTGACGACGGCGTTGACGCCGAGGCGAACGCCGGGCTGCAGCACCGCGCCTGCCATCACCTGAGCGCCCTCGCCCAGCTCGACGCCATGGGAAATGACCGCGCTCTCGTGGTGGATGGGCGCGAAGACATATCCCTGGTCGCGCAATTTTTCGAAAAGTGCGCGACGCTTGCCGTCGCCGATGCCGCCGAGGCCATTCACCAGGGCATACTGCGCCGGAGGGAAGCCGGCGAGCGCGGCGTCATCGCCGAGCCATGGCACGCCCTTCGGCAGCAATGTCGCGACCGTCGGGTCCCGATCGACGACGCCGCGCACCTCGCGCCCCGCGCTTCGCAGCGCCTCGAGCACGACGCGGCCATGGCCGCCGCCGCCCACGACGATGAGCGGCAGCATCAGAGGTCGATCGGCTCGTCCGCGGCGTAGTCGCGGTCGGCCGTCCGTTTGAGCGCCTCCCAATAGCGCATGGCGGAAACACCGCCCTCGGCGCGCTTGCTGTCGAGGTTGTCGGGAGAAAATCGCTCGCCGCAGCGGATCGCGCGCGCCGCCACCAAGCATTTCCGTGCCACCGCGCGGGTCGAAAGCTCGCAAGCTGCGGGCGCTTTGAGCGCGCTGCCGAGCGCCGCCTCTACCGCGCGAATATCTTTCACCATTTGCGCGAGCTCGCCCGGCTCGAGCGAGGCGGCGTGGTCGGGGCCCGGCAAGGTGCGGTCCAGCGTGAAGTGTTTTTCGATGGCGACGGCACCCCGCGCGACGGCGGCAACCGGCACGGCGAGCCCTTCCGTGTGATCGGAATAGCCGACCCTGAGGCCGAAGGCGGCGGCGAGCGTGTCCATGGCGCGCAAATTCACCGCGTCCGGCGGCGTCGGGTATTGGCTCGTGCAGTGAAGGAGCATCACGCGCTCTCTGAGCGCCGCCCGTCCTTCCGCATCGGCGTAAGCCGTCGCCAGTGCCGCCGCGTCCGGAAGTGCCGTGGCCGGCGCGGTCATGGCGAAGGCGACGACGGAGAGTGCCGCCTCGATCTCGCCAAGCGTGCTCATGCCGGTGGAAAGAATGAGCGCATCGGCGCAGCGCGCGGCATGGAGCAGGAGGGGCCCGTTGGTGAGGTCCCCCGAAGAGATCTTGAGGCGGCGCAACCCCAACCGTTTCGTCAAGAGATCGACGCTGCCGAGATCGAAGGGCGTCGACAGGAACTCGATGCCGCGCCGGCGGCAATGCGCGAGGAGATCGAGATGGGCGTCCTCGTCGAGCTCGAGCCGGCGCAGCATCGCCTGCTGGCTCTCGGCAGCACCGGTGGTGCGCTCTTGGTAGCTCGCTTTCGCCACCTTGCGCGTGGCGATGCGATCGGCACGGAAGGTCTGGAACTTGACGATGTCGGCACCGGCGTCGGCGGCGGCATCGACGAGCGCCCGTGCGCGCGCGAGCGAGCCGTCGTGATTGACCCCGGCCTCGGCGATGATGAGGACACGGCCGCTCATCTCAGGCATCCCCGAGCTCGACGAAGCGCTTGCGCGTGAGCGCGGGGAAATCATCGAAGCCGCGCAACATCTCGACGATGCGGCGCGAGGCATCGCCGGCGCCGTAGGGGTTCTCGACCGGCGCCTTACCGCGCTTGAGCGCGGCGCGAATTGCTTCGGCGATGGCGTCTCGCTGCGGCGCGCAGGAGACAACCGAGGCGGCTTTGAGGCGCCCCTGCTGGCGGTCACCGATGTCGACCGTGGGCGTGCCGGCGGTCGGCGCTTCGTAAAGCCCGCTCGAGGAATTGCCGACCACCGCCACGGCGTGGCGCATGAGGTTGAGGTAGAGGCGCGAACCCAGCGCGGCGAAGGTGCGCACGTTCGGACGCGATGCGGCAAAAGCCTCGAAGGCGCGCCGCAGCGCACGGCCGTCATTATCGGCATTCGGCATGGTGACGGCGATCGTCATGCCGCCGCCGACGCAATCGAGAGCGGCGAGCAGCTCCTCGAGCTCCGCCGATGCCGCGACCGCGCCGAGCGTCGCCGGATGATATGTCACGAGCAAGCACGGCCGCGCCAGGTCGAGCCCCGTCTCGCGTGCGACATCCGCGCGTGCCATGGTTGGCTGCCGCTGGATGTTGTCGATGCCGGGGCTGCCGACGGTGAAGATGCGGGCGGGGTCTTCGCCCATTTGCCGGAGCCGCCGCGCCGCTCTTTCGTTGCTGGCGAAGTGGAGGTGCGCCATCTTGGTGATGGCGTGGCGGATGGCGTCGTCATAGGCGCCCTCGGTGATATCGCCGCCGCAGAGATGCGCCACCGGCAGCCGCGCCACCAGCGCCGCCTCGACCGCCGCCAGAATCTCGAAGCGATCGCCGAGCACGAGCAGCAGATCGGGCGCGAGGCGGGCGAAGGCGTCGGCAAAGCCGATGACGCCCAAACCGATCGACTTGGCGACGCCGACGGCGCTGTCGCTCGCGAGCAGCATCTCGACCTGCGCGCTCAGAGGGAAGCCATCCTCCTCGAGATGCTGCACCGTGTCGCCGAACTCGGGCGCGAGATGCATGCCAGTCGCCACCACCTGCAGCTCGAAATCATCGGCGGCGGCGATCTCCTTCATGGGCCAATAGAGGAGGCCGTAGTCGGCGCGGCCGCCGGTCACGACGCAAATCTTGCGGCGCCCCACGCGCGCTAGCCTTCCAAAGCGAGGGCGAGGCCCGGGCCGCTCGGCAGGTTGACGAGGCGTGCCTCGATGCTTTCCGCGACCGGCAGCGGCATGCGCGGACAATCGGCGTAAATCGCCAGCCGATGCATCAGCGTCCAGACCGGCCGGCAGAGCAACCCGTCCGCGTTGCAGCGGCGCAGCAGCTCGTCGCGCTCAGTGGCGTTCTCATCGTCGAGCAGCAGCGCGTTCAGCCAATAATTGCTGCGGGCGAAGGCGGGCTCGTCGACGAAGGAGACGCCGGGAACGCCGGCAAGCGTGCCGCGGTAGCGCGCGGCGAGCATGCGCTTGGCGGCGAGGAATCCGTCGAGCTGCTCGAGCTGGGCGCAGCCGAGCGCTGCGTTGAGATTCGGCATGCGGTAATTGAAGCCCACGGCATCGTGGATAAAGGCCCAGGCGTGCGGCAGCTTTGCCGTCGTGGTGAGGTGCTTGGCGCGCTCTGCCAGCGTCGCGTCATCGGTGGTGATGGCGCCGCCGCCGCCGGTGGTGATGATCTTGTTGCCGTTGAAGCTGAAGGCCGCGAGCCGCGAGAGGCTGCCGGTGGGCCGCCCCTTGTAGCGGCTGCCGAGCGATTCTGTCGCATCCTCGACGACCGCGAGCTCGAGCTCGGCGGCAAGTGCGTTGAGCGGCTCCATGTCGACGGGATGGCCGAAGGTGTGCATCGGCACGATGGCGGCGATGCGCCGGCCGGTGCGGCGGTTGACGAGCGTTGCGCCGCGCCGTTCGGCGATGTCGCGTAAATAGCAGCGGAGCGCCTGCGGGTCGATGCCGAGCGTCGCGGGCTCGCCGTCGACGAAGTGCGGGATGGCACCGCAGTAGCTGATGGCGTTCGCGGTGGCGACGAAGGTGAGCGCCGGGGCCAGCACCTCATCGCCGGCGGTCACGCCGACCAGCAGCAAGGCCACGTGCAGCGCCGCGGTGCCGTTCACCACGGCGACCGCGTGCTTCGTCCCGGCGATGTCGGCGATCGCGCGCTCGAAGCGGCTGACGAAGGCGCCCACCGACGACACGTAGCTGCTGTCGAGGCACGCCTTCAAGTAGTCCCATTCCCGGCCGGCGAAATGCGGGCGATGGAGCGGTGCTTCGGCAATGCAGGGCGGGAGCGCCTCGCGGATCGCGGCGACAGCGCGCGCGGTGTCGAAGGCGGACTTTCGTTGCGCCTGGGCGATCATCGGTTGTAGGCCGCGCTCTTGTAGGATTCGAGATTGGCGCCCTCGCGAAACCAGGCGATGGTCTCGCGCAGGCCGCGCCGCAAGCCCTCGATGCCGTGATAGCGCGGACGCCAATCGAGCAGGCTCGCTGCCTTGCGATTGTCGGAGAGGAGACGCTCTACCTCGCTCTTCGCCGGCCGCAGCCGCTCCTCGTCGCGCTCGATCGTGAGCGGCACGCCGACCGCTGCCGCGATCTCCTGCGCGAGATCGCCGATCGCGATCTCGAAGCCGCTGCCGAGGTTGATGGCTTCGCCCAGCACGCGCTCGGCCGGCGCGGTGAGCGCGGCGACGAGCCCCGCGGCGGTGTCGCGCACGAAGGAGAGATCGCGCGTGGGATGGAGGGCGCCGAGCCGCACGCTCGAAGCACCGCTCAGCAATTGCGTGATGATCGTCGGCACCACCGCGCGGGCTGATTGCCGCGGCCCGTAGGTGTTGAACGGGCGGACGATCGTGACCGGCGTCGCGAAGGAATCGTGGAAGGCAAGCGCCATCTGGTCGGCGCCGATCTTCGAGGCGGCATAGGGCGACTGCGCGTTCAGAGGATGCGTCTCGGCGATCGGCACTATCTGCGCCGTGCCGTAGACCTCGCTTGTCGAGGTATGGACGATGCGCTCGAGGCCGAGATCGCGCGCCGCCGCGAGCACGTTGAGCGTGCCCTTGACGTTGGTGTCGACGTAAGCTTCGGGCGCGACATAGGAGAAGGGAATGGCGATGAGCGCCGCCAGATGCAGCACCCCGCCACAGCCGCGCATCGCCTGACGCACGCAATCGCCATCGCGGACGTCGCCCGCGACCACCTCGAACTCGCCGCGTCGCGCCGCCGGAAGACGATCGAGCCAGCCCCACGAGTTGAAGGAATTGTACATGACGAAGGCGCGGACTTGCGTGCCGCGGGCGAGCAAGTCCTCCACCACATGCGAGCCGATGAAGCCATCCGCCCCGGTGACAAGAATGGGACTTTTCGAGAACAAACCCATGGCAGGAGCGGCCCGCTTTGTGCCGGCGATCGGCCTCGACCTCATAGCAGGGGCTTGGCAAATAAACCCTTAATGATCAGGCAACAATCGCTGCGTCAGGCGCGATAGAGCGCGGCGGGGAATGGCTTGGCGGGTCGAGCGTTTACCCCGTATTTACGCTGCCGGCGCTAGGCTGGTCGGATCAAAGATCGCCCTGGAGCGTCAAAGGCTCCATGGCACCGCCGGCCGGAGGTGGGCGTTTGACGACCTCGCTGATCAACAGTCTCGCCAACGTGGCGGCCGCCAGCGCGCAGAGCTTCGTCCAGTTCCGCCTGAAGCTCGTCGGCCAGCAGATAACGGCGCAGCTGAACAAGAAGATCGAACAGCTCAAAGAGCAGTCGCAAGATCCGGCGATTCCCCTGCTGCAGCAGCAGGAGGTGGCTCTCAACCACCAGAAAACGGCGTACGATCAGGCGCTGACGCAGATCGGCACCAACGGCAGCACGCTCGGCGATCTCTCGATCCAGCTTGGCAATCTCGCCAACGCGGCTTCGCAAGGCGATTCTGCCACCTTCGACCAGACGCTCGGTGCCGCCAACACCGATCTCAGCATCCTGCAGATCGTCCCGGCGCTCGCCGGCTTGCTCCCCGACGGCATCGCCAGTCTTCAGAACAACGGGCTCGGCATCCAGTCGAGCGCCACCTACAATCTCTCGACGCCGGCAGGGCAAGCGCAGGCGAGCACCGACATCCAGGCGGCGCAAAGCCTCATTCAGCAGATCGCCAGCACCAATACCACGAACCAGGAGATCGGCTCGTCGATCTCACAGAGCTTGGGGAGCCAGATCACGGCGATCAGTGATCAGATCAGCAACAAGCAAAATGCGATCCTGACCGATGGGGCCGCGCAGGTGGACAAGCTCAACCAGCAAGCCAAGATCGAGTTCCATCTGATCGAGCTGCAATTCGGCAACGTGCCGCAGACCGGCAGCATTCTCAGCAACGCTCAGAACGCCAACAACATCGCGCCGCCGCCGGGCTCGGTAATCTCGCTTCTCGTCGGGAATAGCAGCGGCTCCGCCCTCCCGGTCGCCAACCTGCCGACCCTGCTGGGGAACAACGTCTCGACTAGTGCCTGAGCGCAGTGCCGGCCCTTAAGCCGGCACCGAGTTCGCGTAGATGCCGAGAAGGCGCTCAAGCAGGGCGTCGGTCTGCCCTTCCATGTCGTCGAGCGCGCGGCGAAATTCCTTGAGAAAAGTCGCGAAGAGCCGACGACGCAAGGCCGGCTCCGCGCGGCCGCCATAAAACATGGCAACGCGCGGCAGCGCGGTAAGACTGCCGTCTGGAATGGACTGCGAATATCCGTAGGTTGCGCCGGCACCCCGCAGGAAGGCCGCCATGGCGTCGAAGGCACCGGCGAAATCCGCCGCCTCCGGGTCGAAGCCGGAGAGGATCGCGCGAAGCGCCTCGTACATCGTTCGGCTCTTGTCCTTGAGCTCGGCCAGGTTCTTCGCGGAGATCAGCTCGCCCGGATGGTAGTGCACCATCGTCCGCCTGAGGGCGGCGATGATGCCTTGATGGTCGATGACCGGTCCTCCGATTTCGATTGACTCCGGAACCCGCGGCATCGCTCCGGTGATGAGGGCGCCGTCGCTGCAGTTGGTCGCGTGGAGATTGTAGGTGGCAATGAGATCGATCAGCATACGCCGGCTTGCGTCGTAGACCCAGTTGGTGACGGCGATGCCGCCGAAATTTCCCTCGACTTCGAGCGGGTAGCGCGCGCGGCGCTCGAGATATTTCTGCCATTTCTCGACGTCGCGATAGATCGTGCCCTCGGCGTGATCGGGCGTTCCGGGCCGCGTGCCGCAGTCGACCCCGAAGAGGACGAACTCGGTGAATCCCAGTGCCGCCGCGGTCGCCATTCCCGTGTTGACGCAAGTGGGCGCAGCGCCATTCACGCGCGCGATCTCGCCTTGGAGAATGCGGGTCGAGCTCACGCTATCGCGGAAGAAGAAGGTCGTTTCGCCGAAGAGGGGTGCGACGCGCGGATCAATGGTGGCGGAGGCGATCAGGTGAACCGAAGAGAGGTCACCGAAGGCGCGTGCCTCATCGATCACCTCGTGCACCTGCGGTCCGTTCTCGAGCTCGCAGTGGAAATCGGGGACGAGGCCGTTGCGCAGCAACGGCCGGAGCGCGGTGCCGCAGGAAAAGAGAATGACACGATCGCGAATCCGATGGAGGGTCTCGATGCTCTCGTCCAGCGAGGGACCGGCACCCACCATCGCTGCCGTTTCGGGGCGGTGGCGGCGCGGCTTTCCATCGAGCAACCAGAACGAATGGCTGGCAAAATTGGTCACCGCGTTGGTCATCATCACGATTTCGTCTTCGAAGTAACCGCGATTGACGTAGGCGAACTCTGCCGCTCCGTGCAGTCGTTTGCCCGCTTCAGCGAAGGACCAAAGCGGATAATGCGTGAATACCCATGTACCGTCGAGATAAGGCGTACCCCGGACGGCGACCTCGTGCATGATCGCGCTCACGATTCGGCCGGGATCGATATCCGCAATGACGCGCACCGCCCCTCCCGCCGTGTCTACCGCTTCAAGCAGCGCGCCCCAATCGACGGCATGGAAAGAATGGTTGATGAACTCAGCGAATGGCTCGACGATGATGATCCACCGCGCGCCGGTCCGCCTGATCAGCGTCTCGAGGTGATAGCCAAGGCCGACGCCGAGCACGATGAGAAACGTTGGCGCCGCCAAAGGTCCGCGCGCGATTTCGGTCACGCCTTCTTCGTCCAGTGCACGCTCCATGGCCAGCTTCAAGTCAATGCAAATCTCGCTGACCAGCCCAGCATTGTTGGGCGCCTCCATGACGAGGCGAAGCGGCTTCTCAATAAAGGCGTCGACCTGACCGGCGGCATAGTGTCTCGCGTTCCCGCCGTAAATCCGCTGATTGCCGACGACGATATCGATTGGTCCCTCGGCATCGACCACGAGGGAGGATTGCTGCTCGTCCTCGTCGAACATGGCTGCGACCGCGGGAAAGCGCTCGGCAA
>DASZAN010000092.1:0-30891 GCA_035945115.1 Allostellaceae bacterium
CACCGCAGAGGTCGCGGAGAAGCGCGGAGGCCGCAGAGAGTTCATCTCAGCGTGCTCTGCGACTCCTCGGCGTCCTCCGCGGTAAAATTATTCCGCGGCGGTCGAGCGCGTGCGCGCGTACCGAAGCAGCGCGTCGTCGGCGACCATCTCGATCGGCGTGAAGTCGCGGTTGGCGATCCAGGTCGGCCGCTTGAAGCGGCGGATCGCGTTGTCGCAACGGTTGAGCGAGAGATAGACGATCCAGCGCGACCACGGCGTCAGGTTCGAGCCCGAGGCGTGGACGAGATTGCCGTGGAAGAGCAGCGCCGAGCCCGGCGGTCCCTTGGGCGCGACGATGCCGCCTTGATTGACGAGGCGCGTGATGGTCGCGTTGTCGACGGTCCAGAGCGGATAGCTCGTCGTCGACGTGTCGTGACCCGCCTCGAGCCGCCCCGAGCGGTGGCTCTTCGGGATGAACATGAGCGGGCCATTGAATTCGTTAGCCTCGGCGAGGAACAGGGCGATGTTCATCGCCTTGGGCTGGGGCATGTCGTCGTCTTCATGCCAGGTGGCGTAATCCTGGTGCCATTGCCAGACGGCGCCGTCGAAGGCCGCCTTGGCGTTGATCTTGAACTGATGCATGTAGAGCTTGTCTGAAGCCAAGAGCTGCATGCCCGGTTCGACGAGGCGCGGATGGCGCGCGAGGATGGAGAAGGCCTCGTTCCAGGTCTGCACATAGAAGGCGGTGCGCGGTGCATCGGAGCCCTTCTCGCGCCACACTTCCTCGCGATCGGTGGCGAGAATGCCCGGCACCTCGGCGTTCAGCACATCCATTTCTTCGGGCGAGAAGAGGCTTGGCAGAAAGAGATAGCCCTGCTCCTCGAATTCGGCGAGTTGCGCTGCCGTTAACTTCATGTCGTCCTCCCAATCGCGGGATTCGCGCATTCCCTGTATAAATCATAGGACCCGCGGCGCTTCCCCGCCATAACTCTTCCCGAGAGGAGAAAGAGCATGAATGAAGACCGCTTCAACATGGAAATCCGCAAATTCCTCAAGGTCGTGGGCGTCACCTCGCAGCGCGAGATCGAAACCGCGGTGCGTCAGGCGGTGGGATCCGGCAAGGTGAAGGGCACTACCACCTTGAAGGCCAAGATGGTGCTCACCATTCCCGCCATCGGCCTCAGCCACGAGATTGACGGCGATATCGCGCTCGGCTGAGGGCGGGCTCAGAGCGCCGCGGCGCCGTGCACGATCGCGAGCACAGCGGCGATCAGGAGCGTCGCCCAAGTGAGCGAAATGCCGGCAAGGCGGCCGACGGATTCGCCGGGCGTGGTGTAGAGACCCCAAGCGTGAAGGATGCGCCCGATGGTCAAGGCCGCACCGAGCCCATGGAGCACAATCCGCCGCGTCTCGCAAAGCTCGAGCAGCAAGAGCAGCAGGAGGATGATCGGCACATACTCGATGAAATTGCCGTGCGCCCGGATCGCCTGCTCAAGCGCGGGATGGCCGCCGCTGCCGAGATCGGTCTTGGTCTTGACGCGCAGGCGCACCACCAGCACCGCCAGCGCCAAGGCGATGAGCCCGTTGAGGCCGGCGTAGAAGGTGACGATCAGCGGAATGTGCACGCGATACCTCTGCCGATTCCGTGAACCAACGCGCGCGTTACGGTTCCTCGAGAAAGCGCTGAATGGTCGGACCGACCTGGGCAATGCTGGTGATGCTGTCGAGATGGCCGTTTGCGCCTTCGAGCTCGTGATACTCGACGTGCTTTCCGTGCTTCTCAAGGATGTCGCGGGCCTGCCGCGAATATTCCGGGAAGAGCAAGAGATCGCGGTGGTCCGGCAGCAACAGCACCTTGGCCTTGATCGCAGCCAACCCTTCTTCGAGCGTCGGTTTGTCGCCTGCTTGGAACAGCACGTTGGCGCGGACGAGGCAGATGAGATTGTTGGCGTCAGTGGCTTTGGCGCGCGCCCGCGAGCCCTCGACGAACCATTTCTCGACGGCGAATTGGTTGTCGAACGCCGAGGCTGGATCCTTGGCGGGATCGGCCGGCTTGCGGCCGAACGTTGCGTCTGCCCAATCGGGCTGACGTGCCTGCAAATTGATGAGCTCGTAAGCCAAGGTGAGCCCGTCGATGGGCTCCTCCTTCCCGTAGTAATCGCCATGGTTCCATTTCGGGTCCATCATCACCGCATCGGCCCACTGTTGAACCGTCTCGATGGTGTACGGCCCTGCGACCGGAGAGCTCACGACTCCAACCATGCGCTCGACCATATCCGGATAAGCGGCGGCCCACTCCCAAGACTGGATACCGCCCATGGAAAGGCCCATCACGGCGTGGAGTTTCTTGATCCCAAGACTCTCGACGAGCGCCTTTTGCAGATTGACAAAGTCTCGCATCTGCACGACGGGAAAGTTCATCGCGTAAGGCTTGCCGGTGTCCGGATTGATCGAGGCGGGGCCGGTGGTGACGGTAACGCCATCCTTGGTGTTGAGATTGCAGAGTGAATCCACGCCGATGATGAAATATTTGCTCGTATCCAACGGCCGGCCGGGGCCGGTGATCGCATCCCAATAGCCGGAGACCTTGTCATCGGCCTTGTACTTGCCGGCGACATGCGAATTGCCCGAAAAGAAATGCGGAACGACAATGACGTTGTCCTTGGCGGCATTGAGCGTGCCATAAGTCTCGTAGCCGATTTTCACGTCCTTGATGGTCTTTCCACCCGCCGTCGTATAGGAGGGCAATGAGAAAACCTGCTTCTGAACGATCTCGTCCAGTGCGTGGGCGCCGAACGGCCACAGAGCGAGAATAGAAACGATTAGAATTTTGAGGGGACTCATGGCTGCGCTCCTCTCGTCTTGGCCGCTGGTATAGCGTGCAGTCGAATGGGCTGCTACGGTTTGTCTTTCGGAGGTTCTCTCATGTCGTCGCCGCTTCCCCTCGCCGCACCAGAAGAAGTCGGTCTCTCTGCGGCGCGCCTCACGCGCCTTGCCGACACCCTCCGCGCCGAAATCGAGCGCGGCCGCGTGCCCGGCGCAGTGGCGCTCGTCGCCCGCCGCGGCAAGATCGCTTATTTCGAAAGCCTCGGCGTGCGCGATCCGGCGAATAGCGCGCCGATGCAGAAGGACACGATCTTCCGCATCTATTCCATGACCAAGCCCATCGTTTCGGTGGCGGCGATGATGCTGTGGGAGGAGGGTCAGTTCCTGCTCAACGACGCGCTTGCCAAATACCTGCCCGAGTTCGGACGGATGAAAGTGGCGGTGCCGCGCGACGGCAATATGGAATTGGTGCCGGCCGCACGCGACATCACCATCCAGGACCTGTTGCGCCACACCTCCGGCCTCACCTACGAGTTCCGCGGCAATGCGCCGGTCCAGAAGATGTACATGGAAGCGAAGATTTATCGCCGCAATCAGACCAACACCGATCAGGCCGCGACGTTGGCGCAGCTTCCGCTCATGCACCAGCCGGGCACGCGCTGGGAGTATTCGCGCTCGACTGACGTGCTGGGGCGGCTCGTCGAAGTGTTTTCGGGCTTGAGCCTCGGCGAGTTCTTGAGCGAGCACATCCTGACGCCGCTCGGCATGGCCGACACCGCCTTCTTCGTCCCCGCCGAGCATCACGGGCGCCTCGCCGAAGCTTTTCCCCGCGATCCCGAGACCGACACGCCGGTTCAGCTCGTGGAGGTCAAGGAGAAGCCGCGCTTCGAATCCGGCGGCGGCGGCATGGTCTCGACCGCGCTCGATTACGCGCGGTTCCTACAAATGCTACGCAATGGCGGGAGGCTCGACGGCGTGCGGCTCTTGAGCCGCAAGACCATCGAGTACATGACCGCCGATCATCTGGGACCGATCACCGGTGCGCCCGATCTGCTCATTCCCGGCTACGGCTTCGGGCTTGGCTTCGCCGTGCGCCTCCAAGCGGGCATCGCACAAGTGCCGGGATCGGTTGGCCAGTACTTCTGGGGCGGGCTCGCCGGCACGACCTTCTGGGTCGACCCCCACGAAGATATGTTCGCCCTCCTGCTCATCCAGGCGCCGGGCCAGCGCGAATACTACCGCGTCCTCTTCCGCGACATGGTCTATGCCGCGTTCGATGATTAGAAAGCGACGCGCGCGAGCTTCTCCGGATTGAGTACGACATAGATCGCGGCGATGCGGCCGTCGCGGATGTCGAACGCGGCGGTCTGCAGCGCACCATCGGGCTCCGCATAGATGAATCCGGGAAGGCCATTGATGGGTGTGGCCCTGACGCGCCAAGCGTCAAGTTCGGGCGTCTTGCCGACGATGCCGGCGAAGAACCGCGCGATCTTATCCGCGCCCGCGATCGGGTTGAGCGCGGCAATGCGCTTGCCGCCCCCGTCGGTCAAGAGCACGGCGTCGTCGGTCAGGAGCTGGACCATGCCGGCAACATCGCCGCTGCGCGCCGCTCGGCGGAAAGCGTTGGCAAGGCGCGCGCCCTCGTCCGGCGATGGCGTAAATCGCGGCCGCGCCGCGCGCACATGGGTTCGAGCGCGCGCTGCCAATTGCCGGCACGCCGCGGCATCTCGACCGAGCGCTTCCGCGATCTCGTCAAAGGGCATATCGAAGACGTCGTGCAGCAGGAAGGCCGCACGCTCGAGCGACGAGAGACGCTCGAGGGTCAGCATGAGCGCCACCGAAAGATCGTGCGCATACTCGCCGGCGCTCTCCGCGTCGAGCGCCGCGGTGTCGAGCACCGGCTCCGGCAGCCACGGGCCGACATAGCTCTCACGCTGGGCGCGCGCCGATTTCAGGTGATCGAGACAGAGTCGCGTCACCACCTTGGAGAGAAAGGCGCGCGGGTTGTCGATCGCGGTGTGATCGGTGCGGTGCCAGCGCAGATACGCCTCTTGCACCGCATCCTCGGCTTCGGCGAGCGAGCCCAGCATGCGGTAGGCGAGGCCGGTCAGATGCCGGCGATGCGCCTCGAAGATCGCCGCGCGATCCTCTGGCGCCGCCGCAATCATGCCGCTTGCCGCCGCACCGGCAGGGGGGTGCCGCCCACACTGACGCGGGTGCATGCCTTGCCATAGCCAAGCGCGTACTTGACGGTCGGATAAAGGCGCGCCGCGGTGATCGCGAACGCCAACGAGACCAAAGCACGTTTGCCCCAGCGCCGCATGACCTCCTCGCGCAAATCGTCGGCCTGCGGCGCATGCGCCAAGACCGCCTCCGTGAAGCGGAAGCCGAGCGCCACATTCTCGTTCATTGCGCGTTCGTCGCGGGCCAGCACCGCGCGCAGCATATCGCTCGGAACTCCGGCGCGTTCGGCCATGGTAACTACGAGCTGGGTGCAAGGGCCGCAATCCTCGTTGCGCGCAGCCACCAGCTTCGCGGTGTAATATGCGTTTTTCGGTACGTCGCGGCGATAGGTGGCGAGCGCCTTAATGCGCCCCAGCGCCAACAATGCGCGCGGACTCGCGTCGAGAATCTCCCGGGTGTAACTCACGTCGTAGTTAAAGCTCCGTTCGAATTCGGCGAGGCGCCGCCGCAGCAGCCATTTGATCATAAGTCCTCTCCTTGAAAAAAGCCGACCCCGGTCGCGCGATCTTGAAGATGAAGGCACCGGGCACGAGCACAGTCGGAGCATCGATCGCGAGTTGCATCAGGCTTTCGCGATCGGCCGCCCAATCCAAGAGATGAACCAGTGCGTGCAGCGTCAAGAATCCCGCAGCGATGACCGCCGCCGCTCGCGCGCGCCCGTCGAATGCGAACCACAGGAGACCGCCACCCGCCACGAGATAAGCGCAGCCGATGTCGCGCACGAAATGCGGGTTGAAGGGGCCACTGTTGGCGACGCCGGGGATGAACCCGTACCAGGCCGCGGGCGCCACCACCATGAACAGGCCGTTCGCAACAAAAGCCAGATCTACCGCCCAGATCAGCGCGCGGCGCATGGCCGATCTCCTTTCCCACGTCCTAAGACGAGGGAGCAAGACGTGTTGTGACACGGTGATCGTCGAATTTTGACCGCCGGCAGACGAGCACCGCCGCACATCGATAGCCGCGCCCGCTCGATCGAGGCATTTCGTCGATCAGGACTTCACAGCCGCAGGCTTCGCGTGCGCGCCTGGCGCACGTTAGCGGAGTTCAGTGTCAGCGTCGCGCCACCAGCATCTTCTTGATCTCGCCGATTGCCTTCGCCGGGTTGAGGCTCTTGGGGCAGGTGCGGGTGCAGTTCATGATCGTGTGGCAGCGATAGAGCCGGAACGGGTCTTCGAGCTCGTCGAGGCGCTCGCCCGTGCGCTCGTCGCGGCTGTCGGCGAGCCAGCGATAAGCCTGCAGCAGTACGGCGGGACCGAGATAGCGGTCGCCGTTCCACCAATAACTGGGGCAGCTCGTGGTGCAGCAGAAGCAGAGGATGCACTCCCAGAGTCCATCGAGCTTCTCGCGCTCTTCAACCGATTGCGGGCGCTCGCGATCGGGCGGCGGGGGCGTCTCCGACTCGAGCCACGGCTTGATCGAGTGGTACTGCGCCCAGATATGCGTCAGATCCGAGACGAGGTCCTTCAATACCGGTAGGTGCGGCAGCGGATAGATGCGCACGTCGCCCTTCACGTCGTCGACGTATTTGAGGCAGGCGAGCGTGTTGGTGCCGTCGATGTTCATGGCGCAGGAGCCGCACACACCCTCGCGGCAGGAGCGGCGGAAAGTGAGCGTGGTGTCGACCTCGTTTTTGATCTTGATGAGCGCGTCCAGCACCATGGGACCGCAGGCATCGAGATCGATATCGTAGGTGTCGACGCGCGGATTGGCGCGCGTCTCGGGATCCCAGCGATAAACCCTAAACGATTTGACGCGCTTCGCCCCGGGCGGCGCCGTCACATGCTTGCCGGTGCCGACCCTGGAATTGGCGGGCAGCGTGAATTGGGCCATGTCGGACGCTCTCCCCCGCGCGTCTTCTTCTCAGTAGCTCCGTGCCTTGGGCGGCACGACTTGCACTTCGTTCGACAGCGTGTACAGGTGGACGGGACGGTAGTCGAGGCGGACCTTGCCGTTGCGATCGAGCCACGACACCGTGTGCTTCAGCCAATTCTTGTCGTCGCGATCGGGGAAATCCTCGCGCGCATGGGCGCCGCGGCTTTCGGTGCGGTTCCAGGCGGAATGCATCGTCACCACCGCTTGCGCCAGGAGGTTGTCGAGTTCGAGCGCCTCGACGAGATCGCTGTTCCAGATCAGCGAGCGGTCGGCAATAGTGACGTCCTTCATCGAGGCGGCGACGTCGTCGATCTTGCGCGTGCCCTGCTCGAGCGAGGGCCCGCGGAAAATGCCGCAATCGCCCTGCATCGTCCGCTGCATCTGGAGGCGCACCTCGTTGATCTTGAGTCGGCCCTTGGCACTGCGTACACGGTCGAGGCGCGCCACGGCTTCATCGCCGACGCCGTTGCTGAGCGGCTTGTGCGACGCGCTGGGGCGTACCACTTCGACGGCGCGGTGCGCCGCGGAACGGCCAAAAACAACGATATCAAGCAGCGAATTGCAACCGAGTCGGTTGGCCCCGTGTACCGAGACGCAAGCCGCTTCGCCAATCGCCATGAGACCGGGAACGACGCGCTCGGGATCGCTCGGCGTCGGATTAAGCGCCTCACCGCGATAGTTGGTGGGAATGCCACCCATCGCGTAATGCGCCGTCGGCAGTACGGGGATCGGCTCGCGCGTCACATCGACGCCGCTGAAGACTTTCGCCGTCTCGGAAATACCCGGCAGCCGCTCGTGCAGCAGCTTGGGCTCGAGATGCTCGAGATGAAGCAGGATGTGGTCCTTATGCGGCCCGCAGCCGCGACCCTCACGGATCTCGATGGTCATGGCTCGGCTCACCACGTCACGGGACGCCAAGTCCTTGGCATGCGGCGCATAGCGTTCCATGAAGCGCTCGCCCTCGGAATTGGTGAGATAACCGCCCTCGCCGCGCGCGCCCTCGGTGATGAGGCAGCCTGCGCCATAGATGCCGGTCGGATGGAACTGGAAGAACTCCATGTCCTGGAGTGCCAAGCCCGCGCGCAGCACCATGGCGTTGCCGTCGCCGGTGCAAATGTGCGCCTGCGTCGTCGAGAAGAAAGTGCGGCCGTAGCCGCCCGTCGCCAACACCACCATATGGGCGCGGAAGCGGTGGATCGAGCCATCCTCGAGACACCATGCCATGACGCCGCGGCAGGCGCCCTCGTCATCCATGATGAGATCGAGCGCGAAGTATTCGCTGAAGAACTCGGCGTTGTGCTTGAGGCTCTGCTGATAGAGCGTGTGCAGCATGGCATGGCCGGTTCGGTCGGCCGCGGCGCAAGCGCGCTTCGCCATGGCGCCTTCGCCGTAGTTCATGATGTGACCGCCGAAGGGGCGCTGATAGATTTTGCCGTCCTCGGTGCGCGAGAAGGGGACGCCGAAATGCTCGAGCTCGATCACCGCGGGCATGGCGTTCCGGCACATATATTCGATCGCGTCCTGGTCGCCGAGCCAGTCGGAGCCCTTGACCGTATCGTACATGTGCCAGCGCCAATCGTCCTCGCCCATATTGCCGAGCGCGGCGCTGATACCGCCTTGCGCCGCCACCGTGTGGCTCCGCGTCGGATAGACTTTGCTGATGCACGCCGTCTTCAAGCCGGCGCTCGTCGTGCCAAGCGTCGCGCGCAAGCCCGAGCCGCCGGCGCCGACAACGACGACGTCATAAGCGTGATCGATGATGGGATAAGCCTGGGCCATTGTCCCTCAGCCTCCGAAGGCGATGCGCAGCACCGCGAAGATTCCCGCGACCGCCAACCCCATGGATATAAGCCACATCGCCACCAGCGAGGAGGTCTTGAGCCATTCCGTATGGACATAGTCCTCGATCACCACCTGCAGACCGAGGGCCGCGTGGTAAAACGTGACGGCGACGAGCAGCAGCATCAGGATCGCCGTGATCGGCCCTTTGAGCCATGCCACGAAAGCAGCGTGATCGGCGCCGGCATGGGCAATCACCGACGCGGCGAACCAGAGACCCAGCAGGATAAGCGCCACGGCCGAGACGCGCTGCGCCCACCAATGCTCGGCGCCATGCTTTGCCGAGCCCAAGCCGATGGCGCGGCCGAGCGGTGTGCGCAGCGAGTGACGGGCCATGGCTTCAGCTCCGCATCGCTACGCCAGCGGCAAAAGCGATGATAGTGAGCACGAGGCTCCCCGCCACCACCGTCCAGCCCGAAGCGTAGGTCGTGCGCAAATCGAACCCCATGCCGGCGTCCCAGAAGAGATGGCGGATGCCGTTCAGGAGATGAAAGAAAAAGGCGAGCGTCCAGCCGAGCAGCAAGAGAAGGCCGAGCCAGGAGGCGAAGAACCATTGTGCCGTGGTGAAGGCACGCTCACTGGTTGCCGCCGCGACGAGCCACCACACCAGAAACACAGTCCCCACCGCCAGCACCACGCCGGCGGCGCGGTGGCTGAAGGAGAGCACCGAGGTCAGTTGCGGCTTGTAAATCAGGAAGGGCGAGAGCGGCCGTTCGACGGGCGTCATTCAAAGCCTTGCGCTTGTGCGCGGCGGCGGGAGATGGATGCGCCGCTTTGGTTCATCTAGCGCGCCGCTCAAGCCCAAGTCAACGCCACCCGCGAGAACGGCTCGGCGATCCCGCGCGCTAAGCGTGAGCCGATCGAGCTGTGGAGAAAGCTGGGGATGGTCGGCGGACAAACTGTGCAGATCGCGCAATTTTATGCACAGAAAACTTCGCTTCCCGCAAGAAAAGTGCTTGTGCCACGGGAACTTCTGATCGATGATTTTTTCGTGGCTCGCGAGAACGCCGGCCATTTGATCAGCGGTCGATAGTCCATCTGGCGGTGGGCTGACGACATCGGGTCGAGGGGTTCGGCGTCATGTCCGCCGCTAGGCGGACTCTCCGGGTGATGCGATGGCGGCGAAAGTCGCAATCGTATCGAGGCGGAAGCTCTTCGCCTTCGTTCGATCTCTGGGCGACGTCGACGGACCTCACCGGCCGTCGTTGCAGCGCCGAACCGGGAGCGCGTTCTAGCGGACGCTGCTTGGGTTGGGGATCGGAAGGGAGTTGAGAGCGGTACGTCAGGCCGGCTCCGTCACAGGACCGGTGCCCGCGAGAGAATGGCGTCCAGCCCGGATGCCGTTCGGCGATGAGTGAAAGCTCGTCCGCTCGCAAAGCCATGGGAGCCGGCAGCGGCTCCTTGAGAGGCGTCAGTCGCGTCCGAAAGGTCGCTCTGACGCCTCTCGCTTTTCAGGCACGCGACGCGAGAGGAGCGCTCACCGCGGCATCAACACCCAATAGTCGAGATCGAGAATGACGGCGGGGTGATAGGTCTCGCCGGTCTTTTCGGGAAAATCGGCACAGGGATGGTCCTTGGCGGCGACCGTGCGCAAGCGCAACGCGCCGACATCGGCGCGACCCCTGAGCTCGGCTTTCTCGAGCACTTCGCTCCAGGCGTAGACGGTATCGCCGGCGAAGCACGGCGCCACATGCCGGCCGCCATTGAGCGCGGCGATGCGGAAGGCGTTGCCCAGCCCATTGAAGGAGAGCGCACGGGCGAGGCTGATGACGTGGCCGCCATAGATCAAGCGCCGGCCGAAGCGCCCCGCCTTCTCGCTGTGCTGATTGAAATGGACTTTCGCGGTGTTCTGGTAAAGCCGCGTCGCCATGGCGTGCTCGGCTTCCTCGACGGTGACGCCGTCGACGTGATCGATGCGCTCGCCCGGGGCGTAATCGTCCCAACCGAAGGGCGACCCGGCGAGCGCGCGGTCGTAGCGCGCGAGATCAAGGCCGTGTGGAATGACGAGCGCGTCGGCGCCCACGGCGCTCGCGAGCTTGGGAACGCTCACACTCGGCGCCGGTGCCTCGCGATCGCGCTTTCGCACCATGACCCAGCGGACGTAGTCGACGATGGTCTCGCCGCGGTCGTTCGTGCCGCGCGTTCGCACATAGACGGTCCCGGTTTCGCGATTGGAGTTCTCGCGCATGCCGATGACTTCGGAGACCGCCGTCACGGTGTCGCCGGGATAGAGCGGCGCAGCGAAAAGGCCCTCGGCGTAGCCGAGATTGGCGACTGCATTGATCGACACATCCGGCACCGTCTTGCCGAAGATGATATGGAAGGCGAGAAAATCGTCGAGGGGCGCGCGCTTGACGCCGAGCGCCGCGGCAAAGGGATCGGATGAGTTGATAGCAAAGCGCGTGCCCGTGAGCGCCAGGTAAAGCGCCGCATCGGCCTCGCTCACCGTGCGCGGCGTCGCATGATGCAAAATCTCGCCGAGGCGGAAATCCTCGAAATAGCGGCCGCGATTGATCTTGCTCGCACTCATTGACTTGCCGCCCGCTCCATCTCGGCGATCGCTTCGGCGAGCGCCACGGTGCGGCGCGCGTCCTCGACGTGAAGATTCTCGATGAGCCTGCCGTCGACCAGCACGACGCCTTTGCCCGCCGCCTCGGCCTCGGCATGGGCCGCGATGATGCGGCGCGACCACGCCACCTCCGCCGACGTCGGTGCGAAGGCGGCGTTCGCCGCGGCGATCGTCTTCGGATGGATGAGTGTCTTGCCGTCGAAGCCGAGCTCGCGGCCTTGCCGGCATTGCGCGGCGAAGCCCTCATCATCGGCAAGATCGAGATGAACGCCGTCGAGAATGGCGAGCCCATAGGCGCGTGCCGCCAGCAAGCAAAGGCCGAGCGAGGTCAAGAGCGGCAGCCGCTCGCGCGTGTGCCGCGCATGCAAATCCTTGGTGAGATCGGACGTCCCCATGACAAGGGCGGCGACGCGCCGGCTCGCCGCGGCGATCGCTTCGGCATGGAGCATGGCGAGCGGCGTCTCCATCATGCACCAAATCGCGAGACTCGCCGGGGCACCCGACGCAGCGAGCGCTTGCTCGGCCTGCCGCACCATCTCAGCACTTTCGACCTTCGGCAACAGCACGGCGTCGGCGCGCATGCCCGCCACAGCGGCAAGATCATCGAAGCCCCAGCGTGTGGCGAGCCCATTGACGCGCACCACCAGCTCGCGCTTGCCATAGCCGCCGGCAGCAAGCGCCGCCGCCACATTCTCGCGCGCCGTCGCCTTGGCGTCGGGGGCCACTGCGTCTTCGAGATCGAGGATGAGCGCATCGGCGGCAAGCCCGCGCGCCTTTTCTAAGGCGCGCGTGTTGGCGCCGGGCATATAGAGCACGCTGCGGCGCGGACGTGGCGTGGCGGCCATGGCGGCGATCTCCTCGGTAGCCGGCGTGGACTATAGCCAGGACGCGCAGGCACCGTCATGATGGCGCGCCATCAAGAGGAACGACGCGATGATCGACGCCCTTCGCACGCCCGACGAGCGCTTCGCCGATCTCCCCGGCTATCGCTCCGCCCCCCATTACCTCGAGGATCTGCGCGGATATGAGGGCCTGCGGCTCCACTATCTCGACGAAGGGCCGCGCCATGCGAAGGAGGTCTTCTTCTGCCTCCATGGTCAGCCGACCTGGACCTATCTTTACCGCAAGCTCATCCCCTTCGTGACCGGCGCCGGTCACCGTGCGGTGGCACCCGACTATTTCGGCTTCGGCCGCTCCGACAAACCGGTGCTTGATGGCGTCTACACCTTCGACTTCCATCGCGACGCGCTCTTGCGGCTCGTCGAGCGGCTCGATCTGAGCAACATCACCCTCGTCTGCCAGGATTGGGGTGGGCTCCTGGGGCTCACCTTGCCGATGGCGATGCCGGAACGCTTTTCGAGGCTCCTGGTGATGAACACCGCCCTCGGCACCGGCGACCGGCCGCTCACCGAAGGCTTCCTCGCCTGGCGCGCCTGGTGCGCGAAGAACCCCGACATGGATGTGGCGAAGCTGATAGCGCGCGCTTGCCCGCAACTCTCGCCGCAAGAGTCGGCGGCTTACGCCGCACCTTATCCGGACGTCCGCTACAAGGGCGGCGTCCGGCGCTTCCCGCAACTGGTGCCCGACAATCCCGAGGCGGGCGGTGCCGCGCTCTCGCGCCAAGCGCGGGATTGGTGGCGGAACGAATGGAACGGCAAGAGCGCGATGGTGATCGGCATGACCGACCCGGTGCTGGGCCCGCCGGTGATGCGCGCGCTGGCGCAGGTGATCCGCGGCTGCCCACCGCCCATTGAAGTGGCCGAAGGCGGCCATTTCGTTCAGGAATGGGCACCGCTCTTCATGCCGCAAGCGCTGCGCCTTCTCGCCTGAGCCTCCGGCATTGGCGATCCTCTCGATCCAATCGGCCGTTGCCTACGGCCATGTCGGGAATTCAGCGGCGATGTTTCCGTTGCAGCGGCTTGGCTTCGAGGTCTGGCCGGTCGACACCGTGCAGTTCTCGAACCACACCGGCTACGGCCAATGGCGCGGGCGTGCCTGGGACGCGGTGGCGATCAGCGAGGTGATTCGCGGCGTGGCCGAGCGCGGCGTCCTTCCCCGATGCGAGGCGGTGCTCTCGGGATATCTCGGCGATGTCGCGCTGGGCGAAGTCGTGCTCGAAGCTGTCGCCGCCGTCAAAGCTGCCAATCCCACGGCGCTTTATTGCTGTGATCCCGTCATCGGCGACGATCACAGCGGTATTTTCGTAGCGCCAGAGATTCCCGCGTTCTTTAGGGATCGCGCGGTCGCCGCCGCCGACATTCTGACGCCAAATCGCTTCGAGCTCGCTTTATTGAGCGGTCGCGAGATCGCCGGCGTCGCCGACGCGCTGGGCGCGGCGGCAGCACTCCGCGCGCGTGGACCGCGCCTCATCCTGGTGACGAGCCTTCCCGGCGACAATGCCAAGGAGATCGCCATGCTCGCCGCCGGGAAGGACGGCGGCTGGCTCGTCGCAACGCCGCGCCTGCCGCATGTCTTCAACGGCGCGGGCGACCTCACCGCGGCAGTCTTCCTCGGCCAATATCTCCGCGTCCGCGACCCCGCCGCCGCGCTCGCCGCCACCGCGGCCAGTGTTTACGCCGTGCTGGAGGAGACGCTCGGTCGCGGCACACCGGAACTCGCCATCGTTGCCGCGCAAGCAACGCTTGCTGATCCGGTGCGGCAATTTCCCGTGCGCCGCGTCGGGTGAGGCGGGGTTTTCAGCGCAGAGGACGCAGAGGATGCGCAAAGGATGATCGAAGGTGCGGTCGCTGCGATCGAGCTCACGGCGGTCTTAGTTGCCGTGACCGCCGAGGAGCCGCGTGTGCTCACCATTCAAGACGGCAACACGCTGCCCTCAGGTCCGTTCGAGACCGAGCACCGCACGCTTCAGGCGGGCTTGCGCGCTTGGGTCGAGCACCAGACGCACCACCCCTTGGGTTATGTCGAGCAGCTCTACACCTTCGCCGATCGCGACCGCACCGAGGATGGCGGCGGCCGTGTCATCTCCATCAGTTATCTTGGCCTCACGCGCGAGGCGCCCGCGTCGGGCGATCACGAACTGGCCTGGCGGAGCTGGTACGACTACCTTCCCTGGGAGGATTGGCGGGCGGGCGTACCGGCGATCATCGCCAGGGTGATCGTGCCGGCGCTGAAGCGCTGGGCCGCCGATGCGAACGATGTCGCAGGCCGACGCGAGCGCGGCCAGCGTATCGTCATCAATTTCGCCGCGAGCGACCGCGAATGGAACGAGGAGTTGGTGCTGCAGCGCTATGAGCTCCTCTACGAGGCGGGCCTCGTCCCAGAGGCGACGCGCCGCCGGCTGGTGGCGAACCCAGTGCCCGGGCGGCCGATGCGCCACGACCACCGCCGCATCCTCGCGACCGGGCTCGCGCGGCTCCGCGCCAAGATCAAGTACCGTCCCGTCGTCTTCGAGCTGATGCCGGAGAGCTTTACGCTCCTCCAGCTCCAGCGCGCCGTCGAGGCACTCGCCGGACGGCGCCTTCACAAGCAGAACTTCCGCCGGCTCATCGACCAGCAGCACCTCGTCGAGGAGACGGGCGAGGTCTCGACCGAAATGGGCGGCCGCCCTGCCAAACGCGTCCGCTTCCGCCGTGAGGTGCTGCTCGAGCGCGCGATCGCCGGCAGCAAGCTGCCGCTGTCGCGGTCCGCCTAGGTTGGACTGCCGTCGTTTGCGCGGTAGGATGTCAATCTCGATGAGAGGTGCGCGGGATGGCGGACTTGGCCTGGCCGCGGGAAGGGCTGACGCGCGTTCCCTACTCGCTTTATAGCGATGCCGATCTCTATGTCCGCGAGCGGCAGCAGCTCTTCATGGGTGCGACCTGGAATTTTCTCTGCCTTGAGATCGCGATCCCCAATCCCGGCGATTACCGTGCAACCTTCATCGGCGACGTGCCCGTCATTGTCGCGCGCGACCAGGACGGCAGCCTCGGTGCCTTCGAGAATCGCTGCGCACATCGCGGCGCGCTGCTTTGCTTCAACGGCACCGGTCACGGGCGCGAGATCCGCTGCGCCTACCACAACTGGACCTACGATCTTAAAGGCCGGTTGACTGGGGTCGCTTTCCGCCGCGGCATCGACGGCAAGGGCGGTATGCCCGCGGATTTCGATCCCGCCCATCACAACATTCGCGCGCTCCACGTCGAAAGCTTCGCCGGCGTCGTGTTCGGCACCTTCTCATCGGCCGCGCCGCCGCTTGAGGCTTATCTCGGACCCGCCATCGCCGAGCGCATTCGCCGCGTGATGCAAAAGCCGCTCGTCCTGCTTGGCTGCAACTACCAGCTTCTGCCAAGCAATTGGAAGCTCTACGTGGAGAATGTCAGGGATTCCTACCACGCGAGCTTGCTGCATCTCTTCTTCACGACCTTCCGTCTCAACCGGCTGTCGCAAGAGGGCGGCATCATCGTCGATGAAAGCGGCGGCCATCACGTGAGCTATTCCAAGATGGCGACCGACCGCCAAAGCGCGGAGTACGACGGCGCCGTACTTCGCGCCAAGCGCGACGGCTATCGCCTCGCCGATCCCTCGCTCATCGCCGGATACGACGAGTTCGGTGATGGTATCACCTTGCAAATCCTTTCGGTCTTTCCTGGGTTTGTCCTCCAGCAAATTCAAAATTCGCTCGCGGTCCGACAGGTCCTGCCGAAGGGCGTCGGCGAGACCGAGCTCGTCTGGACCTATTTCGGCTATGCCGATGACAACGAGGCGCTCCGCCGCATGCGGATGAAGCAGGCGAACCTGGTTGGTCCCGGCGGCTACGTCTCGATGGAAGACGGCGCCGTCGGCGGCTTCATTCAGCGCGCGCTTCCCGGCGCCCGCGACGCGAGCTCGGTGGTGGCGATGGGCGGCGACGGAACGGCCTCGCAGGACACCCGCGCCACCGAGGCGGCAGTGCGCGGCTTCTGGAAGGCCTACCGCGCACACATGGACCTTTGATGGCGGACATCGCCACCCAGCTCGCCGTCGAGCGGCTGCTGGCTCGCTACGTCGCCAGCATCGACGAAGACCGACTCGAGGAGTGGCCCGGTTATTTCACCGAAGCCTGCCACTATCAGATCATCTCGCGCGAGAATTACGAGAAAGGTTTTCCCATCGGCGTCTTCTACGCAGATACGCGCGGCATGCTGCAGGACCGCGTCGCCGCCTTACGCGAAGCCAACATTTATGAAGCGCAGCGCTATCGCCACATCGTATCGGCAACACTCATCGACAAGGTGTCGGATGGCGTCGCGAGCGTGCGCTCCAATTATCTCGTCCTGCGCATCATGCAGGACGGCGCGATGAGCTTGTTCAGCGCCGGGCGCTATCTCGATCGCGTCGATCTCCGCGGCGCCGAACCGCTGTTCCAGGAGAAGATCGTCGTCTTCGACAACAAACGCATCGACACGCTTCTCGCCATCCCGCTCTGAGCGGCACCCCTAGCATCTTGCTGCCCAGCTGCTCGCGGCCACGCCGCGGCGGCCGCGAGCGACTGGTGCGGCTTTTTACCGGCTACACATGTTCCTGCGATATGTCGCGGTTGGTGTAGTCAGGCAGCATGACCGTGGCGATGATGCTGACGATCGCGCAGAAGAGAATGTAAACCGCGATCACGTAGCCCGATCCGAAGGCGGCAAGCAGCGCCGTAGCGATGAGCGGTGCGGGGCCGCCGGCGATGAGCGAGGCAAGCTGATATCCGAGCGAGGAGCCGCTATAGCGCAGGCGCGGCGTGAAGCATTCGGCGATCAGCGCCGCTTGCGGCCCATACAACAGGTCGTGTCCGATGAACCCGAGCATGATGCCGAGAAAGACCAAGATCGGCACGGTGGTATTGAGCAATGCGAAATAGACGAAGCCGATCACCCCGGTTGCGACCGCGCCGATGAGATACATGCGCTTGCGCCCGATCCGGTCCGACAAGTGTCCGGCAAGGGGGATGGTGATGAAGGACGAGAGCCCGGCGAAGATGAGGGCCTCTAGCAGGAAATCGCGGGGTATGTGGATGTAGGCGCCATAGGCAAAGACGAAGGCGAGATAGATGTACGCGGGCGCCTGCTCCGCCATGCGCGCGAACGCCGACAGTGCGATCACTTTCGGCTGCAGCTTCAACACTTCGAGCACCGGCACGCGCTCGATCCGCTTCTCTGCGACTAATCGCTGGAAGGCTGGGGTCTCGAGGATGCCCAGGCGGATGTAGAGACCGATCGCGACCATGATGATGCTAAGGAAGAATGGGATGCGCCACCCCCAGACCAGGAACTGGTCACCGGAAATCGCGCTGAACACGAATACCGCCAGATTGGCTAGCAGCAGTCCGGCGGGACCACCGAACTGCGGCCAGGAGGCGATGAAGCCGCGATGCTGGTTGGTGCGCGCCCATTCCATCGACAACAGCACCGAGCCGCCCCATTCGCCGCCCACACCCACGCCTTGGATGAAGCGGATGATGGTGAGAATGACGGCGCCCCAAATGCCGATCGACTCGTAAGTCGGGACGAAACCCACCGCGAAGGTCGCAAGACCGGTCAGCAAGAGCGTCGCGATCAGCGCGCCCTTACGGCCGAGGCGATCGCCGTAATGGCCGAAGATCGCCGCGCCGATCGGGCGTGCGATGAAGCCCACGGTATAGACCGCGAAGGCCTCAAGCACGCCGACGAGGGGATCGGATTTCGGAAAGAACAGCTTGCCGAAGACCAATCCCGTGACGACGCTGTAGAGAAGGAAATCGTACCACTCGATGGTCGTGCCCACCGTGCTGGCAATCACCGCACGGCGCAATTGCGCGCGATGCACCGACTCGGACACAGGCGTCGACGCGATGTCGATAGCGGTCATGACGTTACCTCCCGGTGTCATTGGATTGGCCCCCGGTTGTGGTTTGGGGTGCCTTGACTAATCATCTATCTCTTCCGGCGGTTTCTGGCAATGACCTGCTCGCGGCCGCTGGCGATCACGCTCGAAGGGGTCACTTGAAAGCCACCCGACGCTCCATTATACTCATTCTTAGCATAAAGTTTGCGGGGCCGCCTTTCGGCCCGTTTCTTTGGCTCGAAAAATGCTCATGTTGAGCATAGAGGAAGATCCATGTCGCTTGCCGCCGCCCTTGCCCGGACCGCGCCCATCTACGAGAAGGTGAAGCGGGTGATCCCGCCGATGGAATGGCCGATCTTCGCCGAGGAGGTTGACGCCATTCTCGACCTCAAACGCGCGCGGAACGCCGTGATCCTCGCGCACAATTATCAGACGCCGGAGATCTTCCACGGCGTCGCCGACATCGTCGGCGACAGCCTGGCCCTGGCACGCGAAGCGATGCGGGTCGATGCCGATGTCATCGTCCTCGCCGGCGTCCACTTCATGGCGGAGACGGCAAAGCTGCTCAATCCCGAAAAGATCGTGCTCACCCCCGATCGGGATGCCGGCTGCTCGCTCGCCGCCGCAATCACCGCCGAGGATGTGCGGCTTTTGCGCGCCAGCTATCCCGGCGTGCCGGTGGTCGCTTACGTCAACACCTCGGCGGCCGTCAAAGCCGCGGCCGATATCTGCTGCACGTCGGGCAATGCCAAGAAGGTGGTGGAATCGCTGGGCGCCCCGCGCGTCATCATGCTTCCCGACGAATACCTCGCGCGCAACATCGCCGCCGAGACTGGGGTCGAGATCATCGCCTGGAAGGGCCGCTGCGAGGTGCATGAGCGCTTCACCGCCGCCGACATCCGCGATCTCCGCGCGCAGCATTCGGGTGTCGTGGTGCTGGCGCATCCGGAATGCCCGCCGGAGGTCGTGGCCGAAGCGGATTTCGCCGGCTCCACGGCGGCCATGGCCGATTACGTCGGCGCGCGGAAGCCGGCGCGCGTTGTCCTGGTGACGGAGTGCTCGATGAGCGACAACGTCGCCGTCGCGCATCCCGATATCGACTTCGTGCGCCCCTGCAATCTTTGTCCCCATATGAAGCGCATCACCTTGCCGAAGATCCGCCGCGCGCTAGAGACGATGCGCGAGGAAGTGACGATCGATCCCGCCATCGCCGAGGACGCGCGGCGCGCCATCGAGCGCATGCTGGCGCTTTGATCATGACCGTCGCTCCGCTGCCCGCCCTCATGATCGAGCCGCTGGTGCGCGCGGCGCTGCTCGAGGATTTGGGGCGTGCTGGCGATATCACCACCGACGCCGTGGTGCCAAGAGAAGTGCGCGCCGAGACTGCGCTGGTGGCGCGGCAGGCGGGCGTGCTCACCGGTCTCGACGTGGCACTGACCGCCTTCCGCTTGATGGATCCGAACATCGCCGCGGCGATCGAGCGCCATGACGGCGCGGCGCTCGCGCCCGGCGACGTGATTGCTACGATCGCAGGACCGGCACGAGGGATTCTTACCGCCGAGCGCGTCGCGCTCAATTTCCTCTGCCACTTATCGGGCGTGGCCTCGGCTACGGCGTGCATCGTTACCGCCATCGCCGGCCATCATGCGCGCGTGACCTGCACGCGCAAGACCATGCCGGGCCTGCGCGCATTGCAGAAATATGCAGTGCGCGTCGGCGGCGGCGCCAATCACCGTTTCGGCCTCGACGATGCCGTGCTCATCAAGGACAACCACATCGCCGCCGCCGGCGGGATTCGGCCGGCAATCGAGCGCGCGCGTGCGTCGGTGGTCCACCTCGTCAAGATCGAGGTGGAAGTGGACACGCTGGCGCAGCTCGAGGAAGTGCTCGCCATCGGCACCGACGCGGTGCTACTCGACAACATGAGTGCGGACGAGCTCCGCCGCGCCGTCGCCATGGTCGACGGCCGCGCCATTACCGAGGCATCCGGCCGCATCACGCCCGAGACCGCGCCTGCAATCGCGGCGACCGGCGTCGATCTCATCTCCTTGGGGTGGCTCACGCATAGCGCGAGCGTGCTCGATATCGGCCTCGATTATCGGCGCTAAACTAAATCGGCGCGGAGGACGCGTAAGGTGCACAGAGGAACGTGGCTCTGTGTCCTTCGTGAATCCTCCCGTGCCCTTTGCGCGAAAGATTTATCGCGCCGCCGCCTTCTTGCCGTCCGCCCTCGACGCGAGATAATCGCGCGCCACGATCTCCGCGATCTGCACCGCGTTGAGCGCGGCGCCTTTGCGTAAATTGTCGGCGACGACCCACAGATTGAGGCCGTTCGCCACCGTCGGGTCTTTGCGGATGCGGCTCACATAGACGGGGTCTTCGCCGGCGGATTCCTGCGGCGTGACGTAGCCTTCATCGACGCGGTGATCGACGACGCTGATGCCGGGCGCGGCTTTGAGCAGCTTGCGTGCCTCGTCCTCGCTGAGCGGCCGCTCAAACTCGACGTTGACCGCCTCGGCATGGCCGATGAAGACGGGGACGCGCACGCAGGTGGCGGTGACGGCGATGTCGGGATCGAGAATCTTCCGCGTCTCGACCGCCATCTTCCATTCCTCCTTGGTCGCGCCGTCTTCCATGAAGACATCGATATGGGGAATGACGTTGAAGGCGATCTGCTTGGTGAACTGTTCTTTCTTGATGGGATCGTTGACGTAGACCGAGCGTGTCTGATTGAAGAGCTCGTCCATGGCATCGCGGCCGGCGCCTGAGACCGATTGATACGTCGCCACGACCACGCGCTTGATGCGGGCGCGATCGTGGAGCGGCTTCAAGGCCACCACCATCTGCATGGTGGAGCAATTGGGATTGGCGATGATGCCGCGCTTCTTGTACTGCGCGATCGCCTCGGGATTGACCTCTGCCACCACCAGCGGCACGTCGGGGTCCATGCGGAATTGCGAGGTGTTGTCGATGACGACAGCGCCCGCCTTGGCGGCGCGCGGCGCATGCACCGCCGACACCTTAGCGCCCGGCGAAAAGAGCGCGATGTCGACGCCCTTGAAGTCGAACTGGTCGAGATCCCGCACCTTGAGCACGGCGTCCTCGCCGAAGGAGACCTCGGCGCCGACCGAGCGCTCGGAGGCGACAGCGAACACCTCGTCGGCCGGAAATTGGCGTTCGGCGAGAATGCTCAGCATCTCATGGCCGACCACGCCGGTGGCGCCCACCACCGCGACTTTGAACCCCATGACCTCACTCCCGCGGAATTTCGGCGGATGACTTAAGCCGCCGCCGGGCGATTGACAAGAGGCGCCGTGTTACCAAAGTGACAAATGCTTTGGATGAGTAAGCCCATGGCCGAAAAGCTTAACACCTTTGCCGAGTTCTGGCCGCATTACCTGCGCGCGCACCGCGATCCGCGCACGCGCGCCGTTCACTATTGCGGCACGTCGCTGGGCGTCCTGCTGGTGCTGACAGCCTCAGTCACTGAGGATTGGCGATATCTCGTTGCCGCACCGATTGTCGGCTACGCGCTTGCCTGGTTCGCTCACGGCGTCTTCGAGCGAAACCGGCCGGCCACCTTCGGCCACCCGCTGTGGTCGCTCTACAGCGATTTCTACATGCTTTATCTCTGGCTCACCGGCCGGCTCGAGCCCGAGCTCAAGCGCTCGGCGCACTAAGCCCCGAACGTAAAGCGGCTGCCAACCGTCGAGAGCACCAGCTTCTCCGGCATGTGCTGGCGCATCGCTTCGATGAAGTTGGCGCCGCTGCAATGCATGGGGATGACCACGTCGGGATCGAGCTTCTTGAGTTCGGCCACCGCCTCACTCACGTAATCCTTGGGCGCCGGCGCCAAGTGGAAGCCGCCGATGACGGCGTGGAGCTTGCCGACCCCGGACACCTTCATCACCGTCTGCAGCGTGTTGATGAGTCCGGCGTGGCCGCAGGAGGTGATGACGACGAGGCCGCGATCCCTAAGGACGAAGCAGGTGGCGCGCTCATCCCAATGCTGGTCCGGCACGATCTTGCCTTGCCGCTCGGCTTCGGTGAAATGATCGCCGGCGCAGCCGGCACCATCATGTGGCGATGTCTCCGTGAGCGAATTGGGCAGCACATGCTCGAAGGATGTCCGCTCGATGTGCCCTGAGGTGAAGGCGTCACCCACCACGTGCGGGGTTTCGCACAAGACGGTCTCGACCTTGGCCTTGGCGAGATCGCGGCGGTCGAGCACGGCAAAAAGCACCGGCTCGGTCTTGCCGGGCGGCTTCACGTAAGTGTAGCAGAAGTTGGTCTCGCCGCCGGCGAAGAGCGTGAGGTCGGGCCGCATGCGCTCGCGATGCTTAGCGAGGAACCCCACAAGCCCGCCATAGTGATCGAGATGTCCGTGGCTCAGGATCAAGCCGTCGAGCTGCGCCACATCCACATCGAGGAGCTCAATGTTGCGGGTGAGCACCTCCGGCGTGTAGCCAAAATCGAGGAGATAGCGATGAGGCGCACCGCCCGCACTCGATTCGAGGTGAAGGGAGAGACCCCACTCGCCGCCAAGCGTCAGCCGCTTGGGATTGACCAGCTGTCGCGTGCGCTCGATGCCGACCATCGGGTGCGGATCGCCCGAGATGAAGATGTCGTGCGTGGTGTCGAGCACGACGCGCACCCGGAGGCGGTCGACGGTCGGCAGGATCAAGTTGCCGCCGGCCGCGCGCGCCAGCGATCCCCATGCGCCCGAGGTCAAGGCCGTGCCGATGGCGAATCCGGCGCCGCGTAGCAGGTCGCGCCGCTTCAGCAGCTTCTGCATGGATGCTCCTCCCCGTCGCGCCCGCCATTTTAGCGCGGAATTGGCGCGGTGGCGGCGATTTGTGTATCTCCCCTGGCCGAGACGACCCGGAGTGCTCTCGCCCATGTCCGCCGACCCCTTCGATCTTCACTCGCTGGCCGCGCTGTTCCGCCCGTCCTCCGTCGCGATCATCGGCGCGTCAAGCGATCCCAGTAAGCTCGGCAGCATCCCGCTCATCCACATGAAGACGAGCGGCTTCAAGGGGGCGCTTTATCCCATCAACCCGCGCTCGGCGGTGGTGCAGGAGGTACCCGCTTTCCCCAATCTCGCCGCCGCGCCGGGACCGGTCGACCTCGCCATCATCGCCGTGCCCGAGGCCCATGCGCTCGCCGCCATGCGCGATTGCGCCGCCAAAGGCGTGCGCGCGGTGGTGATGTTCACCTCGGGCTTTGCCGAGGTGAGCGACGCCGGCGAGCGCGCGCAGGCGGACATCAAGGCGCTGGCCCGCACGAGCGGCATGCGCCTTCTCGGCCCCAATTGCATGGGCCTCATCAACTTCTCGAACGGGCTGGTGGCGACCTTCCACATGGCGTTCGGCCCCAAGCTCGCGCCCAAGGGAAGGGTCGGCCTCATCAGCCAAAGCGGCGCCTTCGGCGGCCTCGCCTATCAGGTGGCACAGGACCGGAGCCTCGGCTACAGCCTCATCCTCACCACCGGCAATGAAGGCGATGTCGATGTCGCCGACGGCGTGGCATATCTCGCCGAGGACGAGGCGACCGGCGTCATCATGCTCTATCTCGAAGGCTGCCGCGACGGCGTAAAGCTGGCGCAATCGCTGGCGCGCGCCCGCGCGCGGCGGAAGCCGGTGGTGGCGCTCAAGGTCGGCCGCACCGAGGCGGGCATCGCCGCCGTCGCCTCGCACACTGCGGCGCTTGCCGGCACCGACGAGATCTTCGATGCCATGTTCCGCCAGTTCGGCGTCTATCGCGCCAACACCATGGAGGAGCTCTTCGATATTGGCTACGCCGCGGCGCAAGCGCGCGCGCTGCCGGAGAACGACCGCGTCGGCATCGTCACCGTATCCGGCGGCGTCGGCGTGCTGATGGCCGATGCGGCGGCGGCGCGCGGCCTCGAGGTGACGCCGGCGCCAGAGCGCCTCCAGGACAAGATCCGCGCCATGGTGCCGTTCGCGGGCGCGCGCAATCCCGTCGACGTCACCGGCCAGATCGTCAGCGACATGGGCATCCTCGAGCGCGCGCTCGAGATGGTGACGGGCGACGGCACCTATGCGAGCGTCGCCGCGTTCGTCGGCTCGATCGGCCGCTCGCCGATCAACGGCCCGCGCTTCAAAGAGGCGTTCCCGCGCATCCGCCGGGAATTTCCGGAGACGCTGCTTGCCGTCAGCTGCTACCACACGGCGGAGTTCCGTGCTGCGCTCGACGCCGCCGGCTGCATGCTCTTCGACGAGCCGACGAATGCGGTGCGCGCGATTGCCGCGCTCACCCATTTCCGCCGCGCGTTCGAGATGGCCCCAAGTGCGGCGCCATCGCTGCCTGCGCCGGAACCGCTGCCCAAAGCACCATGCGATGAAGTGGCGGCGCTCGCGGTGCTGGCACGCGCCGGCATTCCCGCCGTCCCGCACCGCCTGGTGCAGAGCGCGGACGAAGCGGCGGCTGCCGCCGAGGCGCTGGGTTTGCCGGTGGTGCTGAAGATCGTCTCGCCCGATGTCACGCACAAAACCGATATCGGCGGTGTCGTCCTCAACCTTACCACGGCCGCCGCTGTGCGAGACGCCTTCGACACTGTCACCGCGCGCGTGCGCCGCGCCGCGCCCGCTGCCGCGCTCAAAGGCTGCCTTGTGGCACCGATGGTGCGGGGCGGCGTCGAGACCATTCTCGGCGTGCAATTCGACCCGGTGTTCGGCCCGGTGGTGATGCTGGGCCTGGGTGGCATCTTCGTCGAGGCCCTCAAAGACGTGACCTTCCGCCTCGCCCCCTTCGACGAGGACGAAGCCCGGCGCATGATCGGCGAGCTCCGCGCGCTTCCCGTGCTCAAGGGCACGCGCGGCCAGCCGCCCGCCGATTTGAGCGCGCTCGCGAAGTCGCTCGCCGCACTCTCGCGCTTCGCCGCCGCAAAAGGCCCGGCGCTCCGGAGCCTCGACATCAACCCGTTCCTCGTGCTGCCGGAAGGCCAGGGTGCGTACGCACTCGACGCGGTGCTCATCCCGTCCGGCCCGTGAAAATTGGCTTCGTTTCGCAATTTTCATGTTCATCGATTTATCCGCTGAGCCGCTGAACTTGGAGACCGCATTTTGCGTACAAATGGGGCACGCGCCTGCTTTGTTCAAGTGGCAGCCCCGCAGAGTATGCACGTGTGATCAGGCCATTCGTCTCAATCGTGGTTAATGGTTCGTTAGCGGATCGCTCCTACCCTCGCGCATATGGACAGCGCCGCACCTCCGGAAGCACCGCATTTTCGCGCCGTCGACGACATCGGCATTCGCATGCCGATGTCGATGACGACGCTCGAACCTGAGGTTCGCGAACTCGTCGCGCGGCTCGCCGGCATCACCCGCGGGTCCGGCATCGTCATGGCGGCGCAGGAGATCGCCGCCGATCCCACGAGCGGTTTACGCACCGTTCTCGGTATCCTGAAGCTGCTGGTGTTCGGCCGCGCCCAACAGACGATCGATGAAGTGACTAACAATGCGCCGAAGCTCGGCTGTAAGAACGGTTGCGCCTATTGCTGCTATCAAAATGTCGAGGTGACGATAGCGGAGGCGATCCTCGTGGCGGCGCATCTCGGCGATGCCGCCGATCCTCGTCGGGCCAAGGTGCTCGAGACGGCGCGCGACCTCAAGGGCAAGAGCGATGAAACCAGGCTCCGCTCCGGTGCGGCCTGTCCGCTGCTCGTCGACGGCAAGTGCTCGGTCTACGACGACCGCCCGCTGATGTGCCGTTCGGTCTTTGCCGCGGAGAGCGAGCAGTGCCGGCGCGCCCATCTCGCCGCGATCCAAGGCCGCGAGGTCCCGATCGAGTTTTTCGGGCTCGCGCAATATTACATGCTCGGCGACCAGGCGGGCTTGCGCGGCATCCTGAAGGACATGTGCCTGCAATACGATCTCGTCGAGCTCAGCCAAGCCGTCGCGGCATTTCTAGAAGATCCCGGCCTCATCGACCGCTGGCTTGCCGGCGAGACGATCTTCGGTCCGGAGATGGTGCGCTCTTAGCCGCGCCTCACGCGAGCTTCTCGAGCGCTTTCAGCACCGTGTCGCCCATCGCTGTCGTCGAGACGCGCGTCGTTCCGGGCCCCAGGATGTCGCCGGTGCGCGCGCCGCTGTCGAGCGCGTTTTTAACCGCGCGCTCGACCAACGCCGCCTCGTCGCCGAGATCGAAGGAATAGCGCAGCATCATCGCAAAGGAGAGGATCGAGGCGAGCGGGTTCGCTTGATCCTTGCCGGCAATGTCGGGCGCGCTGCCGTGCACCGGCTCGTAAAGCGCCTTGCGCCGGCCGCTCGCATCGGCTTCGCCGAGCGAAGCCGAAGGCAGCATGCCGAGCGAGCCCGTCAGCATCGCCGCGCAATCCGAGAGGAGATCGCCGAAGAGATTGTCGGTGACGATGACGTCGAACTGCTTGGGATTGCGCACCAGCTGCATGGCGCAATTGTCGGCGTACATGTGCGAGAGCTCGACATCGGGATAATCGGTGTCATGCAGCTTCTGCATCTCCTCGCGCCAGAGCTGACCCGACTCCATGACATTGGCTTTTTCGACCGAGCACACCTTGTTGCGCCGCTTGCGCGCGAGCTCGAAGCCGACGCGGCCGACGCGCACGATCTCCTCGGTGGTGTAGACTTGCGTGTTGACGCCGCGGCGCGTGCCGTCGCTCAGCACCTCGATGCCGCGCGGCTCGCCGAAATAGATGCCGCCGGTGAGCTCGCGCAGGATCATGATGTCGAGCCCTTGAATCACCTCGGGCTTCAAGGTGGAAGCGCCGATCAGCGGATCGAACACCATGGCGGGACGGAGATTGGCGAAGAGCTCCATCTCCTTCCTGAGCCGCAGCAAGCCGCGCTCGGGCTTCAAGGCAAAGGGCAGCGTATCCCATTTGGGCCCGCCCACCGCGCCGAAGAGCACCGCGTCCGCGGCCAGCGCCGCCTTCAGCGTGCGCTCCGCGAGCGGCGTGGCGTGTGCGTCGTAAGCGGCGCCGCCGACGACATCCTCACTGAGCTCGAACGAGACGATGCGGCGCCGCTCGAACCAGTCGATGACGCGATAGACCTGATGCATCACCTCGGGCCCGATGCCGTCGCCGGGGAGCACGAGGATTTTCTTGTTGGCGGGCACTAGCGTTCACCACGGAATGCGGAGCTACTACCCCCCACCCCCACCCTCCCCCTCAAGGGGGGAGGGGGTTTCTTCCCTGCTGGCTCTACGTCCCCTCCCCCCTTGAGGGGGAGGGAAGGGAGGGGGGTGGCGGCGCCCCGATGATTGCCTGCACGGCTCACGACCACAGCCATGGCTGGTTCAAGCGATTCTTTTCCTCGAACGCGTCGATCGCCGGCGTCTTCTCCAAAGTGAGGCCGACATCGTCGAGGCCCTGCAAGAGGCAGCGCTTGCGGAAGGGATCGAGTTCGAACTTGATGCAGCCGCCGTCGGGACCGCGGATCTCCTGCTTTTCGAGATCGATGCTGATGATGGCGTTGGCGCCGCGCTCGGCGTCGTCCATGAGCTTGTCGACATCCGCCTGCGGCAGCTTGATGGGCAGGATGCCGTTCTTGAAGCAGTTGTTGTAGAAGATGTCGGCGAAGCTCGAGGCAATGACGCAGCGGATACCGAAATCGAGCAGCGCCCAGGGCGCATGCTCGCGCGAGCTGCCGCAGCCGAAATTCTCGCCGGCCACCAGAATCTTCGCCTGGCGATAGGCGGGCTTGTTGAGGACGAAATCGGGATTCTCCGAGCCGTCTTGGCGATAGCGCAGCTCGTCGAAGAGCGCCTTGCCGAGCCCGCTGCGCTTGATCGTCTTCAGATGCTGTTTCGGAATGATCTTGTCGGTGTCGACATTGATCATCGGCAGCGGCGCCGCGACCCCGGTGAGCGTGGTGAATCTATCCATGATGTTTAGGCCTTGCGCGTGTTGTCTCGAATTTCGCGGAGATGATCGTTGATGCTGAAGAACACCATGATGATCTCGCAATAGATGCGGACCGCCAGCGGACCGAGCACGATGATCAGCACGCTCCGAACGAAGCCCCAGAAGCCGCCGCCCGCAAACAGACTGAAGATGCCGGCCAGCACGATGATCGCACTGACCACCCAAAAGATGACGCGGATGATAACGGGCGTGATCATCTTCTCGAAGGTAAGCCAGTCACCCATGATCGTTCCCCCTGTTGAGAAGTGCAGGCCTGGTGCCGGCCGCGGCATTCTCAAGTGAAGGTCGGCGGTGCACTGAATGCAAGCATCTTCGCGGCGCAAGACCGCGGACGTGCAGCAACCGCTCCATGCGTCTCAGCGCAGATCGCGAACATCAGTGAGCCGGCCGGTGACCGCCGCGGCCGCGGCCATGGCGGGGCTCACGAGATGGGTGCGGCCACCGCGGCCTTGGCGGCCCTCGAAGTTGCGGTTCGAGGTGGAGGCACAGCGCTCGCCCGGCAAGAGCTTGTCGGGATTCATGGCGAGGCACATGGAGCAACCGGGCTCGCGCCATTCGAAGCCAGCTTCGAGGAAGATGCGGTCGAGCCCTTCCTCTTCCGCCTGGTGCTTCACCAGGCCCGAGCCCGGCACCACCATGGCATTGACGCCCGCCGCCACCTTTCGGCCATTCGCCACCGCGGCTGCAGCGCGCAGATCCTCGATGCGGCCGTTGGTGCAGGAGCCGATGAAGACGCGTTGCACCGGCAGCTCGGCGAGCTTGGCGCCGGGCGTGAGCCCCATGTACTCGAGCGAGCGCGCTATCGCCGCGCGCTTGTTGGCGTCGGCTTCATCGGCGGGATTCGGCACGCGTCCCGTGATCGGCAGCACATCTTGCGGGCTCGTGCCCCACGTGACTTGCGGCACGATGCTCGCAGCGTCGAGCACCACCTCGCGGTCGTAGCGCGCGCCCGGGTCGGACGGCAGCGTGCGCCAGAAGCGCACCGCCTGCTCCCAGGCGGCGCCCTTGGGCACGCAAGGCCGGCCTTTCAAATACTCGAAGGTCGTCTCGTCGGGGGCGATGAGGCCGGCGCGCGCGCCCGCTTCGATCGTCATGTTGCAGACGGTCATCCGCCCTTCCATCGTGAGCTTGCGGATGGCACTCCCGGCATATTCGACGACATGGCCAGTGCCGCCGGCGGTGCCGATCTTGCCGATGATGGCGAGCACCAAATCCTTGGCGGTGACGCCGAAGGGCAGCTCGCCCTCGACGCGGATCAGCATGTTCCGGGCCGGCTGCTGGATGAGCGTCTGCGTCGCCAGCACGTGCTCCAGCTCCGACGTGCCGATGCCGAAGGCGAGCGCGCCGAAGGCGCCGTGGGTCGCGGTGTGGCTGTCGCCGCAGACGATGGTCATGCCCGGCTGCGTCATGCCCTGCTCGGGACCGATGATGTGGACGATGCCTTGGCGGATGTCGTCGACGGCGAAGTATGGGACGCCGAAGTCGCGCACGTTGCGCTCGAGCGTCTCCACCTGGAGCCGGCTTTCCGGCTCCGTGATGCCACGCGAGCGGTCCGTCGTGGGGAGGTTATGGTCAGCAACCGCGATCGTCGCATCGGGCCGCCGCACCTTGCGCCCGCTGGCGCGCAAGCCCTCGAAGGCCTGCGGGCTCGTCACTTCATGGACGAGGTGCCGGTCGATATAGAGGAGGCAGGTGCCGTCGGGCTGGCGATCGACAACGTGGCTCTGCCAGATCTTGTCGAAGAGGGTGCGTGGTTGGGTCATGCTTCAAATACCCGTTTTGTGCCCCTGCATCGTCACTCCCGCGAAAGCGGGAATCCAGGGTTGCCGGGGCCAGTCGCTTGCCCTGGGTCCCTGCTTTCGCAGGGACGACGAGAGAGGAGCGGTCCAATCCGAATGACGCTATGACGCCGCCTGCTCCGTCTCGCCGCCCGCGTCCTCGGCGCCCGCCTCGCGCTCGCGTTCGGCGATGCGCGCCTTCTTGCCGGTGCGGCCGCGCAGGTAATAGAGCTTGGCGCGCCGGACGGAACCCTTGCGCACCACCTCGATCGAGACGATGCGCGGCGAATAGAGCGGGAAGATGCGCTCGACGCCCTCGCCGTAGGAAATCTTGCGCAAGGTGAAGCTCGAATTGATGCCAGCGTTCTTGCGCGCGATGCACACGCCCTCGAAGGCCTGGGTGCGGCGATGGGGTTTGGCGTCCTTGTCGCCCTTCTCGGCCTTCTCGGCTTTGTCCGCCGCCTTGTCCTCCTCGACGATGATGGTGACGCGCAGCGTGTCGCCGGGCGCGAATTCGGGAACGGGCCGCTTTGCGGCCAGCTTCTTCACCGCCTCTTGCTCGAGGCTCTGCATCAGGTTCATCGCACCACCTCCGTCATGACCCACTCGCCGGCGCTTGCCGGGCGAGATAGCGTTGCCACAATTCCGGGCGCCGCTTCCGCGTCGCCTCTTCCGCTTGCGCCTGGCGCCAGCGGCGGATCTCCTCGTGATGTCCCGACAGCAGCACCTCCGGGACCGCACGCCCCTGCCAATTCTGCGGCCGGGTGTAGTGGGGATATTCGAGCAATCCCCGCGCAAAACTCTCCTCGGCGAGCGCCTCAGTGTCGCCCACCACGCCGGGCAATAGCCGCACGACGGCGTCAATGAGCGCGATCGCCGCCGGCTCGCCGCCCGACAGCACGAAATCGCCGATCGACACGTCCTCTACGTCGCGCGCCTCGATGACGCGCTCGTCGATGCCCTCGAAACGCCCGCACAAGAGCCGCACGCCTGGCTCCCGCGCCAAGGCCTCGACGCGCGCCTGATCGAACGGCCGGCCGCGCGGCGAGAGGAAGAGAAGCGGACCC
>DASZAN010000093.1:0-4421 GCA_035945115.1 Allostellaceae bacterium
GCACGAACTCAAGGACGCCATCCATCGCTTCCTCGACCAGACCAATGCCAATCCCAAGCCCTTTACCTGGACCAAGGACCCCAACATGATCATCGCCGCCGTCAAACGAGGGCACCAAGTGTTAGATTCAATCCACTAGGATCAGAACGATTCTCTTCATGATCCCCTCCTGATGTCGCCCGGAGGCCGATTGCATCACATCGGATAGATTAATTCTTAGCGACGCGAGAATGTCGTTAATTGGAGTTCATGAATTAGAATTAATGCGTGTGCTCAAGCGTGCCGGACTTCTCGATCCTTATGCCACCAACAAAACTCGCGGCGAGGATCAGCCGGATTGGTTGCACTCATACGCAAAGGTGGGCGTGTAGTTCTGCGTTGGATCATTACACACGTCACCCGGCGTCTCCTGGAATGGCGCGCAAGCATGCAGCCCAGCAACGAGCAGCGCGAATAGCACACGTGAGAGCACGCGCATGACCGCGTCCTTTCATTTTGGCGACGACGATGTTAGTTCCCAGCGTCGCTCCGTCATCAATTGCGACCGGCCGTCCTAGATTTCTCTACGCCGCCGCGCGCGCTCTAGCTTCTCGACACGCGCCTCAAGATCGCGGACCACTTCATCGAGTTTGGCGGCGATGAGCCTATTCTCTGCCGCCGCGTGATCCCTCGCGAGTCGCCGATAAAAATCGGCACGCTCGCGAAGCTGTCGGATCTCTTCGTCGACTTCGGCCATCTCTAAGGTCGCGTAAGCCGACGAACGATCGTGGCGCTTCGCAAGATCGATCTGGGCCGATCCGTCGTTCAAGGCCGCGTGCCTGCGCCGCCGCCGCTCGCGCGGTCCGGAGTCATTGGTCCTGGCGCGCGCAGCATCGCATCCGGCGCGTTCGCGGCCGCACCGCCGGTGGCGCTCGGCGGCAACGAGCTACCGGTCGAGACGGCTTGTTCATTGCCTTCACATGCGGAGAGGAAGAGCCCAAGGGCAAGGGCGCCAAGGCTCACATGGGAAAACGCTCTCATGGAATACCTCCACAAGAAGAGCGTTCCGCCGCGCAGTTGGTATGGGGCGCAATCTCCGTCGCAGCCGCTTACTATCGAACGCGCAAAATGACTACGCCGCAAATTAAATAATTTTCAGGCTTTCATCGCAGCGCTCAACGTCTCATGCGTGGCGGCGATCACGCGCAAGTTAACAGAGGAAATTACGCAGGTCTGATAGGCTTGCCGTTGTCTCTCGTCTTCCTCAGGGTGAGGAGGTCCTTTGGCATGCGAGCCGATAGCGCGCACCGCTTCCGACGCGACGTGGTTGTCACCGTTCTAGCAGTATCTCTGGTCACCGTTGCCGCTTGCTCTGATCCTAGCGGAAGGAATGTCCGCGACTGCTCGCAGTGGCGTACGGAATCAATTGCGGGCTGCTACGACGGCCAGGGCGGCGGCGATATGAATTGACGGCGTTAGAGCCCAGGATGATGGCACCTGAAAGTGAGGGTCTTTCCCGTAATGGAGCATCGTGGTTACGTCCTTCGGCTTTGCCTCGGCCTGGTCACGCGAGACTCGCCGCCTGCGGCGCGCCCGTAACTCTTTACACTGATGTCGGGACGGCGTCCGCTTCCTGTTGAACCTAAAAGCGGCGCGCGCCTTCAACATCATCGTTCCTGAGGTGATGGTCGCCCGCGCCGACGATGTGATTGAGTAACGATTGGCTTCCGCTTGTGATGCTGTGGACGGCTCCTCCACCGGCACGTAAGTGCCATCGAAGTGGTCGCCGCTGGGGCGGTCACGATTGGGGAGCCGGACATGCAAAACGTCACGACGATTGGTCTCGATATCGCGAAGTCGGTCTTTCAAGTCCATGGCATCGACGCGGCCGGCAACGTGATTGTCCGCCGCAAGCTCAAGCGCCGGTACGTCGTGGCTTTCTTCCAAAAGCTGCCGCCGTGCCTCGTCGGCATCGAAGCCTGCGCAACGTCGCACTATTGGTCGCGCGAGTTGCAGGCGCTCGGCCACAGGGTACGCCTGATGCCGCCAGCGTACGTCAAACCCTACGTTAAGCGGCAGAAGAATGATGCCGCCGACGCCGAGGCCATCTGCGAGGCGGTCACCCGGTCAAACATGCGCTTTGTGGAGACCAAGACGCCAGAGCAGCAGAGCTGCCTGATGCTCCACCGCACCCGGCATCTTTTCATCCGCCAGCAGACCGCCGTGATCAATTCGATCCGCGCTCATCTTGCCGAGTTCGGCATTGTGGCGCGGGTCGGACGCCGTGGTGTCGAGGAGCTCCTCGAGGTGGCTGCCGATCCGAGCGACGGACGCGTGCCCGAGCCGGCGCGCGCGTGCCTAATCGCGCTCGGCGCCCAGCTGCGGATGCTAAAGGCCCAGATTCTGCAGTTCGACCGCCACATCATGGCCTGGCACCGATCGAGCGAGATGAGCAAGCGGCTCGATGAGATCCCCGGTGTCGGCCCGGCGCTGGCCACTGCCCTCATCAGCAGTGTTGCCGACCCGCGGGCTTTTCGGTCGGCACGGCATTTTTCCGCCTGGATCGGACTCGTCCCCAAGCAGCACTCGAGCGGCGGCAAGGACAAGCTCGGCAGCATCAGCAAGCAAGGTGACCGCTATCTGCGGAGCCTGTTCACAACGGGTGCGCTTGCCGTCATCCGCTATGCCAAAATCCACGGCACCAAACACCGCCCTTGGCTCACGGCATTGCTGACGCGGCGGCCGACGAAGGTCGCTGCGATCGCCCTAGCGAACAAGATCGCCAGAATGGCCTGGGCCATGATGACCAAGAGTGAGCGCTACAACGAACCCGCCGCGCTGGCGGCGTGATCGAGATCACGCTGGGCGGTCCAGTGTGATGTGGAGGTTGGGAGGGCGGACAGCACGTAATGCAGAGCCGATCGGTCCGGCGATCAGGACAACCCACAATGTGCCAGCGCATCTTCGAATGCGAGCTTGTGATCGGGACCTGATCCGCGGAGGGCATTATGGCCAGCGGTCATGTGAGCCGCGCAAATAGGCCGAACACATGGCTGCACCGACCAGCCCTGCACGTGAAGAAAACCCTTGCCAGCCGGGGGCCAATGGTATGGACCCCGCCCTGGGTGGCGGTGGAATCTCCGGACGATAACAGCGTTCAGGAGGCATACCATGCGGATCATTCGTGTTGGTCTGGATCTCGCGAAGTACGTCTTTGAGGTTCACGCGGTTGACGCACGTGGAAAGGTCGTGCTTCGGAAAAGACTGCGTCGTGATGCCGTCTCGAGCTTCTTCGCTAACGTGCCACCATGCCTGATTGGCATGGAAGCCTCGAACGGCGCTCATTATTGGGCGAGGATTCTTTCCGGGCTCGGTCATGAAGTCCGTCTGATCAGTCCCCAGTTCGTCACACCTATCGCAGCAGCGAGGTATGTCAGCGTCTCGGCAAAGTCGAAGGCATCGGCCCACTAAGCGCAACGGCGCCGATGGCGGCAATCGGTGATCGACAATACTTCAAGAATGGTCGCCAGTTCGCCGCTTGGCTTGGCCTCGTGCCCAGGCAGCGATCGAGTGGGGGTCGAGCTCGTCTGTTCGGCATCAGCAAACGCGGAGATCGCTACTTACGCACCTTGTTGATCCATGGCGCACGTGCCGTTCTCGGCCGGGCTAGAGGCAAGAAGGATCCACGAAGCCACTGGCTAGAAAAGCTGCGCGAACGACGGCATGCCAACATCGCCGCCGTTGCGCTCGCCAACAAGAATGCACGGATTGCCTGGGCCTTGCTCTCAGGCAACGCTGTTTACGATGTTGGCCTAGCGGTTGGATCGACCTGACACCCGATCCATACCAACACCCAAAAGGAGGTCCCACCACGCAATTGCAGCAGTTGGCAGAGGATGGTGAAAACGGTCATCCGTCGCTTCCCGAACCTGGTGTGTGGACCGGCATGGCCTTGGCCAATGTCTCGGAGCCATTGAGGTGGAAGCGCGCGAAAACCCATCGAGGCTCGCGGCATAAGTTAGCAAGCCGCATCAGGAAGCCGGATATACGTCAGCAGTTGACCTTTGATCCTGAATCTGCCGAAACCTGTTGCAATTGGGCGGGGCCTCATTGATCGCTTAGAGTCCGCGAACTGCAGGCAAGCGGACCTAAGCCGCGACAAACCTCTTTCTTCCGAGTTGTGCCATGAACAGACACAAGGTTCGTGCTCAGAAGGACTTGCCTCTCTGCCGAACGTGAACATCAGGATAGGTTAGGCGGGCTTCGACGCTTTCGCGGCCATTTGACCAACAGCCTCGAGCGCCTGAGCCGCATACATAACAGAAGGTCCAGCACCCATATAAATCGCCATCGCCAGCGTCTCCGCGACTTCAGCCTGCGAAGCGCCCTGCTTGACCGCACCTTCGGCGTGATAGGCAATACAAGGCGAGCAGTGAACCGCG
>DASZAN010000094.1:0-87621 GCA_035945115.1 Allostellaceae bacterium
CCCAAATGCCCGCCCGTCACAGACACCGCGTCCACCAGCTCGTGACGCAGCTCCGCCGCCAGCTCGCCCAGCGCGCTCTCCGGCAACCGACGCAAATCCGCCGGCATCTGCACCTCGTCCAGCAACGGCGTCGCGGTGTTGCGCAAAGGCCCGTCCTCGCTGTGCACGGACCGATCGGTCTTCGGGTTGTTTGCCACGGCGGTCGTCCTTAGTTTATCGGGGCACTTATCCCCCATTATTTCGAGGGAGAACTAATCACAGATGGGTGAGTTTAGCAAACGGGCCATCGCGATCCTTATCTCGTTGTCCCCCATTTAGGGTCAGAACCCAGCGGTTTTTGGGCGGAATGCCGGCCAATCGGCGGCACGCCCTTTCATTAGCAAACCCTAGGCGTCCCGTGTTTTCTCCGTATAATGCGCCGCCACACGGTAAAAGCGGACAATTGCGCCGCACCTAGTCGGAAAGGATAGCGAATGCGGGTCGTCCTGGCCCAGCCTCGAGGATTCTGCGCCGGCGTCGAGCGCGCCATCGACATCGTCGAGCGCGCGCTCGAGAAGTACGGACCGCCCATCTATGTGCGCCACGAGATCGTGCACAACCGCCATGTGGTGGAGCGGCTCCGCGCCAAAGGCGCTCGCTTCGTCGACGAGCTCGACGAGATCCCGCCCGGGAGCGTCACCATCTTCAGTGCGCACGGCGTCTCGAGCGCGGTCGAGGACGCCGCGGCAGGGCGCGATCTGCCGGTGATCGACGCCACCTGCCCGCTCGTCTCCAAGGTGCACAGCGAGGGTCAGCGCTATGCCGCGCAAGGCCGCGAGATCATCCTCATCGGCCATGCCGGTCATCCCGAGATCGAGGGCACGATGGGCCGGATCGACGGCAAGGTGCATCTCATCTCGCGCGCCGAGGAGGTGGCGAACCTGAGGGTGACCAACCCCGAGAAGCTCGCCTTCATCACCCAAACGACGCTGAGCCTCGATGACACGCGCGCCGTCATCGAGGCGCTCCGTCAGCGCTTCCCGACGATCGTCGGGCCCGACACCAAGGACATCTGCTACGCCACGCAAAACCGCCAGCGCGCCGCGCGCGAGCTCGCGCTCGCCGTGGATGTCGTGCTGGTGGTGGGCGCGGCCAACAGCTCCAATTCCAACCGGCTGCGCGAAATTGCCGCAGAGCAGGGTGTGCCCGCCTATCTCATCGCCGACGCCGACGCGCTCGATCCGCGGTGGATCGAGGGCGTCGAGTCGGTCGGCATCACGGCGGGCGCATCGGCGCCGGCGGAGCTGGTGCAGAAGCTCATCGACCGCTTGCGAGAGCTCGGCGATGTCGAGCTCGCGACATTGCCGGGCATCACCGAGAATGTGCGCTTCCGCATGCCGGCCGAGCTGGCGGAAACCACGAGCTGAGCCAAGATCAGGCGCAACCCACGCGAGGATAGGACCTTGCCCATACCGCTTCATCAAATCATCCGTGTCGGCGCCTATGTCGCGAAGAAGCGCCTCTTGGGCGTCGAGCGCTATCCGCTCGTCCTCATGCTGGAGCCGCTCTTCCGCTGCAATCTCGCTTGCGCCGGATGCGGCAAGATCGACTACCCCGACGCGATCCTCAATCAGCGGCTCTCGGTGGAGGACTCCCTGGCAGCGGTGGACGAGTGCGGCGCGCCGGTGGTGTCGATCGCCGGCGGCGAGCCGCTGCTTCATCGCGAGATCGAGCAGATCGTCGAGGGCATCATCGCGCGCAAGAAGTTCGTCTATCTCTGCACCAATGCGCTGTTGATGGAGAAGAAGCTCGACCTCTTCAAGCCCGGCCCCTTCTTCACCTGGTCCGTCCACCTCGACGGCGACAAGGAGATGCACGACCACTCCGTCTGTCAGCAGGGCGTCTATGAGCGCGCGGTCGACGCCATCAAGCTCGCGAAGTCGCGAGGGTTCCGCGTCAACATCAACTGCACGCTCTTCGACGGCGCCAAGCCCCAGCAGGTGGCGAACTTCTTCGACGACGTCATGGCGATGGGCGTCGACGGCATCACGGTGTCGCCGGGCTATGCCTATGAGCGCGCGCCGGACCAGGCGCATTTCTTGAACCGCCGCAAGACGAAAGAGCTCTTCCGCGACATCTTCCGCCGCGGCCGCGGCAAGACTTGGTCCTTCAGCGAATCGCCGCTCTTCCTCGACTTCCTCGCCGGCAATCAAAGCTACCACTGCACGCCCTGGGGCAATCCGACGCGCAATTATTTCGGTTGGCAGCGGCCCTGTTATCTGCTCGGCGAAGGCTACGCCAAGAGCTTCAAGGAGCTCATGGAAGAGACCGATTGGGACGCCTACGGCACCGGCAATTACGAAAAATGCGCGGATTGCATGGTGCATAGCGGCTACGAGGCGACGGCGGCGATGGATGCGACGAAGCATCCGCTGAAGGCGATCGCCGCGGCGCTCAGCGGCCCCCGCACCGAGGGCGAGATGGTCGAGGAAATTCCCCTCAACCGTCAGCGCCCGGCACAATTCGTCTTCTCGCGCCACGTCGAAGAAGCGATGGCGCGCATCGACGCCGAGCGCAAAGCCGCCGCCGAACGCCCGAGCGCGGCGGAGTAATCGCACTCGTTCCACTAGCGATCCTGACGGAACCAGTAGTCGTCGTCGCGAGGAGGCGAAGCCGACGACGCGATCCAGGGCCGTCGCTCTGCTGGATTGCTTCGCCTTCGGCTCGCAATGACGCCATTTCGTCAATTCAGAAAATTGCTGGCGAAAGGCGCGAGAGCGCCGCGGCAATTCCATACCGCCGCCACAATTGCTGCGTTCAATGGGCATCAGGCCCGCGGATGCGGAGGGGTCGCGCCGGCCGATTGTGAGCGGGATCATGGAATACGAGGAAGCAACGCATCTTTATCGGCGCACGCTCGCGCACGGCGACGATCTCTTCCATCTGACCCCGCCGCGGCCGAGCGCGGCGCTCTCCTACCAGGACGAGGACACCTGGTATCTCCGCGGCGAGGACGGCCGGCTCATCGCGCGCGTGAGCCGGGCCGGCGTCCGCGTCGGCGAGACGACCAGATCGAAATGAAAGACGCCTCTCGCCTGAAAGCGAGAGGGAGTTCGAAAAGTGCCGCTGCCGCGGCGCGGATTCGCATGCGCTGCCGATGCTCGCGTGGATCAGGAGCAGACGGCGTGATTATTTCATGGGAGAATTCTTGCAAACAGAGGAGCCTCCGCGATGCCCATCATCGATTCCCAGGTCCATGCCTATGAAGCGAACACGCCGAAGCGACCTTGGCACAGCGTGCCGAACTGGCCCGACCACGTCACGGGTGACGAGATGGTGGCGGCGATGGACAAGGTCGGCGTCGAGGGCGCGATCTTCATCTCCGCCTTTTCCATGTACCGCTACGACGCCAGTTATGCGGTGGCGGTGCAACGGGCCCATCCCGGGCGGTTCGCCATCGTCAAGCCGGTGGACCCGGACGATCCGGCGGTGGCCGATGTCGTCGCCGAGTGGAAGAAAACGCCGGGCACGGTCGGCATCCGCATCATGCTGACGAAAGAGGCGAACCGCGCGCCGGATGACCCGGGCCTCGAGCGGATTTGCCGCGCCGCCGTCCGCCACGATTTTCCCGTCAACATCCTCTTCTGGGGCAACTTGGAGGCCGGCACCGCGCTCATCGATCGCCATCCCGAGACGCGATTCATCATCGACCATCTCGGCATCATGCAGCCGCGCGTGCCGCCCGCGCCGCCGCAGCCTTGGGCGGACCTCCCGAAGGTGCTGGAACTCGCCAAGCGCCCGAACGCGGTGATCAAGGTGAGCGGCGCCTGCACGCTGTCCCGGAAGCCCTATCCCTTCGCGGACATTTGGGACCCTCTCGCCCGCCTATTCGATGCCTGGGGTTTCGATCGCTGCTTGTGGGGCACGGATTGGACGCGCGCATTCGCCGTCGTCAACTACGAGCAGGCCGTCGCGCCCTTTCTTGAGACCGACCGCCTGAGTGACACAGAGCGGGCCATGCTGATGGGCGGCGCGTGCGCCAAGGCTTATGGCTGGTCGCCGAAGAAGGGTTAGAAGCAATTTCGGCGCGTGCGAGAGTCATGTCGCTGAAGTGCCACAAGCTGCCCTGAGCAGATGCAGCAAAGTGTGCGCACAAGAGTGCTGATTTGCTCTCACTCGATCACCTCGTCGGCGACGGCGAGCATCTGATCTGGAACATTCAGATCAAGCGCTTTTGCGGTCTTCCGATTGATCACGAGCTCGAATTTCGTCGCTTGCTCAATCGGCAATTCACGAGGGCTCGCCCCCTTGAGGATTTTGTCCACATAGAAGGCTGTCCGACGGTACAAATCCGGGAAACTCGCGCCGAACGAGACGAAGCCACCGGCATCGACGAAAGTCTTGGCGCCGTACACGGCCGGAATCCTTCGTTTTGCTTCGAAGTCAACAATCTGGCGTCTCCGACTGATCGTCAGCGGGTCTTCAACCACGATCAGGGAATCGATATGTTCCCTGCTTCCTGTCTCGAACGCGCTATCAAAATCTGCGGCTGTCTGAACTTGCAGCGGCTGGAGTCGGACGTTCAAAATGCGGGCGGCGTTCTCGCTTTCATGGATCACTGACTGGGTGAACGGATTTTTGGCGTTCCAAATAATGCCGATGTGAACAGCGGTTGGTGCGAACTGTTTGAGGAGTTGGAGGCGTTTCCCTCCGACGTCCGGGATCATATTGCTCATTCCAGTAATGTTGCCCCCGGGGTATGCGAGGCTCTTTACAATGCCGGTTCCAACTGGGTCCCCTGCGGCCGCCATGACGATTGGAATCGTGGTAGTCGCCTTCTTGAGCGCCAAAATCGCCGGCGTACCAGAGACCACGATGACTTCGACATTCAAACGAACGAGATCGTTCGCGAGTTCGGGCAGGCGTTCGTCGTCACCTCCGGCCCAGCGGTATTCGAAGAGAAGGTTCTTGCCTTCCTGGTAGCCAAGTTCCCGCAGCGCTTTCTGAAAGGCGTCCATCCAAGGAGCAGGAGGCTTTTCCGCCCGGAGAAAGCCGACCCTCCGTTGGCGCTCGGGCTGCTGCGCACGCGCCGCGAGCGGCCACGCAGCCGCGCCGCCGAGCAAGGTGATGAAATCACGCCGTCGCATGAGTTACCCTGAGCCGAGGCCCACAGTCTAGCACATCATTGGGTGCAGTGCGTCGCAGCAAAATCTTCCCGCTTATCTCGGTTCAGGGTCAAATTGAGAAGAGCCCCGCGGTCGCGCACAAGTCGGTCAACCGCCCGAACGCAGACCTGCTTCCAAAAGGCCCTATCTTCGCTGATTGACCCTCTCCTCCATCGAGCATGGAGGGGCTACCACCACCCGATCGAGCACGCGCTAACCGAGATCAGTCACTGGTCGAGGGGTACAGGCGCTAATACTCTGAGAGGCTGACGTCATTCCCCTACTAACAGCCTGGAGCATCTTCATGAATGTGACCGTCCTCGACGACTACCACGATACTTTGCGCACACTCTCATGCTTCGCCAAGCTCGCTGATCACAAGGTCACGATCTGGAATGACCATGTGCAGGATGTTGATGTACTCGCCGAGCGGCTCAGGGAAACCGAAGCTCTAGTGTTGATCCGAGAGCGTACGAAGATACGCGCCCCACTGCTCGATCGACTACCGAGACTAAGGCTCATCAGCCAGCGCAGCGTGTGGCCGCATATCGACATCGACGCCTGTACCCGGCTCGGCATCGTCGTCTCGTCGGACATGCATGCGGGCACGCCGTCCTACGCGACGGCCGAGTTAGCGTGGGCGTTGATTCTCGCGTCCGTGCGTCAGATACCGCAGCAGGCGGCGGCACTTAAGGCCGGGCGATGGCAGATCGGCGTTGGAACTACGCTGCGAGGTAAGACGCTCGGTCTCTATGGCTGGGGCCGCATCGCGCACGCGGTCGCAGACTACGGTCGCGCCTTCGGTATGAATGTGATGGTTTGGGCCCGTGAAACCTCTCGCGAGCGCGCGCGCCAGGAGGGCTTAGCCGTGGCCGGAAGCAAGGCTGCATTCTTCGAGCAGAGCGACGTGCTCTCAATACATATGCGGCTTGTCGATGGCACCCGCCACATAGTCACCGCAGGCGACCTCGCGCGCATGAAGCCAACAGCACTACTGGTCAATACAAGCCGCGCGCCGTTGATCGAGCCCGGTGCACTAATCGCTGCTCTGCGGGCGGGCCGGCCGGGCTTGGCCGCCGTCGATGTATACGAGCAAGAGCCGCTAACCGATCCAGCCGATCCGCTCTTGCTGCTGCCCAACGTGCTGGCCGCCCCCCACATCGGCTACGTCACCCGCGAGGAGTACGAGCTCCAGTTCTCCGACATCTTCGACCAAATCGTCGCGTACGCAGCAGGCACACCGACCAACGTAGCGAATCCGGATGTGCTCGGACGGATGAGAACATGAAAGCAGAGGAGGCGGAAGGTCGAATATTGACAGAATGATCCGGATTTCCGGTTATGGCACTTCAGGATCGAAAGCGGTCATGCCTCAATTGCGATGGCAAATCGCAGAAGTGCCGATAGTGTTGCAAAAGTCTTTTATGCTGCGGCACACGCAACATTGATTCGTCGGCAGCTTTCAGATGAGAAGGAAGATTCAAAAGGCTGGTCGCGGCGGAGCGAAAATTGCGCCGCCAATCCATTCGGCCGACTTTCGCAACACTATCTGCCAGAAGCGGAAGTCAGTCCGGTAGCGGTAGGGACGCGAGTTTCATCCCGCGCCCCCGCACAGAACCGTACGTGGTGGGCGGTCGAGCTTCAGTGCTTGAAGGCCGGCGCGCTATACTTATTCCCGGAGGTTGAAGATGACCGACTCGTCTGAGTACACGCCGCAAAAGGTTTGGACCTGGGATAAGCCCAACGGTGGCCGGTTCGCAAACATCAACCGCCCGATCGCCGGGCCGACGCATGACAAAGACCTGCCGGTCGGTCGTCATCCGCTGCAGCTCTATTCGCTCGGCACACCGAACGGCGTCAAAGTGACGATCCTTCTGGAGGAGCTGCTGGCGCTCGGACATACCGGCGCTGAGTACGACGCTTGGCTGATCAAGATCGGCGACGGTGAACAGTTCGGCAGCGGCTTCGTCGCGGTGAATCCAAACTCCAAGATCCCGGCACTCGTGGACCGCAGCGCGGCGACACCCATCCGTGTCTTCGAATCCGGATCGATTCTGCTGTATCTCGCCGAGAAATTTCGCACATTTCTACCAACGGAGAGCGGTCCGCGTGCCGAGTGCCTGTCATGGCTGTTCTGGCAAATGGGAAGCGCGCCTTATCTCGGCGGAGGATTGGGTCACTTCTACGCGTATGCGCCGACGAAGATCGAGTACGCGATTGATCGGTTCGCAATGGAGGTGAAGCGCCAGCTCGACGTGCTTGACCGCCAGCTGGCGGAGAACGAGTACGTTGGGGGCAGCACCTACACGATCGCCGACATGGCCATCTTTCCCTGGTATGGCGGGCTTGCGAAGGGCTGGCTCTATGGAGCAGCCGAGTTTTTGAGCGTACAGGATTACAGGAACGTTCAGCGCTGGGCTGACATGCTGCTCGCGCGGCCGGCGGTGCAGCGCGGACGCATGGTCAATCGCATCAGAGGCGAGCCATCGAGTCAGTTGCACGAGCGCCACGATGCACGTGACTTCGAAACGAAAACACAGGATAAGCTCGCGGTAAGTTGAGGTCTCAGATTGGACATAGACGCGAGTGTCATTGGGTTGAAACCAACTTCTCGGGGCCATGAGACGTCGGCTCGAGCTAACGATCAAGTCGTGGCGATGTCGAGGCTGAAGCAATGCGCGCCGGCATTCCCGAACCGCACGCTGTGAGGGAAGCCGCTCAATCGAACGCGCGGCCAATAGGAAGGCGCTCTTCACAGCCCCAATAGCGAAGAGCAAAAATCGGGAGGGGTCAAATGCATAGACCAGTTCTTGCCCGAGTGCCGGTATCGGAGGAGCTCATCGCTCGCAGGGCGGTGCGAGCGGCAGTCTTTGGCTTCTTCGTGGACATGTTCGAGGTCTACCTACCGATCGCTGTGCTGGCCCCGGCTCTCGCATACTTTGTCCCAGCAGGCCTTAGCGGCGCAGCGCAAGCCACCATCTTCTACGTGGTCTTTGCGGTCTCGTTGATAGGGCGGCCGCTTGGCGCGGTGGTCTTCGGCCATTTTGGCGATCGACTCGGACGACGCCGAACGACTCTGATTTCCGTCGCGGGCTTCGGCATCGCGACTTTGTTGATTGCGGCGCTGCCCGGCAACGCGACATGGGGCGAAGGTGCAATTGCAGCCCTGATCGCTTTGCGCCTGTTGGATGGTATCTTCATCGGTGGCGAGTATACGGCGGCCAACCCGCTGGCGATGGAATACTCGCCCAAGGACAAGCGCGGTCTCTATGCTGCCTTCATCCACGTTGGCTATCCGGCGGCGTTGGTCTGCATATCTCTGCTCACAGCCTTAATGCTCAAGGTGGCGCCTGGCGGCGGCGCCGCTTCGGCCTACGCCCTCTGGGGTTGGCGCATCCCGTTCGTGATCGGAGCGCTGCTCGCTGGCGGTCTCTTTGTCTACTACTACCTGCTCGTCCCTGAGTCCGAACTCTGGCGCGCTTCCAAGAGAAGCCCTGCGCCCCTCAAGGAGCTTTTCTCGGGATCTGATCTGCGCCGACTGGGGCAGCTCTTCGTGGTCATGAGCGGCGCTTGGCTCACGCTCAACGCCACGGTGGGGGCGCTTCCAGGCGTGATCAACACGGTCCTTGGCGTAAAGTCGTCAGACGTAAACACGGGTATCCTGATCGGCGCCGCCATATCGGCACTGCTCTACCCTCTCATTGGCGTCGTGAGCCAGAGAATTGGACGACGACCAACGATCACAGTAATTGGATTGTTCAATCTGGTGCCAGCGACCGCGCTCTACTATTTCCTGGTCGCGGGAGCGTATCGCGATTCCGCCACTTTAATTGGTCTGGTCGCACTTATCGAGGTGCTCTCCCTGCCGATTTGGGCAGTTCATACTCCGTACTTGGTCGAAAGCTTTCGCACCGGAATCCGATCGAGCGGATACGGTATCAGCTACAGCTTGGCGACCATCCTCCCGGGGCTCTACTCCTTCTACATGCTGGGATTGGCCAAGGTGATGCCCTACGAATATACGCCGATCGTACTGCTTGCGCTGGGAGGCCTCCTCCTGACCATAGGTGCCATCGCTGGTCCCGAGACCAAGCATGTAGACCTACACCAACGGGCGGTCGCCGGGGGCTAAGATAAGGCCAATACACCGCACTCATGTCATTCTGCCCGTTGGCCGCCTTCCGCCAAGGCGCGCGACGAATTGACGCCGCGAGATCATTCGATCACCTCGTCGGCCCGTGCGAGAAGCGTCGCTGGCACCTCGAGTCCAAGCGCCTTCGCTGTCTTGAGGTTGATGACCAGCTCGACCTTCGTTACCTGCTGGACCGGCATATCGGCCGGCTTCTCGCCCTTGAGAATCCTGCCGACGTAGACGCCCGCAAGACGCCAGGCATCCTTAATGCTGGGTCCGTAGCCTAACAGGCCGCCAGCCGCAGGGAACTCGCGCGAGGGTTCGATCGCGGGTACCAAATGGCGGAGCGCCAGCGCGGCGATCTGTTCTCTGCGGCTCCCCAAGAATGTATCCCCGCCGATCACGAGCGTGCCTGCGCGAAGTTGGACTAAGGTTGTAAACACCGGATCGAAGTCGCGTTGGGTGCTCGCCTGTACGACATGGAGCTGCAACCCGAGAGCGCCAGCGGCTGCCTGTGCGTCTCTCGACAGGCTCTCGGCAAAGGGACTGGTCGGATTGACAAGCAGCGCCACGACGGTCGCCCTCGGCACCAATTCGTGCAGCATTTCAAACAGCTTCGCACCCAGCTCGACGGATAAGATGGTCACGCCCGTGAGGTTGCCGCCCGGCCGGTTGAAGTTGGCGACAAAGCCGAACTCGACCGGATCAACCGCTGTCGCGAAGACGATCGGAATTGAGCTCGTCGCTGCTTTTGCCGCAAGCGCCGAAGCCGTGCCGCCGTAGGCGGCGATCACGTCCACTTGACGACGCGCGAGATCGGCTGCCAGGGCCGGAAGTCGATCGTATTGTCCCTCCGCTCCACGATATTCGATCGTCACGTTCCGGCCCTCGACATAGCCAGTCTCGCTAAGGCCTTGGCGCAAAGCCCGCAGGCGGTCTGCATCCGTATCCGGTGACTCGGCGCCGAGGAACCCAACTACCGGCACCGCCCCTTGCTGTGCGCGCGCCGCGAGAGGCCACGCTGCGGCAGCTGCGCCAAGGCGCGTGACGAATTGGCGCCGCGAGATCATTCAATCACCTCGTCAGCGCGAGCGAGGAGCGAGAGTGGGAGGGTGAGGCCGAGCGCCTTAGCGGTTTTGAGATTGATGACAAGCTCGTACTTGTTGGGCGCTTGGACCGGCAGCTCAGCCGCCTTTTCGCCCTTGAGGATGCGATCGACGTAGCCGGCGGCAACGCCGTACTGGGTCGGCAGATCAGGACCGTATGAAATCAAACCGCCGGCGCGTACGAAAAAGCTGAAGGGGTAGACCGCCGGCAGTTTATGCTTGGCGGCGACCGCGACGACCGCTTCCGGATGATTCGAGCCGAACTGACTCGCGGTCACGATTAGGCCGTCATTCGGGCCCCGCGAGAACTCAGCCACGGCGCGGTCGATCTCATCGGCATCGCGCACGTCGATCGCGCTGAGGTCAATGCCGATCAATCCGACTGCCTGGATCGCCGCAAACTGGCCAATGCCTGAAGAAATAGTCGGGTCCCGCAAGACAGCGACACGCGTCAGCTTGGGCGCGACTTCTTTCAGGACGTCGAGCCATTTTGCGGCGAGTGCGTATTCGAACAAAAGGAAACCGGTGACATTGCCGCCTGGCCGCGACAGGCTCGCAACCAAGCCCGAGCCGACGGGGTCGATGACACCGACAAACACGATGGGCACGGTGCGCGTCGCCTGCCGCAACTGCACCACAGTTGGCGTCGTCGCCGCGAGAATGACGTCCGGCTCTAGCGCGGCCAATTCCGCTGCATATTTGCGATATTGATCGGCACTGCCTGCGCCCCAACGCGCGTCGATTTTGACGTTCTGCCCATCTACCCAACCGGCGTCTTGCAATGCGCGCTGGAACAAAGCGAGGCGGGACCGCCCTTCGCGATCATCCGAGGCGAGATTCATGAGAACACCAATCCGCCTTATCCTCTCCGACTGCGCACGCGCGACCAGGGGCAGCGCAATCGCCGCTCCGCTCAGACCGCCGACAAAATCGCGCCGCCTCATATCCCCTCCTCGTCTGCGGCGGCGAAAACCGAGCCGCGCTCAATTCGGCCTTATTCTATCCGGCTACCGACAAACGGGTGTGCGAAACGTCACAGTCTCTCGCCCTTGGAACGTCAACCACGTACGACTACCGCTCCTCGCGATGTCCGAAATAGGGTCAGATTGAAAAGAGCCGCGCCCTAACGCGCAATTCGGTAAATCGTCTGAAAGCGGACGTCCCCAAAGCAAAGCGTCTCTTCTCACTCTGACCCCAACTCGGACATACTGCGTGCCCCAGGTACTGTGACGTTTCGCACACCCCGCCGACGCCAGAGTGCTAGAATAGTCCCGATCCAGCGCAGCTAGGTTCCCGCCGCGCAGGCAGGGAGGGGGAAGATGAGGCGGCGCGATTTCATTGCAGTTCTTTGTGCGATTGGGGTCGCTTGGCCGACCGCTACTCTTGCGCAACAACGGGCGATACCTGCGGTCGGCTTCGTCAGCAGTCGTTCGGCGGAAGAGTCTGCTTATCTCGTAGCAGCGTTTCATCAAGGTCTCAGCGAAGGCGGCTATCGTGAAGGCACCAACGTCGCGATCGAGTACCGCTGGGCCGAAGGCCGTTACGATCGCCTTCCTGATATGGTCGCCGATCTCGTCCGCCGCCAAGTGGCCGTGATCGTCTCGGCTGGCGGCATGGTCACGGCACTCGCTGTCAAGGCCACGACGACAACCATACCCGCTGTTTTCATCAGCGGCGGCATCGATCCGGTAAAGGCCGGACTAGTTCAGAGCCTGGCGCATCCCGGCGCCAATCTCACCGGCGTCAGTATGCTCGCTATCGCGGTCGAGTCCAAGCTCCTGCAACTCGCGCATGAGATTCTGCCAAACGCGGCCCAAATCGCGGTGCTCGTCAATCCCAACACCGCTGATCTGGAAGCCCAAACGAGGGATTTCGACGCCGCTGCAAAGACAATGGGATTGCATATAGACATGGTGAAGGCCACTGCCGAGCGTGATTTCGATGCGGCCTTCGACGCGATCGCCGCCATGCACGCCGATGCGCTGATTGTCGCTGGCGATCCCTTCTTCACCAGCCGACGGGAACGTATCGCCGCTCTCGCTGGGCGCGCCCGCGTTCCGGCGATTTACGATTTGCGCGAATATGTCGCCGCCGGCGGCCTCATAAGCTATGGCCCGAGCCTTGCGGAAGGGTATCGGCAGGCAGGGCGTTATGCCGGCCAAATCTTGAAGGGTGCGAAGCCAGCCGATCTGCCGATTATGCAGGCGACAAGGTTCGAACTGGTAATCAACCTGAAGACAGCGAAGGCTCTCGGCCTCGAAATTCCACCATCGATCCTCGCGCGCGCTGACGAGGTGATCGAGTGAGGAGGCGGGATGTCATCGCTGCACTCGGTGGAGCGGCGGCGGCGTGGCCATTATTCGCTCGCGCACAACAGCCTGGACGACTGTCAACCATCGGGGTTCTGGGCGCGGCAACAGCCGCGACATGGGCGCCGTGGACTGCTGCTTTTGAGAAGCGGCTGCCAGAACTCGGATGGACGAACGGTCGCACCGTCGTGATCGAGTATCGCTGGGCGGAAGGACGAAGCACACGGTTCGTTGAGATCGCCACTGAGTTCGTCCGGCTCAATGTTGACGTCATTCTCACGGCAGGTACCGAAGGCGCCATTGCCGCCAAGCAGGTGACATCGGCAGTCCCGATCGTTTTCGTGGGGTCAGTTGACCCGGTCGCGGCCCGATTGGTCGCGAGCTTGGCGCGTCCTGGCGGGAACATCACCGGCCTGTCGCTCCAGTCCACAGACCTTGCAGGCAAGCGGCTTGAGCTTTTGCGCGAGGTTCTTCCCAACCTCCGCAAGTTGGCCATCTTGGTCAATGTAAGCAATCCTGGCGGTGTGCTGGAGATGAACGAAGCAGAGGCAGCGGCACGCGCGCTCGGTTTTGAGGTCGCGAAACTCGAAATCGAACGGGCGGAAGATATCGCGCCCGCCTTTGAAGCTATTAAGGGGCGTGCGGATGCACTCTATGTTGGGCCCGACGCCCTGGTAAATGCCAACAGAGTTCGCATCCACACGCTCTCGTTAAGCGCGCAACTCCCGACCCTGTACGGGCTTCGCGGCTTTGTCGAAGTCGGAGGCCTAATGTCCTATGGAGCAAATGTCGCTGACCTGTTTCGGCGCGCAGCGGAGATCGTCGACAAGATTTTGCGCGGCGCAAAGCCGAGCGACATCCCGGTTGAGCAACCGACCAAGTTCGAGTTGGTCATCAACCTCAAGACCGCGAAGGCGCTCGGCATCGAGATACCGCCCTTACTCCTCGCCCGCGCCGACGAAGTGATCGAATGACTCCAAGCGACACCCGCACCACGCGTCACATGACCTCTTGCATCGCGGGGGCCATCCACACATGAACCGGCGCGAGTTCATTGCGGTGCTTGGTGGCTCGGCAGCATGGCCGCTCGCTGCGCGCGCGCAACAGGCGGATCGCGTTCGGCGCCTCGGCGTAATGATGACAGTCGCCGAATCCGATCCGGAGGGGCAAGCGTGGCTCGGGGCGTTCACGCAAGAGCTTTCACGATTGGGCTGGACTGAGGGCCGCAACCTACTGATGGACGTGCGTTGGGCTCCTGGCATCATCGATCTGATGGGCACGGCGGCAAAAGAGTTGGTCGGCCTACAGCCGGACGTGATCCTATCAAATTCGACGGCGGCGACTGCCGCATTCGCGCGAGAGACGCAGACCATCCCGATTGTCTTTGCAATCGTTTCGGACCCCGTCGGCTCCGGCTTCGTTGCCAACCTGACCCGCCCGGGCGGCAACATCACAGGCTTCAGTTCGCTTCAAGCGGCAATGGGGACCAAGTGGCTGGACTTGCTCATTACCATCGCACCTGGTGTCAAACGGGTCGGGATGATGTTCAACCCCGACACAGCGACATATCTCAGATCGTTTTACCTGCCATCGGTCGAGGCCGCCGCCCAGTCGCGCGGCGTGGCGACCAGCTTAGCGCCGATTCATGGCGACGATGAAATCGAAGCGATCATCACAGCGCTCGGCCGCGAGCCCGGAAGTGGCCTCCTCGTGATGCCGGATAATTTCAACAACGTGCATCGCACGTCGATCATAGCGCAAGCGGCACGCAACAACATCCCTGCGGTCTATCAGGAGGCTGAAAACGCCAGGGACGGCGGTTTGCTGTCCTATGGGGCGGACTTCTCGGACATATTTCGCCGCGCTGCTGGCTATGTGGATCGCGTTCTCCGAGGCGCCAAACCAGCGGACCTTCCGGTTCAACTACCGACCAAATATGTGATGGTCATCAACCTGAAGACTGCCAAAGCGTTGGGCCTGACCGTGCCGCCGTCGTTGCTCGCCATCGCTGACGAGGTGATCGAGTGATGGTTTGTGATCGCCGTCTTTGCTGCACTACATTTGTCTCCTCATGGCCACATCGGCCAATAAGACCGATTCCACTGAAGTCTGGTCTCCTCCGCTCAGCAGACATTGCGAGCCGCACACGCGACGCCGCATTGGTGCCATTAGACTTGGCGCAGCGAATGCCAGAGCCGGGCGCGCCGACGAGCGCTTTCGGATCGAGCGATGGCTGCGGCGCTACGGCGCGCGCAGCGCCGGGCCGAGTGCGCGGCCGGTGCGGTAGAGGGTCCAGAGGGCCGTCGCTGTCGCGCCGGCAAGCCCGAGCAAGGCCGGAATCTGCTGGGGCTCCCTCGCGAGCGATGCCAGCACGGCCGCAATATCGGCGCGGCCGTTCGCGCGCAGTGGGACCGACGCGGCCGGCGGCAAATCCTGCGTCGCGGGATCGGCGACGGCGCGAAGAATAACGAACGGAAGCCGCGCGCGTGCCGCCGCTTCGGCGACGTGGGCGCTCTCCATGTCGACGGCAAGGGCGTTCGTTGCGCGATAAAGCGTCGCTTTTTCGGCGGCCGTCGGGACGATCGCATCGTGGCCGAGCATACCGCCGACGGTAACGGGGATGCCTTTCGCCTGCGCCGCCGCCGCAAGCCGCGCGTGCCATTCGCGATCGACCCAGTAAGCGGCGCCGTCGCTTGAGCGCACCGCCGCGGGTAGCAGCAATGCGCCGCATCCGAGCGAGGGGGCAAGCGCGCCGGCGATGCCGAAGCTCACAAGCGCGCGGACGCCGGCGGCGAGGAGCCGCGCGATCGCCGCGTGGGTGCCGGCGGAGCTTCCACCGCCGGCCGCGGCGACGAGGCCGATCTGCCGGGCGATGATCGCTTCGGCGCGCAACCCGCAGACCGCGCCGACGCTCATCTCACATGCCGTAAGCGAGCGTCTGGTTGTTGCCCTGGCGCAAATTGCGATAACGCGCAAGCGCCCAGAGCGGGAAGAAGGCGCGGTAGCCGTGATAACGGAGATAGAAGACGCGCGGGAAGCCCACCGCGGTGTACCACGCCTCGTCCCAGAGCCCGTGCGGCTGCTGCGTCTCCAAGAGGAAGGCGATGCCGCGGGCGACGGCGGGATGATCGACCTCACCCGCAGCCATCAACCCCAAGAGCGCCCAGGCCGTCTGCGAGGCGGTGCTCTCCTTCCCTTCGCCGCGGGGCTTATCGCGCCAATATGAGGCGCCGTCCTCGCCCCAGCCGCCATCGGCGCGCTGGCGCGCCAGCAGCCATTCGACGGCGCGGCGGAAATCTTTCGAGCGCTTGTCGACGCCGAGCGCGTTCAGCGCGCACAGCGAGGACCAGGTGCCATAGATGTAATTGGTGCCCCAGCGGCCGAACCACGCGCCATCGGCTTCTTGCTCGCGCGACAGATAATCGCTGCCGGCGGCAATCACGTTCTCGTTATTGATGCCATCGTCGCGGCGTAGCTGCGCCAGCAGGCTCAGGCAGCGCGCCGACACGTCGGAGGTGGGCGGATCGAGCAGCGCGCCGTGATCGGCGAAGGGGATGTAGTTGAGATAATAATAGGTGTTGTCGGCATCGAAGGCGCCCCAGCCGCCATTCTTGCTTTGCATGCCGATGATCCATTCCGCGGCGCGCGCGATCGCCTCGCGATAGCGCGCGGGATCGAAGCGGTGGAGGGCCATCGCCACGACGGCGGTGTCGTCGACATCGGGATAATGCGGATTGGCGTATTGGAAGGCCCAGCCGCCGGGCCTCACGCCGGGCCGCCACACCGCCCAGTCGCCGTCGACGTCGAGGATCTGGCGCTCGGCGAGCCAATCGAGGCCGCGCCGCACCCTCTCCTCGGTACCGGCGCCACCGGCTTCCATGAGCGCGTGGCAGACGAGCCCGGTATCCCAGATCGGCGAGGCGCAGGGCTGGCAATAAGAGCGGCCGGGTGTCAGCACCAGCAGCTTTTCGAGCGCGCGCTTTGCCGTCACCAGATACGGGTGGTCCTTGGCGTAGCCCAGGCACTCCAGCATCATCACCGAGTTGGCCATGGCGGGATAGATCGCGCCAAGCCCGTCCTCGCCGTTGAGCCGCTCGGTGACGAAAGCGACCGCCGCCTCGATCGCGCGGCGGCGCGTCTCTTTCGGCATGAACGGCTCCGCGAGGCGCAGGACGCGATCGATGCCGTTGAAGATCACCGCCCAGACCGAGCCGTGCGATTTGGGCGGCGTGGCGTGGGTGCCCGGCGCGAAAAGCTCGCGGACGGTGATGCCGCGCGGGTTCTTGGCGCGCGGCTTCTTCGCCATCAGCACCAGGAGCGGTGCGATCACTGTGCGCGACCAGTAGCTCACCTTGGTCAAGTGGAACGGGAACCAGCGCGGCAGCAGCATGATCTCGACCGGCATCTCCGGCACGGCCTTCCAGGAGAGCTCGCCGAAGAGCGCCAGCTGAATGCGGGTGAAGACGTTGCAATGGGCGGCGCCGCCCGCCGCGAGAACGGCGGCGCGCGCCCGTGCCATGTGCGGTGCGTCCGGCGCGTCGCCCGCCGCTTTCAGCGCGAAATACGCCTTGACGCTGGCGGAGAGATCGAAGGCGCCGCCATGGAAGAGCGGCCAGCCGCCATGCTCGCCCTGGATCGAGCGCAGATACTGCGCGAGCGCCTGCTGCACGCCGTCATCGATCTCGTCGAGATAATGCTGCAGGAGGATATACTCGGCCGGGATCGTGGCATCCGCCTCGAGCTCGAACACCCAATGGCCGTCGCCGCGCTGTTGCGCCAAGAGCGCCGCGCGCGCCGAGGCGACCGCGCGCTCGAGCTGCGGCAGTTCGGTCGCTTGCGCCGCCGTGCTGCCGCCGATCGTGCCGGAATCCGCCATCATGATTGGTGATCGCCGCGTTCCGTACGGAAAAGTTGCGCCACCATGGGCTGGCACGCGCCGTCGCTCAAGGGGTTTTCTCCGCAAAGCGTCTCCCATCTGCGCCTCCTTGCCGTCGCTTGCCCCACTGCACATTTTTCTGTAACATAGAATCTAATTATCGTAAAATAGAAAAATTATGCTCATATATGGAAAGGCATCTCCCATGAACGATGCTCCCACCCAGGGCATGGCGGGCGACTTGGCGCGGCTCGGCCGCCGCGTCCGATACCTGGTGCTTCTTTACGTGGCACTGGTGGTGTGCGCGGCCATCGCCAGCACGCTGATTTGGCCCGAGCTGCTGGCCTCACAGCCGGCGCTCGCCGGCATGCCCTTCGCGCCGCCCAGGCTTGGCTTCGCCGCCCGCTTCGTCGCCTTGACCGCACTCGCCATCGACGCCGCGCCGATCATCTGGGCGGCCTACCACGCCTTGCGCCTTTGCCAATTCATGGCGGGGGGGCGCCTCTTCACGGCAGAGGTGCCGCGGCATTTGCAGCGGATGGGGCTCGCGCTTGTCCTCACCGCTGTCGTGCAGCCGATTGGCGGGGCATTGCTTTCGCTCAGCATCGGCTATTTCGCCACGGGCACGGGCCATATCGCGTTCGCCTTCTCCACCGATCATGTTGGCGTCGCCGTCATCGGCGCGGTCTTGCTCGCCGTCGCGGCGGCGGCGCGCGAGGCCATTCGCATCGCCGAGGAAAACGCCCACTTCATCTGACGAATTTCCGAGGAGACCTCATGCCGATCGTCGTGCATCTCGATGTCATGCTCGCTCGCCGCAAGATCCGCTCGAAGGACCTGGCGCAGAAAGTGGGATTGACGGAAGCCAATTTGTCGCTGCTCAAGAATGGCCGCGTCAAAGGTGTGCGCTTCGCCACGCTCGAGCGCTTGTGCGAAGCCCTCAGATGTCAGCCGGGCGACCTGCTGTCCTACCTGCCCGGCAACCTCCCGTCATCCGAGGAGGTCGCGGCGGAGATTTGAAGGTCCGGCTTTGCAAAATTTTTTGTATGCTTTTGTCACTGACGCCGCGCTTAGCGCAGCAACCGCTCGGCGGCAGCAAAGCCGGAGCGGATGGCGCCTTCGATGGTCGCGGGAAGCCCGGTATCGGTCCAATCGCCCGCCAGCACCAGGTTCGCCCATAGCGTCGCGGCCTTGGGCCGGCGAGCGATCTGCGCCGGCGTCGCCGCGAAGGTGGCGCGACGCTCCTTGACCACCTGCCAGGGCGGCAGCGGCATCTCCGGCAGATCGTAAGCGCGGCGCACCTCCGGCCAGAGCCGTGCCGCCAGCTCGTCGGCGCTCATATCCATGAAGCGATCGGCGGCGCTGATCGTCACCGACAGCACATCGCGCTTGCGGAACACCCATTCGACGGTGCCGCCGATGACGCCGATGAAGAGCGGCATGGTCGCGGGCGCCGTCGTTCGAAAATGCGCATTGACGATGCCGCGGAACTCGTCGGGCGCCAGCAAATCCGGGAGGAGCCGCGCCGCCACGGGCGCGGTTACCGCGAGCACCACCGCCTCCTCCGCAGCGACGGCTTCGCTCCCCGCATCGAAGGCCAAGGCATGCAAGGCACCGTCGTCGACCTCGACGCCGCGCAAGCGGTCGCCAAAGCGCAGCTCGGCGCCATGGCGGGCGAGATAGGCGAGTGCGGGATCGATGAGGCTTTCCGAAAGCCCTTCGCGCGGTACCAGCGGGCGGCAGGCGTTGCCACCGGCGCCGAAACTCTCGCGCAGCACGCGGCTCAGCAGGATCGCCGCCCCTTGCTCCACCTCGGTATTGAGCGCCGCCACGGCGAGCGGCTGCCAGAGGCGCCGGAAGATCGTAGTTTCGCGGTCGAGCACGTCGGCGACGACATGCTCCGGTCGCGCCGTCATAAGCCGTAGCGCCCGCAAATAGTCGGCGACCCCCGTGCCGGCGACGCGGCGCGCCGGTTGGAACAGCCACCAGGGAACGCGCCCGAGATTGGGCCGCACCGTCCAGCGCTCACCGGTTGTGAGATCGATGAAGGGATAAGCGGGCTCGTCCGGCCCGACCAAAGTCTCGAGCGCCCCGATCTGGCGGAGATAGGCCATCGCCGCATGATTGCCGGCGATAAGGAGATGGTTGCCGTTGTCGATGCGGCAGCCCAAAGTCGCGTCATCGTAGGAGCGACAGCGGCCACCGGCTTGGCGCGCCGCTTCGTGGAGCACGATCCGGACGCCGGCATCGGCGAGGCGCACCGCGGCAGCTAGCCCCGCTAGTCCCGCGCCAACCACATGGACGCGTTTGGGACGGCTCACAGCAACCCGTGGCGGAGGGCCAGCCATAGCTTGAGCGGTGCGAGCAGCTTCACCGCCCGTCCCGGCTCGCGCCAGCCACGCCGGCGCAAGCGGACGAGAATGGCGTGATAGACGGCGCCCATGACCGCCGCGGGCCGCATGGGGCGCCGCGGACACTCGCGCATCGCCCTGGCGGCGTCGCGAAAATGCTGCTCGGCGAGATTGGCCAAAGGCTCGCAAACCTCGGACAGATGCGCATGCTGAAGGACGCGCCGCGGCTCCGTCTCGGCGATGCCGGCGCGCTCGAGAAGCTCGCGCGGCAAATAGAGGCGGCCGCGCTCTGCATCCTCCACGAGGTCGCGCAAGATGTTGGTGAGCTGCAGCGCGCGGCCGAGCGAGCCCGCCACCCGATCAGCGGCAGGCGCGTCCGTGCCGAAAATCCGCACGGAGAGCCGGCCGACCGCGCTCGCCACACGATCGCAATAGAGGTCCAGCTCGGCCAGGCCCGGCGCCCGGATGTCCGCGGCCGCATCCATCTCCATGCCGTCGATGATCGCGAGGAAGTCCTCGCGGCGGAGCCTGTAGTGCTCCGCCACTTCGCCCAGCACGCGGGCGAGCGGATGGCGCGGCCGACCGGCATAGATGGCGTCGATCTCGACCCGCCATTCAGCGAGACCCTCGCGCTTTGCCGCCGGCGCCTCGTCGCTGTCGGCGATGTCGTCGACCTCCCGGCAAAAGGCATAGACCGCGAACATCGCCTCGCGCCGCTCTTCCGGCAGGAGGCGCATCGCCCAGTAAAAGGAGGTGCCCGCGGCGGCGACGCGGGCGCGGATAGCGGCCCGGGGATCGGCGCCGGCATCCTGCAATTCAGCGGCGTTCACGCTTGGCCCCAGCGGCGCCCGCGCCACATGCCGCGGATCAGCGCCGCCACGAAATCGCCGCGCGTCAGCTTCACCCGCATCGCCAACGGATCGCCGCGCCGGAGCCGTCGCGCGAGACGCTCCGCCAAGGTGACGATGATGCCGGTCTCGCGACGCAGACCTGGGCTTTGCACCGCGAGCGGCAAGCCGCGCGCCGCTGCGATAAGAGGATCGGTCTCGTCGAGCAAACGGTCGAAGACGCAACGCAGGCCGGGGCTCGCGCGCGGCGCGCTGAGATCCGCGGCGGCGCTGCAGCATTCGGCAAGATCCTGTTCGGGTAAATAGACGCGGTCGAGCGCCCGGTAGTCGGCGGCACAGTCCTGGAGATGATTCAGTACCTGCAGCGCGTCGCAAAGAGGGTCGGAATAGCTCCAGGTCGCCTGCGACTCGCCATGCAGATCGAGCACGTGGCGTCCCACCGGCGTCGCCGAATAGCGGCAGTACTCGCGGAGGTCTTCCCAGTCGCGATAGCGGCGCTTCGTGGCATCGAGCCGGAACGCACGCAGCACGTCGTGGCAATGTCGGGCGGTGACGCCGGTCTCGTGAAGGCTCGCGCGCATCGCCACCGCCGCCGGCGAGTCCGTCCCGGGCGCTCCCTCGAGAACCTCGGCCATCCGGTCGAGGCGGCGCACCTTGTCGTCCGGCGCCAGATGCGGGTTGTCGGCGATGTCGTCGGCCTCGCGCGCGAAGCGGTAGAAGGCATGCACATGCGAGCGCAGCGCCGGGCGAATGAGCCAGGAGCCCACCGGAAAATTCTCGTCCTCGCGCCATTTTCCCGATGGCGTCTCGAGGCTCGTCGTCAGCTCTGACTGCGCCACGCCATCCGTCCCTTCCACTCGCCGCCGCGACCCAGCCAATAACGCCGCGCGGAATCGACCGTCGCCGCCAGATATACCAACGCGATGGCCGGCAGCAAGGGTGCCCAGAGCAGGGAAAGCCCATAAAAGCGCACCATCGGCGCATAGGCGAGGGTCATCGCTGCCCAAGCGAGCGCAGCTGGCCAGCGCGCCTCGCCGCCGAAGACCACCAGAATAGGCGGTGCCAGATAGGTGAGCGCGAGCCCGGCCGCCGTACCCGCCAGCAAGATCGGCGAATGGTGGAGCTGGTCGAAGGCGGTCCGCGCCACCATGCGCCAAACATCGGCGATCTGCGGATAGGGGCGAAGGCTGCGCGTCCTCTGTGTCAAGCCCAGCCAGATCGAGCCACCGCTGCGTTTCACCGCGCGGGCCAGCGCGCAATCGTCGATGAGCGCAGCATGGATCGCGGCGAAGCCGCCGATCCGCTCATAAGCGCTCCGCCGCAGCAGGACGCAGCCGCCCGCCGCAGCCGCGGTGCGGCGGCGGGGGTCGTTCGACCGTGCAAACGGGTAGAGCATGGCGAAGAAGAAGACGAAGGCGGGGATGAGGAAGCGCTCGGCCCAGCTTTCGCAGCGGAGCCGCACCATGAGCGAGACGAGGTCGCGCCGTTCGCCCTCGAGACGCGCCACGAGCTCGGCGAGGTTGGTCGCGTGATGGGCGATGTCCGCGTCGGTGAAGAAAAAGAGATCGGGCGGATCACCCTCGCGCACCAGCCGCACGCCTTCGCCGAGCGCCCAGAGCTTTCCCGTCCAGCCGCCCGGCAACGGCGGCGCGCTCACGACGCGCAGGCAATCGTTCTTGCCGGCACGTGCAGCGGCTTCCCGTGCAATCTCGGCCGTACCGTCCTCGCTGTGATCGTCGACCAGCACGATCGAGAAGCGGCCGGCGTATTGCTGGCGCAACAGCGAGTCGATCGCGGTTCCCACCACCGCCGCCTCGTTGCGCGCCGGCACGACGGCGAGCACGGAAGGCCAATGTGTCGGCGGCGCCGGCAGCGGCGCGACACGCGTCAGCCAAAAGAAGCCGCGGCCCAGCAGCAGGTAGAGCCAGATCGCCAACGACACGCTGGCGAGAAGCAACGCGGCGCTCACGGGCATCGTCCCTGGGCGCGGAACCAGGCGACCGCGTCGGCGAGCGCCGCATCCGCCGGCCGCGGCGCATATCCGAGCGCGCGACGCGCCTTCTCGGAGGAAAAGAACATCTTCTTCCGCGCCATGCGAAGACCGTCGAGAGTGATGAAGGGCTCGCGGCCGGTGACGCGGCCCACGCCTTCGGCGACGAGCGCCAGCGGCCAGAGCGGCGCGATCGGCAATTTGAGGCGCGGCGGCTTGCGCCCGACGAGCCGCGCGATGCGGCGGAGAATTTCGCCGAGCGCAAGGTTCTCGCCGCCGAGAATATAACGCTCGCCGACTGCTCCGCGCGCTTCCGCCAGGAGATGGCCGTCGGCGACATCGTCGACGTGAACGAGATTGAGGCCGGTGTCGACATAGGCCGGCATCCGCCCGGCCGCGGCCTCGAGGATGAGGCGCCCGGTCGGCGTCGGCTTGACGTCGCGTGGTCCGATCGGCGTCGAGGGATTGACGATGACGGCCGGAAGATGCTGCTCGCGCACGAGTTCTTTCACCGCCTCTTCCGCGAGGAACTTCGAGCGCTTGTAAGGGCCGACCATGTCGGCAAGCGTGCTTGGCGTGTTTTCATCGGCCGGCGTTCCGTCAACCGTGAGACCGAGCGTCGCGACGCTGCTGGTGTAGACGACGCGCTCGACGCCGACGGCGAGCGCCGCCGCCATGAGCGCGCGCGTGCCGTCGACATTGGCGCGGTGCATGGCCGCCGGGTCGCGCACCCAGAGGCGATAATCGGCCGCCACATGGAAGAGCGCGCCGCAGCCGTCGAGTGCGGCCCGCAGCGAGGCGGGGTTCTCAAGGGAGCCTAGGCGAATGTCGACATCGAGGCCGGCAACATTGGCGCGGTCGCTCGTCGGCCGCAGCAGCACGCGCACACGGCGTCCTGCGACGAGGAGACGGCGCACCACGGCGGAGCCCACGAAGCCGGAGGCGCCGGTCACCAAAGCGGGTTTGTCAGCAACGGCCATCGGCCAGGAGGCGCCTCCTCAGCCTCCGGCGGCGCGGCGGGCGCCATTACCGACGCGGCTCGAGGCATAGGCGCGCGCCTCGCGATCGGTGTCATAGACGTCGTCGAGCTGTGCGATCGGCCGATCCGGCAACGCCGCCAAGGTCTCCTCGACGATGGCGGCGATATCGAGGAAACCGATCCGGCCGTCGAGAAAAGCAGCGACGGCGATCTCGTTCGCCGCGTTGAGCACGGTGGGCGCACCGCCGCCGGCATCGAGCGCCTCGCGCGCAAGACGCAGCGCCGGAAAGCGCTCGAGGTCGGGCGCTTCGAAGGCGAGCCGCCCGAGCGCGGCGAGATCGAGCCGCGGGCTCGGCGCGGGAATGCGCCAGGGCCAGCCCAGCGCGTTGGCGATGGGCGTGCGCATATCCGGCGATCCCAGCTGCGCCAGCACCGAGCCGTCGCTGTAATAGACGAGACCATGCACGACCGATTGCGGGTGGACCACCACGTCGATGCGCTCGCTCGGTAGGTCGAACAGATGATGGGCCTCGATCACCTCGAGGCCCTTGTTCATCATGGTGGCGGAATCGACGGAGATCTTCGCACCCATGCGCCAATTGGGATGCGCCACGGCCTCGGCCGGCGTCGCCGCCGCCATCGCCTCGCGCGAACGTTCGCGGAAAGGCCCGCCGCTCGCCGTCAACACGATGCGCTCGATCGCATGCGCCTGGTCGCTATCGAAGACCTGGAAAATCGCGTTGTGCTCGCTGTCGACCGGCAGCAGCCGCGCGCCGTGCCGCTTCGCCGCGTCCGTCACCAGCGCTCCGGCGCAGACGAGGACTTCCTTGTTGGCGAGCGCCACCATGGCGCCGCGCTCCACGGCAGCGAGCGTTGGCGCCAAGCCCGCCGCACCGACGATCGCCGCCATCACCCAATCGCTGGGACGCGCCGCCGCCTCGACGACGGAGACGGCACCAGCGGCCACCTCAACACCGGTACCCTCAAGGAGCGATTTGAGCGCGCGGTAGCGGCTCTCATCGGCGACCACCGCAAACTTCGCGCGCACTTGCCGCGCTTGCGCCGCTAGGCGCTCGACGTTTCTGAGCGCAACGAGCGCCTCGACCTCGTACCCGTCGGGGTTCGCGGCGATGAGTTCGACCGTGTTGCAGCCGACGGAGCCGGTCGAGCCCAAAATGGCGACGGGCCGCTTACGCCCTGCGCTGTCGCCAGGACCGAGGCGGGTTCCGTTCCCGGTCATCACCCTCGTTCTGCCCATGGTTCTGTTCCTAGCGCCAAAGCAGCTTCCATGCCAGCGTTAACGGCAGCGGGTGCCCGATGATCATGCTGTATCGGGCGGTGCCTCGCCGGCCCCGCCGATCCGGGCCACGACCTTGTCGCGCAGGCGGATCAACTGTCGGTCGTGCACGCCCAAGGCCTCGAGATGCGAGACGGCATCGAAGAGATAAGCGGCACAGCTGCCGAGCGGACCATTCGCTTCGGCGAGAGCGGCCACCACCTCCGCCTCGGCGAGACGCCCGGCATAGCGCGCGTGGCGCCGATTGACAACGAAGCCGATGGCGTGGAGCGGCTCCTCTGCCGTGGTCAGTTTGAGCCAGCGTGGCCGGTAGGCGCCGGTCAGCATCTCGCGCCGCCACACCAGCTCGAGCTCGGCGGCGGCTGCGGCCTCGGCGATGCGGTAGGCGATCCCGCGGCAGACCCCGCCTGGCTCGAGCGCCAGTGTCAAGCCGGGCCGTTCCGTGGTGCCGCGGCCGAGATGCGTCCAAAGGCAAAACCGGCGATGGAAGCCGCGCACGGCCGCGACGCGCCGTTCGATCGAATGGATGAGCGGGTTCCACATCAGTGAACCATAAGCGAAGAGCCAGACGTCGCCACCAGCCGGCCGTTCCCCAAGCATCGCTTGGATCGAGGCGCGATGCTCTTCTGCAGATGACAGTTTCAGCGCGGGATCGGCGACTTGGACGTAGGCACGGATGGAATCGGCAAGGACCGCTTCGCGGGTGAGAAAGATGCGCGGGGGTGGAGCGGACATGTCCGGCGAGCGGATCCAAGTGAAGTGGGCCCCGGAGATCGCCATATGATAGCGGGACGGGGCGAGTGCCGAAACCGGTCGCCTAGAATGACGCAGGGCTGCTATCGATGTAAGCTGGTGGTGCAAAGGCGGGATTGAAGGAAGATGAACGAGAGCACGATAACCGTGGCGGAGACGACGAGCGCACCGGCGCAACCCGCGACCGAGGACCTCTTTGTGCTGGTGCGCGAGCATCGCTCGGCGGTGTCACGGCCAATCGAGGAGGGTGATGTCGTCAGCTGGTTGCTGCAGCCGCAAAGCCGCGCGCTCGATGGCGTCGTGCTATTCGACGAGCTGTGCTGGCGTCTCGTCGGACAAGGCATCCCGCTCTGGCGAACCAATCTCAGCGTCGGCATGCTTCACCCGCAGATGATGGGCCTGGGCTTCCGCTGGTGGCGAGACCGCGCGCTCACCCAGGAGTTCCGCGTCAAGCACGGCATGACGCAACGCTCGGACTACCTCGACAGCCCGATGCGGCCCACGCTCGAGCAAGGCTTGACGGTACGCTATCGGCTGGACGACGAAGCGGCGCTCGCGCGCTACCCGCTCTTGCGCGACTTTCGCGAAGCAGGGGCGACCGAGTACCTCGCCTGCCCCTTGATGGCCTCGATCGGGCGCCATCGGGTCATCACCTTCACCACCGACCGTCCCGGCGGCTTTACCGATGCGCATATCAGCGGCATCGATGCGATGTTGCCCGCGGTGGGACTCGTCGTCGAGAGCAAGTTCCTTCAGGGCATGAGCGCCGGACTCCTCGATCTCTACCTCGGCCGCACCATCGGGCGGCACATTTTAGGCGGCGATATTTTCCGTGGCCAAGGCAAGCGGCTGCGCGCGGCGCTGATGGCCGTCGATCTCCGCGGCTTCACCACGCTCGCCGACCGCATGGGCGGCGAAGAGTTGATCCAGCTTCTCGACGATTATTTCGATGCGGTTGCCGCCTCGGTTCACGCCAATGGCGGCGAGATCCTCAAGTTCGTCGGCGACGGCGTGTTGGCGATTTTCGAGTCCGACGGGCAGTCGGATGCGCGCGCTGCTGCCGCCGCGCTCGCTGCCGGCCAAGAACTGTTACGCCGCATCGATACGACCAACGAGAACCGCCACGCCGTGGGCCAAGAGCTCATTCGCATCGGCGTCGGCCTTCATGTGGGCGAAGTCATCTACGGCAATGTCGGCGCCATCGACCGCCTCGATTTCACGGCGATCGGACCGGCGGTGAACCTGGTCTGTCGACTGGAGGCGCTGACGAAGCGGCTCGAGCGGCCATTGCTAGTCTCGGAGAGCTTCGCTGCCGCTGCCTCTCACCCTCTTGCGTCGCTAGGCTTCCATCCGGTGCGCGGGCTTAGCGAGCCGCAAGAGGTATTTGGGCTTCCCGCGAGCTAGCGATAGAGCGTCGCTTCAGGGCGCAGCATCGCGCGGAAACGTCACCGCTTCGATCTTGTTGCCGTCGAGATCGTAGATGAAGGCACCGAAGTAGGTCGTCATCGCGGCCTGACGCGGGCCGGGATCGCCGGCAGTGGTGCAGCCAAGCGCGAGCGCCGCGGCATGGAAGGCGCGCACCGTAGCTTCATCGGGCGCGCGGAGGCAGACGTGGCAGCCGGTGTCCGCCGAGACCGGTGTCATGCTGGACCGCAGGTTAAGCCAGAATTCGGGATAGCGCTTGCCGAAGCCGACCGTCGCGGGGCGCTCGACAAGGCGCGTCAGCCCGAGCGGCGCCAGGACCCGTTCATAGATGCGAGCGCTCGCCTCGAGATCACGAACGGCAATCGAGACGTGATCGATCATCGGCGGCGCGTCATCGCCCTTTGAACGTTGGCTTACGCTTTTCCAGATACGCCTCGACCGCCTCGCGATGGTCGGCCGAGGACGAGACGACGGCGTAATGCGAGGAGATGAGGTCGAGGCTGGTGCGGAGATCGATGCGCGTTCCCTGATAGACGGCGCGCTTGATGAAGCGGATCGAGAGCGGCGGGCCGTCGGCGATTTTGGTGGCGACGGCGCGCACATGCGGGATCAGCTCGTTGTCCGGCACGACCTTGTTGACGATGCCGAGGCGTTCCGCTTCGGCGGCATCGAAGATCTCGCCCGTCCAGAAGAGCTCGAGCGCCTTCGCCGTGCCGACGAGCAGGGGCAGGAACCAAGTGCCGCCGGCGCCCGGCACCAGGCCGACGCGCACATAAGTTTCGCCGAAGCGCGCGCTCGCCGCGGCGTAGCGGAGATCGCATTGGAGCGCCAAATCCATCCCCGCGCCCATGGCGGCACCGTTCACGGCGGCGATCACCGGCTTGTCCATGCGCTCGAGCGCGAGCGGCACGCGATGAACGTGCTCGGCGAGGTCGTTCTTGCGATCGAGCGGCGTGCGCTCGCCGCGTTCGCCCATATTCTTGACGTCGCCGCCGCTGCAGAAGGCTTTGCCGGCGCCGGTGATGACGACCACGGCGACGGCGTCGTCCGCCTGCGCGCGCGCGAGCGCGTCGGCCCAGCTGTCGAGCATGTCCCAGGTGAAGGCGTTCATCCGCTCGGGCCGGTTGAGCGTGATCGTGGCAATGCGGTCCTTGACCTCGTAAAGGATATGCTCGCTCATCAGACAACACTCCCCGTCAAGAGGGGCCAGAGAGAATCGGCACCGCGAGCCGCGACGATGCGGCCGAGCTCCATCGACCAGTCGCTCTCGACGCCGAACTCGTCGCGCCACGACCAGAGCCGCCGCGTCAGATGATGGAGGCGGTGCTCATGGGTGAAGCCGATCGCGCCATGCACTTGGTGCGCCATCTCCGCCACCCTGCCCGCCGCCTCGCCGACGCGGCTTTTCGCCCCCGCGACGGTGAAGGGAAAATCTCCGCTGCCGGACGCCGCTTCCACGGCCGCCGCGGCGATGACGCCGGACGCCGCCACGTTCTCGGCTAGGACCGCGAGCTGCTGCTGGATCGCCTGGAACTTCGCGATGGGGCGACCGAACTGCACACGGTCATTGGCGTATTGCACGGTGATGCGCAGCACCTCTTCGAGCGCGCCCGCCATCAGCACGGCGCGGGTGAGCGCGCCCAGGCGATAAAGGAGTTCCGCATCGACCCCGGCGGGCGCCGGCTTCACGGCGTCCGCGACCGCATCGACCGAGAGATCATCGCGCGGCTCGCCTGCCAGGCTCTTTCCGGGGCGCAGATCGACCGCCTTCGCCGGCAGTAGCGCCACCTGCCCATCCGCCAACACGGCGATGCCGCGAGCCTGGCGCGCCCAGGGAACAGCGGTCGCGCGGCCGGCCAGCCGCCAGCCCGAGCCCTCGCGCCGCGCCTTGAGATCGCTCGCGCGAGCGATCGGCAGGAAGGTGAGCGGGCCTTGCGGCGGCCCGATGCCGGCTCCTGCCAGGAGCCAGCGGGCGAGCATGGTTTCGGCGAGCGGCAGCGGCACGGCAAAGCGACCCGCTTCGTGCAAGATTGCTGCCACATCGGCGATGCCGGCGAGATCACCCGGACGATCCGCCGCCGCGGCGAGCGCGTCGGCAAAGCCCGCTTTCTCCACGGCATCCCAGAGTTCGGCCGGGAAAGTGCCGGCCTCGGCGGCGTTGATGAGCGCGGGTGTCGCGAGATCGCTGAAAAGCCGTCGCGCGCTCTCTTGGACGAGCGTGTCGCTCATCGCAGACCTAGCCCGCGCGCGACGATGCCGCGCAAGATCTCGCGGGTGCCGCCACGGATGGTGAAGGAGGGCGCGTTGAGCACGCCATGCGCCAATGCTTCCTCCATCAGGTCTTCCTGGTTGGAAGCGCGGCCGCGCGTCGCCACGAGCCGCACGATCTCGGGAATCTCCTTCTCGAGATTTGTGCCGAGATCCTTGACCACGGCGGCTTCGAGGTTGGGGAGTTCGCCCCGCTGCAGCATGCCGGCGACCGAGAGCGACATGCGCCGCAGCGTCGCCAGCTGCGCCACGAGCCGGCCGATCGCCTCGGCTTCGCGCGGATCGGGATCGGGCCCGGCGCGGCGCACGAATTCGACGAGGAGGCGGAAGGTGCTGAGGAAGCGCTCGGGCCCGCTCCGCTCGTAGCCCAACTCGCTCGTCACCTGCTTCCAGCCGTCGCCGGGCTCGCCGATCATGCGGTTGGCCGCGATGAACACGTCGTCGAAGACCACTTCGTTGAAATGCGCGGCGCCGGCGAGATTCTTGATCGGCCGAATCGAGATGCCCGGCGATTTGAGGTCGACGACGAGCTGCGAGAGGCCGTGATGGCGATCGGGCTCGGCAGGGCCGGTGCGGCAGAGCGCAATCATGAAATGCGCCTTATGCGCATTCGAGGTCCAGATCTTGCGGCCGTTGATCTGCCAGCCACCCTCGACCGGCACCGCCTTGGTGCGGATCGAGGCGAGGTCGGAGCCGCTGTCGGGCTCGCTCATACCAATGCAGAAGAAGCACTCGCCGGCGACGATGCGCGGCAGAATCTCGCGCCGCATCGTCTCGTTGCCGAAGCGCAGCAGCAGCGGCCCGCTCTGCCGATCCGCCACCCAATGGCCGCCCACCGGCGCGCCGGCGGCAAGTAGTTCCTCCGTCACCACATAGCGCTCAAGGAAGCTTCGCTCCTGCCCGCCATATTGCTTGGGCCAGGTCATGCCGATCCAGCCGCGCTGGCCGAGGCGGCGGCTGAACTCCGGCGAGTGACCGGACGCGAAATCGCCCTCCGCCCGCCAGCGCCCCGCCGCCTTCTCATCGGCGATGAAGCCGCGCACTTCCGCGCGCAAGCGCTCGCACTCCGGCGGCAAGGTCAAGGGATCGAAGCGGAAAAAATCACTCACCGGGACTCCTCCTCAATTGACTTTGTGATCGCCGCGCGTGTGTCGGGCGATCGTAGTGAGCGACCCCAGCGCGGGTCAAACCACCGCCGCGAGTGTTCTCCTTGAAAGCCTGCTGCCGCTTCCCATCTCCAACCTTCAGGGGTTTCCGACAGGCGGTTGGGTCGATCACCACGAGAGCGGGGCGATGACGCGGCGCGAGCTTGAATCATGGATGTGGGCGGAAGCGTGCGATGCGCTGGCGCGGGCCGAGCGCCTGCATCGTCAATTCTTCCGCCTGGGCGAACCCAGCGGCCGGCCGGTCTGGGAGCCGCCCATCGACATCTTCGAGAATGAGGACGAGCTCGCCATCGTCGCCGCGCTCCCCGGCGTGGCGCCCTCCCGGCTCGAGATCGCCGTCGAAGGCGGCGTTCTCGTCATCGCCGGTGAGCGGTCGGCGCCCGCGCTCCAACGCGCCGCGGCTATACATCGGCTGGAAATTCCGCAAGGCCGGTTCGAGCGGCGCATCGCGCTTCCGAACGGCCGCTTCGAGCTGATGCGGCACGACCTTGCCGATGGCTGTCTCACCCTCGTCCTGCGCAAACTCCGGTAACGCCATGCCAAGCGACGCAAAAACAGCCCCGAACCCGGGCGTGGCCGATCTGCCGCCGTTGCCGGCGGACGCGGTCGTCATCATCCCTGTGCGCGGTGCGGTGCTTTTTCCCGGCACGGTACTGCCGATCACCGTGGCGCGGCCGCGCTCGGTCGCCGCCGCGCAGGCGGCGGTGAAGCGCGAGCTCCCCATCGGGTTGCTGCTGCAGCGCGATGCGAGCGTCGAGGAGCCCGGGACCGCCGATCTCTATCAGGTGGGCACGATCGCCGGTATCCTGCGCTATGTCACCACGCCCGACGGCAATCACCACCTGGTTTGCCAGGGGCAGCACCGCATCCGCGTCGTCGAATTCCTGAGCGGGTTTCCGTTTCCGGTGGCGCGCATCGAGCGCATCGGCGAGAGCGAGGTGCGAACGCCCGAGCTCGAGGCGCGGCTCATGCATCTCAAGACCCAGGCGCGCGAAGCCTTGGAGCTGCTGCCGCAGGCGCCGGCCGAGCTCGGGCCTGCTATCCAAGGGATCAACAACGGCGGCGCGCTCGCCGATTTCGTCGCCAGCGTCATGGACCTCGAGCCCGCCGAGAAGCAGAGCGTGCTCGAGACGGTCGACGTGCTCGCGCGCATGAAGCGGGTCTCCGACCTCTTGGGTCATCGCATCGAGGTGTTGCGGCTCTCCCGCCAGATCAGCGAGCAGACCAAGGAGAAGGTCGACAACCGCCAGCGCGAATTCCTTCTCCGCGAGCAGCTCAAGACCATTCAAAAGGAGCTTGGCGAGCAAGAGGGCACGGCGCAGGAGATCGCCGAGCTCAGGAAGCGCATCGAAGACGCGAAGATGCCGCCCGATATCGAGGCGCAGGCGAAGAAGGAGCTCGCGCGTCTCGAGCGAATGCCGGAAGGTGCCGCCGAATACGGCATGGTGCGCAACTATCTCGACTGGCTGATCGAGCTGCCGTGGGCGGTGACGACCGAGCACATCATCGACATCGCCGAGGCAAGGCGCGTGCTCGAGGCCGATCACTATGGCCTCGCCAAGATCAAGCGACGGATTCTCGAGTATCTCGCCGTGCAGAAGCTGAAGCCCGGCGGCCGCAGCCCCATCCTGTGCTTCGTCGGCCCGCCCGGCGTCGGCAAAACCTCGCTCGGTCAAAGCATCGCGCGGGCGACGGGACGCAAATTCGTACGCGTGAGCCTGGGCGGCGTCCATGACGAGGCGGAAATCCGCGGCCATCGCCGCACATATATCGGCGCGCTCCCCGGCAACATCGTTCAGGCGATCCGCAAGGCGGGCGCGCGGGATTGCGTGATGATGCTCGACGAGATCGACAAGCTCGGCGCCGGCATCCAAGGCGATCCCTCGGCAGCGCTGCTCGAGGTCCTCGATCCCGAGCAGAATTCCACCTTCCGTGACGCTTATCTCGGCGTCCCCTTCGATCTTTCCGCGGTCATGTTCATCGCCACCGCCAACATGATGGACACGGTGCCGGGTCCGCTGCGCGACCGCATGGAGGTGATCGAGCTTCCCGGCTACACCGAGGACGAAAAGCTCGAGATCGCCCGCCGTTATCTCGTGCCGCGCCAATTGGAGGCGAATGGGCTTAGCGCGGCACAGGTGGCGATCGGCGATGCCGCGCTTCGCACCATCATCCGCGACTACACGCGCGAGGCGGGCGTGCGCAATCTCGAGCGCACCATCGGCGCGGTCTTCCGCCACGTCGCGATGCAAGTGGCCGAAGGCAAGACGGCGAGCGCACGGATCGATGTCAGCGACCTCGCCGCGATTCTCGGAGCGCGGCGCTTCGAGAACGAAACCGCCATGCGCACCAGCATTCCCGGCGTCGCCACAGGGCTTGCCTGGACGCCGGTCGGCGGCGACATCCTCTTCATCGAGGCGACGCGCACGCCCGGAAGCGGCCGGCTCATTCTCACGGGCCAGCTCGGCGAAGTCATGAAGGAAAGCGCGCAGGCGGCGTTAAGCCTCGTCAAGTCGCGGGCGCGGCCGCTCGGCATCGACGACGAGATCTTCGCCAAAAGCGACATCCACATCCATGTCCCAGCCGGCGCCATCCCCAAGGATGGGCCGAGCGCGGGCGTCGCGATGACGACGGCGCTCATCTCGCTGCTCACCAACCGGCCGACGCGCAGCGACACGGCCATGACCGGCGAGATCAGCCTGCGCGGGCTCGTGCTGCCGGTCGGTGGGATCAAGGAGAAGGTGACCGCCGCCGTGCGCGCCGGCATCACCACGGTATTGCTCCCGTCCCGCAACCAGCGGGATTTCGAGGACATCCCCGAGGATGCGCGTCGTCGCGTCCGCATCGTCTGGTGCGAGCGCATCGACGACGTCATCGCTGAAGCACTCAAAGACGACGCGATGGCGGCGGCGGAATAGTCAAAGTGCGATCAGCCCGTCGAGAAGCGCGCGGTCGGATTTGAGGGCGGCCGCGGCACCGGAAAAGCGGACACCTCCCTTCTCCAGCACGTAGACGCGGTCAGCGAGGGCCAGCGAGAAGTCGACGCCCTGCTCGGCCAGCAGGATGGTCAACCCTTGACCCTTGAGCTCGCCGACCTTGACGAGCAACGCTTCGACGACGAGCGGCGCCAGACCTTCAGAAGGTTCATCGAGCAGCAGCAGCTCGGGATTGCCCATCAGCGTTCGAGCGATGGTAAGCATCTGCTGCTCGCCACCTGAGAGAAAACCGCCTTGACGATCGCGAAGCCGAGCGAGATCCGGAAAGAGCTCGAACACCGCGTCGATCGTCCAACGGCCGGGCCGCGCCGCCGCGCGCCGAGCGACGTCGAGATTCTCCCACACCGTCAGCTCCGCAAAGATGCGGCGGTCTTCCGGCACGAAGCCAATGCCGGTGCGCGCAATCCGGTAAGGCGCCCAGCCCGTAATGTCCTGCTGCTTGAAGCGAACGCGGCCGGCATTGGGCGGCGTCAACCCCATCACCGAGCGCATGGTGGTGGTCTTGCCGACACCGTTGCGACCAAGGAGACAGACGCATTCGCCCGCCATGACCTCGAGCGAGATGCCGAACAGCACGCGGCTCAAGCCATAGGCGGTATGGACGTCCTCAAGCGCGAGCAGCGGACTCATCGCGCGACGCCAAGGTAGACGCGCCGCACCTCGGCATTAGCCCGCACCTCGGCGGGGGCGCCATCGGCGATGAGGCATCCTTGATGCATCACGGCGACCTTTTGTGCGATCGAGAACACGACCGCCATATCATGCTCGGTGAAAAGGAGCGTGAGCCCTCGCTCGCGAGCGATGCGCTCGATGAGCGCGATCGTCTCGCGCGTCTCGTGCGCGGACATGCCGGCGGTCGGCTCGTCGAGAAGCAGGATCTTAGGATCGCTGGCAAGCGCGATGCCGAGTTCCAGTTGCTTCTGATTACCGTAAGAAAGCGTCCCAGCAACCGCCTGCACCTGATCGGCGAGCCCGACCGCCGCGAGGAGGCCTTCGCTCTCCTCGCGACACATGCGAGCCGAGGACGACCACAGGTTCCGGCCATGGCCGAGATGAGAGAGAAGCGCCGCCTGCACGTTCTCGAGAACGGTGAGCCGCGGAAAAATGTTGGTCCGCTGAAACGAGCGGCCGACGCCCATGCGGCAGATGCGGTGCGGCGGAAGGCCGGTGACATCCCGCCCGGCCAGTCTCACCTCGCCGGCGCTCGGCGGCAGATGCCCGGTAATGAGATTGAACAGCGTCGACTTGCCGGCGCCGTTGGGGCCGATGACGGCGGCGATTTCTCCTTGCGCCACGGCTAAGCTCACCTCGCGCACGGCGACGAAGCCGGCAAAGGATTTGGTGAGGCCCCGCACCTCAAGCACGGACGCGCCTCCCGCTGAAGCGGCGAAGGTGCGCGAACGCCGCCGCGAGACCGCCGACGATGCCTCCAGGAAAAGCAAAGAGGAGGACGAGCAGAATGACGCCGAGCACGAAGGGCCAGTATTCGGTATAGGACGTGATCTGCTGATTGAGCAGAACGAGCGTCGCCGCGCCAACGACCGGACCCCAGAAGAAGTCGATGCCGCCGAGGATGGTCATGATCATCACCTCGGCCGATTTCGGCCAGTAGACGTAATCGGCGAAGACGCCGCGATTGAAGATGCCGAAGAGCGCACCGGCGATCCCGGCAAAGCCGCCGGCGATGACGAACGCGGCGAGCTCGTAACGATGGACGTCGATGCCGATGAATGCGGCGCGTTCTGGATTCTCGCGGATCGTGGTCAACAGGCGACCGAAGGGCGAGGCGACGATGCGCCGAAGCGCCAGCAGCGAGAGCGCGACCAGGACAAGCGCCAGCAGATAGAATTCCTCGCCACTGCGCAAATCGTCGAAACCGGGAATCGCGGACAACCAATCGAAATCGGGGTAGGGAATATCGGGCAAGCCTTGATCGCCGCCGGTCACATCATTCCATTTGAAGCAGATGGCCCAGACGATCTGCGAGAACGCCAAGGTCAGCATGGCGAAATAAATCTTGGTGAGGCGCACGCAGAAAAAGCCGAAGACGACCGCAGCGGCGGCGGCCCCGAGCGCGGCCGCCGGGAGCGCCAGCGAGAACGGCATTTCATAGGTCTTCATCAAAATGCCGCAGACGTAAGCGCCGATGCCGAAATAGGCGACATGGCCGAAGGAGACGAGGCCGGTGGTGCCAAGCAGCAAATTGAGGCTCACCGCAAAGAGCGCGTCGATGGCGATCTGCGTGGCGAGGAAGACGTCGTAATGCGATCCCGTCCAGGGCAGCGAGAACGCCCCGAGGAAGGCGGCAACCAGCCACGGCGTCGATCCGCGGAAGAGAGAGCTGTTCAGCATCAGCGGATCGGCCGGCCGAAAAGGCCCCAGGGCCGAATGATGAGAATGACCGCCATCAGCGCGAAGACGGAGAAGATCGAGAAGCTCGGGAAGATCAGGATGCCGAAGGAGAGCACCTGTCCGTAGATCATCGAGCCCCAAAACGTCCCCCAGAAGGAACCAAGACCGCCGATGACGACGACAATGAAGGCCTCGACGATGATCTCGACGTCCATGCCTGGAACGATGCTCTCAATCGGCGTGATCAGCGCGCCCGAGAGACCGGCGAGGAACGAGCTCACCATGAACATCCCGGTGTAGATCGCGCCAACATTGGCGCCGAGCGCGCCCATCATCTCGCGGTCGAGCGCCGCAGCCCGAACCATTCGCCCAGCGCTGCTGTGGGTGAGCATGAGCCAGACGAGAAGAGCGACCACCGGCCCCAGCACCATGATAAAGAGGTTGTAGGCGGGCAGCGTCGTGCCAATGAGCTCGAAGCCGCCAGCAAGGAGCGGCGGTCGCGATAGCGACAGCTGTTGGGTTCCCCATATCGCTTTGGCGGCGTCGCCGAGGATCAGCACCAGTCCATATGTGAAGAGCAGCTGATAAAGCTCTTCGCGGCCATAGAGATGACGAAGCAGCAACCGCTCGATCACGCCACCCAAAAGTGCCACGCCGAGTGCGGCAACCAGCACCGCCGGCCAGAACGCATGCAACATCGGCTGCAACCAGTGCATCGCCTGCCAGGCAAGATAGGCGCCGATCATGTAAAACGAGCCGTGCGCGAAATTGAGCACGCGCATGACGCCGAACACGAGCGACAGGCCGGACGCAATCAAAAACAAAAACATCGCGGTGGTGAGGCCGCCCAGAAACTGACCGAAGAGGAGCGAGGCCGCCACCGGCGATCAACTCGGGGCGGGGGGCGATGGCGGCGTGCGCAGACCCGGTTGAGCGCGACGATGCGCCGCCAGCGCACGCGCGTCCGTTCGGCGCGAACCCGCGCCGGGTGCGGACGCTCTGGCGCGCATTAGGCCGCGCTCAATTCGTGAACGGCCCCTGCGCAAGGTATTGCGGGTTCTTCATGACGGCGAAGGGATAGCGATCGTCCTTCACCATCTGTCCCCAGAACTCACCCAACTCCGTCTCGTGGCTCTTGGCATTGAAGCTGCGCTTGCCGAGCGGCGTGTCGAAGGTGAGGCCGAGCAGCGCCTTCGCCACCTGATCGGACTTGGCGCTGTTGGCCTTCTTGACCCCCTCGGCGAGCGCCATGACGGAGGTGTAGCCCATGATCGCCCATCCGGAACCGTACTTCTCATGGGTAAAGGCCTTGAGATGCTCGATGAACGCCTTGTGCTCCGGCGGCTCGCCCTCGGGCCAAATCACGGGATCGTACGCATCGGACCAGATGCCGTAGGGATAATCGGCGCCAAGCGCCTCCGCTTCGTCAGTCGCGCCGACCTCGCCGCCATCGACCAAGCGGTTGTTGATCGCCTTGAAATAGCCGAGCGGCACCGCCTGCTTGGCAAAGGTCACGAAATCGCCGCCATAGACATCACAGAACACCGCGTCCGGGTGCGCGCTCATCTGCGCGGTAATGAACGGGGTGAAATCGCTCTGACCGAGCTTCGGCCATTGCTGATCGACAATCTCGATGTCCGGCCGCGCCTTTTTGATATAGGCGACGAAGGCCGTGACGGCGTCACGACCATAGGCGTAGTCGGGCGCGATGGTGGCGACGCGCTTCACCTCCTTCCATCCCGCGATGATCGCAGCCCCGCTGCTGCCATCGATGTCGGTGTTGGAAGCCATCCGGAAGATGTAGGGGTGCAGGTTCTTTGGCGAGGTCAACTGCACGGTCTTCGAGGTTGGGGCGATGAAGACGATCTTGTTCTCCTTGGCGATCGTCGACACCGCCGGAGCTTCCGCCGAGGTCAGCGTTCCCACGAGGAAATCGACATTTTCCTTGATGATGAGCTCGCGGGCGAGGCGCACCGCCTCATCGGCGCTGGCCTTGCTATCACGCTCGAGAAGCTCGACCTTGCGGCCGAGAAGACCGCCCTTCTCGTTGATTTCCTGAACGGCGAGCTCCGCTCCTTTGGTGACGGGAATGCCATAGACCGAGGCCGGCCCGGACAAGGGCATCGGGTAGCCGATCTTGATGCTATCGGCGGCAACGGCTGACAACGAGCAAAGGCAAACGGCAGCACATGCCACCGCAACACTGCGGTAAATCGACATATCGTTCCTCCCTGAACCCTGGCGTCCGCGGCTTTATGTACCGCTCATCCCAGGTAGTGTTCATTGCGCAACCCGTGGCGTCCGCCTTTGGCGGAATGGTGGGTGGTCACGTCGCCCTCTGTCAAGCGTGCACCCTTCGGTGCATCGAACGCTTGAAGCGGCAGTGCATTCTGCACAGAGTGATGTGCCGTGCACCTCTTTCGGGTTCTTCGCCAAGCCGTACTGCTCGCCAGCATCGCGCGAGCAGCGTCTGCCCAATGCATCCCAGCCGACTTCCCCGCAGATTATCTCGAGCGGGCGGAAGCGGCGGGCGGCCACACGCTCGCCCGCCATGTCGGCAAGTCCGATGATTGGCTGATGGCGCGTCTAGCGAGCGACGCGCATCTCCACGTCGCCAGCAGCTACATCGATCGGGAAACCGCCGAAGCCGCGATCGAGACGCTGCTCAGCCGCCATCGCGACCGCCTTAACCGCTGGGTGGAGCGGACACCGGAGGGCGCCGAGTTCACCGTGCGCGGCGCCGCCGACCGCACGATCGGCCGCACCGCCTGGCGGCCCGTCGGCGCCGATCATCTCGCCGACAGTCGCACGCTCGTTGTCGTCGTGAAGAAGGCGGGGGCGGCGAGCTGCCTGGTGCTCACCTCGTACCCTGGCTCCTAGGCGGCGCGCACGCCGCCAGGAACTGATCGACTTCGTCGCGAAGCGCCTTGGCCTGACCCGCAAGCCCGTCGGCGGCACGCTTCGCCGCCTGCGCCGCTGCGGTCGCCTCCTCGACGGCGTGGCTCACCCCGCTCACGTGGTTCGAGACCTCGCGCGTGCCGCCGGCGGCCTGCTGCACGCTGCGCGTGATCTCGTGCGTCGCGGCCGTCTGCTCTTCAACGGCCGACGCGATCGAAGCGGAGATTTCGTTGACGGCGAGGATGGTCGAGGAGATCGAGCGGATCGCGCTAGCGATGCCTGGTGAAATTAACATTAAAACCCCATCGGGCAGCCCGCCCCCCGGGGCTCGCGCGACCGTCGTTAAGACGTGATTAGCGGAGCACGGTCATGGTACACAGTAGCCTCGGGTGGGACAAAAGCGGCAATGACCGGATCGAGCAACAACGAGCGGACCATCTTGGTGGTCACTGCTTCGCGCTGGCCACATACGGCCTTTGTCGCTGCTCGCCTCCGGGACGTGGGATTCTCGGTTGCGGCGGTGTGTCCGCGCAAAGGGGCGCTGCGCCGTACGTCGGGGATCGCGCGGTTTTACGACTATTCTCGGCTTCGCGCGACGCAGTCGATTCTGGCGGCGATCGACGATTGCTCTCCCGCCCTCGTCGTGCCTGGCGATGATGAGGCGGCTGCGGCGCTGCATGAGCTCCATGCGCGCTGCCGCCAGAGCGAGAACACAGAAGCCCCCGGCGTTTGCCGGTTGATCGAGGAATCGTTGGGCCCGAGTGCATCTTTTTCGATCGTGCGGAGCAAGTTACAGATCGTCCAGCTGGCGGGGGAATGCGGCGTTCGTGTGCCGCGGACGCGCGAGATCGGCAATGTGGACGAGCTGATCGAGTTTACCCGCGCCGCCGATTTCCCTTTCCTGCTGAAGCAGGAAGACACGAGCGGCGGCCGGGGGGTGGTCATCGTTAGATCCGCCGAGGCGGCGGTTTCCGCCTACCAAAATCTGCAACGGCGGCTGAAGACCGACGGATTAAGAGATCTCGCATTCCGACTCGATCCGATATCGCTCATTCAGTCGATGTGGCGCCAGCCGCCGAGAATTGGCGCGCAGAGCTTGATCGAGGGCAGGCCCGCCAACCGGGCCGTCGCATGTTGGAAGGGCAAGGTCCTGGCAGGTATCACGGTCGTGGCCTTGGAAACCAATCCACCCGGCATCGGCACGGCGACGGTGGTGGAAGCGATGGACCATCCCGAAATCGCTCGCGCCGCCGGGACCTTGGTTGCGAAGCTCGGACTTTCCGGCTTCTGCGGCTTCGATTTCGTCCTCGACCGGTCCGGTCAGGCTTATTTGCTTGAGCTCAATGCGCGGCTCACCTCGGCATGCTGGATCGGAACGACCGCCGAGACCGATCTCTGCGGCGCAATGTTCGAGGCAGTGACGGGAACACCGCGACACATTGCTGATCGGCTCTCGGAGAAATGGCCGCCCTTCGGGCGCGAGGGACAGCGGCTGGCACTCTTTCCGCAAGAATGGATGCGGAGCAAGACCAGTGAACATCTCTACGCCTCCTATCACCGCGTCCCCTGGCATGATCCGCAGCTGTTGGCGTATCTCGTCAGCAACACTTTGAAGGCCGAGCAAAGGATGCAAAGGAGTGCCCTCGTCCGCATTTTCGAGCGCTTCATGAACAGAATCGAACGTGACGAGGTTCGGCCTCTCGCCAAAGCCGGCGGCGACGGAAATCCGTCGCTTTAGGTGCTGCACGCCAAGGTATTGGGAGCGCAACGGTGAGCGGCATGGGTCGGGTCCTCGGTTTGACGTTCATCGCCCAGGTGATCATTCAGCTCCAGGGCTTGATCGTCATGCCCATCATCCTGCGATGGGCGGGGCCGGCAACCTACGGCGCTTATACGATGTTGTTCGTCACGACCGTCTTCTTCTTCGAGCAAGCCACATCGGCAATTTATTATCCCTATATTCGCCGTCTCGTCTCCGCCGCGACACCCGCAGAACGGCGACAACTCTTTGAACCTCAGATTACCTTTTGCCTGGCTATTCTCGGCGTTGCCTCCGCCGCCTTGCTGCTCGCCCGCCCCACGACGATGGATATAGGTACGGGCACCTCGATATCGACCCTTTTGCTCGTGGGTGTTCTCGCCGCGAATTTGGCACAGCGGACAGGACTCGACTACTTTCGTTACACTCTCAGATTCGTTCCTTACAGTGTCATCCTCGGCGGACCGCCGCTGGTGTTTATGCTTCTGCTCACCGCTACCGTCGCACTCCGGAAGATCCCGTCGCTCGATATCCTCTTGATACTGCAATGCGCCGCTGGCATTGGCATTAGTGTACCTTTTGTACTTACGATGATTCGTGAAATCGGAATTCCTCGCTTACGCCTGCCGCTTGGAATGTTGATGCGGGATGCTCGCGTGGGTCTTCCCCTCACGCTCGACGGACTTGTGAATTTCTCGCTCGGATTCAGCGATCGCTACCTGATTTCGTTGTTCTTATCCGTCGCTGCCGTTGGCTACTATCAACCGTCCTATCAAGCCGCTGCTATTCTGTTCTTCGTTGCCCGGTTGATATCCGACGTATTGTCTCCGATCGTGTCGCGGATGGTTGACCTCGAGCGGCGCACGGATGCGGAAGCCCTCGTCCTCGATTTCTTCCGCCTCTTTCTTATGATCGCCGTGCCGTTCATGGTTGGGATGTCGATGGTTGGCCCATCATTTTTGGGGCTCCTGACGACTGTCGATATCGCTGAACCTGGTCGCTGGGTCATGCCCACCGTGGCTGCAGCGGTAACGGTCAATGGATTCGTCTCATTCATGCGCATCGTCGCCGTCGCGCTAGATCGCGTCCCTGCCATCCTCTTGGCGCGTTCGACGGGCGCATTGTCAAATGTTGCCCTCAATCTCCTATTGCTGCCAATCTTCGCCAACATTGCGACAGCCGCGCTCAGCACACTTGTTGGCTATTCGGTAACTTGCCTCTATCTGGTATTCAAGTTTCGATCGAGCTGGCGCTTGCCGTTCGATGCCCGTGCGATGCTACGGTTCTGCACTGCCGCTACTATCATGGGCGCTGCTTTATGGATGATCGGCTATCGCCCCGCGACCGTCGTGGTCTCTGAAACTATTTTTCACCTGAGCGTGACAATCGCTCTCTCAGTTGCTGTTTATTTCATTGCGTTAAGCGTCGTCGGTGGCTTCGGTCGCCGCGAGCTGAGACAGATAGCCACCGTCTTCCAGTACAAAGCGCCGGGCGTTGGTGCCTCGTGATCTCCCTCCCATGACAATCGTCGAGTAGCGCCATGCGGACGGGCCGGCGGTCAGGTGGTGCCGCCACATCAATTGCTTCCATGCTGAAGCTGTTCGCGAAGAATTGGATCCCGCCAGCGCTATGGCACCAACTGCGCTATCTGAGATACGGCGACGAGGCGCTCTACAAATATATCGGTCCCCACTGGCCCAAAGATACCGGATTGGAGACCGGATGGGACGACGCGATTGCCGTCGAGACGATGCGCGAGCACTGGGACGACTACCGCAGAATGGCTGAGGGCACCGCGCCTTGGGATCGGCGTCCGTGGGTCACCAACCTCTCTGATCAGTTCGCGTTCAATGATCAATCGGCATTCGCCTTGGCCGCCGCCCTTGCCGCGGGTGGCCGTGCGCACATTTCTGTACTTGATTGGGGCGGTGCTTTTGGCCACTACGCTCTCATCGCTAAAACAGTTCTCCCATCCACGCAAATTGACTATACGGTCAAGGAACGTCGCTCTATTTGCATTGTCGGCGCTGAACTTAATCCGTCCGTATCGTTCACATCCGATGACGCTGTGGCGTTTTCTCGACAGTACGACTTGGTGGTCGCCGCAGGCTCGCTGCAGTACTCGCGAGACTGGCGGGAAACATCGGATCAACTCGCTGCATCAGCGAAAGAATGGCTCCTCGTCGCGCAACTGCCCATAACCGATCCCGCGCATCCAAGCTTTGTCGTGAAGCAACGTCTGCAACGCATCGGCATCGCTGCGGATAGCATCTGTTGGATAATTGACCTGCGCGAATTTCTCGATCGCCTGTATAAATGTGGGTTCGTGTTGGTTCGCGAGTTTTTGAGCGCCCCGGCGCGCCGAGTAATTGGTGGTGGCGCGAATTCGACATCCACCACGTTGCTGTTACGGCGGCGCTAGTATGTGGTCACGAAGGTTGGCGGCGGCCGGCTCGCCAGCCGACGCAGCAGTGTCGATAAAATCGGCCCGTCGATCGGCCCGAAAAGCGGTCCGTTGTTGAGCTGATGAAAGTCTAGCTCTTGATCGGACACATTGAATTCGATGATTTTCGGTCGATAGCGCTCGTCAATCGCGACGTCCCACGAGACTAGATCGAACCACGGTGTGGTTTGATGGAGATTTCTGCAAAGAGCGAGTGCTTCGCCATAAGCGGGAAGGTCACCCGTGAACGAGACACCGCTGTCGGGATGCTTTTCATGGAAGTAGAAATCGCGAGCCATGGCGCGCCCGCGCAGCCGATTGGCGGCAATGCCCGCAGCCAGTCCCCCAGCCATTTGGTTATCGACGAGCATGCCCGCTCGACCGACGCGCAGGACGCTCGACAGGCACACCACTTCCTGCCCGAGCCGCATGGTCATGATGCGAAATGTGTTTACCGATGATGCGTTGAAGCGCGCCAACTCGTCGCATTGGCGAAGCTGCCGCTGTACGACCCAATTCGCATGGGTCCGAGGCTGGCTGCGAGCCACGCGGTCGCGCAGAAATGCGATTGCCGCTTCGCCATTCATGATTTGGAGATTGAGGCCGCCACCGTGCTCGATGGCTGGCTTGACGACAAACTGCTCGCTCGTTCTTTCGAGAATGCCTTTGAGGTCCTCATGGTCGACGCGCACGAAACTCGGAAGATAGAAATCACCCGCAACGAGGTGCAGTACCGGTTCCGGCAAGTGCGGTGAAAGCATCGAATTGAGATACTGGGCGTTCTTGTCAGTGAGTACGAGCTGGTAGTCCTTCAAATTCAGCCTGGGCTCGATCTTCAGGTAGAACACATCGTAGGGAATGAAGGCTGGGTCGACCCGGCCAGTGATCCGCCAACAGACCTCGTGCCATCGTGTGTCAGAATACCCATCAAAGTTTGCTGTAAGAAAACGCCGCGCCTGCTCCAGATCAATGGCGGGTACCGTAAAATCGGAGCACCAGTATCGGTGCTTCTCCGAGATTCTCCTTCGACACTCATTCGCCCACAGCCGGCGCCGCCACTCGTTTCGCGCCGTGAACAATGCTCTGCCTGCCGCCCGTCCGGCACGGCGCGCAGGTGTCCATAGCGGACCAATTTTTTGAATCACCACGGTCCTCCGCTCATGGACTTCTTCCCTCGGCTAGCTAGGGCGAGCGCCTGATGCATCGGGCGATGTCTCGGCGATTGCCGAGATTACTCGGTCCAGCTCGCTTGCTGATGCGTTGTGTTGGTCGGCTGCTCGGCCTCGCGAGGCCGCTACTAGGAAAGCGAGCTGTGACGGATCGGCGAGCCAGTTGGAAATTGCGTCCACGGAAATCTCGACAAAGTTGCCGGCGGACGGTACGGCGAGACCCGCGCGGCCAATATCCCCCTCGATGCATCCGCGCGCTGCGGCAACCACCGGCACGCCATGCGCCATCGCTTCGAGGACGACGAGCGGCTGCGCCTCGTTGGCGTAGCGCGAGGGGAAGAGCAAGACGTCGACGTCAGCGAAAAACGCCATCTTGGCCGGCCCGTGGACCGCGCCGCGGTAGTCGAGTGCGTCGCCCAGTCGCATTTTGGCATCCTCAAGCAGCCGCTCGCCCGAGCGATCGACGGTCGGTCCTGCCACGACCAGGCTCACGGCTGCGCCCCGCTCGCGGAGCGTGGCCGTCACAGTGATCGCCGTATCGAGTCCCTTCTCCGGCATGAGATTGCTGAGAAAACCAAGACGGATGCCGCTCCGGGCGGGCCGCGATGGCGGCGCCGGCAGGGGCGGCACGAGTGCGGCGTTAGACAGCACGAGGCGCTTCACCGCGGTCGGATATTGCTCAGCGAGCCGTCGCGCCATCATTGGACAGAGACAAATGTGAAGCGTTTCACCGCCAGCCAGCGCGATAAGCGCCGCAGTCCCGGCGCTCCGACGATTGAGGTAGCTGAAGGCGTTGTGGTGGATGACGATTCGATATCGCCGCCACCGCGCCGCTAGGACGAAAGCAAGGTCGTAAAAAACACCCGTGCCGCCGGCGATCGCCAGGTAGAGGGTGCGGCCATGCGCCTGCCGACGGGCGAGCCGCCATAGCGCGCGCGCAACGCGCCCGGCGCGGGTCGCATGATAGCGCCAGCCGCGCACCATGGTCCCTGGCGACAGATCAAGGACCTCGACGGTAGTGATGCGCTGCAAGCGCTCGACGACGCGCGCCGTGATCAGCGAATATCCGTGGACCGGCGGTGGCAGCGGGCCGATGGCGAGAACGCCCCCTCCTCCCTCGCGAGTGGTCATGGGGCGATTTCAGTTGGGGCGCGAATGGCGGAAGTATCCGCCGCATCGAGTCCCATGAGGTGCCGAACGCCAATGCCGAATTGCCGCGTGTCCGCGAGCGGCGCCAGCTTCTGCGAGCCCTCGGCAAGGCGGCGCCACTCCACTTCGTCTTCGGCCAGCAATTGCATGAAGCGCGCAAGGCCGTCGGGATTGTCGGATTCGACGACATAGCCGTTCATCGCGGTGCGCACGAGAAGATCACGCGCGCCGACATTCTCCGAGCAAAGAATCGGCACGCCCATGGCCAATGCCTCGTTGACCACCAGGCCCCATTGCTCCTCCGTGCTAGGAAGGATCAAGGCTAGGCTCGAGGCAAGAAGGCGCGCGATCTCCGGTGCCTGGACGAAGCCGTGAAAGACGACGCCCGTGATGCCAAGAGCTCGCGCGTTCTCGCGCAACGATGGTTCCAGTTCGCCCGCGCCGCAGATATGGAGCGCGCGCGCGGCCGCGCCGGCGGAAGCGCAGTAGCGCGCATAGGCGCGAAGCGCCATGGCGATGTTCTTCTTCGCGACAAGCCGCGCGATGATGGTGAAGTGCCGCTCGGCATGGCCGCGGCCCTCGGGCGCGGGTGGCGCTTCGGCGAGATGGCGAACCCGAGCCATTGAAACGGTGTCGTAGCCGAAGGCGATACGGTCGGCACTGAAACCGAGGAAACGCAGGTAGTCGCTGCCGCGTCGGCCACCGACGAGGGCGCCGCAATAGGGGAGACAGAAGAGCGTCTTGCCAATCTCACGCCAGATCCGGCGAGGCTTGTCGTCGAATTTCGACTCGACCGTGCAATAAGGCCGCGCGCCCAGGAGGCGGAGCAACAGCGCGATGAGAAAGATCTCCGCCCGCTCGTAGTGGCAGAGGAAAACATGCGCCGGTCGCAACCGCCAGCAGAGGCGGAGCAAGGCGCGGAAACAGCGCCAGGCCGGAACCCGTTCTTCCGCCAGCGCAGGAAACAAGGTGATGCGCTCGAGGGTCGGAGAGTCGCCCGGAGCGGCCCAGGCATAGGTGTCGCTGGAACCGCCGATCTCGACGCCCACGACCCGGAATTCCGCTGAAAGCGCCCGTGTCGCCGCCTCCAGCCGATCGATATGGTATGGACCGAAATTGGCCCAGAGAAGGATCACCACCGGCTTCATCGTCCCTCAGCGAGCATGGCATTTCGACCGATTGTCGACCCAAAGTCTTACAATCGGTTAACTGTGGGTCCAGCCATTCGGACTTGCTCGCTGCATGTAGCTCAAGGCAATGCCGCGCATGAGCACAAACATGAACAACAATGCGGTCATATTTATGTTGAGCGTGCGCGGGTAGGTCGCCAGCGTAAGCATGTAGCTGAGAATGAAGCCGATCCCGACCCAATGGCCTGCCTTCCCGTATCCCCGCAGTCCCCGCCAAAACAAGTAAAGCAAACCGAACAAAGCAAAGGCGCCGCTTTCCGCAGCTGTTATGAGGTAACCGTTGTGAACAAAGCCGAACTCGGAATAACCGTTGCCAATGAGTGGCGATGCTCGAAACGCGTCCCATGCCTCCTGGAACGCTTCGGTTCGTCCGGTAAGCCCTGTACCCCACCCCCGGTTCGGGTCTTCCAGTTTCAACAGGTCGTTCGCAACGAAATCGGCGAACCCTCCGGTTACGTCGCCGGGACCCAGGAGCGCGTCAACACCGAGGGCCAGCGCGGCAACGATGCCGGCGACCACCCAAGCGAGAAGCTTTCTGCGCGTTAGCGGGATGAGGTAACCGCTGCACAGAATAAAAGCCGGGACAAGGCCCAAGAGCGACCCGCGCGACTGCGTGCGGTACAAGTAGTAGATCGCCATTGCCAGCCCGATACTGCGAACGAATTGATTTTTCCACGCGAGCGAAGACCAGGCTAATCCCAGGGCCATCATCCCCCACCAGTTGGGCTGAAGGTCGTAAGGCATCCATCTGCCCCACGATTCGTCGCTCCGGTGCGCGATGGCGACATAGAGGAAGGCCGGAAGAGCGATGATCGCCGTGCAGCGCATTATGTCGGCCCACAATTCGCCGTCCCGCCAACTTGCCAATATTGACGCGAGAAACAGGCCGTATGCCGTATTGAGCAGAATGACCGTATCTCTCACCGGGTCGCTGCTGGCATCCCCGACATTGCCAACAAACGATACGCTGAGAGCGATGAGATAGGGCAGCGCGGTCCGAAATGTCCTTGCGGCGATCGACGGGCTTACCAGGCGAAACATCACCTGCAGCAGCACCGGCACGGAAAGCCCGAGAAAGCAGAGTTCCTGGCCGACTTCGTAATCGGCCATGAAGAACATGATGAGACCCGCCGTAATAAAGGAGGCGGCTGACAATCCGATATAAGCGCGGCGCCGCGTCTGACGCGTGCCCGCGACGAATGAGAGGGCGGAGCCAACCTCCCCTGTTACGTGAGCCTCAGAGTCGACGAGCAACTTTGACCTGCCCCGCTGTGCGTTGTATGAAGTTTCCCATGAGAGACATCAGGCTGCGTTTGGCGGTCAAGGTGTTGGCGGTCGGTTTCTGTTGGTCGAACTGCGCCGCTGCCCTCGATCCGCCGCCCGCTGCACTCGCCGCAGGTTACGCGATCAACAGCTTTTCGGTCAGTTTTGATCAGTCATCCGTGGATACCACGGCGAGCGGTAAAAAAGGGTTTAAGTGGTATCACTTCAACTTCTTCGGCTCTGGCTCGAATCCCGCGGCGGTCGTTCTCAACGGCGACGGATCGGTGACCCTGAACGGCGATCGAAGCGGGATCAACGCTGAATTGGCAACCGCAACCTGGGCAGAGAACGCCGCCGGATTTGTCGGCACCGCATTTGGCGGCGGCGCTTATATCGAAGCAGAGATCAAGTTTAACCCCGACGACGTTGCCAAGGATGGTTCAGCGGGATGGCCCGCCTGGTGGTCTTTGGCTGCCGAACACCTGACCAACCGCGAGCAATGGGCCGGAATGACGAAGGGCTATGGCCATTTCATTGAAGTGGACTTTATGGAGTACGACGTATTTTCGGCCGGCAGAAACTACTACGGCGCCAACCTCCATGATTGGTTCGGTATTTGGAAGGTGACTTGCCCTCCGAATTATTGCGATGCCGGATTGCGCTTCTCAAAGGTGAAGATTCGCATCCCCGAGAACGCGAACTTTTTAGACTATCACCGTTACGGATTTCTATGGGTGCCCGCGACCGAGACCACGGATGGCCAGGCGCGGTTTTATTTTGACGGAGAGCCCGTCGGCGTGGAAACCCGGTGGACAAAGTTCCGCGACCAGACCGGCGTGCCGAGGGGCAAACCCTGGAAATTCGGCGTGCTCGATCGACAGCATCTCGTTTTGATTCTCGGCACCGGTCCTGACGCGCCGATGACGGTGCAATCTGTGAAGGTGTGGCAATCGTCTACCAGCGAAAACTGGCAGTATTGATATTCTTGATTGGCGATGTCGGCGGAGCACTTCGTTGAGCAAGCTTCGGGTTGGCGTCTTTCATCCCGGCACCCAACATTCCTGGCAAACAGCGCTCGCCTTCCAGGAAAGCGACCAGCTTGTCTGGTACGCAACCTCGATATTTTATGATCCGGCGATCTGGCCTTACAGGCTTGAGCGAATGGTGCCGCCGGGCCTCGGCAAGCGTCTTCATCGCGATTTCCAGCGCCGCTATTTGCCCGCGCTTTCGCCGACCCTCGTCAGGCAATTCGGATATTGGGAGTGGGCGGAGACAATCGCCCGCCGCCTCGGCGCCCATCAGCTTGCCGACTCGGCCAACGAGCGGGGAAACATCGCTTTCGGGAAGAGAGTGATTCGCCTCATTGAGCGGGAACCGGTCGATGTGGTGTGGGGATATAACACCTCCGCACTCGAAGTGTTTCGCTGGGCGAAGCCACGTGGCATTCGTTGCGTGCTTGATCAAACCATCGGTCATTGCGCATCGTTCGATCGCGTGATGGCGCGTGAATATGCCTGCCATCCGCAGTTCTTTCTGCGGCCACACGCCGCTCTGCCGCCGAGTGCCGTCGAGCGGCAGAATGAGGAACTCGCGCTTGCCGACGTTGTCGTCGTGGGGTCCGACTCGTGCGCCGGTACGCTGATCGAGAACGGATGCGCGCCGGAAAAGATTCGAATCGTTCCCTACGGATACGACGAGTCGGTGTTCCCAGCGCTCATGCCGGAGCGCCGGCCCATGCCCGACCGACCCGTCGAGTTCCTATTCGTCGGACAAATTCATCCGAGAAAAGGCATCGCCCATCTGCTCCGCGCCTTCGATCAGATCCCGTCTTCCGCGGCGAAGCTGACGCTTGTTGGCGGTCTTGCCGTACCGACGACGGCGCTCGAGCCTTACCGACATCGTGTGCGCCACATCAATTCCTTGCCGCGAAGCGAGGTCGTGGCACACTTTCTCGCGGCAGATTGCTTCATATTCCCTAGCCTCTTCGAGGGAAGCGCGATCGTGCTCAACGAAGCGATCGGCGCGGGCCTCGGTATCATTCAATCCCGGGCGGCAGGCGATGGTGTGCGCGATGGAGCCAATGGCGAGGTCATTGATGAGATCTCGGCCGATCACATCGTGCAAGCAGTGTCGCGCGCTCTCGACGCACGACAGCGCCTGTTGACCTGGCAAGAGGCTTCATGGGAACAGCGGATGAGCCGAACATGGGGCGGCTACCGCCGGCATATCGGCGAGCTGCCGATGCCATGATCGGGGCGGTTCTCCCGCCGAGGGAAGTGGGGCGTCCTGATCGCTCGCCCAAGCGCGCCGTCGATATTCGACGGGCGAAATTAATTGTTAAGGACCGCCATGGCTAGACTGAGACAGCCGTTCCGCCTCGACGATGGCTGCTCGATGGATTGGCATCGACTCGTGGTTCTCTCCCGCACAGCATGAACAAGGCAGCTGAGCCTCGATCCACGACCGCGCGACGAATCGCCTTGCCGGGCGTGGAGCCGGTGCGTGGCAGCCGAGTGGCCGCATGGGCTCACCGCTCGTGTCTCTGCGGTGTCCTCGCCCTCGCCCTCTGGGCGCCCCTGCCGTTCGGTAGCGCGCGGCCCTGGGCCGCCGGCCTGCTGGCGATTGTCGGCGGAGTCATCGTCATGAGCCGCGGCGTCGCCGATCTCGGCTTCGGCGAAGAAGCGCCCGGGGACATGCGCGAGCTCACGCTGCCGGCGCTGCTCTTTGCGCTCGCGCTCGGCTGGGCAATGGTGCAATCCCTCCCTCTCGCCCCGTCCGGATGGCAACACCCGTTGTGGGCGGAGGCGCAATCGCTGCTGGCCGTGCCGCCAGCGGGGCGCATCGGGATCGACCCGAGTGCCGCTCGGAACGCGCTCGTGCATCTGATCTCAGATGCCGCCATCTTCTGGCTCGCCTTTCGCGCCGCCCAGCGCCCGGAAGGCGCGCGGACGATCGTCGTCGCCGTTGCCGTCATCGGTGCGCTTTATGCCGGATGGGGTCTCATCGTCTACGGTCTCGGCAATCGCTCGGTGCTCTGGTTCGACAAATGGGCGTATCCCGACGACCTCACCAGCACCTTCGTCAACCGTAATTCCTTCGCGACATTCGCCGGGCTTGCGCTTGTGACATCGGTCGGCTTGCTGGTGGACGCCATGCTTGCCCGGATCGATTTTCAGCAGGATCGTCGCCTCGTCCTGAGCTCGCTCTTCGATCTCGTGATGGGCCGCGCCGCATGGCTCGTCGCCGCCATCACGCTGGCGCTCACCGCCGTGCTGCTCACGCATTCGCGGGGGGGTGCGATCGCCACCGGCGCCGGCATCGTTGGCCTCATCGTGACGACGTTCTTAGCGCCGAGCCTTAGAGGTCCGTGGCGAGGCGGCTTTGCCGTCATGGCGGTGGCGGCGGCGCTATTGCTCGTCGTGATCAGCGGCGCGACGACGCTCGGCCGCATCGCCGACACGGCGTGGGACGCCGAAGGCCGCCGCGAGATCTATGAGCTCACGCTCGAGGCGATCGGCAACACGCCGCTCCTGGGCACCGGGCTCGGCACATTCAAATGGATTTTCCCCACCTACCGCACCGAGGATATGCCCTTCACCATTGAGCTCGCGCACAACGACTACCTTGAGAACATGCTGGAGCTCGGTATTCCCGCCACCCTCTTGCTCACCGGCGCGGCGGCGTCCCTCAGCTTCGCTTGCATCCGCGGCGTCTTCCGCCGCCGGCGCAACGCGATCATACCGTGCATCGGTGTCGGAGCCTCCCTCCTTGTCGGCGTGCATGCCTGCTTTGACTTCAGCCTGCAGATCCCAGCGGTGAGTCTTCTCTACCTGCTGCTGCTCGGCGCCGGCGTCGCGCAATCGTCGCCGACCCGCATCCAGACCGGAGAAGCGCTCACCTGACGGTGCGCAGTTGCTGCTCGAACCGGCTCAGCGTCACCCTGTCGGTCGTGAGCGCGGTGATCACGACGCCGATTTTGCCCGAAGCACGCGCGACGCGCACGAGATCATCGACAGAGCGGCGCCCGAGAAGTCGAACCTGGTCGGCGACCGCGGCTTTGCCGTCGTCATCGAACACCGAAAAGAGCGCGAGGCCCATCTCCGAGCGCCACGCCAGGAGTGAAGGCTCATAGCGCGCGAGCGCGATTGACATCTTGAGCGCCGCAGCAGCCGCGGGCGTCGCACCGCTCTCGAGCCGGCGCGCATCGGCGAGCGCCGCCCATGCGGCCGCGTTTGCCGGTGCCTCGCCCAAGCTTTGCTCGAACCGGCGCTCTGCTTCCTTCAGAAGCTCGCGATCATAGCCCGTGCGGCCGCCCGCAGGGACCGCGAGGCGCATGACGAGCACGCCGCTGTCGAAGCTGTTTGCCGGCTCCCGCCACCAGCGGTCTGCTCCATCGATGTCGGTGATGGCGGTCTTGAGGTCGTCCGCGGCAATGGTGCCGCTCCGGGGCTGCGCCAGCACCGCCGCTGCGTGATATTGCAGCAGTGCCGCCGCCAATTGCGGCGTCCCGAGATAGATGAGCGCGGCACCGGCCGGGACGGCGACAATCGCCGCCAGCAAGCGCCGGCGCGCCGCCGGCCCGCGGTCAGCCGGCATCGGCCGTCGACGGCCGACGGCTAGGCCTCCTTGCCATAGTAATCGCCATAGCGGCCGTAGTAATAGCCGTAGTCGCCATAGCCGTATTTCGCGTGCTTGCGAACGTTGACGCGTGTCAGCACGACCCCGGCGAGGTGGCGGCCTTGCGTCTGCAGCAGCTTCAGCGCGCCGAGCGCCACCTGGCGGGGCGTCTTCTCCCAGCGGATCATGAAGAGGGTGGCATCGGCGGCGTGCGAGAGGACAATGGCATCGGTGACCGCCAGCACCGGCGGCGCGTCCAGCACGATGAGGTCGTAACGAGCACGCATGCTCTCAAGGAAGTTCTTCATATGCTGCGATCCCAACAGATCCTGCGGATTGGCGGTGCCGCCGCGCGTCGGGATGTAGCGAAGGCTCGATTGGTCATCCACCTGGATGAGCTGCGAAATGTCCGCGCCCTCGCCGAAAAGCGCGACTAGGTCCGCACCCTTGGCCTCGCCCAAGAGGCCGCTCAAGGTCGGATGGCGCAGGTCACAATCGATGATGAGCGCGCGTCCGCCCGAGCGCGCGACGCTCCGCGCGAGAGAGACGGAGAAGACGCTCTTTCCCTCCTCCGGGACCGAGGAGGTGACGACGACAATCTTCGGCGGCGCATCAACGTTGGAGAAGCGCAACGCCGTGCGCACCGAGCGAATGGCTTCGGCATAGCTCGAGACCGGTTGCTGCAGCACGAAGTCATGCGGCCGGCGGCCCATCGGCATGCCGGGCACGATGCCGAGGCACGAGACGCCGGCGAGCTGCTCGATCTGCTCCGCGCTGCGGAAGCCGTTGTCGAGGTGCTCAAGGGCGAACGCAAGAACCAATCCGCAGATCAGCGAGAGAGCAAGAGCGAGGCCGATGAAGGTGAGCGTCTTCGGGAAGGAGGGAATAGCCGGAGTGCTGGCGGCCGAGACGACTGTGGCGTCCGATTCCTGGATGTCCTGCTGCGCCGTGGTCTGTTTGAAACGGTTGAGAAAATTCTCATAGAGCGCCCGGTTCGCATCCGCTTGGCGTTCGAGTTCGCGCAGCCCGACTTGATCCGTGTCCTGTTGCGCGGTCGTCCTCTGCAAAAGCTGCAATTGATCGCGCAGCGTGCTCTCGCGGGTGCGTGCCGCGACCACCTCATTCGACATGCCGTGCGTGATGCTGTTGACCTCTTCCGATATCTTCTTGTTGAGATCGGCAAGCTCGGCGCGGATGTTGATCATCGCGGGGTGAGCCGGACGATAGCGAGCCGAAAGCTCAGCTTCCTGCCGACGCACCTGCGCCTGCTGCTCCTTCAGCTTTTGAATGACCGGAGAGGCTAGCACCTGAGCCGCACTGTCGGCGCCGTTCTGGTTGCGGATCATATCCTGCACCTGCCGCAGATTCGCTTCCTTCTGCGCGCGGTCGGCGGTGGCGATGATCAGCTGCGAATTGAGCTCGGACAGCTGCTGGGTGGAAACGGTGATGCCATTGGTGGCCTGCGTGAGGTGATGCGTCTGCTTGAAGAACTGTACTGCCTCGTCGCTGGCCTTCACTTTCTGCTTGAGCTCGCTCAAATGGTCGTCGAGCCAATCGCTCGCGCGCTTTGTCGCGGCGAACTTCGCATCGAGCTGGCCCAACAGGTAGAGTTCGCCGTAGGTGTTGACGATGGCGGCGGCGAGCGCGGGATCAGGGCTCTCGAACCGGATTTTGATGATGTAGGATCTGCCGTCGTTAAAAATGACGAGATGGCGAAGCAAGTTCGCGACAGCGACATCGAAATCCGCTTGCTTCTGCTGCTCCGGACTGAGCGATGCCGCCTCAGGTAAGCCAAAAATCTCGCCGAACCAGTCCGCGACCAACGCTATCGGATTGAATCGATCCCAGAAGCCGGGCGGCGCCAGCCGCGGATTGAAAAGCTTGTTGGCGGCGAGGTCGAGCTTTTTCACGACCTTGCCGGCGAGCGCCGGCGATTGCAGCACCTCGACCTCGCTACGCACCACTGCGGCGTCGGATTGGAGACCGGAGACCACCGCTTGCAGGTCGACCACCTGACGCTTGCGCGTGTCGAGCATCACCTCGGTTTCCGCGGTGTAGCGAGGCGTCAGTTGGAAGACGATAATGGCGGCGAGCACGGTCAGCAGCAGGGTGCAGCCGGCAATCACGCCGCGTCGGCGTTTCAGCACGTTGAGCGTATGGCGAAGATCGAGCCCGTCGACGGGTTCGGGCGGAACCCGCGGGGCACGCGCCTCGGGCGCTTCACGCTCGGCGGGGCCGCCACCGGCGCCAGGCCGCGAACTCGGCATTGTCACAAGCTCTGCCATCGCACCCACATTTGCTTCAGGACGCGCGGCAGGCTTCCTGCCCTGTCGGCGCTGGCGTCTGCCGACCTCATTGATCCGCCCAGACGATAAACGAAGCCTTAACGAATGCGCAAAAAACACAGAACTAAAAGAACCGCTCCGGCACACGGATGACGTCACCGGGGAGAATCACCGCGTCTTCGCCCACTTCCTGCTCACCGGCAGCCGCTTTGGCAGCGCGCTTCACCAGGATATGCGCGCGATTGGCCCGCGGCGTGTAGCCGCCCGCGAGCGCCACCGCGTTCACGACTGTCATCGCGTTCACGTAGGGATAGCTGCCGGGCTTCTGCACCTCGCCCAGAATGAAGAATGGGCGATAGTTGAGCACCTCGACATTGACGCGGGGATTGACAAGGTAGTCCTTGCCGTAGCTTTGCGTGATCTGCCCCTCGGCCTCGCTGATGGTCTTGCCGGCGAGCTTGGTCGGACCAATCAGCGGCAAGGCCACCATGCCTTGATCATTGACGTCGAAGTCGCCCGAGAGATCCTTCTCGCCGAAAACGGTAACGCGCACCTTGTCCCCGGTGCCAAGGCGATAGGCGGCGATGTCGTCGGCCCGTCCGATGCGCGGCGCAATCGCGAACGCCAAAAGACCGGCCAGCGCCAGACGCAGGAGGAGCTTCGGCCGTTCACCCCGCCTCGACACCAGGCTCGTCATCGCTCCGTTCACTCAGAACCCGACCGTCGCTCCGACGATACCGATGACCCGATCATATCCGGCGCCGGGCACATTCGAATCGCGCTTGCTGTAGCTCACATCCGCCGTCAGCCGGATGTTGCGGTTCATGAGATAGCGCGCGCCGATAGCGCCTCCGAAGGTATCGTCGGTACGATTGATCTCCGAGTAAGCGTCGCGCACGTAGCCGACGGAACCGGTGAGCAGCAGATTGCGAAGGAGCTCGTGCTCAACGGTGAGCTGAAAATTCGTCTCACGTGACCCTGAAGCTGCCGACTCCGCGAATGGATTCGCTGCCGTGGGCGTTGCAACAACCAACGTGGTTTCCGCAACAGACTGCGAGAACGAGCCCTTGATCGAGGTGAGCGGCGTGACGTTCCAGAGCAGATTGCCGCCGAAAGCCGGACCGTTGAAGTTGTGGAACAGCTCTCCTGGCTGACTTTGCGCCTCATACTCCTGGTGCAGGAAGCCAACATAAACCTCGGCGGTGATGAGCCGCGTGACTTCTATGGCCGTGCCGGCATCCAATTCATAGCCCTTCGAATTTCGCCGCGCGCTGGGATTGGTGATGCGAAAATCGCCGGGATCGGGGTGCAGGAGTGTTTGGTCTTGCTGGTTATATTGCCGGAGATTCCCAACGGCGCGCACGAAAGCCTGGTATCCCGGAATGAATTCGTACGAAACGCGAGGCGCAACCACATACTCGATACGGTCGCGGTCGTTCTCGGGAACGAGAATGCCGGTACTGGTGAATTGGCTGTTGAAGTCGTAGGAGGTGACCGTGCTGTCGACGCGCAGCCCGATGCGCGCAAGCTCGCGCACATAGGCAAGGTAGGCGCCAGTCACATGATACTCGGTCGGATGCGCCTGATTGACCGTCGAGTCGGGCGAGGCGCGGTCTTCGTGCTGGAGCGCATAGCCGCCGTCAGCGATGAAGTATTGTCCGTTCGAGATGTCGTACCGACCGCGCAGATCGGCGGCGGCGTTGTTCACGTTCTCAGAACTGTGCGTGGCGTATTGCTTGAACTGCCCCGTCGCGGTGAAGGCGAGCGAGTGGCGGTTCCAATCCGAGGCCACAGACACGCCGGGATTTTCCGTCGTGTAGAAATCGCTTTTCGCGCCGTTTTGCGTCGCAAAGACGTTGCTGTCATAGGTCTCGGTCAGCCCCAACGTCGGATGGACGATGAACGAGCCCAGGCGAATGCCCAAGGGATCGTAGTCCGGTCGTGGCCGCGACAGAACCGTCTGCCCTTCGGGACCGACCGCCGCCGGCCCGAGCGCATTCCCGGGATAAGCGGGAACCGGTGTCGGAATTTGCGCCACGGCATGACCGGACGCGACCATCAGCGCGCAGGCGCTGACACACAATCCCCCCAAGACCTTCATCTGCCCAATCCTATGAGTCTGTTGCCCCTCAAACCGACACCCGCCGCGACACGCAGCCTCCCTTCACGCTGCCGCAGAAGCGCCGAAGTCTACAATGATTAACCGCGCGCGCCCACCGCCTCCTTAAGCGCGTGATCAGCGCGGGCTGCTGTTCAGGCCCGTAGTCGTCGTCGACGTCGTCCCATGCTTCGGATCGGTCCAGGGCGCCTTCAGCGGCGCGTCATAGTCCGTGGGTCCCGGCGCGCCCGGCGGCTGGGCGCCGGCGAGCGGGATAATGGCGCTCGTGAGGACGTCGTTGTTCTTGTCCTCGTCCGGCAGCTGTGCCAGCACGGCATCGACGATGGCAATCGCCGAGTTGGGCGACGCGTTCACCGCGGCGGTGGCGATCGCCGCCGCATCCGCCGGATCGTGCGCGGTCGCCGCAGCGGCGATCTGTGCCGCGAGAGAGGGATTGGCGGTAATCGCCGCGGTGATCGCCGCCACCAGGCCGCCAATGTCGCCGGGCGCCGGTGCGTAGATCATTGCCGCCACCGCGGGAGGCAGCGCCACGTGGGGCGCGCCGTCATTCGCCGCCGCCGCCAGGGCATCGCCAGCCCCGAGAGCCAGTCCGGCGCTCAGCAGAGCTGCCGCCGAAAGATGAGAAAGTGCGTTCACGATGATCCTCCGTTGCCGCAAGCCAATATTTCAGCGCTCAAGAAAAATACTCCAAAACTTTTGTAAAACGCAAGAGATTTCGAGATTTTCTCCACATTCTCTGATATTTCTCTTTAACCATAATCGTCGAGTTCTTTCGGATACGGTGGCGAGCCGGGCCGGCACACCCGAAACGCCGGCTGTACGGTGAGCTTCTCTCGCCTTCTCGGCAACCGTTATTCGGAAAATTGGCGCGGGAGACACATGTTTTCTCGGCCCTGTTGCGCCAGCGCAACAAGATGAGGCGGAGAATCGCGGCCGCCCGGAATTTTTCGATTCCGATGTTGATTAATGCTGCACGCTGCAATAAATTGCCTTAAATTTGATTCGAAATAAAACTAAAAGAACACGTCCGATTTTCTCAAATTCATTTCAGATTAACCCCGCACCTTCCAAAATTCACGAGCGGACGGGAGGGGTGCTCATGAAATATAAAATTGCTTTTTTGTCGGCAATACTTACTGGCCTGGTTGCCAGCCCGAGCCTTCCCGCCCATGCCGGCGGCGTGATCGCCACCGGCGCCGCCGTCGTGCCCCCCTCCGGCTTCATTCATTTCTGCATCAAACATTCCGAGGAGTGCCTGGTGAGCGGCCAGGCTGCGGTCCGGATGGAATTGACCCCCGTGCGCCAAGGGGAGCTCCGCGAGGTGCAAGCGCGGATCAACGCGGCCATCGAGCCCCGTGAAGATCCAAGACATCTCTGGGAATATGCGCGTGATGGCCGCGGCGACTGCAACACCTTTGCGCTGACGAAGCGCCGCGCCCTCATCGCCCTAGGCTGGCCCGAGGAAACTCTGCTGCTGGCGGCGGTCTATACCGAGCACAACGAGGGACACCTGGTGCTGGTCGCGCGCACCTCGCAAGGCGATCTCGTGCTCGACAATCGTCTCCCGCGTATCGTTGAGTGGACCGTGCTTCCCTATCGCTGGGTTTCGATGCAGAGCCAGACGAGCCCGGCACGTTGGGTGCGCGTCACCAGCGAGAGCGTCGCCACCGCCGATTCCGGCCAGAATGCCGCCGTCACGTTGCGTTAGTGCGCGTAGCGAGAGCGTCCACGATTGGGTCAGCGGCCGAGATAAAGCGCCGCCATCGCCGCCCAGGGCACCAGCGCGCCCACGAGCCAGGCGGTCAGCTTGAGATAGTCGATCTGGAGCGCTGACCTTGCGGCCAATGGCAGGGCCACAGAGCGCAGATGGGATTGGGCACGCATCGGGGTTTCTCTCTCGGCTCTTTCAGCCTGGTTCTCAGGAGACAGCAAACCCCTTGATTAATCGTTAACGTTAACGGGCGTTCTTAATCCGCTCTGTTCTATCGGCGATTTCGCCGACGCTCGCGTGACCGGAATCGGCCAGCCGCAACAGTCGGGACTCCATTTCCGCGAGGACCGTCTTCGCCTCGAAGGCCTCACGAGCGATACGCCGCGCCGCTGCCCCCATCGCCACCCGACGTGATGGCTCGTCTGCGAGCTCGCGGATGGCTTGGGCGAGCCGTTCGGGATCCTCGGGCGGCACGATTAAGCCGGCGACGCCCAGGGTCTGCGCGATCTGCGTGCCGGGAGGAACGGTGGCGATCACCGGCTTTCCCGCGGCGAGGACGGCACCGAGCTTCGAGGGCATCACCAGATCTGCGGCATCCCGCCTCTGCGGCATCAGGTGGATGTCGCCGAGATTGAGAAATTCATTAAAGCGCTCCTCCGACTGTAGCGGCAAGAAACGCAGATTGGGGAGGCCGCTGGCGGCGCGCTCGAGCTCCTCGCGCCCGGGTCCAGCGCCGGCCAGGAGAAAGAGCGGTGATGCCGCGCCCTCTGCGGCCAGGAGCCGCGCCGCGGCGACGACCGTCTCCAGGCCCTGCTTCCGGCCGATGCTGCCGGAATAGAGAACGACCGGGATGCCGTCGGGAACGCCGAGTTCGGCCCGCAACGCCCCGGGCACAGTCATCGGGAAGAACCGGTCAGTGTCGACCCAGTTGGGAAAGAGCGCCAGGCGATCGCGAGCGACATTCTTGCGCTCGAGGGCTTCGAGCATGGCGGGCGAAATGGTCGAGACAAGATCGTAGCGGGAAACGAGCCACCGCTCCAAGCCGAGCGCGCCTTCCACAAGGCGCGCGTTCTTGATGAGGCCGAGGTCAGCCGCGGCATCGATTTCGAGATCTTGGACGTGGAGCCATGCGCGGGCACCCGCCATCCGCGCCGCGGCGAGCGCCAAGGGCGCCGAGAGGAGCGTTGGCACGACCCCGAGCACGAGATCGAGTGGTCGCGACATCACGGCCAGGAGTGCCGGCGGGATGCTCGAAAGCGCGAACGAGCCGAGATGGAGAATACGTCGCGTGCCGCTCATCCGCTGCGGCACATAGAGGGGGCAGCGCACCACGCGGCATCCCCGCCAATGCTCCATCTTCCAGGTAAACCGCGCCGCACCGCGCTCGCGCCGCCATTCGGGATAGTAAGGCCGCGTCGTCACCACCGACACATTGTGGCCGCGACCTGCAAGCCAGGCGGCCATTTCGCCGGTATATCGGCCGACACCAGTCAGTTCCGGCGCGAAGTTGAGGCCGATGATGAGAAGATTCATATCCATTCCGGTTTGCCGCGCGGCGAGACCTCAGTAGGCGTTCTCGCGCCCGAACATGACAACGATCGTCTTCACGAGGATTTTGAGATCGAGCCACAACGACCAGTGGTCGATGTAGTAGAGGTCGAGGGCGACACGGCGCCGGGCCTTTTCCAGCGAATCGATCTCGCCGCGCAGCCCGTTCACCTGCGCCCATCCGGTCATGCCCGGCCGAACGCGATGGCGTTGGAAATAGTCGCTGACGGCATCGTGGTAGAGCCGCTCGCCCGCCTTCATACCAAGGGCGTGCGGGCGCGGTCCCACCAGCGCCATCTCGCCGCGCAGCACATTGACGAGCTGCGGTAGCTCGTCAAGGCTTACGCTGCGCAGAAAGCGGCCGACCCGGGTAACGCGGGGGTCGCCCGCCACCGTGCGCTTCGCGCCCGTCGGATCTTCCTGCTCGACATGCATCGTGCGGAACTTCAATACGCGGATCGTCTTGTTGTTGAAGCCGAAGCGATCTTGGACGAAGAACACGGGTCCCCGGCTGTCGAGGCGAATCGCCGCGGCGATCATCAGCATAAGCGGAGCGAAGGCGATGAGCGCCAGCGCGCCGACAATCTGATCCTCAAGCCACTTGATAATGCCGCCCCAATGCTTGAGGGGGCGGTCGAGAATCTCGATCGTGCGCGCCGATGCGGTCTCGCCGATGCCGCGCATGGGAAAGCCGCCGATCTGGTCGATGCTGAGTCTCAGATCGACGGGAAGCGAGCGCAATTTCGCAACGAGCTCACCGATGCGGCCCTCCGCCCTCAACGGCAGCGCGATGATAACCTCGTCGATCAGGCCGCTGCGCGTCATGGCGATGAGATCGTCGGTGGTGCCGAGCACGCGGCAGCCGCCCACATAAGCAGGCACACGGTTCAGGCGATCGTCGAAGATGCCGGCGATGGCGACCTCGCCGCGACCATCGGTGCGCAATTTGGCGATGAGCTGCTCGCCGCCGTCGCCGGCGCCGACAATCCCGACCGCACGGGAAAGCCGGCCTTGCGCGCCCCAGCGCCGCATCAGCGAACGCAGGCCGGCGCGCAGCAGCACCAGCTCGAATACGACAAGCAGCGCCCAGGTCAGCACCCAACCGCGCGAATAGAGATCGGCGATCTTCGCGAAAAAGGAAATGGTGGAGAGCAGTCCGAGCGTCGCGCCCCAGAGGAGCACCGCGCGGCCAATTTGCCAGCCGAAGCGGGAAAGGCGGGAGATCGTGTACGTGCCACCGCGTCGCAAGGCAGCAACGAACACCATCGCAGCGAGAAGCACGGTGAGGCCATAGCGGTCATAGGCGTCCCATTCGCCAAGCACGACGATCAGGTAAAAGGCAAAAGCGATGCCGCCCGCCAATACCACAGCAAGGAAGTCCAGCACCTGCACCACCTCGCACAGGACTTGGTGCGAGATGGCGCCGCGGGTTCCACGGCGCGCAAGGTCGCCTGAGGCGACTTCGTCCAGCACGTTACGATCAATGACGTCAGCCATAGGGTTAAAGTGCTCTCATCCCCGATTAGCTCGTGCGGAGGTCCATCCTCATGGCCGACAACTGCGGCTTCAGTGGCTCAGGCAGCATTCTTACCAAGGTGCCGCTTTATCCTCGGTTAACCCCCCGCCAAGCACTTTTGGGCTATTGCTGCTATGGGTTACCGGCTTGATCGGTCAGGCCAAACCGGAAACTTTTGGCGGCCGTCAAAAACGGTACGGGTGTGGCACTGTGACGACACCAGCGGAAGATGTGAGCGTTGCTCCTACCTGCCCCGCTGCGCGGGCCTCTGAGGTAGGACCTCGTACTCGCGATTCGACAGCGGCGATGCGCAACGACACCGCTTACCCGCTACCAGGATCTCTCCCGCTTTCGCATGCCGGCGGGGTTTCGCGGCCGCGATGCCGCCTTAGTGCAGCTCTGGTGGCTCGTCGACACCCTGTTCTTCCGTCCTTCGCCACAGGTCCTCTACGGCTGGCGACGATGGCTGCTACGCCTCTTCGGCGTCGAAATCGGCATGGGCGTGCTCATCCGCCCGTCCGCGCGGATCACCTATCCTTGGAAGGTGGCAATTGGCGACCACGCTTGGGTCGGCGATCACGCCATCCTCTACTCGCTGGCGCACATTCGCATCGGCTCCCATAGCGTCGTCTCGCAACTGGGCCATCTCTGCACGGGGAGCCATGACATCGAGAGCGCCAGCTTTGCCATCACGGCCGCGCCCATCGTCGTCGGCTCGCAGTGCTGGATTGCGAGCGACGTCTTCGTGGCACCGGGCGTCACCATTGGCGACGGTGCGGTCGTCGGCGCACGGAGCAGCGTTTTCCACGACCTGCCGCCGGCGACAATCTATGCGGGAACGCCGGCGCGGCCGGTGCCGCCGCGGCCGCTCCCGGACAAGGCCTGAGTCGGTAGTCCCGGACCTCCTGGCGGGCGATCATCTCAATAATGACACTCGCGGAACGTTCAGGAGTGATTTACCAAGCGACGATCTTCGAGCAGGACCGTCCATGGCCGACGCCATCTATTTCCGCGACAAGGCAAAGCAGTGCCGGGTGCTTGCCGACCTCTCCATCAGCGGCTGGGTCGCCGACATGCTGCGCAAGCTCGCCCGCGAATTCGAGGTCCAGGCCGTCAATGAGGATATCCGCGCCATGACGGCGGCGCACGATCCCGCGGGCGAACGCGGCTGACCGAATCGGGGCGCGACGGCCGCCCTGGCGGAGACGGCTCACGCTTGACAGAGCCATCGGCGAATCGCCAGCCTCCTCGGGCAAAGGTGCTCTAAAGCAGCGAGGAGAAGCCGTATGACGGGGGCTGGCCAGATCGTCACGCTCGAACGCGCGGGTGCCATCGGCGTGCTGACGGTGAACAATCCACCGGTGAACGCGCTGAGCCACGGGGTGCGATCCGGCCTCAAGACCGGGTTGGACGCGGCGCTTGGCGAGGGCGCGATATCGGGGATCGTGCTCATCTGTGCCGGCCGTACCTTCGTCGCCGGGGCCGACATCACCGAGTTCGGGAAGCCCATGAAGGAACCCGGCCTCGCCGCCATCATCGAAACCATCGAGAACAGCCCGAAGCCGGTGATCGCCGCCATTCACGGCACCGCGCTCGGCGGCGGGCTGGAGTTGGCGCTCGCTTGCCATTACCGCGTCGCGGTGCCCGAGGCGAAATGCGGACTTCCCGAGGTGAAGCTCGGCATCCTGCCGGGCGCCGGCGGCACGCAGCGCTTGCCGCGGGTCGTCGGCCTGGCGCTCGCCCTCGACATGATTACGAGCGGCGAGCCGATCCCGGCCAAGCAAGCGCGAGACGCTGGCCTCGTCGACGAGCTGATCACCGGTGATCTCAGAGCGGGCGCCATCGCTTTTGCGGAGAAGGTTGTGGGCGAGCGCCGACCGCTCGAGCGGATCCGGGACCTTAATGACAAGCTCAAGGTGCCCGAACCCGACTATTTCAAGAATTACAAGAGCACCCTCGCCAAGCGCCGCCGCGGCCTCGAGGCACCGCAAGCCTGCGTCGATGCCGTTGAAGCGGCGGCGACGTTGCCCTTCGAACAAGGCTTGAAGCGCGAGCGGGAGTTCTTCACCAAGCTTTTGGGTGGCGAGCAGTCGAAGGCACAGCGCTACTTTTTCTTCGCGGAGCGCGAGGCCAACAAGATCCCCGACGTGCCGAGCGATACCGCATTGAAGGCCATCCGCAAGGCGGCGGTGATCGGTGCCGGCACCATGGGGGGCGGCATCGCCATGAACTTCGCCAATGTCGGCATCCCCGTAACGGTGGTCGAGGCGACACAAGCGGCGCTCGATCGCGGCCTCGGCGTGGTGCGCCGCAATTACGAGATCAGCGCGAGCCGCGGCGGCATGGCGGCCGACGATATTGAAAAGCGCATGGGCTTGATCAAGGGGACGACCGATTACGGCGCGATCGCCGATGCCGACCTCGTGATCGAGGCGGTGTTCGAGGATATGGGGCTCAAGAAGGAGGTCTTCGGCAAGCTCGACGCGACGGCCAAGGCCGACGCGATCCTCGCCACCAACACCTCGACGCTCGACGTCAACGCGATCGCCGCAGCGACGAAGCGGCCGGAGAGCGTTATCGGTCTGCACTTCTTCAGCCCGGCCAATGTCATGCGCCTCTTGGAGATCGTGCGCGGCGCCAAGACCTCGAAGTCGGTAATCGCCTCCTCCATGGCGCTCGCCAAGACCATTCGCAAGGTGCCGGCGCTCGTCGGTGTCTGCGACGGTTTCGTCGGCAACCGCATGCTGGCGCAGCGCGGCCGCGAGGCAGAGCGGCTTCTCATCGAGGGCGCGCTGCCGCACCAGGTCGACAAGGTGCTGACCGATTTCGGTTTCCCCATGGGCCCCTTCGCCATGGGCGATCTCGCTGGGCTCGATGTCGGCTGGCGCGTGCGCCAGGCGCGCGGCACCAAAGCGCCGATCGCCGATGCGCTCTACGAGGCAGGCCGCCTCGGCCAGAAGACGAGCGCAGGCTACTATCACTACGAGCCCGGCAGCCGCGCCCCGCTCCCCGACCCCGAGGTGGAGCGCATCATCGTCGAGGTCTCGAAGACACTCGGCGTGCCGCGAAAGCCGATTGCGGAAGCGGAAATGCTCGAGCGCCTCGTCTACCCCATGATCAACGAGGGAGCCAAGATTCTCGAAGAGCGCATGGCGCTTCGCGCCAGTGATATCGACGTGATCTGGGTGTATGGCTATGGCTGGCCGATCTATCGCGGCGGCCCCATGCACTATGCCGATGGCGTTGGCCTCAAGAAAATCGCCGAGCGGCTTGGCGAATTCGCCGGGCGCTTCAACGAGCCAGCGCTCAAGCCGGCGGCACTCCTACAGCAACTCGCGCAGGAAGCTCGCGGCTTTGCCGACTGGCAGGCGGCGGCCAGGGCTGCATAAGTCTGCGGCTTTCGTCGCACGGCGACCACCGGAGGATCGAGCTCAGGCCGGTTGCCGTTCGCCCCACGGTTGCCGCGACATGCTGGCGCGGTCCACAAGGGCCCACTTGAAACCGCGAACTCCCCTATCACATTGGGGAAAATTTGCGGAGTTCGCGGTCATGAGAAGGTTGAATTCAGACGGTAGACGCTTCCCCTTGACGCACAAGGTCGGCGTGTTCATCGCCATGCTGCTGATCGCAGTGGCGTTGGGCCGCGGGCTCGGCGAAGCGTCGCCGAGCGATCCCACCGACACCGTTCATCGTTTCTACGATGCGCTGCTGAACACGATGCAGAACGGTCCCTCGCTCGGCGACAGAGGGCGATACGACCGTCTGGCCCCGGTGATCGGCCAGAGCTTCGATGTTCCCTACATGGCTCAGAGGGCCGTCGGGGCGGGTTGGACGAAGCTCACCTCGCCGCAGCGGCAAGCAGTGACGGAGGCATTTCAGCGGTACATGACGGCTACTTACGCCGGTCGCTTCGACAGCTATTCGGGCGAGAAATTCCAGGTGCGCGGCGTCGAGCCGACATCCTTCGGCACCATCGTGCAGAGCCAGATCGTCAAGTCCGACGGCGCACCCGTCAGCATCAATTATCTGATGCACGAGAATAGCGGTGCGTGGCAAATCGCCGATGTCTATCTCACCGGCACGATCAGCCAATTGGCGAACTTGCGCTCGCAATTTTCGGCCGTGCTGACACGCCAGGGCGTGGACGGGTTGATCGCGATGCTGAACGAGAAGGCTGAAACCCTCGTCGCCAACAACAAGTCCTGAGCGGCCATCAGAGCCGACGCCAGCGCTCGATCCACGACAGCACGCGCTCGAACGCGAGGTCGAGCGCCACCGCCATAAGGCCGATCAGCACCGCGCCTTGGAGCACATAGGCGACGTTGGCGGCGTTGAGGCCGATGATGATCGGCAGGCCCAAGCTTCGCACGCCAACCGTCGCGGCGATGGCCGCCGTCCCGACATTGATGATGACGGAAGTGCGGACGCCCGCGATGATGACGGGGGCGGCGAGCGGCAGATCGACCCGGCGGAGCACCGCGCCGTCACTCATGCCGATGCCGCGCGCAGCATCGCGCACCGCGACGGGAACGGCGGTCAGGCCGGCAATGGTGCTTTCAAGGATCGGCAACACGCCATAAAGGAAGAGTGCCGCCAAAGCCGGGAGCGTGCCGAAACCCATGACCGGCACGGCGATTGCCAGCACCGCCACGGGCGGGAACGTCTGGCCGACGGTGACAATGGTGGTGACGATCGCGCGAAACTCCGCACCCGACGGCCGCGTCACGGCGATACCCGCAATGATGCCGATGAGACTTGCCGCGGCGCTCGAAGCACCCACCAGCCCCAGATGCGCGCCGACGAGAGCGAGAAAGCTTTCCTGCCGATAAATCGGCCGCTCGAGCCAGGGAAAGAGCGACGCGAAGAAGCTTTCCGCTCGGGGCAGGAGCGCGAGCAGCGCCGCCAGCACGAGAACGACCCAGGTCAGCGGATCGCGCAGCGTGCGCATCGTCATCGGCGCCGCACCAGATCGCCGATGTCGATCGTGCCGATCGTTCGACCGGCATTGTCGACCACCGCCAGGCGTTCGGCGCGCACGAGCAGCATGCGTGACAGGGCTTGACGGAGACTCGCCTCGGCGGTGATCGAGGTCTCGCCCTCACCGGCGCCGTGGCGCATGCGGTCAGCGACCTTTTCGGTTGAGAGCAGCATAAGACCGGCATCATCGCGCCCGACCAGGCTGCGCACGAAGTCGTTGCTCGGTTTTGTCAGGAGTTCCGCCGCCGTTCCGACCTGGACGACGCGTCCCTGGTCCATGACGGCAATGCGCGAGGCGAGCATCAGCGCCTCGTTCATGTCGTGCGTGACGAAGATGATCGTCTTGCCGCTGCCGCGATGAATGCTAGCGATTTCCCGCTGCAGCGCCTCGCGTGTGATGGGATCGAGCGCGGCAAACGGCTCATCCATCAGCAGCCCTTCGGGATCGGCGGCAAGCGCGCGGGCAATACCGACCCGCTGTTGCTGGCCGATCGACAGCTGGTGCGGATATTTGTTGAGATAGACCTCGTGATCGAGCTTCAAGAGGAGAAGCAGCGCGAGGGTCCGCGCGCGAATCTTTTCCGCAGGCCAGCCAAGCAGGTCCGGCACCGCGGCGATGTTGCGCGCGACCGTCCAGTGCGGGAAAAGCCCGATCGACTGGATGACGTAACCCAAGCGCCGCCGCAAGTCTTCGGCGTTGAGCGTGCGGATATCGCGGCCGTCGATGCGTATCGTCCCCGCCGAGCACGGGATGAGGCCGTTGATCATGCGCAACAGCGTTGACTTCCCGGCACCCGACGAGCCGACGATGACGAAGAACTCTCCCCGCTCAATGCGGAGAGAGACCCCGTCGACGGCAGCAATATCACCGTAGCGACGCGTCGCTTGCTCGAACTCGATCATCGCGGCACGCGCGCGGTCGCGGTAACGGCGAGGGCGAACATCGCATCGACCGCGAGCGCCAAAGCGACCATCGGCACGATGCCCAGCAGCACGAGATCGAGCGCATTGGCGAAGAGACCTTGGAAAATAATGGCGCCGAATCCGCCGGCACCGATCAGGGCGGCAACGGCGGTCAGTCCGATCGCTTGAACGGCGGCGATGCGCAGGCCCGCCAGGATCACCGGCAGCGCCAGCGGCATCTCGACCCGCCACAGCACCTGGCGCGCCGTCATGCCGATGGCGCGCGCCGCCTCGACCGCCGCGGCGGGCACGCTGGCGAGCCCGGCCGCGGCGCCGCGCGCTACCGGGAGCAGCGAATAGAGCATCAGCGCGATCACCGCCGGAGCGACGCCCACGCCGCCGATGCCCGCCGCGCCGAGCACTGGAACGGCGGCGGCGAGCGCGGAAAGCGGCGCGATCAGCAACCCGAAGAGCGCGATCGAGGGAATGGTCTGAATCAGATTGAGTAGAGGAAAGAGCACGCCCCGGACACGCTGCCGCCGCTCGGCCGCGATTCCCAAGGGGACGCCGAGAAGGACGGCCGGAAGAAGCGCCAGGGCGACGATCAAAGCGTGGCGCAGCAAGGCCGCGGCAAAGAGATCGCGATGCGCCGCATACTCCCGGAGCAGCGAGAGCTGCGCGAGGCTGCCCGCTCCCAGCAACGTGGCGAGAGCGAGGCAGAGCACCGCGGCGATGACGGATCGCAGCACCAGCGAGGGCGAGATCCGGCGCAGTTGGTCGTGAAGGATCAGGCCGAGACACCCGCACAGGGCCCAGAATGCGCTCCCGAGCGAGGTCCGTGCCGCGCGCGGCGCCGTTTCCGCCAAGCGCGCAGCCTCGCTCCCGGCGAGCCAGACGAGCGCCAGCAGAAGCGTCGCGGTCCCTCCGGCGACGAGCACCTGAAGCGCCCGTCGCTCCGGCAAAAAGGGACTGGCGGCGATGAGCAAGGCCGGGATCAGAACGAACAGCCGCGGTCCCGCGAGGATCGAGACAAGCGCGATCGCTTGGCCCGAGAGGAGGCGGTTGGGCGCGTGCGAGAGAAACGGTAGCCCCAGTGCCGCCACAAGGCCGGCTGTGACCAACAGCAGAGCTACGCGATTGCGCACCATCGCAAGCCGCCGCCCCCGCGTGCCTTGCTGTGCTCTCGAGAGGAGCTCCACGGCGCTACTCTTGGCGATGCGTCGCGCCGCGGCAAGAGCCCGTTACTTGAGAAACCCTTTGGCGCGAAGGTAATCCACGGCGACCTCCCTCGCCTCCTCGCCGGCGACGGCGATCCGCCCGTTGAGACGCCGCAGTGCCGGCTCGTCGAGCGACCGGAACACCGGATCGAGGAGACCCGCCATCTTGGGATAAGCCTCGAGCACGGCGCCCCGTACCACCGGCGCCGGGGCATAGACGACCTGCGCGCCCTTGGGATCGGAGAGGGCGAGGAGGCCGAGACTGTCGAGCGCGCCGTCGGTGCCGTAGGCCATGGCGGCATTGGCGCCCGAGGTCCGCTCGGCCGCGGCGCGCATGGTGAGCGCGGTGTCACCGCCGGCGAGCACGATGAGCTGGTTCGGCTGCAGCATGAACTCGTAGGTCTTCTCGAAGCTCGGCAACGCCGCGGGGCTTTCGACGAACTCCGCCGAGGCCGCGAGCTTCACTTGCCCGCCTCCCCCCACCCATCGGGCGAAGTCGGTCATGCTCGCGACATGATTGGCGGCGGCAAGATCCTGGCGCAGCGCGATCACCCAGGTATTGTTGGCGGATGCAGCCTCGAGCCAGACGAGCTTGTTCGCGGCACGATCGAGCTCTTTGACCTTCTCGTAACCCGCCTTGGCGTTCTTCCACGCCGGATCGGACGGCATCGAAAAGAAGATCGCGCCGTTGCCGGTGTATTCGGGATAAAGGTCGATCTCGCCGGCGATGATGGCGCTGCGCACTATATTGGTGGGGCCGAGTTGAAGCTTATTCGCAGTCTTGATGCGGTTCGCCTCGAGCACAGCGATGATCATGTTGCCGAGGAGTGCGCCTTCCGTATCGATCTTGGAGGCGACGCGCACGGGCCCTTGCGCCGCCGCGTTCCCGGACCAGAAGCCCAGCCAGAGCGCCGCGCAGAGCGCCAGCGAGCGACGGGTGAGGCCGGTCATCGCGGCACCCACGCCCTGGTCGTGAGATGTGCCGGCATTTCGGTGATGCCATAGCCCGCCGCCGCGGGGATACGCAGGATCTTTCCCTCCGGCGTCTCCACCAGCTCCGGACAGACGGTGACGACCGTCTCGCGGCGCGCCGCCGTCAGCGCCGCCGCCACGTCAGCGCTCCGGGCCAATTTCGCGAGGTTCATGCGCGTGGCGAAGACAAGCGTAATGCGTTTGGCTTCGGAATCGGCGATCGCCCGCTCGGGCGAAATCCAGACGGTTTCCACCGCTTCTCGTCCATCGTGCGCCGCCACTTGATCGACGGGCGCTGCCGCCGAGAAGAAATGGGTGTCGAAGCGCTTGGGCGGCCCGACCGGCGTGATCCAATGGGCGAAGGGCACGAGCAGGTCGGTCGCCAGCTCGATGCGTCCGGTCGCGACGAGATCGGCGAAATGCGGCGCACGGCCGAGCACTGCCCGCTGCTCGTTTTCGAGCCCGTCAAGCTCGCGCGCACTGATGAGGCGCTCGCTTCCCTTGGGGCGTGCCAGCAACACATGCGCCTCTTCGAAGGTTTCGCGCACGGCGGCGACCCGCAACGCCATCGCCGCGCCGCTCGCTCCGGCAACGGCACTGCAGCATTGCAGCATGGCCGGCTCGCCATCCGCCGCATCGACACGGCCTCCCGGGAAGACCAGCGCTCCGCTGGCGAAATCCGCGGCGACATTGCGCGTGATCATCAAGACTTCGAGACCGGAGGGACCGTCACGCAGCAAGAGCACCGTGGATGCCGGACGCGGCACGATTTCGGCATCAGACTTCATCGCCTTCTCCCTTCTCATCCACGACCATAGGGATTGGCGTCGGGCGAGGCCAGCCCACGCCGACGCCTCAGGAGTTGCCGCGATAGGAGATGCGCCAGATCGTGCCGTTCTCGTCGTCGCTCACGAGGAGCGCGCCATCGGCGCCGACGGCCACACCGACGGGCCTTGCCCAGACATAGCCCTCCGGCGTCACGAAGCCCGTCATGAAGTCTTCGTACTCGCCCGTTGGGACGCCGCTCCGCAAGGGGATGCGAACCACCTTGTAGCCGGTCCGCCGCGCCCGGTTCCACGAGCCGTGCAGCGCGACGAAGAGGTCGTTGCGGTATTGCGAGGGAAATTGGCTGCCGGCGTAGACGGCGAGCTGCAGCGGCGCCGAATGCGGTTGGACCAGCACATTCGGAAGCTTCACGCGATCACGCAGTTCGGGATGTTGGCCCTTGTGAAAGGGATCTTGGTGGGCACCGATGTAGTACCAGGGCCAGCCGTAGAACGAACCGTCGCTGAGCCGCGTCACATAATCGGGCGGCAAGTTGTCGCCGAGACCATCGCGCTCGTTGACGGTAGCCCAAAGCTCGCCCGTGGCCGGGTGGAGAGCGAGTGCCACGGGATTGCGCAGACCGGTGGCGAAGCGGCGCATGCCGCCGCCATTGGTGTCGAATTCGAGCACATTGGCGCGCAGCGTCTCGTCGTAAGAGGGGCTTTCCTGATCGTTCGATCGCGAGCCGACCGAGACGTACATCTTGCGGCCATCGGCAGAGAAGAGAACATCGCGGGTCCAGTGACCGCCCTCGGGCAGATCGCGAACCACGATTTCCGGCGCACCTCGCGCGGGCACCGACCCCGCGGCGTAGGGAAACCGCAGCACCGCCGTCATCGTCGCGACATAGAGAAAACGCGCCTCGCCTTGCGGCGGGTAAAAGGCAAGACCGAAGGGCACCTCGAGCCCCCGCGCGTAAGTGAGGACGGTGGCGGGCTCGCCCGGTGCGCCCGTCCGCAAGATCTTGATCGTTCCCGTCCGGGTCTCGGCGACAAAGACATCGCCATTGGGAGCGGTGCGGAGCAAGCGCGGTCCGTTGAGGCCGCGCGCGAACTCCTCGGCGACGAATCCCGGCGGCAGCTTGGGCCAGGCATCGGCGGGCCGCGGCACGATATGCGCTTGGCTTCCGGCCGAGCGCGTTGCGAAGGGTGGGGGCAAATCGGCGGGCGTGAGGCGGCGGCGAACGCCCGGCGCGTCGCTTGTCCAGTCGCCGAAGGCGGCCTCGCCGGTGAGGGTTGGCGCTGGCGTGTCCTCGGCGCAGGTTCCCGTCACGGCCGATGTCGCTACCATTACCGTCGCAAGGGCGATGGCGCCTCGCAGAAAACCGATCACCTTGGAGCGCCGCTCAGAGGGTGATTTCCAGGCCATCGCGCGCCACTTCCCAGCCGGCGGCCTCGACCGCCGCGCATTCGGGCGAGCCGGCGCAGAGCATCGGGTTGGTGTTGTTGATGTGGATGAAGAACTTGCGCGCGATGCCGAGATCGGCGAGGGCGGCCATCGATCCCTGTGGACCGGAGACGCTCAAATGACCCATGCGGCGTCCCGTCTTCGTTCCGAGGCCAGCCTCGATCATTTCGTCATCGCCCCAAAGCGTGCCGTCGAAGAAAAGCAGCGGCGCACTCTTGACGCGAGCCGCAAGCTCGCCGTCGACGGCGGCGCAAGCGGGAATGTAGTAGAAGCGCTTTCCCGTCGCGGGCGCTGTGAGCATGAGCCCGATGGTATTCTCAGAACGCTCGGCGAGGCGTTCTTCGATGCGTCCGTCCTCGAGATAAAGCGCAACCTTGCCGGGCACGCTGAACGCTTCGAGGCTGAGCCCGATCTGGCCGCCGTCGCGCGTGGTGAGCGCGATGGATTGCCCGAGTATCAAGGGCTGGCGAACAACGCTGTCGGCATGAAGAACATTGAAGACGCTGTTCGCGGCGAGCACATCGAGGACGCCGCGCGTGCCGTAGAGCGAAAGCGGCCAACGCTCCCGCAGCGTGAGCAGGCCGGCGACGGCATCGACATCGCCGTTGGTGAGCACCACGGCGGTAATGGGGCTGTCCCGGCCGAGGCGCCGCGGGTGGAGCACGGGCGTCGCCAAAATCTGCGCACGAAGATCGGGCGAGGCATTGAGCAGCACCCAATGCTCGCCATCGGCGCAAACAGCGAGCGACGCTTGCGTCTGCGCCGGAGCGCGGCCGGCCCATGCCTCGCGGCAGACCGCGCAATTGCAATTCCATTGCGGAAAGCCGCCGCCCGCCGCCGCACCGAGCACGACGATGCGCATCAGCTCCGCTCCCGAGGGGCGCTCATGCAGCGCTCTCCGCGGCGCCCGCCACGAGGCCGCGCAGCACGTCGGGATGCGTGGCGAGCAATTGCTTCCGCATCGTTTCCACGGCAGCGCTGTCGGGATGGCGCGGACGCGGTGTGGAGAGCGGCAGATCGAGCATCACGCGGCCCGGCGAAGCCGAGAGAAACAAGACTCGATCGGCGAGGCTTAGCGCCTCCCGCAGATCGTGCGTGACGAAGAGAATGGTGGGGCGCAGGCGCATCCACATCGTCACCAGCAAATCGCGCAGCTGTTCCGCCGTGGGCGCGTCGAGAGACTGGAAGGGTTCATCGAGCAGCAACAGGTCGGGCTCGTTGACAAAGGCGCGGGCCAAGGCGACGCGGCGCTGCTGGCCCCCCGAGAGCCGGCCGGGGAAAGCATCGAGGAAGTCGGCGAGCTGCATCTCGCGCAAGATTGCATCGGCGCGCCCCTCCTCCGCTTCGGACGACGTGAGCGCGAGGCGAACGTTGTCGCGGACACTGAGCCAAGGCATGAGCCGCGGCGTCTGGAAGACCACACCGAGCCGGCCGGCTCCTTCGCGCCCGATGTGTCCGGCAAAATCGCGATCGAGACCAGCGATGAGCGATAGCAGTGTTGTCTTGCCGCAGCCGGAGGGGCCGATGATACAGGTAAACTCGCCTTTGGGCACGGCAAAGGCCAGTTCGGCCAATGCCGTGCGCTCGCCGCGCGCGCTTCGATAGACCTTGCGCCGCACCTCCACCTCGAGCGCATTCATGCCCGCCACCGCAGCAAGCGCCGCTCGAGCGGGCGGATGGCCAAGCTTTCCGCTGCCGCCACGACGGCGATGAAGCTCGCGGTATAGGCGAGAATGTTGGTGATGTCGAAGAAGGCAAAATAGACGCCGAGCTGGAAGCCCACGCCATTGCTGCGCCCGACCAGCTCGGCCACCAGGACGATCTTCCAAATAAGCGCCAGGCCCGAGCGCGTCGCCGCCATGAAATAGGGGTAAAGCTGCGGCAAATAAACCAGCCGCAAACAGCGGGTCCAGGAGAGGCGCAGCACCTCGGCGACCTGGAGCAGCTCGCGGTCGACCGCGCGCGCCCCTTCGCGAAGGATGACCGCCGAGGTCGGCACTTTGTTGAGCGCCACCGCCACCACGGCCGCCACTTCGCCGAGGCCCAGCCAGACATAACAGAGAAAGATGATGACGAGGGCGGGGATGTTGAGACCGAGGACGAGCCAGAGATCGAGCAGGCGGTCGGCGCGCCGGCTTTCGCCCATTAAAATGCCGAGCGCCGCGCCCGCCGCCATGGCGAGCACGAAGCTCGCGGCGACGCGAAGCAAGGTGATGCCGAGATCGAGGGGAAGGCGGCCCTGCATGACGAGGCGAGCGAGCGCCAGCGCGACTGCCACCGGGCTCGGCAGGACCGGGCTCTGGGCGATGCTCGCCGCGCTTTGCCAAAGGGCCAGCAGCGCCAGGGCCGAGAGCCAACGCAAGCCGGCATCGCCAGACCACAAAAGCTGCAGCCGCATCAAGGCGCGCCGGCAAAGAAGGTGCCGGGCGGGACGCGCCCGTCGGCGGGCGCTTCATCGATGCCGCCGAAGCTCATGAGGAGATCGAGCAGGCGCTGGGCCGCGCCGCCGAGATCGCTGGGCGTCTCATCCGAAATGCCGCGCGCATAAGCAAGGCGCAGGCGATCGAGCACCTCGGCATCCGCGACTTGCGTGAGCGGCGCGATCGCTCGCCATTCCTCAGGCGAGCGCGCGAGTTCCGCACGGGCGGCGGCCGCGGCGTCGAGAAACCCGCGCAGGGCCGCCGCATGGCTCTTGGCCCAGCGCTCGCTGAACACCCAGCCCAGGAGCGGTGTCTCCGGCGCGAGGTTGAGCGCGGCCAGCATATCCTCGATGCGGATGAGCTCGACATAGTCCGCGGCGGGAAGGCGTGCATTGTACTGCCAAAAATTGAGCACCGCGGCGAGATTGCCCTTGCGCAGCGTTTCCGTAAGAAGCGGCGGCGCGGCGAAGACAGGGTCCGCGTCGCGGACGAGATCGAGCCCGGCCGCTTTCTTGGCATAGGCACGCAGGATGAGCCAACTCTTGTCGATGGGCCCGCCGGCAATGCCGATCTTCCGGCCTTTGAGATCGGCGATTTGCTTGATGCCGCTATCCGCCCGTACGATGAGACTGCCCGCCGCATGGGAGTGGGGCGCGAAGGTGAAGTCGCCGCCGAGACCGCGGCGGCGCGCGACCCAAAGCCAGTCGGTGAGGATGACATCGACGGCGCCCCCTTGGAGCGCGACCGCGGCGCTGTCCTTGCCAGCGAGCTCGAGCGGCTCGACGTCGATGCCGTGCGCGCGGTCAAAACCGTGCCGGCGCATCACGTCGAGTTCCCAGCTCACCGTGCCGAATTTCAGCACGCCCACGCGGACGACTGGACGCTCGCTCGCCCAAGCGGGCGACAGCGCAAGCGCTGGGACGAGAAGGAGAACGGCGACCAAGAGGCGCTTCGGCATGCCCTCGCATGGTCCCGCCTGGTTGGACCGGCGTCAACCGACCACTCGGGCTGGGAAGCCTGAGCAAGCAGGGAACCGATTAGCGGTTGGGAACCCGAGCGAGATAATGCGCCAGCGCCGCCATCTCCTCCTCGCTCAGGCCAAAGGTGATCTCGGGCATCGCCGCGACCCCGGTTCCCGTCCGTCGCCCGGCTTTGTAGTCTTGGAGCGCCTTGAGTAGGACCTCTTCGCGCTGACCGGCGAGCCGCGCCGCGGCTTCTTGCCCAACGAAGCCCTCGGCATGGCAGATATTGCAATGGCGCTCGACGGCGAGCTTGGCGCCAGCCTTTGTCAAATCGGGTGCGTTGTCCGGCTCCGCGGAAGGCGGTGGCGGCGGCAGCGATTGGAAGTAGGCGCCGAGCTCGCGAAGATCATCGTTGCTAAGCTCGCGTGCGACTGGCTCCATGAGTTCGCTCTTAAGCGAGCCATTCCGGAAGAACACCAACTGCCATTGCGTGAAGTAGCTGGGCTGCCCGGCGATCGAGGGCACGTCGGGCGCCTGCGACACGCCCCCTTCGCCGTGGCAAGCAAAACAAGTCTCGATCTTGGCTTTGATCGCGTCGGGCTCAGCTGCCGGCGCGACACGGAGCGCGGCAAAGAAGAGGACCGCCGCCGACAGAAGGATTCTCGGTCGGCTCATGGTCAAGGTCATCAGTCGTTTGAAGACGGATGCCCCGCCCGACAAGCGGGCGGGGCATGACGTCGGCGAATCTTACTTGGCGTAACTGATGCGATAGATCGCACCCGCCCAATCGTCGGAGACGAGGAGCGAGCCATCGGGTGCAACGAGCACGTCGTTCGGCCGACCGAGATATTTCCGGTCACCCTCGATCCAGCCCGACGCGAACACCTGCTGCTTGGCATTCTTGCCCTTGGCGTCGACGGTCACGCGCATGATGCGCCCGCCGTTATATTTATGCCGATTCCACGAACCGTGCTCGGCGATGAAGATGTTGTTCTTGTATTCCGCCGGGAACTGGTTGCCGGTGTAGAACTTCATTCCGAGCGGCGCCACGTGCGGGCCGAGGTTTACGACCGGCGGCGTGAACTCGGAGCATTTGTGCCCCATCGCGAAGACCGGATCCGGCAGGTCGCCCTGATGGCAGTAGGGATACCCAAAATGCTGGCCAATGCGCGTGATGTGATTGAGCTTGTCGCTCGGCAGGTCGTCGCTGATCCAGTCGCGCGCATTCTCCGAGAACCAGTAGTCGCCGGTGCGCGGATCGACATCGCCACCGACGCTGTTGCGGACGCCGAGCGCGATGACCTCCGCCGTGCCATTCGGATAGACGCGCCTGATCTGCGATACCGTCGTCGGCGGCAGACATTCATTGCACGGCGGACCGAACGGAACGTAGAGCCGACCCTGCTTGTCGAAAACCAGGTATTTCCAGCCATGTGGTACGTAGGTCGGCATATCGTCGTAGACGACCTTGGGTTCCGGCATCTTCTCGAGGCTCGCCTCGGCATTCTCGTACTTGTAGATCTTGCTGATATCGACGACATAGAGCGCGCCGTCCCGGAACGCCACGCCAGTGGGTACGGTCATCCCCTTGATGATCGTAACCGCCTCCTTCTTGCCGCCCCGATCGACCACGGCGAAGACGCTCCCCGTCCCGAACCAGGAGCCGACGAAGAGCGTCCCTTTATCGCCCCACGCCATCTGTCGCGCCGTCGGCACGTTGCTCGCATAAACGCTCATTTTGAAGCCGGGCGGCAGCTTGATCTTTGAAATGATGTTGTTGAGCTCCGCCTCGGTCGCAGGCGTCGGCGGATTGGCCGGAACATTCAGGCCCTTCTGCTGCTCGGTCTCATCGCCGAGGAACCAATCCGGCGGCGGGTGCTCCCAGAACTGCTTGGTGTTGGAATCATAGTGCTTCAGCCCCTGGGCCTTTGCGCTACCGCCATCCATCAGCATGCCGAGGGCGAAAGCCGCCACCCCCGCCAGGGTTGTCCGAATCAGCAATTTGGATATAGGCGTCATCTTAGGATTGCTCCCCTCCCCAGGCCCGTCGGGCCGTTATTTCTCACGCGATCTAATGATCGCCTTCCATCGTCCCGCGTGAGCAGCAATCCGTCAATCCCGTTTGCGGGCTTCGCGCCGATCAATCCTCGCGCAAATCCCGCAAGGTGAGTTCGGGCGAAATCTCGGGCTGGTGGGGCGGCACATAGGTCAAGCCGATCTTGGCCGCGAGCCGTGCCATCTCGTTCTGTGCCAGCATGTCGTCGATCACTGCGTTCACCTGATTGATCAGTGTCATCTCACTCGCCAAGCCGACATAGCCCATGTTAATGCCGGCACGGTAAAAAAAGCCGGTGGGCGTGATCTTGCTGTCGGGATGCTGCACGCGATAGGCGTCGAAGCGCCGGAGATCGACGAGGGTCGCCTCAAATTCGCCGCGTTCGAGGCGCGGCAGAAGCTCATCACGACCCGGCGCGACATGCATGAGATGGTCGATGTGCCGACCGTTCTTGTAGAGCATCAGCACGACGTCGCCCAAGGTGGACGCTTCGATGCCGAGCTTGAGACCGTCGAGATCGCCAAGGCTCTTCACCGCTTGGTGCCGCGTCGGGCCGAGTACGACGGTCATGGGTGCATAGAGATAGGCGCGGGACAGCACCAGGGTGCCGAGCGCGACGCGGCGGTGGCGATCGACTGGCGTTGCGCCGGCGAAATCGGGCAAGCGGGCCGTGTCTGTGCCCGGCTTGCCGAGCGCGCTCTCCACCAGGGGATAGCCGCCGACGAGCATGCAACGCCGATCGGAGAGCAGAGCGTTCGCTTCGAGCGTGGAACTTGAATCCGCGTCGAGTTTGGTCTCGAACCATTGGATTTTGAGCGACCGACCCAGTCGCGCGGCGATCGCCTCCGAAAGTGCGACGAAAAAGCCGCTGCTTCCGCCTTTGTCGTGCCTGGAATAGAGCGGGACGTTCTCGTCAAGGCAGATCGCGAGCGGGTCGGCAGCGAACGCGGGGGTGGCAGACAGCAACGCGGCAAGGATCCAGAGGGCGCGACGAAGAAACCGGCCGCCGCTGCTCATGACTTGGCGCGGCTCCGGACATAAGCCCAGATGTCGCCGATTTCCTCTTGCGTTAGCACGTCGCCCCAGGGCGGCATGCGATTGTTCTTGCCGTTGGTCACGGATTCGAAGAAGCGCTCTTTCTGATCGCGCGGGAACTCGCGCAAATCGGCGGTAACGGTGCCGGCGCTCACCATGTTGAAGCCATGGCAGTGCGAGCAGTGATGGGCGTAAAGCAGCTCGCCGCGACGTACGTCATCTGGGATGCCCGTCGTTTCTGACGTTCTCGCGCCCTTTTGCGGATCATCTCCAGCATCGGCATCGGCGGTGACAGCCGATATCACCCAAACAAGCGAAAGGATCGCCGCGAACCGCCGGAACCGGCTCGACGGTCCGCGCGCGCCTCTTCTTGTGGCCGTCACTTCCGCAGAGCGAACACCCAAAGCATGCCGGTGCTGGGAATGCTCTTCATTCGCTCGTCGCCGGTAAATATCACATAGGCACCGCCATATCCGCTGGTGACCGCGACGTATTGAACGCCCCCTTGCTCCCACGTAACCGGCTGCCCCTCGATGCCGGAGCCCGTCTGGAACGACCACAGCTTCTTGCCGCTTTCCGCATCGAATGCCTCGAACTCGCCGGTCATCTCACCGGTGAAAACTGTGCCGCCAGCCGTCGAGAGCACGCCAGACCAGCGCGGGATATCGCTCGGCACCTCCCACTTTGCTTTTCCGGTCATGGGGTCGATCGCTTTGAGATAACCGCGCGGCCCCTCTTTGAATGCAAAGCCGAGCGTCAGATCGATGCCGAAGTAAAACTCGCCAGCTTTATACTGTGCCGGAACCGCTTTGTAGTTGGTCCCGAAATTAAGCGTGTTGGCGTAAGCGAGGTGCGTTTTCGGGTCGTAAGACATGGGGAACCAGTTCTTACCGCCGAGCGCGGACGGCCACACCTCCACCTTTTCGCCGGCGCGCGCTTTCGCGACGAGATCGGTTTCGATCGGCCGGCCGGTCTTCTTGTCGATCCCTTTCGCCCAGTTCACCGTGACGAATTTTTGGGCGGAGATGAGCTTGCCGTCGGCGCGATCGAGCACGTAGAAGAAGCCGTTCTTGTTGGCTTGCATCAGCACCTTGGTCGGCTTGCCATTCACCTTTAGTGTCGCCAAGAGCGGCTCCTCGGTGGCGTCATAGTCGAAGGGATCGTTCGGCGTGAATTGGTAGTGCCACTTGATCTTGCCCGTCTTGGGGTCGAGCGCGAGCATGGATGACGTGTAGAGATTGTCGCCCTTGCGCAGGGCCGCGTTGAATGATCCGGGATTGCCGGTGCCCCAGTAGACCGTGTGCAGTTCCGGATCGAAGGAGCCGGTGACCCAGGTGGCACCACCGCCGCGCTGCCAAGTGTCGCCCGGCCACGTGTCTCCGCCGGGCTCCCCAGGCGCCGGCACCGTGTATGTGCGCCACAAGCGTTTTCCGGTCTCCGGATCCCATCCATCGATAAATCCGCGGATACCGAATTCGCCGCCGGAAATGCCGGTGATGACGACGCCGTCGGCAACGAGCGGCGCGACCGTCATGGCATAACCTTGTTTCATGTCGGCCGCGTTCTGCCGCCAGATTTCCTTGCCGGTTTTGGCGTCGAGGGCAATGACATTGGCATCGAGCGTGGTGCGGAACACTTTTCCGTTATAGAGCGCCACGCCCCGATTGATGATGCCGCAACAGACTTCGCGCAGCGTCTCCGGCGGGTACTCGACCTTGGTCTTCCAGATCTCTTTGCCCGTCTTGGCGTCGAGCGCCATGGTGGCGGCATGCGTGGTCAGGTAGAGCACGCCGTTGTAGATGATCGGTTGCGATTCTTGCGACCGGTTGTCATCGAGGGCGTATTGCCATACCGGGGCCAGATCTTTGACATTGCTTTTATTGATCTGGGCGAGCCGACTGTAGCGTTGCAGATTGTAGCCCATGCCGTAATTCAGCACGTTCTTGGTGTCGCTCACGCCCTTTACGAGGTCTTGAGAGGTCTGCGCCTGAGCGCCCGTTGCAAACACGGCAACGGCGGCTGCTACAACAAGTCGCTTCATCGGTCCCCCTGAGCGTCTATTTTTAAAAAAGCGCGGGCTCCCCGGCGACGCCGGGGAGCCCGGTCGAGATCATGCCTTCATCGCCGCCTTCACCTTGTCGGGTGTCAGCGGCAAGGTGCGGACGCGCGCGCCAACGGCGTTGTAGACCGCGTTGGCGACGGCGGGCGCTACCACCGTGACCGCCGGCTCGCCCACGCCCGCTGGATAGTTGCCGGTGTTGAGCACGTGGATGTCGAGATCCGGCACTTGCGACATGCGGATCGGCGTGTAGGTGTCGAAGTTGGCCTGGACGAGGTTACCCTTGCGCATTGAGGCCTGCTCGTAGAGCGCAAGGCTCAAGCCCCAGAGCGTCGCGCCCTCGGTTTGCGCACGCGCGCCATCCGGATTGACCGTGGTGCCGATGTCGATGGCGATCGTGAGCTTATTGACCTTCACGACGCCGTCACCGCCAACCGTGACCTCGGCCACACAGGCAGTCCAGGTGGGTGAGCTCCGCTCCTGAGAAGACACCACTGCGATGCCTTGACCCGTTCCCTTGGGGAACTTCTTCGTCCCGTACCCGGACTTTTCGACGGCATAGCGCAAGACATTGGCGATACGCTTAGCGCCGCCCACGGAGTTTGGCGCTGAACCGGCGTTGGCGCCCGCAGCGTCGAGCATGGCGAGGCGGAACTCCACCGGATCCTTCTTGGCAGCGTGCGCGAGCTCGTCCATGAAGCTCTCGACCGCCCAGAAGGTCCAGGCCGGTGCCACCGAGCGGAACTGCCCGGAGGGCGTCGCCACCTGCGCGATGTCATTCTCGATGGCGCGGACGTGATGGTTGGGAATCGTGTACCAACTATCAGCGCCGTTCACCGAGAAGGAGTCAAGTTTGCCTTTCTTGTCAGTGCTGTCGGAGAGGAACGCCTCGATGCCCCACCGCTTGGTCGCCCAGGCGGAACATACATCCTGGTTCAAGGCAAGAACCTTGCCATTGGCATCGACCCCGCCCTGCAAGCGCTGGTAAGTGAGGGTGCGGAAGAAGTCGTTCTGCGTGTCCTCTTCACGGCTATAGATGAGCTTCACCGGCTTGCCGACCGCTTTCGCGGCAATCACGGCCGGGACCATGGCGTCTGCCTCGAGCCGTCGGCCGAAGCCGCCGCCGAGGTAGACCTGATGGATCAGCACCTGCTCCGGCTTCACGCCCGCCACCGCCGCGCAAAGCGCGGTGGAGCGCCCCTGGAATTGCGAGCCGGAGTAGATGTGCCAGATGCCGCCGTCCTCGAAGGCGACGCAGTTCATCGGCTCCATCGGTGCATGCACGGCGAGCGGGGTAATATAGACCGCCTCGTGCTTGACCGCCGCCGTCGGCAGCACTTGCGCCGCGTTGCCGATGTCCCAGAAGGAAAAGCCCTTGCTGGAGTCGGCCACGAGGTCCTTGGCGTGCTGCAGCAGACCGTCGCTGCTCACATCCTTGTTGGGGCCGAGATCCCAATCGATCTTGAGCACGCGCGCCGCCTCGAGTGCCGCCGGGTAGCTATCGGCGATGGCGATCACGTAATGCGTTGCCGTGCCGGTCGGATCCGGCACTGAGATGAACTGCCCGTAGCCCGGCACCTTCTTGGCCTCGCTGTCATCGACGTTGTTGGCCTTCGCGCCATAACGCACCGGTGGCCGCGCGATCTTGGCGTAGACCATGCCCGGCACGAACATATCCATGCCGTACTTGGCCGTGCCATTGGTCTTCGGCGGTATGTCGAGGGCGTGGACCGGCTTGCCGATGAGCTTGTAGTCCTTCGGGTCCTTGAGCTTGATCGCCTTGAGCTCGTCAGGCGTCACGACCTTGTCGAGCTTCCCGGTCGAAACGATCTGCGCGTAGGTCACCGATTTGCCGTTCTTGGCAATCACCTTGCTGTTCTCGGCGCGGACCTCGCTCGCGGACACCCCGAGCATGCCGGCACCAGCTTGCATCAGCGCCATCCGCCCGGCCGCGCCAGCGCGCGAGAGGCTATCGAAATTGGTGCTGACGCTCCAGCTTCCACCGGTAATGAAGGCAAGCGGGCTGGTGAACTTCTTGTCGCCGGGATCGGGGTAATCGAGGCGCATGTCCTTCCAATCCGCCTCGAGCTCCTCCGCGACCGCCTGCGCAAAGGCGGTGCCGACATGCTGACCCATCTCGGCTTTCTCGATATGCACCGTGACGATGCCGCCGCGGTCGACCGTGTACCACACGGTCGGCTCGAAATTGCCGGCGGCGAGCGCTTCACCGGCGCTTCCGGTAATGGCTGGCAGCAACGAGAAGCCGCATGTGAGGCCAGCGCCGGCGGACATCGTGCCGATGAGGAACTGACGGCGATTCACGTCCTGGACCGCCTTCTTGCGAGCAAGTGTCTTCGCCATCTCACGCCTCCTTCTTTCCGGCGGTCGCGCCATTCATCTCTTTGGCGGCGCGCTTGATCGCCTTCTTGATCCGCACATAGGTCATGCAGCGGCAAAGATTGCCGTCCATCGCCTTGACGATTTGGGCATCGGTGGGATTGGGGGTTTTGCGCAAGAGCGACGCCGCCTGCATGATCTGCCCCGATTGGCACCAGCCGCATTGCGGCACCTGCTCGGCGATCCAGGCGCGCTGCAGGGGATGCTGGCCGTTGGGATCGAGACCTTCGATGGTGGTCACCTCCCCATCGCCCGTGTCGGCGAGCGCCGTCTGGCAGGAGCGTACCGCCTCGCCATTGAGATGGACCGTGCAGGCGCCGCAGAGACCGGCGCCGCAGCCAAACTTGGTACCGGTCATCTGCAGATGCTCGCGAATGACCCAGAGAAGCGGCGTGTCGTCGGGCATTTCGACCACGCGCCGGAAGCCGTTGATGGTCAAGATCCTCATGGTGTCCCCTTCTGACTTTTCTGCCACGGCCGCCGCGCCATCACGGGTCGCTCGGCCCTGCCATTAACGAAAACGGGCGGGTTTCCACCCGCCCGCAACCACGATCATCCTTTGCCGCCGAGCCGCGACCAGCCGGACTGGTCGCCCTGCGGCGGCTGTCGCCGCTGTCCAACCGAACGGAATGTGGGTGATGTCCCCCCCGGCACCGTTGCTCTCCCCTCTTGCCGTCTTTGTCGTTCTTGGTCACGGGTAGCCGTGACAAACTCTAGGTGCGAATCATGCTATGCGGCGCTAAATTAAACTGTCAATGCTGAGATCATGGACAGCGCCGCGAAAAATCTGGGAATCCGGTATGTGGCCTACCACGCGGGCGCATCCCTACCCCTCCCCGCCCGGCGCACGCCCACATTCTCGTGAGCGGGTGAGGTGGGCGGTTGACAGCCCTGGCGACGCCTCCTACGGTAGACTGGTCTTTTACTCATCCGTTGTAAAATTGCGCCGTTTTCAGGAGGAAACAACAATGAAGTGGACCACCCCGCGGATCATCGAGATCGCTGTCGGCCTGGAAATCAACGCTTACGCCTGCGCCGAGCTCAGCTAAAGCGATTGCTGTGATGACCGTGCCGGGCGACCGCCCGGCACGGCAAAAGGGGCGCCTCGCAAGGGGATACGCCCCTTTCATTATTGGTGAGACGGCATGACCGGGATGCTCCTCTCCGCCGACGCATTGGAAGCGGCGCTTCGAGCGATCGGGGCCGAACGCTATCACAACCGCCATCCCTTCCATCAGCTGTTGCACGCCGGCAAGCTCGACCGCGGCCAAGTACAGGCTTGGGCGCTCAACCGCTACTATTATCAGCGCCAGATCCCGATCAAGGATGCGAGTTTGATCGCCCGGCTGCCAACGGCCGAGCTTCGGCGCGCCTGGCGGGCGCGCCTGGTCGATCATGACGGCGACGGCACGGCACCAGGCGGAATCGAGCGCTGGCTCAAGCTCGCCGAAGGGGTCGGCCTCGAGCGTGCCTATGTCGAATGCACGGCCGGCATCCTTCCGACCACGCGCTTTGCCGTGGATGCCTACGTCCATTTCGTGCGGGACCGCTCGCTCCTTGAAGCGGTGGCCTCCTCGCTCACCGAACTTTTCTCGCCCGGCATCATTGCCGAACGTGTCGAGGGCATGCTGAAAGGCTATTCTTTCATCACCATGGACACCCTCGCCTATTTCCGACCGCGCCTCACCCAGGCTCCGCGGGACGCCGACTTCGCCCTTGCCTATGTCAAGGCCGAAGCCAAGACCCGCGAGGCGCAAGAGGCGGTCTTGGCCGCGCTCCGCTTCAAGTGCGACGTGCTTTGGTCGCAGCTCGACGGCCTCTATCTCGCCTATGTCGAGCCGCGGCTTATCCCGCCCGGCGCTTTCGTACCTGAGAGCGCGGGGCGCCAATGAGCGGAGATGTCCCGAACCGGCTGCAGCTCGACGGCAGCACCACGCTGCGCTTTCCCAAGTACGCGAAGTTCCGCTACGACGAAACGCGTGGGCGCTGGGTGGTGCTGGCACCCGAGCGCTTGCTGCTGCCGGACGAGCCCGCCGTCGAGATCTTGAAGCTGATCGACGGCGAGCGCAGTGTCGCGGCGATCATCGACGATCTCGTCCGTCGCTTCGAAGCGCCGCGCGAGGTGATCGCTACCGACGTGACAGCACTGCTTCAGGACCTCGTCGACAAGGGCGTGCTCGCGCCATGACCGCGCCCCTCATCGAGCCGCCGCTTGCGCTCCTCGCCGAGCTCTCGCATCGCTGCCCGCTGCGCTGTCCTTATTGCTCCAATCCGCTGGCCCTCGAGCGTGCAAGCGCCGAGCTCGACACCGCCCAATGGGAGCGCGTGCTCCGCGAGTCGGCTGCGCTCGGCATTCTCCAAGTGCATTTCTCCGGCGGCGAGCCGTTGGTGCGCCACGACCTTGCCGTGCTTGTCGGCGTGGCGCGCGCCGTCGGCCTTTACAGCAATCTCATTACCTCAGGCGTGCTGCTCGATCGGGCGCGCCTTGCGGCCCTGGTCGAGGCCGGCCTCGATCACGTGCAACTCAGCTTTCAGGATGCCGAGGCCGGGGGTGCCGATCGCAGTGCCGGCCTTGGCGGCGCCCATGACAAGAAGCTCGCGGCCGCCGCTCTGGTCCGCGAGGCGGGCTTGCCGCTCACGGTCAATGCGGTCGTGCATCGCCAGAATCTCGAGCGCCTCGCGCAAATGATCGAGCTCGCGCTTCGCCTGGGGGCACAGCGGCTCGAGGTGGCGCATGTGCAATATTACGGCTGGGGACTCGCCAACCGCCGGGCGTTGCTGCCGACCAGCGAGCAGCTGGCGCGGGCAACGGCGCTCGTCGAGGCCGAACGGATGCGGCTCAAGGGCGTGCTCACCATCGACTACGTCCTTCCCGATTATTATGCGCGCCGTCCCAAAGCGTGCATGGGCGGCTGGGCGCGGCGCTTCCTCAACATCTCGCCTGCCGGCAAGGTCTTGCCGTGCCATGCGGCCGAGACCTTGCCGGGCTTCGTCTTTCCCTCGGTGAAGAGCGAGAGTCTCGCCGACATCTGGTATCGCTCAGAGGCGTTCAACCGTTTTCGCGGCACCGCCTGGATGCCGGAGCCATGCCGCTCCTGCGACCGGCGCGAGATCGACTGGGGCGGGTGCCGCTGCCAGGCCTTCGCGCTGACCGGCGACGCCGCGCGGACCGATCCCGCCTGCGCGCTTGCGCCCGATCGCGCCCTCCTTGATCGCGCCCGCGATGAGGCACAGGGCTCGCCTGACTTCATTTATCGCCAAATCGGCGCTTTAGCCTCCCTCGAAGGGGCATCGTCTTAACCAATCCTTTTACCGAAAATCAAGCCTCAGAGCGGACCTTCATCGGGAATTCGGGCTGGGCACCCGCCGACCGGGCATGACCTGGGGTGCCCCTGGAGCGAGGCGAGCATGAGCATCGGCGGAATGGCCGGTAAGCTGCAGCGGAAACTGGCGCTCAGCATCAGAGGCAAGATGCTGCTCACGGCCTTCCTTTCGCTGGGCGTCGTCGCCTTCTTGTCGATCCTCCATTTGCAGCTCGGCTGGAACATTGCGGCGCGCATGGCCGAGACCGACCGCGTCGATCAGCGCACCGACAGCCTGGTGGCCATGCGGATGGCCATTCTGCAGTCGGAGGTCGATGTGCGCGGCCTCGGCCGCGACGCCAAGAGCGATGAAGAGAACCTCCGCAATCTCGGCATCGACAACAAGGACTTCGAAGGCGACTTCAAGAAAATCGCCGGCTTTGTGCGCGAAGGCGGCAAGGCAGTCGGCCTCGACGAGGACGATTTCCACCTCGACAAGCTTGTCGGCAGCCGCATCAAGCCCGCTCTCAAAGGCGGCGACCGCGCCGAGATCGCCAAGGCGATTGACGAATATTGCGACAAGGCCAACCGACTGAACGATCTCTTCCTCACGCTCGCCACCGATTCAACGAAGGAGATGCGGAGTCATTTCGTCGGCACAAGCACCGCGATCGATCGTGCCGAACGGGTGAACATCGCGACCTTCATCGGCGCGTTCGTGATGTTGGTTCCGCTCTTCTTCTTCAGCACGCGCAGCATCCTGCGGCCGCTGCGGCAGCTCACCTTGGCGATGCAGGAGTTGGCGCGCGGCGTCGTCGAGCTTGCGGTGCCCGCGCGCGACCGGCAGGACGAGATCGGTGCCATGGCGGCCACGGTCGAGGTCTTCCGCGCCAATACCGAGAAGATGCAATCGCTCGAGCGCGAGCGCACAGAGATGCAGCAGCGCGCCGCCGAGGAACGCAAGAGGCTCATGGAGGATCTCGCCGGCCGCTTCGACGAACGCATTTCAGGCGATCACCAGCGAGGCCGGCAAGCTCAATACGCTTGCCGCTGCTCTCACCAAAGTGGCCGATCAGACGCAGCGCCAAGGCGCCGATGCGAGCGAGGCGTCGATGCACTCCACCAACAACGTCAAGGCGATCGCCACCGCGTCCGAGCAATTGTCGGCGAGCTTGAAGGAAGTGGCGCAGCAGATCCAGCGCTCGGCCGACATTGCCCGCAAGGCGGTGACCGACGTCGAGGCGACGAGCAAGGACGTCGAGAGCGTGGCGGCGACTGCGGCGCGCATCAACGATGTGGTGAAGCTCATCGGTGAGATCGCGAGCCAAACCAACCTTCTCGCCTTGAACGCGACGATCGAGGCGGCGCGCGCCGGCGAAGCCGGCAAGGGCTTCGCCGTCGTCGCGAGCGAGGTCAAGAACCTCGCCACC